>NZ_LZSQ01000001.1 GCF_001665535.1 Mycobacterium sp. 852002-51961_SCH5331710
AGCAGACCGCCGACTCGCCTCAGCCTTGGAGATCCGCAACAACACCGTCAACGCGCCGGCCACACTGTGCTCACCCACCTCCGCCAACGGCGCGCCCTGCAACCCGGCGACCAGCCGGTGCCCCACCATCGCTTGGCGTCGCGTGAAGGTCTCCCACTGGGCGGTCAACGCCAACTGCTCAGCAGTGCTCAAGGTGTCGAACGACTCGGCGATCAACGCGGACGCCTGAGCGGCCATCCCCGCAATCACTTCGCTCACATGTTCGAAACCCACACCCCGACGCTAAACCCACCCCCCGACACGATCACCCCAATTGTGACCACTGAAACCAAAGAGACACAAGTGAATTGAGATGAGTCCCCGCACAAAGCAACGCGGCGCACGCTCACCTAGAAGCGTGCGCCGCGTGGCTGGGCGCTAGATGTAGCCAGCTAGTGATTACGGGGCGGGGATGTTGATGCAGCCGACGTTCGGCAGGCATCCGCTCGCGCCGCCGGGTCCGGCTGTGCCGCCGGGTCCGTTCGGAGCCAGCGCGCCGCTCGCGCCGCCGGGACCGGCCGAACCACCGGGGCCACCAGGGATTACGCCCGCCCCAGCTGGCGAAGCGCGGCCACCAGACCAGCTACGCTGCTTGACCCGCCGCGGCACCGCGGCGGGTCAACGCGCGGTACTGCTCGGCGATCTCCAGAATCCACTCGCGGTCTGAGTACTCGCTGGGTTGGTTGAGCCAACCCAGGCCGGGAAAGTCGACGCGCTGATCCTCCGCGGTGCCGTCGATTCCGGAATAAATCCATTCGGCGATCGCCTTCGCTTGTTCCTGCGGCGGAACGGGCGGCGATTCGAGTTCAGCGTCGTCCTCGGCCTCGTCACCGGTCACCGCGCCGGCGGGGTCCACCCGCAGCTTGCGGCGGTACTCGGCGGCCGTGGCTTCCAGGTAGAGCGCATCGGAGATCAACGACATCCGCTCGGCGACCCGGAAGACCAGCGGACCGCGGGGCCGGACCCCGATACCGATGTCGGGATGCCTGCGGCCCAGCTCGGTGAGTATCGGTTGAATCGCCCGCAGTTCGCGACGAGCGCCGAACCAGTCCTCGATGCTGGGCAGCAGTGATCCCGCGGCGACGACCACCATCGCGCAGCCCAGGAGCGTCGCCGCGGCGCCGACACCGACAGGCCCGCTGCGGTTCACGGCGCGCAGGAAGAAGAAGGCGGCCGCGACCGCGATCAGCACGATGCCGAGCGTGAACACGAACAGCGCCCGGCCACGGCGGCTGCGATTCGAATAGCGCAGTCCCGCCCAGGAGACCAGTGACAAGGCCAGCAGCACGTACAGCAGCGGCAGCAGCCAGGGCAACGAGTTCCCGCCCTCGCTCAGATTGCGCTGCAGGAACTCCTGGGCCGACATCTCGGGCTGCCGTCCCGCGGCGAAGAACGCCAGCGCCGTCACCACGGCGATCACCGCCGCGACGGCGTACTGCGCCATGGCGATCCGGCGGATCGTCGCCGGTTTACGCACCGACGACGCGGAGGTGATCATCACGCAGCTGCCCGCGGCACAGGCGACGAGCGCGATCTGGGACAAGCCCAGCGAGATGTTGGGCCAGTGCAGGAGCCGGTCGATCAGCAGCGTCAACGGCTGCCAGTTCAGGGCGGCGATCAACGCCAGGCTGGCCAACGCGAGGATCATCGCGGTGCTCACCAGGCTCTGCTTATTGACCAGCGCCCACCCGATGCGTAGGCCGGTGGCCAGTCCGAGCAGACCGGCGATCACCCAGACGATCAACCAAACGCCTCTCCGAGCCGCACCTGGACGATCGACGAACGGTCCGACGGCAGCCTGCCGAGGCGGTAGAGCAGCAGGGCCGCGAAATCCTCCGCCTCCTGCTCGGCCTCTTCACCGGCGGGCCCCATACAACCGGTCCGCTGGTTGAGCATGTAGCTGATGAGATCGGAGCTGGCGAACTCCGTGCTCTGCTCGGCGGCTTGCGCGACGGGGATGCCGTCGTGGCCCAGCACCAGATGCCCCAGCTCGTGGGCCAGCGTGCGGTCCCACGCGGGCAGACCCTTCTGGATCAGGAAGACGTCGTGGTCGTTGTACTGGCGCCACTGCCCACAGACTCCGGGCGGCAGCTCGGCCATCTTGAGCTCGATGCGTCGTTGGCGGTCTTCGCTGACGGCCTCGACGAGCCGGGTCAGCGACACCTCCCCGTGCCGCGGCGCCAGTTCGAGCACGGCCCCGACTGCTCGGGTGACACGGCGGTTAGCTGGCATGGATCCCCCTTCCGACCAGTCCACTATCCGCTGTCCGCCGTCTTGACGGGCGGCTTCTTGGCTTCAAGTTCGCGAACTCGCGGTTTTGTACAAGCATGCCCGCAATGCGCGGTCCAGCCAAGGCGTAACCGCAGCGGCCCCGCGGGCATCGAGCCGCCCGCAGCCCACAAGCTCGCAACGATAGGGTTGTGCTGCACCGACAACCCGCACAGCGATGACGTCAGCGGCCGAAAACACCACTGGGAGGCAAGCCGGGATGAGCCTGTTCAAGCGACGCAAAACCCGCGCCACCCGCAGGGCCGAGGCCCGCGCGATCAAGGCCAAGGCGAAACTGGAGGCCAAGCTGGCCGCCAAGAACGAAGCCCGTCGCATCAAGGCCGCCAACCGTTCCGAGACCAGGGCTCTCAAGGCCCAGCTCAAGGCGCAGCGCGACAGTGACCGGGCAGCGCTCAAGGTCGCCGAGACGCAACTGAAGGCCGCCCGCGAAGGCAAGCTCTTCTCCCCCGGCCGGATTCGGCGGGTGCTGACCGTGACGCGGCTGCTCGCCCCGATCGTGGTGCCGGTCGCTTACCGCGCGTCGATCACCGCACGCGGTTACCTCGACCAGCGCCGCGCGGACCGGCTCGGGGTCCCGCTCAGCCAGGTCGGTCAGTTCAACGGGTACGGCGCCCAGCTGTCGGCCCGCATCGCCGGCGCCGAGCAGTCGTTGCGCCTCGTCGCCGAGAAGAAGCCCAAGGACGCCGAGACCAAACAATTCGTCGGTGCGATCACCGAGCGGCTCGGCGACCTGTCCGCCGCGGTGGCCGCCGCCGAGCACATGCCGCCGGCACGACGTAAGGCGGCGCACACCTCGATCGAACAGCAACTCGACGGAATCGACGCCGACCTGATGGCTCGGCTCGGCGTGAGCTGAGCGGTCCATGTCGCCCACCGGTCTCGCGGCACGCCTTCGTGGCGTGGCTTCGGGGCTGCTGACGGCGACACTCGCCGCGGCCGCACACGGATACGGCGGTGCCGAGTTACCGACCGGGGCGGCGACGGTTGCGATGGCCGTTCTCGCCGCGACCATCGGCGCGCTGATCGCGGGTCTCTCGCGGGCCTCGGAAATTCCCGTGCTGCTGGGGATCTTGGCGTCGGGACAGGTCGTCGGCCACATTTTGCTGGGCGTCACCGGGCATACCCACGCACCGCCGAGCACGACGATGCTGGCCGCGCACGTGCTGGCCGTCGGAGTGGGTGCAGTGCTGATCGCGGCCGGCGACCGCCTGTGCCGGGCGGTGTCCCGCGTGGTGCGGGTGGCGGTGCGGATCGTGTGCGCACCGGTTCCGCCGCAGGCGCGCTGCAGCACTCATCGTGCCGAACAACCGCTTCGCTCCGCGCTGCTTCTCGCCGCGTCGGTGTCTCATCGTGGCCCGCCGGTCAGCCTCGCCCGCTGATCGACTTCCCCACGACACAGAAAGCCCACTCGATGAGAACCATCACCAGGGCGCCCCTGCGCGCCCTTATCACCGTCGCCGCAGCGGCGTCGACGATCGCGCTCGCCGGCACCGCGTCGGCCCACGTCCGCGTGGATGCAGACCACGCGGACCGCGGCGACTACGCAATGCTCACGTTCCGGGTCCCCGGTGAATCCGACACCGGTGCCCTCACAACGGAATTGACCGTGGAGCTGCCGAACCTGACGTCGGTGCGGACAGAGGTCATGCCGGGGTGGACCGCACGGCTGGACCGTGACACCGCAGCGGGCACCGTCCGCTCCATCACCTGGACGGCGGCGCCGGGAACCGGCATCTCGCCCGACCAGTTCGCGTTGTTCCGCGCCTCGGTCAAACTCCCCGACGACGACTCGGTGAGCTTCCCCGCCACCCAGACCTACGACGACGGCACCGTCGTGCACTGGAGCCAGCCCGCGACAGCCGACGGCACCGAACCCGAGCACCCGGCGCCGGCGCTGGAGTTGACCAGCACGGGTACGCCGCCGACAACCGACACCGGGACGCGGTGGCTCGCCGGCGGAGCGCTGGGCGTCGCCGCCATCGCGCTCGCTGTGGCGCTGCTTTCGAGGCGGCGGGCATGAGGAGATTTGCCGTCGGTGTGCTCGTGATCGCCTGGGTGGCCGCAGGGGCGCTGGCCGGTGCGGGCACCGCGTCCGCGCACGCGACCCGCATCGCCACGGACCCGGCCGAGAACGCCCGACTGACGGAGACGCCGACGTCGGTGTCGGCGACGTTCAGCGAAGCGATGCAGACGCAGTTCGCCGCGATGACCGTCGTCGGCCCCGACGGCAACCTGTGGTCGACCGGTGAGCCGGAGGTCCGGGGCGCCGTCCTGCGTGTCGGCGTGAGACCGCTCGGGCCGTCCGGGCGGTACACCGTGAACTACCGGGCCACCTCGGCCGACGGGCACGTGGTCAACGGGTCGTGGTCGTTCGAGCTGAGTGTGCAGGGGACCGGGACGCCGGGACCGCCGGCGGCCGCCCCGGCTGACACCTCGGCCGACGACGGGGTTCCCGTGTGGCCGTTCTTCGTGGGCGCCGTCGTCGTCATCGGTGCCGGCGCGGTGTGGGCGGTGCGGCGGCGCCCGTGACCCGCGCACGCACGGTGGCCGCCGGGGTGCTGCTGGCGGCCGCCGCGGCGGTCCTGGCGTGGGCCCTGGCCCATCCGCACGGGTCGTTGGCCGTGATCGCCGTGCGAGCACTGGCCGACGGCGCAGGCGTCGTGGCGCTGGGCCTGGCCGTGGTGCCGATGCTCGACGGTGAGCGTCGTCGCGGCGAGCTGCTGGTCCGCTCGTCGCGACCGCTCGCCGTCACCTCGGCGGTGTGGCTGCTGGCCGAGCTGGCCCGGTTGCTCGTCGAGGCCGCACAGGCCGCGGGGCTGCCGGTGCTTCGGCTCGGCGTGCAGACCACGCTGAATTTTGCGACCGCGACCGCTGCCGGGCGGTCGGGCATCCTCGCGGTTGTGGTTGCGGCCGCCGTCGGCTTCGCCGCGCTCGCCGCGCCGCGGACCTCGTCGAGGAACGTCGTGGTGATCGGCGCCGTGGCGGTCGGGGTGGCCGCACGCCAACTGACGGGGCACTTCGCCGACAGTGCGCTGGGCGGTGCCGCGGTCACCGTGCACACCCTGGCCGCGGCGCTCTGGTGCGGAGCGCTGGCCGCTCTGGTGCTCACCGTCGACCACCGGGGGCAGTGGGCCAGGATGCTGCCGCGTTTCTCGCAGTTGTCGCTGGTCTGCGTGCTGGTGCTGCTTGCCGGCGGGGCGGCGGGTGCCGCGATCCGGTTGGGCGCACCGGCCGAGCTGTACACCACCGGCTACGGACGGCTGCTGTCGGCCAAGATCGCGGCTACGGTCGCTCTCGTCGTCCTCGGCTGGCGAAACCGCACGATGTGGGTGCCCGCCGCACGGTCGCACCGCGCGACGGCGGTGGCGTCGCGCACCAGGGCGCGGGTCGAGACCGCGCTGATGATCGTCGCGCTGGTGCTGGCGGCCGGTCTGGCCGTCGCGGGTTAGCGCCATATCCAACCTGGCATGATGGGACCGTTCGACTGCCGGTCGCCCGCTCGGCCGGCCTGGCGCCGAGACACTGCAAAGGAGCAGCCCGATGGCAGACCAGCAGGGCCGACCCGACGAACAGCCGCAGGGCTCACCACCGGCGGATGAGTCGACCCCGCAGCCCGCTGCCGCCGAGTCGGCGAGCACCTCGCCGGATCCGCTGATCCCCCCGGCGCCCGCGAAGAAGACTCCCGCCAAGAAGACTCCCGCCAAGAAGGCGGCCAAGAAGACCCCGGCCAAGAAGGCGGCGAAGAAGGCCGCACCGGCCAAGAAGACGCCCGCCAAGAAGGCGCCCGCCGCCAGGAAGGAGCCGGCTAAGAAGGCTCCGCCGAAGACGGCGCCCCCGACGGAATCGGCCGCCAAGGACAGCAGCCTCGAGTCGGCGGCGAAAGAGGCCGCTGCACAAGCCAAGTCGACGGTCGCCAGCGCGCCCAACCCGGTGTCAGGGCCGGAACCGGCGCCGTTGATCGGGCCGGAGCCATCGCGGTTGCCGGTGGCGGTGGCGATCGCGGCGGGTGTGCTGGCGATCATCGTCGTGCTGCTGATACGCCGCGGCGGCGACGAGGACTGACGCGGCGTCTGGGTCGATAGTGCTGCGCGAAGAGGGTGATCTCCCTGGCCCTCGCCAGCACCGGACAGGGCGCGCTCCCTTAGCATCGACCGGTGAGCATCGAACCCCGCCCCACCGCCGACCTGGTCGACGACATCGGACCCGACGTGCGCAGCTGCGATCTGCAATTACGCCAGTTCGGCGGGCGCGCCGAGTTCGCCGGACCCATCGTCACGGTGAAGTGCTTCCAGGACAACGCCTTGCTGAAGTCCGTGTTGTCCGAACCCGGTGACGGCGCGGTGCTCGTCATCGACGGCGACGGGTCGCTGCATTCGGCGTTGGTCGGTGACGTCATCGCGGGCCTCGGCGTCGACAACGGCTGGGCCGGTTTGATCATCCACGGCGCCGTCCGCGACTCCGCGACACTGCGCACCCTCGACATCGGCATCAAGGCGCTGGGCACCAATCCGCGGAAGAGCACGAAAACCGGTGCGGGCGAACGCGATATCGCGGTCGAGTTCGGCGGGATCGTGTTCGAGCCCGGCCACATCGCCTACAGCGACGACGACGGCATCGTGGTCGTCGCCCCCTGACGGCCACCCCCACAACCGCGAACAGACGCGAACCTGCCTCATTTCGGCGAGAAATGGGCAGGTTCGCGTCTGCTCGGCGGAAGAACTAGGCCGAAGCTTTCACCCACGCTTCGTGCTTGCTGAACTCCAGCGCCTCGTCGTCGACCTTGCCACGACGGATCAGCCGCAGGTCGAGCAGGTAGTTCTGCTTAAGCCGCCACGGGGTGACGTGTCCGGCCTTCGGCAGATAGTCCAGTGCGCGCAGGACATATCCGGGCGTGAAATCCATCAGCGGACGCTCGTCGACGGTGTTACCGGGATGCTTCGGCTCGAAGCGGTCGAATCCCTTGGCGTCCATGTAGTTCAGCACCCGGCAGAAGTACTCCGAGACCAGGTCGGCCTTCAGCGTCCACGACGCGTTGGTGTATCCGATCGTGAACGCCATGTTCGGCATGTGGGTCAACATCATGCCCTTGTAGGCCATGGTCTCGTTCAGCTCGATCGGCTCGCCGTTGCGCATGATCGCCGCACCACCGAACAGCTGCAGGTTCAAACCCGTTGCGGTGATGATGATGTCGGCAGTCAGCTCCTCACCGGAAGCGAGCTTGATGCCCGTCTTGGTGAAACGCTCGATGGTGTCGGTGACGACGTCGGCCTTGCCGTGGCGGATGGTCTTGAACAGATCCCCGTTGGGCGCCAAGCAGAGTCGCTCGTCCCACGGGTTGTACCGCGGACCGAAGTGCTTCTGCACGTCGTAGCCCTCCGGCAGCCGGCGCTGCGCCATCGTCATCAGCTGCTTGCGCATGAAATTCGGGAAGCGCCTGCTGATCTGGTACTGCGCCGACTGGAACAGAATGCTCTTCCAGCGGTTGAGCACGTACGCCATCTTCTCCGGCAACGCCTTCTTGGTCTGGACGGCGAACGGGTCGACGTCGGGCAGCGCGCCGATGTAGGTCGGCGAGCGCTGCAGCATCGTCACGTGGCCCGCTCCCGAATTGGCCAGTGCCGGAATCAGCGTGACCGCGGTGGCGCCGCTGCCGATCACGACGATCTTCTTGCCCGTGTAGTCGAGGTCTTCGGGCCAGTGCTGCGGGTGGATGATCGTGCCCTCGAAGTCGTCGCGGCCGACGAACTCGGGGGTGTAACCCTCGTCGTAGTTGTAGTAACCGCTCGCGGCGAACAGGTAGGACGCGGTGATCTCGGCCTCCTCGCCATCGCGGTCGACGCGCACGGTCCAGCGGTTGTCCTGGTCCGACCAGTTCGCCGACAACACTCGGTGGCGGTACCGAATGTTTTTGTCGATGCCGTACTCGGCGACCGTTTCCTTCAGGTACGCCATGATCGACGGCCCGTCGGCGATCGCCTTCTCCGATGTCCACGGCTTGAACCGGAAGCCCAGCGTGAACATGTCCGAGTCGGACCGGATGCCGGGGTACTTGAACAGGTCCCAGGTGCCGCCGAGGTTCTCCCGGCGCTCCAGGATCGCGTAGCTCTTACCGGGGCAGCGGTCCTGCAGGTGCCACGCGGCGCTGATGCCGGAGATCCCTGCTCCAACGATGACGACGTCGAGGTGTTCGCTCATGGTACCGGAGCGTATCAACGCACTGTCGACTTAGTCAACGGCGTGTCGAGAAAGTCGACACCGTGTAAAGTCATGGGTTGTGACCACCGTCAGTCAGTCCCGCGGACCGCGGGGGCGCCGTTCCGGCAGGCCCTCCGGCGACGACCGTGAGCAGGCAATACTCTCCACTCTCGAGGCCCTTCTCGAGGAGCGCTCGCTGGCCGACATCTCGGTGGACGACCTGGCCAAGGGCGCTGGTATCTCCCGCCCGACGTTCTACTTCTACTTTCCGTCGAAGGATGCAGTGCTCCGCGCGCTCGTCGAGCAGGTGATCGACGAGGCCGACCGCAACGCCGACGACGCGATGGGCGGCTTGGACACCGCGGTGGATCCCGCCGGGGTCTGGCGGGCCATCAACGCGCTGTTCCGCACCTTCGGGTCACACCGCGCCGTCACGCTCGCGGGTGCGGCCGCCCGGCCCACCAACCCCGACGTGCGCACGCGATGGTCGAGCTTCATGCAGAAGTGGATCGACTACACCACCGCGTCGATCGAGACCGAACGCGCGCGCGGTGAGGCGCCCGAGACCATCCCGGCACGGGATCTTGCGACGTCGCTGAACCTGATGAACGAGCGCACGATGCTCGCGGCCTTCGCGTCCGAGCAGCCGGCCGTCGACCCGGCGCAGCTCGTCGACACCCTCGCCCACATCTGGGTCACGAGCATCTACGGCAAGGCTCGCCACTAGTCGGTCCTCGATGCGAACATATGTTCGTGTCCACTGGTCCCGGGGCCGACTCGGCGAGCATCCTGCACGCCGACCTCGACTCGTTCTACGCCTCGGTCGAACAGCGGGACGACCCGGCGCTGCGCGGTAAGCCGGTGTTCGTCGGCGCCGGGGTGGTGTTGGCCGCCAGCTACGAAGCCAAGGCCTACGGGGTGCGAACCGCCATGGGCGGGCGCGAGGCACGCCGCCTCTGCCCCCACGCGATCGTCGTGCCTCCGCGGATGTACGCATACTCACAGGCCAGCGCCGCGGTCTTCGAGGTCTTCCGTGACACCACCCCCACGGTCGAACCACTCTCGGTCGACGAGGCGTTCCTCGACGTGTCGGGTCTGTGGCGGGTGTCGGGAACCCCGGTCGAGATCGCCGCGCGGCTGCGCGAGCGCGTCCGCGACGAGGTCGGCCTGCCCATCACCGTCGGCATCGCCCGCACCAAGTTCCTGGCCAAGGTCGCCAGCCAGGAAGCCAAACCCGACGGGCTGCTGCTGGTCCCACCCGATCGCGAGCTGGCGTTCTTGCATCCGCTGCCCGTGCGCAGGCTCTGGGGCGTCGGGGCGAAGACCGCGGAGAAGCTGCACTCCTACGGCATCGAGACCGTGGCCGACGTCGCCGAGCTGAGCGAGTCCACTCTGGGCTCCCTCGTCGGCGGAGCGATGGGCAGCCGGCTGTTCGCGTTGTCGCACAACATCGATCGGCGGCGGGTGGTCACCGGCGTGCGCCGTCGCTCCGTGGGTGCGCAGCGGGCGCTGGGTCGCCGCGGCAACACGATGTCGACGCAGGAGGTCGACGCCGTCGTCGTCAACCTGATCGACCGCATCACCCGCCGGATGCGCAAGGCCGGCCGGACCGGGCGCACCGTCGTCCTGCGCCTGCGCTTCGACGACTTCGGCCGTGCCACGCGTTCGCACACGATGCCGCGCGCCACGGCGTCGACGGAGGTGATCCTGCATGCCGCGCGTGGCCTCGTCACCGCCGCGGCGCCGTTGATCGCCGAGCGCGGGCTGACCCTCATCGGGTTCGCGGTGTCCAACGTCGATCGCGACGGCGCACAACAGCTCGAGCTGCCCTTCGAAGAGAGCCACGACACGACCGCGGTCGACGAGGCGGTCGACCAGGTGCGCCGGCGTTACGGCAATGCGGCGGTGACACGCGGCGTATTGCTGGGCCGGGACCCTGGCCTCGAGATGCCCCAGCTACCCGACTGAACCGGGTCGTCCCTTGCGCGGCTGGGTCTTCTTCGCCTTGGCGGGTTGTGCCTTCTTGGCCGCTCGCCGCGGGTCCGGCGGCGGATTGGCGGCCCCGGTCTTCGCCGACTTCATCGGCGGCACAGTCTTTTTCGCACGCGCCTTCTTGGCGGGGGCCTTCTTGGCCGTCACCTTCTCGACCGGAGCCTTGGACACCGCCTTGTTGGCGGGCATCTTCGGAACCGTCTTCTTGGCCGGAACCTTCTTGGCCGGAGCCTTCTTGGCGGGGGCTTTCTTCGCCGGCGCCTTCTTGGCGGCCACTTTCGTCGCGGTCGCCTTCTTGGCCGGAGCCGTCTTGACCGGAGTCTTCTTGGACGGCGCCTTTGCCTGCGACGTCGAGGCCGGCGTGCCCTGGTCTTCTGACTCTCCACTGACGCGACGCACGATGCGTCCGGCCGTCTCGCCCGCGGCGCTCGCGAGCTCCGCCGCACGTGCGCCGAGCGCCGCGGCCGTCTCACCGATTTTTCGTCTCACAGACACCCTGTACCCCGTTCGGGTCGGTTAACCGCGGACGATTTTCATGATCCGGCCCACGCCAACAGGCGATCGGCGGACCACGTGTTGACGATGCGGTCGACCGGCACCTCGGAGTCGAGCGCACGCTGCGCGCCGTATCCGAGGAACTCCAACTGCCCGGGCGCATGTGAATCGGTGTCGATCGAGAACAGGCAACCGATGTCCAGCGCGAGCTTGAGCAACCGGGTCGGCGGGTCGCGCCGTTCGGGACGGGAGTTGATCTCGACAGCCGTGCCGTGATCGCGGCAGGCCGTGAACACCTTTTCGGTATCGAACTTCGATTCCGGCCGCATCCCCCGTCCGCCGGTGACCAGCCGGCCGGTGCAGTGGCCCAGCACATCGGTGTGCGGGTTGGCGACGGCCTTGAGCATGCGGCGCGTCATCGATGGCGCGTCCATCGCCAACTTCGAGTGCACACTGGCCACCACGATGTCGAGCCGTTCGAGCAGCTCTTCCTCTTGGTCGAGGGAGCCGTCCTCGAGGATGTCGACCTCAATGCCGGTGAGGATCCGCAGCGGCGCGACCGTCTCGCGCAACTCGTCGATGACGTCGAGCTGCTGACGCAGCCTGTCGGGCGACAGGCCGTTGGCGATCCTCAGCCGGGGTGAATGATCGGTCAGCGCGCAGTACTCATGACCGAGATCCCTTGCCGCCGTCATCATTTCCTCGATCGGGGCCGACCCGTCCGACCAGTTCGAGTGCACGTGCAGATCGCCCCGCAGCGCTGACCGGATGTCCCCACCGCCGAGATCCTTGGCGTTGGAACGCAGTTCGACCAGTACATCGGGCTCACGTCCGGCCCATGCCTGCGCGATGACCTTCGCGGTCTTGGGGCCGATGCCCGGTAGCGACTGCCAACTGTTCGCGGTGCCGTGGCGGTCGCGTTCGGCATCGGACAGCGCTTCGACGATGTCGGCTGCATTGCGGTAGGCCATCACCCGGCGCGGGTCTTCGCGCGCGCGGTCCTTGTAATAGGCGATCTGCCGAAGGGCGATGACGGGGTCCATCACTCCAGTGTGCCCGCTTTGCTCCGAGGCGATCGATCACGCTCAGACGCAAGGGTCAGCTCTCGGGTGCTTTGGCGGGCGTTGCCTGCATCGCCCCGTGTACCAGCGCCGCGACCTCGCCGTGCGTCGACCCGCCGGTGAGGAACAGCATCTCGTCACCGGCCTCGAGCACGTCGTCGGGCTTGGGCAGCACGATCCCGCTGTCGCGGATGATGATCGCCAACGCCGTGTTCTCCAGCAGCGGCAGATCGCGCATCCGCCGGCCGACCAGCGGATCGCCCTCGGGCAGCGTCAGTTTCGCCAAGCTCACCTGGCCGTGGCGCAACTGCATCAACCGCACCACATGGCCGATGTCGATCGCACCCTCGATCGCCGCCACCAGTGCGCTCGGCGCCGATACCGCCACGTCGACCCCCCACGCCTCGGTGAACAACCACTCGTTGCGAAGGTCGTTCACCCGAGCCACCACGCGACCGACGCCGAACTCCGTCTTGGCCAGCAACGACGCCGTCAGGTTCACCTTGTCGTCGCCGGTCGCCGCGATCACCACGTCGCAGATCTGCAGCCCGGACTCCTCCAGCGCTGACAGCTCGCACGCGTCGGCGAGCAGCCACTCCGCGTCGGGCACCGACTGCGGTTCGTAGTGCCGCACGCTGTGTTCGATCAACAGAACCTTGTGGCCGTAGTCGATCAGCTCCTGTGCCACCGAGCGGCCGACGGCCCCGGCACCGGCGATGCCCACCCGCATCATCTGGCGCTCCTCGACGCGCTGCGGCGCGTCGGAATGCCGCCAGGGGAGCCGTATCACGCACCCATAGTGACCCATCGCGGCGGCATCGCGCGCAGCTACCGGGCGAGACTGACCGGCCAGGACCCGTGGTAGGTGTTTTACTGCACCTCACACCACCCACCCGGTTCCGAACGGCGAGGAAATGACCCTGGAGCAGCTGTATCTCGTGCTGCTGCTCGCTGGGGTGGTGCTGCTGGCGAGCATCGTCGCCACCAGGGCCGCCAGCCGCGTCGGCCTGCCCAGCCTCCTACTGTTCCTCGGCGTCGGCGTCATCGTCGGCGAGGACGGGCTCGGCCTCCAATTCGACAATTACCTGCTCGCCGATCACCTGGGCACAGTGGCGCTGGCCGTGATCCTCGTCGAGGGCGGTCTGACGACGCGGTTCTCCGACGTCCGGCGGGTGCTCGCGCCTGCGGGCGCCCTCGCCACCATCGGGGTTGCAGTCAGCATGGTCGTCACCGCCGCGGGAGCGCACCTGCTGCTCGGGATCGACTGGCAGCTGTCGCTGCTGCTCGGCGCCGTCGTCTCGGTCACCGACGCGGCCGCGGTGTTCTCGGTGCTCCGCGTAGTGCCCCTGCCCCGCCGGGTGGCCGGCCTGCTGGAAGCCGAGTCCGGCTTCAACGACGCCCCTGCCGTCATCCTCGTGCTGATGTTCAGCGTGGCACCGCTGGAGCTCTCGCCCGTGCACGCCGTCACGGAACTGGTCTACGAGCTGGTCGTCGGCGCCGCGGTCGGCCTGGGTGTCGGCTTCCTGGGCTCTGCCGCGCTGCGCCGCATCGCGCTTCCGGCGTCGGGCCTGTACCCGCTGGCCACGTTCGGGCTGGGCATGGTCGCGTTCGCCGCCGCCGGCAGCGCACACGCCAGCGGATTCCTCGCCGCGTATCTGTCGGCGGTGGTGCTCGCCAACACCGGTCTTCCGCACCGGTCGGCCACGCGCTCGTTCGCCGAAGGTCTCGGTTGGCTGGCGCAGATCGGTCTGTTCGTCCTGCTCGGTCTGCTCGTCGATCCCAGCGATCTTGGCATCGAGGTGGTTCCCGGCATCGTGACGGGCCTGGTGCTGTTGCTCGTCGCGCGGCCGCTGTCGGTGTTCTTGTCCCTCGTTTGGTTCCGAATACCCTGGCGCGAGCAGATATTCGTGTCTTGGGCCGGTCTTCGCGGCGCCGTTCCGATCGTGTTGGCGACGTTCCCGATCGTCGGCGGTGTGCCCGACAGTGTCCGGCTCCTCAACATCGTGTTCATCCTCGTGGTGGTGTTCACGCTGGTGCAGGGCCCGAGCCTGCGCTTCGTCGCGCACCGGTTGGGATTGATCCCGAAGGAGGCGACGCGCGAGATCCACGTCGAGTCGGCTCCCCTCGATGTGCTGGACGCCGAACTGCTGACCATGACGGTGGAGGCGCCGTCGCGGTTGCACGGTGTCACGGTGCTGGAATTGCGCCTTCCCGATCCGAGCGTGATCACGCTGATCATCCGCAACGGCCGCACCTTCGTTCCGCAGCCCGACACCCGGATCTCGATCGGCGACGAACTGCTGATCGTCACGACCACCAAGACGCGCGCGATCGCCGAGCGCCGGCTGCGCGCGGTGAGCCGTCGCGGCAAGCTCGCCTACTGGTTCGACGAATTCGGCGAAGCCGAATAGACGGCCGGAGCGGCGAAGCCGAATAGACGGCCGGAGCGGCGAAGCCGAGTGAACAGGCGGCTCACAGCCGGGCCGGACTAATCTCGATTCAGTGAGATTCGCTTTCAAGACATCCCCGCAGAACACGACCTGGGCCGACATGCTCGCGCTGTGGAAGGCCGCCGACCAGATCGACGTGTTCGATTCCGGCTGGACGTTCGATCACTTCTATCCGATCTTCTCCGACCCGACCGGCCCGTGCCTGGAGGGTTGGGTGACGCTGACCGCGCTCGCGCAGGCGACCGAGCGGCTGCGCGTCGGCGTTCTGGTCACCGGCATCCACTACCGCCACCCCGCGGTCCTCGCGAACATGGCCGCCGCATTGGACATCGTGTCCAACGGCCGGCTGGAACTCGGCATCGGCGCGGGCTGGAACGAGGAGGAGTCCGGGGCGTACGGGATCGAGCTGGGCTCGATCCGGGAACGGTTCGACCGGTTCGAGGAGGCGTGCGAGATCATCACGAGTCTGCTGAGCCAGGAGACGACGTCGTTCGACGGCAAGTTCTTCCAACTCAAGGACGCCCGCAACGAGCCGAAGGGACCGCAGCGCCCGCACCCGCCGATCTGCATCGGCGGCAGCGGTGAGAAGCGCACGCTGAGGATCACCGCCAAGTACGCCCAGCATTGGAACTTCGTCGGTGGAACGCCGGAGGAATTCGCCCGCAAACGCGATGTGCTGGCCGGCCACTGTGCCGACATCGGGCGGGACCCGAAGGAGATCATGCTGTCGGCGCACGTCCGGCTGGACTCCGACCACAACTACGCCAAGGCCGTCGAGGAGGCCGCTGCCCTCGGGGAAGAGGGGCTGGATCTGGCGATCATCTACCTTCCGCCGCCGCACGATCCCGCGGTGCTAGAACCGCTGGCCGACGCGATCGTGGCCTCGGGTCTACGAAGTTAGCCGTCGTTTCTGACGGTCACGGAAATATAACGATTTGGCAAACGCGGATCGGAAGTTTCTCCGGGGGAGGAAATCCACCCCGTTCAGTTCGCTAGACGCCGTAGAGACGGAGTTCGTCGGCGGTGATGAGGCGCTCGGCCTTGGCCGGAAATTCGCGGCTCTTCAGGGGATGACGTAGGAGTGACCAGGCGATTCGGCTCACCCGAGACCGGGATAGCGGGTTGACATACACGGAACTGACTCCTGTGTCGAAACCGATAGCTGACCGGGGGCTAACCTTACCTCAGTGCCCTCATGAAGTCATTAGAACCCCGCCCTCGGGCAAACTGTGGTAGGCGCGCCGATGAATAGTCGGATGTTTTTAGAGTTGCTGAAGTGACAGATGTGACTACGTCTGAGGTCGGAAAAACACATCATCGAGTGTCACGGTCCGCAGCCTGCGCGCCTCGAGAATGTCGATCAACTGCCCGAAGACCTCGGTGACCGGTGGGTGGTTGAGGTGGCCGATGACGATCTTCTGCGGGGTGAAGTGTTCGTCGGCCATACGCACGACCTCGGCCGGTGGAATCAACTCGTGGTCCTCCAGCGTGCCCGACCACAAGGTCTCGACGGTGTAGCCGAGGTCGCTCGACACCTTGTCGACGTGCGGACTGGTCGCGCCGTAGGGCGGGCGGAAGTACGGTCGTGCGTCGACTCCGTATGTCTTCCAGAGGAATTCGTGGTTGCGTCGCAACTGCTCGGCCACGTCAGCCAAGGGCAGCTTGGTGAGGTCCGGGTGCGACCAGGTGTGGTTGGCCAGCTGGATCTGGCCGTCGTCGACCAGCGGCCGCAGCAGGTCGACATGGTCGGTCCAGGAGCGGTAGACGCCGTTGACGAAGTAGGTCAGCCGTATCCCGGTGTCCTTCGCGAATTGAGTGTAAGCGCGCACCACGTCACTGCTCACACCGTCGTCGACGGTCAGCGCGAGGAGGTCACCGTCGCCGGGCAAACTGCTCAGCACCCCGTCGCCGGGCAACGCAACCCGCGCCGACTTCGGCGGCGGCGGCAACAAGCCGGCGGGGTCGGGTGTCTCGGCGGCCACGCCAGTCACCTGCGGCTGGCCGTCCGTGGTGCAACGGCTCAGCCCTACGGCGCCGACGGTGGCGATGGACAGAGCCGCGATGAAGTTGCGCCGGTTGAGCTCGAGCCCGGCGCGGACAGTTCGGTAGCGGCCGATCACCGCCATTACTGTCGCGCGTCGTAGCGCGATATCCGTCCATTGCGCCGCGTGTCGCGCCGGCTATCAGCGAGCGCTCATCGCTGCAGTCTGCTCTTCGCGCGAGCGCTCATCGCTGAGGAACGGCGGTCGGCTTGATCGGCGCCGGAAGCGCGGAGTGCCCCATCAGGTAACGGTCGACACCGGCCGCGGCGGCGCGGCCCTCCGCGATCGCCCACACGATCAGCGACTGCCCGCGCCCCATGTCGCCTGCGACGAAGACGCCGGGCACCGAGGACGCGAAGTCGGCGTCGCGGCTGACATTGCCCCGCTCGTTGATTTCGACGCCGAGGTCGGTCAGCAGGCCTTTGCGCTCGGGGCCGGTGAAGCCCATCGCGAGCAGCACGAGATCGGCTTCCATCTCGAACTCGGTGCCCTCGACCTTCTCGAACTTGCCCGCGTTCATCTTGACCTCGTGGCCACGCAGCCCGGTGACATGCCCGTCGCGGCCGATGAACTCCTCGGTGTTGACCGAGTAGACCCGCTCGCCGCCTTCCTCGTGCGCCGAGGACACCCGGAACATCAATGGATAGACCGGCCACGGCGTCGAGTCGGCCCGCGTCTCCGGCGGCCGCGGCATGATCTCGAACTGGTGCACACTGGCCGCGCCCTGGCGGTGAGCGGTGCCCAAGCAGTCGGCGCCGGTGTCACCACCGCCGATGATGATGACCTTCTTGTCCTTCGCATGGATCGGCGGCAGGCCGTTTTCGTCGGTGACCGGATCGCCGAACTGCACGCGGTTGGCCCACGGCAGATACTCCATCGCCTGGTGGATGCCGTCGAGCTCCCGGCCCGGGATCGGCAGGTCACGCCGCTCCGTCGCGCCGCCGGCGAGCACCACCGCGTCGAACTCCTTACGAAGCTGCTGCGCGGTGATGTCAACGCCGACGTTGACCCCGGTGCAGAACTCGGTGCCCTCGGCCGCCATCTGCTCCAGACGACGGTCGATGTGGCGCTTTTCCATCTTGAACTCGGGGATGCCGTAACGCAGCAGCCCACCGATGCGGTCGTCGCGCTCGAACAGCGTGACGCTGTGCCCGGCGCGGGTCAGCTGTTGGGCGGCGGCCAGCCCGGCCGGGCCCGAGCCGACGACGGCGACCTTCTTGCCGGTCTTGACATCCGGCGGCAGCGGCGTCACCCAACCCTCGTCGAAGGCCTTGTCGATGATCTCGACCTCGACCTGTTTGATCGTGACCGGATCCTGGTTGATGCCCAGAACGCACGAGCCCTCGCACGGGGCGGGGCACAGCCGGCCGGTGAACTCCGGGAAGTTGTTCGTCGCGTGCAGCCGCTCGATGGCGTCGCGCCAGCGGTCGTTGCGCACCAGGTCGTTCCACTCGGGGATCAGGTTGCCCAGCGGGCAACCGTTGTGGCAGAACGGGATCCCGCAGTCCATACAGCGGGCCGCCTGCTCGCGCAGGGTGTCGTGGGAGAAGTCCTCGTAGACCTCTTTCCAGTCGCGCAGGCGAATCGGCACGGGCCGCCGTTGGGGCGTCTCGCGGTGGGTGTACTTGAGGAAACCGCGGGGATCAGCCACTGGCGGCCGCCATGATCGCCTCGGCAATCCCGTTCTCGTCGGCGCCGCGCTGTTCGGCCTCGGCGATCGCCTCGAGTACCCGCTTGAAATCGCGGGGCATCACCTTGGTGAAGTGCTTCACGTTGTTGTCCCAGTCGTTGAGGATCCGTGCTCCGGCAGCGGAATCGGTGGCATCGACGTGGGCCTGAATCATGCCCGCGAGCCAGTCGAGGTCCTCCTCGTCGAGGCCCTCCAGTTCCACCATCTCGGCGTTGAGGTTCTCCGGCAGTGACCCGTCTGGGTCGTAAACATAGGCGATGCCACCGGACATGCCCGCGGCGAAGTTGCGCCCCGTCGGACCGAGGATCGCGATCTTGCCGCCGGTCATGTACTCACAACCGTGGTCGCCCACGCCTTCGACCACCGCGTGCGCACCGGAGTTGCGCACCGCGAACCGCTCGCCGACCTGGCCGCGGATGAACACCTGGCCGCTGGTCGCACCGAACAGGATCACGTTGCCCGCGATGATGTTGTCCTCGGCGACGTAGTCGTCGGGAGCGCTGTCCGATGGCCGCACCACGATCCGTCCACCCGAGAGGCCCTTGCCGACATAGTCGTTGGCGTCGCCGTAGACCCGCAGCGTGACACCCTTCGGCACGAACGCCCCGAAGCTGTTGCCCGCCGAACCGTCGAAGGTGATGTCGATGGTGCCGTCCGGAAGACCCTGTCCGCCATATGCTTTGGTCACCTCGTGGCCGAGCATCGTGCCGACGGTCCGGTTGACGTTGGCGATCGTCGTCGAGAAGCGCACCGGCGTCTGTGAATCCAGCGCTTCGCGGCACATCACGATCAACTGCTGGTCGAGCGCCTTGTCGAGGCCGTGGTCCTGACGCGAACTGCAGTACAGGTCCTGGTTCATGAACGCCGACTCGGGCTCGTGCAGCACCGGCGTCAAATCGAGCTTGTAGGCCTTCCAGTGCTCGGCGGCCTTCGTGGTGTCCAGCGCGCCGACCTGCCCCACCATCTCGTTGACCGTGCGGAAGCCCAATTGGGCCATCATCTCGCGCACTTCTTCGGCGATGAACATGAAGAAGTTCTCGACGAATTCGGGCTTTCCGGTGAACCGCTCGCGCAGCACCGGATTCTGGGTGGCCACGCCCACCGGGCAGGTGTCGAGGTGGCACACGCGCATCATGATGCAGCCCGAGACCACCAGGGGCGCGGTGGCGAAGCCGAACTCCTCGGCGCCAAGCAGCGCGGCGACCACGACGTCGCGGCCCGTCTTGAGCTGACCGTCGACCTGGACGACGATACGGTCGCGAAGACCGTTGAGCAGCAACGTCTGCTGGGTCTCGGCCAGACCGAGTTCCCACGGCGCGCCGGCGTGCTTCATCGATGTCAGCGGAGTTGCGCCCGTACCACCGTCGTGGCCGGAGATGAGCACGACGTCCGCGTGCGCCTTGGACACACCGGCGGCCACCGTTCCGACACCGTTCTCGGAGACCAGCTTGACGTGCACACGGGCCTGCGGGTTGGCGTTCTTCAGGTCGTGGATCAGCTGCGCCAGATCCTCGATCGAGTAGATGTCGTGGTGCGGCGGCGGCGAGATCAAGCCGACGCCGGGCGTCGAGTGCCGCACCTCGGCGACCCACGGGTAGACCTTGCCGCCCGGAAGCTGGCCGCCTTCACCGGGTTTCGCGCCCTGAGCCATCTTGATCTGGATGTCGGTGCAGTTGCTCAGGTAGTGGCTCGTCACGCCGAACCGCCCCGAGGCCACCTGCTTGATCGCGCTGCGGCGCCAGTCGCCGTTCTCATCGCGGTCGAAGCGCGACACCGCCTCGCCGCCCTCACCCGAATTCGATCGTCCGCCAAGGCGATTCATCGCGATGGCCAACGTCTCGTGCGCCTCGGCGGAGATCGAGCCGTAGCTCATCGCGCCGGTCGAGAACCGCTTGACGATCTCGCTGGCCGGCTCCACCTCCTCGAGCGGCACCGGCGGGCGCAACCCGTCGCGGAACTTGAGCAGCCCGCGCAGCGAGGCCATCCGCTCGCTCTGATCGTCGATCAGCTCGGTGTATTCCTTGAAGATCTCGTACTGGCCGGTGCGAGTTGAATGTTGCAGCTTGAACACCGTGTCCGGGTTGAACAGGTGGTACTCACCCTCCCGGCGCCACTGGTACTCGCCGCCGACCTCGAGTTCGCGGTGCGCCCACTCGTCGGGCCGGTCGAGATAAGCCAGCGAGTGGCGGGCCGCGACGTCGTCGGCGATGTCGTTGAGGTCGATTCCGCCGACGGGGCAGGTCAATCCGGTGAAGTACTCGTCGAGCACCTGCTGGTTGATGCCGATGGCCTGGAACAGCTGGGCGCCGGTGTAGGAGGCCAGCGTGGAGATGCCCATCTTCGACATCACCTTCAGCACACCCTTGCCCGCGGCTTTGACGTAGTTGGCCTTGGCCTGGTCGCTGGAGATGCCGGTGATGACCCCACGTTCGACCATGTCCTCGATCGACTCGAACGACATGTACGGGTTGATCGCCGCCGCACCGAAGCCGCACAGCATGGCCATGTGGTGCACCTCGCGGGCGTCACCGGCCTCGACGACCAGCCCGACCTTGGTGCGCGTGCGTTCCCGGACGAGGTGGTGGTGCACGGCCGATACCGACAGCAGAGACGGGATCGGCGCCATCTGCTCGTTGGATTCGCGGTCGGAGAGCACGATGATGCGCGCGCCCTCGCGGATCGCCGTCGACACCTTCGCGCGTACGTTGTCCAGCGCTTCCTTGAGGCCCTGCCCACCGCGGTTGACCGGGTACAGGCAGCGGATCACCGCCGCGCGCATACCGTGCTTGTGCCCGCGGATCTCGTGATCGGGGTCGACGCAGATCAGCTTCGACAGTTCGGCATTACGCAGGATCGGCTGCGGCAGCACGATCTGGCGGCACGACTCGGCGTTCGGGTTGAGCAGGTCGCCCTCGGGGCCGAGGGCGCCCTGCAGGCTGGTCACCACCTCTTCGCGGATGGCATCCAGCGGCGGATTGGTCACCTGGGCGAACAACTGCTGGAAGTAGTCGTAGAGCATCCGCGGGCGTTGCGAGAGTACCGCGACCGGAGTATCGGTGCCCATCGAGCCGAGCGGCTCGGCACCGGTGCGCGCCATCGGCGCGACCAGCAGGTTGAGCTCCTCATAGGTGAAACCGAAGATCTGCTGGCGCAACACGACCCGGTGGTGGGGCATGCGCACGTAATCGCCGGGTGGCAGTTCGTCGAGGTGGAACAGGCCGGCGTCGAGCCACTCCCGATAGGGACGCTCGGCGGCGAGTTCGGCCTTGATCTCCTCGTCCTCGACGATGCGGCCCTTGGAGGTGTCGACCAGGAACATGCGGCCGGGCTGCAGGCGCATCCTCTTGACGACGGTGGACGGATCGAGGTCGAGCACGCCGGCCTCCGAGGCCATCACCACCAGACCGTCCCTGGTCACCCAGATCCGCGATGGCCGCAGCCCGTTGCGGTCGAGCACCGCCCCGATCACCGTGCCGTCGGTGAAGGTCATCGACGCCGGGCCGTCCCACGGCTCCATCAGCGACGCGTGGTACTCGTAGAACGCTCGGCGCGCCGGGTCCATCGACTCGTTGCGCTCCCAGGCCTCCGGGATCATCATCAGCACCGCGTGGGGCAGGCTTCGCCCGCCGAGGTGCAGGAGTTCGAGCACCTCGTCGAACCTGGCGGTGTCCGACGCCCCTGGGGTGCAGACCGGGGTGATCTTGTCGAGATCCTGGTTCGGGCCGAACACATCGGTCCTGATGAGCGCCTCTCGTGCGCGCATCCAGTTCTCGTTGCCGGTGACGGTGTTGATCTCGCCGTTGTGGGCGATGCGCCGGAACGGGTGGGCCAGCGGCCACGACGGGAACGTATTGGTCGAGAAGCGTGAGTGCACGATGCCCAGCGCACTGGTGAGCCGGTCGTCCTGCAGGTCGAGGTAGAAGGCCTTGAGCTGCGGGGTGGTCAGCATGCCCTTATAGACGAAGGTCTGCCCGGAAAGGCTTGGGAAGTAGACGGTTTCACGCCCGGGCCCGTCCTGGCCCGGTCCCTTGGTGCCGAGCTCGTGCTCGGCGCGCTTGCGCACCACGTACGCGCGACGCTCCAGTTCCATGCCCGACGCACCGCCCATGAACACCTGCCGGAATGTCGGCATCGCGTCGCGGGCCAGCGCGCCCAGCGGCGAGTCGTCGATCGGTACCTCGCGCCAGCCCAGAACCTCGAGTCCTTCGGCCTCGGCGATCTTCTCGACGGCCTCACACGCGGTCGCCGCATCCTTAGACGACTGCGGCAGGAACGCGATGCCGGTCGCGTAGCTACCCGGCTCCGGCAGCTCGAAGTCGACCACCTCGCGCAGGAACGTGTCGGGAACCTGCAACATGATGCCCGCACCATCGCCGGTGTTCGGCTCGGCACCCTGCGCGCCGCGGTGCTCCAGGTTCACCAGGGCGGTGATCGCCTTGTCGACGATGTCGCGACTGCGGCGGCCGTGCATATCGGCCACCATCGCGACGCCGCACGCGTCGTGCTCGAACGCGGGGTTGTACAGCCCTTGCATCCTGGGCGCCATTCGCACCTACCCTTTTCCTGCACGTCTTATGAAGCTTCTGCCTGACAGCCGTAGACAGCGGCGGTTAGCCGGTCCGGCCATGGAGTGCCTTCGTGCAGCATCGAACGCCGGCCTGTATCCACTTGCCCCGAGTGGAGAAAACGATATGACAAACACCGGGTGACATGCCAACTTAGTAGACCCTAACTACGTCGGCGGGACGGTGTGGCCGTCTCGCTCGCCACCACTCGGTTTTGCACCCAATATCGTTGCCGCCCTAGGATTTTCAAAGCGTTCAGCGATTCTCCAGCGGGGTGCGGTACACATCACACTTCCCTCCCGACGCCGCCCGGCGTTTGCTGAAGTGCGCTATTTCGGCGCTTTTTCCAGCTTAGACCGCTGCGTAGGGGTTTGCGAAAAGCCTAGCCAGATTCTTAAGAAAACGCTTTCAGGCTGGCTTCGGGGGTGAGGTCCAGCCGTCGCAGCAGTTGGGCGTTGAGCGCCACCACGACCGTCGAAGCCGACATCAAGATCGCGCCGACGGACATCGGCAGGATGAAGCCGACGGGTGCCAACACCCCCGCAGCCAGCGGCACCGATACCAAGTTGTATCCCGCTGCCCACCAGAGGTTTTGCTTCATCTTGCGGTATGCGGCCCGTGAGAGCTGCAGCACCGACAGCACCGAGCGCGGATCCGAGCCGGCCAGGATCACCCCGGCCGAGGCGATCGCCACGTCGGTTCCCGCGCCGATCGCGATGCCGATATCGCCCTGGGCAAGCGCGGGTGCGTCGTTGACGCCGTCCCCGACCATCGCCACTTTGCGGCCCTCACGCTGCAACTCGGCCACCTTTGCCGCCTTGTCCTCCGGTCGTACCCCGGCGAACACCCGTTCGATCCCAAGGTCGGCGGCCACCGACCGCGCGACGGCCTCCGCGTCGCCGGTGATCATCACCACTTCGATGCCCAGCCTGTTCAGCGCCTCGACCACCTGGCGGGACTCCGGTCGCACCTCGTCGGCCAGCTTGATCGCACCGGCGACCCCACCGTCGACCACGACGTGCAGGATGATCGCCCCCTCGTCGCGCCACTGCCCCGTTTCGGGCAGGTCGGCGAGCCCCGCTTCGGCCAGCATCCGCGGGCCGCCGACCTGGACGCTGCGGCCCTCGACTGTGGCCTTGACGCCAACCGCCGGAGACGAGCTGAAGTCGGTGGTCGGCGGCAGGTTCAGCGAGCGGTCGCGCGCGGCCGCGACGATCGCCCTGGCCAGCGGATGCTCGGAGTACGCTTCGGCGGCCGCCGCCCACGTCAGCACGTCCTCGGCGGAGTGGCCGGGTGCGGTCGCGACCGCGGTGACCGTCGGCTCCCCCTTGGTCAGCGTGCCGGTCTTGTCGAACAGCACGGCCTCGACGGTCCGCATGCTCTCCAGCGCAAGCCGGTCCTTGACCAGAACGCCCCCGCGCGCGGCGCGTTCGGTGGCGATCGAGACCACCAGCGGTATCGCCAGCCCCAGCGCGTGCGGGCAGGCGATCACCAGGACGGTGATGGTCCTGACGACGGCCGCGGCGGGCAATCCCACGAACGACCACACCACCGCGGTGACGATCGCCGACGACAGCGCGAACCAAAACAGCCAACCCGCCGCCTTGTCCGCCAGTCGCTGCGCCCGCGACGACGAGTTCTGCGCCTCGGTCACCAATCGCTGGATACCGGCCAGCGTCGTTTCGTCGCCGACCGCGCTGACCTGCACCCGCAGCCCTGAGTCGGTGGCCACCGTGCCGGCAACGACGTGGTCGCCCGCCTCGCGGCGAACAGGCCGCGATTCGCCGGTGACCATCGACTCGTCGACGTCCGCCGAGCCGGCGATGATCTCGCCGTCGGCCGGAATGTTGCCTCCGGGGCGCACCAGCACGACGTCGCCCACACGCAACTCGGCCGGTGCGACGGTCTCCGTGCCGCCGTCGACGACCCGCTCGGCCTCGTCGGGCAGCAGCGCCGCCAGGGAGTCGAGCGCGGATGTGGTCTGCGCGAGCGAGCGCATCTCGATCCAGTGGCCGAGCAGCATGATCACGATCAGCAGTGCCAGTTCCCACCAGAAGTCCAGCTCGTGGTGCAGCACACCGAGGCTCGCACCCCAGGACGACAGGAACGCCACCGTGATCGCCAGCCCGATCAGCAGCATCATTCCCGGTGCGCGGGAACGGATTTCGCTCACCGCGCCCGCCAGGAAGGGTCGACCGCCCCAGACGTACATCACGGTGCCGAGCACCGGCGGAACCCATCGGATCCCGGGGACGTCGGGCAGCGAGTAGCCGAGAATCATCGAGAACATCCCCGACAGCGCGACGGTGGGGACGGCGAGCACGAGCATGGTCCAGAACAGGCGCCGGAACTCGGCGACGTGGCCAGAATGGTCATGGCCGCCCGAATGGTCGTGGCCCTGCGGATGCTCGTGCCCCGAATGACCGACCGCGGACGTGTCCGGGTGCTGTGCGCCATGGCCGGTGTGCGTCATAGCGGTCATGCTATACCCCCTAGGGGTATATGGCCAGGGCTTGTTCGGTCACGCTGTACCTCGATGTCGCATCCACTGAACACTCCGCTGGGCCGGTTCGGCATCGTGACGTCCACGGACGCGCCCGGCGAGTGCGTGGCCGCGATCCCGGTGGGCGGCATGGTGAACCCGCTGACCGGCGCCCCGACGATCGCGCCCATGGCGATGCTCGTCGACCACGCGTGCGGCCTCGTCAACCACCGGCGTCGCGCCGACGACGAGTGGACGGTGTCCAGCGAGCTATCCCTGGAAGCCGATCCCGACGCCGCCGAGATCATCGCGGGCGCCCCCGATGTACCTGTGGTCGCAACCGCCCGACCGTTCGGCGCCAAGAGCGACGTCGCGTTGGCGTTGTGCGAACTCACCCACCGCGACGCCGTGCTCGCCACGGCCACCGTGCGTTCGTTCTACATCCACTCACCCGCCGACATCGCACCGTTCCCCGACGGCCCGTCGGGCCCGCTGCCGCCGGGCACGCTCGCCGACCGGATGGCGGTCCGCGTCGCCGAGAGCGGCGGCGCGGGGCGGGTTCTGCTGCAGGACGAGGACCCCGTGCTGAACAACGCGATCGGCATCGTGCACGGTGGGGTGACGGCCATGGCGCTGGAACTGGTGGCATCGGCGGCACTCGACACCGATGGTTCAGACCGCCCGCTGCGAACTGCGTCGCTGAGGGTCAACTTCATGAAGCCCTTCCACAGTGGACCCGAATCTCGTTACGCCGGAACCGCTTTGCGTGTCGGGCGCCGGACGGGCGTCGCCGAGGGGCAAGCCGTCGGCCCCGGTGGAGGTGTGGCGATCCTCGCCAGACTGACCGCATACCGCGCAGATTCGCACTAGCATCTAAAGACCATGGCCGAGACCCGTGAAACCGGCGGCGGCCTCGGGGAATTCGTTCGACGCTCCGGCTACATCCGAAAGTGGCTGATTCTCGGGATCGCGATCGGCGTCATCGCCGGCCTCGGCGCGGTGGTGTTCTATCTGGCGCTCGACTATGCGGGCGACTTCCTGCTCGGTGACCTGGCCGGCTACCGGATCCCCAAACCGGTCGGCGACGGCGGCGATCCCGGCTCGGCGGGCTTCGACCGGCCGTGGGCCATCCCGCTGGTGGTCTGCGGCGGCGCGCTCGTATCGGCGTGGCTGGTCGCGAAGTTCGCACCGGAGGCCGAAGGACACGGCACCGACAGCGCGATCGAAGCCGTGCACACCGACCCCCGCGCCATCCGGGGACGAGCCATCGTGATCAAGACCATCGCCAGCGCCCTGACCATCGGGTCGGGCGGTTCCGGCGGTCGCGAAGGCCCCGCCGCCCAGATCTCCGCAGGTTTCGGATCCATGCTGACCCGTTGGCTGAACCTGTCCGACGAGGACGGCCGGATCGCGGTGTCGCTGGGCATCGGGTCTGGTATCGGAGCGATCTTCGGCGCCCCGCTCGGCGGCGCGGTGCTGGCGGCCTCGATCGTGTACCGCCGGGACTTCGACTACCGGGCGTTGATACCGGGATTCATCACCTCGGCGACCGCCTACTCGGTACTCGGTTCGATCCTCGGCTTCGACCCGCTGTTCGGATTCGTCGCCGCCGAGTACCGCTTCGACAGCCCACTCGATCTGGGCTGGTTCGTCGTGCTCGGCATCGTCGCGGCCGGCGTCGGCTACCTCTACGCGCGTATCTTCTACGGAACCGTCGCACTGACCGCTCGGCTGCCGGGCCACAAGGTGCTCAAACCCGCGGTCGGCGGGCTCGCGGTGGGACTGCTGGGCCTGGCGATCCCGCAGGTTCTGGCCAGCGGATACGGATGGGCGCAGAAGGCCACGGCCACCGACACCCTGATGGCGATACCGCTGTGGATCGTGCTGCTCCTACCGCTCGCCAAAATCTTGGCGACGTCGTTGTCGATCGGCACCGGCGGTTCGGGCGGCATCTTCGGGCCCGGTGTCGTGGTAGGCGCGTTCGTCGGCGCCGCGCTGTGGCGACTCGGCGATCTTGTCGACGCCCCCGGGATCCCCGACAGCCCCGCCACGTTCGTCGTCGTCGGCATGATGGCGTGCTTCGGCAGCGTCGCGCACGCGCCGCTTGCCGTGATGATCATGGTGGCCGAGATGACCGGCTCGTTCTCGGTGATCCCGTGCGCGATGGTCGCCGTCGGTATCGCCTACATGTTGATGTCGCGCACCGACGTCTCGATCTACCGCGCGCAGCGCCTCGACCGGGAAGCCGCCGACGCCGCGCGTGGCGACGACGGACGCCGGCCACCTCCGCCCGAAGCGACTACTTGACCGGCGCCTTCTTCTTGGCCTGGCTGGCGGCGTCCTTCTCCGTCGACGCGCCCTTGTTGGCCAACTGGCCGCCCGAGTTCTCCAGGTGCGCACGCACGAACCACTGGAACTTCTCCAACTCGGCGGCGTGGCCGATCAGCATGTCCTCGGTGACCGGATCGGAATCCTCGGCGTCCTCGATGTTCTTTCGGGTGTCCTCGATGACACCGTCGTAGACCAGATCGAGTGCGGCCAGGTGCGCCTGCACGGTGTCGCGGTCCAGCGAGTAGTCATCCCAGGAGCGGTCGCCGATGATCGCGCCCGGCGTGCCCTTCGGCGAGTAGCCCAGCGTCGCAATGCGCTCGGCGACCTCGTCGGCGTAGCCGCGCACCAACTCGACCTGCGGGTCGATCATCTCGTGGACTCCGATGAAGTTCGGGCCCACCACATTCCAGTGAATGTGCTTGAGTGTCAGGTGCAGATCGTTGTACCGGCTCAGCTGCTTCTGTAACAGTTCGGCCATCTTGGCCGCGTCTTTGTCGGTCATACCCGGAACGGTGTACTGAGACTTAGGCATGGGAAAGCTCCTTTGCACGCATACGGTGTCGAGGCTTCGACTACCCGCTGCGTCGGCGGGGTAATCACCACGTCACAGACGTCACATCTCGATCAGATTCGGGATCGCCATGCGCGGGCCGAACCGCGGAAGCACCGCAAGACCGCTCACTTCCAACAAGCGCACAGCGCGGTGACGGTGCGGGCGAAGCGGTTCGAGCACCTCGACCATCGCGGGATCGTCAATCGGATGGCCCAGCAAGCTCCACCCGACCATCTTCGCCAGGTGGTAGTCGCCGACCGAGAGCGCATCCGCGTCACCGAACGCGCGTTGACTCGTCTCGGCCGCGGTCCACTCACCGACCCCCGGAAGCGACGCCATCGCGGCACGCGCCCTGGCCGGTGACCGGGCGCCCAGCCGTTCCAGGGAGTCGGCGCGCTGAGCACATACGACGACGGTGCGAGCGCGGCGCGGATCGACGTTGGCGCGGTGGAACTCCCACGACGGGATGCGGCGCCAGATGTCACCGGGCGGCGGCACCCGCATGTGCGCGGGCGCCGGACCGGGTGCGGGGGCGCCGAACTTAGTGACCAGCAGCCGCCACGCGCGGCGCGCGTCCTTGCCGTAGACCCGCTGTTCGAGCACCGCCGGAATCAGCGCTTCGAGCACGCGGTCGGTGCGGCCCAGCCGGAGATGCCGCACGCGTCGATGCGCCGCGGCGATTGTCGGTTCCGTGGGCGCGAAGCCGACACTGTCGTCGTAAGCGCCGAGTTGGGCGGGCAGGGTCTCGGCGAATTCCCTGGCACCCTCGCCCCATGCTTCGCAGTCGACGGTGTCGGGTGCCGATTTGGTGAGGCGCGCGGTGACCGGGCCGCTGCGCATCAGGCTGGTGCGCCAGATCGCGCCGTCGGGGTCGTCGAAGTAGCAGGGGTCCTTCCGGCCACGCCGCAGCGGCGCCAGGGTCAACGCGGGGCTGACCGGGCCGTCGAAGACGACGCTGACCGAGGTGTGCACCGGCCAAGGTTATGCCGGGTCGACGGTTTATGCCTGAACGACGGTGACCTCCGCCTTGTCCGGGTAGAACGCCACGTGACCGGCGATGGGGGCGACGGCCGGGTAGGGCTTCTGGTAGGTCCAGATGGCGTCCTCGACGACGGTGCCGTTGTCGGTCACCAGGTCGTAGTAGCTGGCGTCGCCCTTGAACGGGCAGTACGTCTGGGTGTCGCTGGGCCTGAGTTTGTCTTGGACGACGTCGTTGTGCGGGATGTACTGCACCGCCGGATAGGTCGACTCCTGAAGCGTCAACGCACGTTCTGTGTCGGCGACGATCTCGCCGTTCACCCGGACGGTGACGTGTCTGCCGGTCGGCTCGACGGTGATCGGATGCTCCGCGGTGGGCTCGAGTACGGGTCGATCGCTCATGACATGGCCAACGCCCAAGGTGGCGGTCGGCATTCCGGACGTGTCGGTGGACGATGGCATAGTCGAACACATGTTCGGATCGGACTTCGCAGAGGCCGACGACGCCGCTGTGGTCGCCGCCATCGCCGAGGGTGCACGTGCGGAGGCACAAGCCGCCGCACGCCGGCTCGCGGCCATTGCAGAGTTGGTCCGGCGCAAGGTGTGCGATGACGACGAGCGGCAGCGGTCCGCGTTCGATCCGTGGGATGCCGTCGCCGCCGAGGTGGCTGCGGCGATGACGGTCGGTCATCGCCGCGCTTCGGGGCAGATGCGCATCGCGCAGGCGCTGCGCGAGCGGCTGCCACAGGTGGCCGCGTTGTTCGAGCAGGGCGGTATCAGTGCGCGGATCGTCTCGACGATCACATGGCGCACCACGCTGATCGAGGATCCTGAGGCGTTGGCACTCATCGACACCGCACTCGCCCAACGGGCGTCTCGATTGAGTCCGCTGTCGGAGCGACGACTCGACGATGCGGTCGACGCGCTCGTCCACCGGTTCGACCCGCTCGCGGTGCGGAAATCAAAAGCTACGGCCCGCACCCGGGACTTCCACTTCGGTGACGAAGACGACCCGGCCGGCACCACTTCGGTGTGGGGCCGGTTGTTGGCCACGGATGCGGCCGCCCTCAAACGGCGCGTCGCCGAGATGATGAAGGGGCTGTGCGACGACGATCCGCGCAGTATCGGCGAGCGGCGCGCCGACGCTGTCGGCGCCTTAGCGGCCGGCCATAACCAATTGGCTTGTGCGTGCGGATCGCCGACATGCGCCGCTGCCGGTGTGCATGCGTCGAATGTCCTCATACACGTGATCGCCGACCAAGCCGCGCTCGACAATGCCACTCGCGCAACCGAAGGCGAGGCCGCTCCCACAACCGAGAAGCGTGGCACTGCAGTACTGCTGGGCCAAGGGGCTTTGCCCACGTTCCTACTGCCCTGGCTGATCAGCCGCGGGGCGAAGGTGCGCCCGATCAAGATGCCGAGGTCGGAAGCCGAGTCGCGGTATCAGCCGTCAGCGGCGCTGGCCGAATTCGTGCGCATGCGTGATATGTACTGTCGCGCACCGGGATGCGATGTGCCTGCCGACCTCTGCGACATCGATCACACGACCCCGTGGCCCCTGGGGCCCACGCATCCGTCGAACCTCAAATGCCTGTGCCGTAAGAACCACATGATGAAGACATTCTGCGGCGGCCCTGACGGCTGGCGCGACGTCCAGCTTCCGGATGGAACTGTCATCTGGACCGCACCGAGCGGCCACACCTATACCACCCACCCCGGTAGCAAGCTGTTCTTCGAATGGGACACGACCACCGCCAACTTGCCACCGCCACCGGATATTCCACCGCCCACACCTGATCGCGCAGCGAAGATGCCGAAGCGAAGACGCACTCGCGCAGCCGAATTCGCCGCACGGATCAGAGCTGAGCGGGCGCGTAATGCCGACCCGGCACCGTTCTAAGAGCCGACGCCGGCTGGTGCGGTCGGTCGCCGAACCACGCCGCTACCGCGATGATGTGCCACGACGGGTAGGCCTTATTCGGGTAGTACGCCGTCTGTTCCTAAGTAGGTGGTGTAATCGGCTGATGGCAGAACTTGAACGGCACGGCGCGGTGTACGTGTTGACCCTCGGCGAGGACGAGAACCGCTTCCACCCCGACCGGCTGACCGCGATGAACTCGGCACTCGACGAGGTGGAGGCCGCCGACGGGCCGAGGGCCGTCGTCACCACGGGCAGCGGCAAGTTCTACTCCAACGGGCTCGACCTCGACTTCATGGCCGCGAATCCCGATGCGGCCGAGGCCAATCTGGCCGACGTGCACGCGCTGTTGGTACGCGTGCTGGCGTTCCCGGCGCCGATCATCGCCGCGGTGCAAGGGCACGCGTTCGCCGCCGGTGCGATGCTGGCGCTGGCCCACGACCAGATCGTCATGCGCGCCGATCGCGGCTTCTTCTGCCTGCCGGAGGTCGACCTCGGCATCCCGTTCACCGCTGGGATGAACGCCCTCATCCGGTCCCGCCTTCCGATCGCGACCGCGCACGACGCGATGACCACGGCGCGACGCTACGGCGGCGAGGACGCCCGCGCGGCGGGGATCGCCGCGGCCACCGCCGGGGAGGGTGAAGTCCTCGACACCGCGGTCACGCGCGCCGGTGCGCTGGCCGCCAAAGCCGGCACGGTGTTCGGTGCCATCAAGGCGCGCCTGTACGCGGAAGTGATCGCCGAACTCAAGGTCCGGTAGCTAGCCTCCCGAAACTGAGCTTCTGCACGAACCACCGCTCATTTGCATGCATATCTTCAGCTTCGAGTGCAACGGTCAGAACGCCCAGCGATGATACTGCGCGATGTACCGCAGCGACGGCAGCACAGCCATCGCACGCCCCATCGCCCGGTAATACCAGGCGACGTCACGAAATGTCGGCGAATCGAACGGTGACACCCACGCCAGCAACCGCACACCGGGCACCGCCTCGGCAATGTCGTCCGGACCGTCAATCCCCCACTGCAGCGTCGCCCCCGAGCGCCGCACCACCGCGTTCAGGACCTGCGACCGGATGCCGAGCCGGCTGAACGCGTCGAATTGCAGTTCACCGGAGGGAAACCCGTCGACCACCCGCCGCAGCAGCGCCGCACCGTCGGATTCCGTCAGATACATGGTGAGGCCCTCGGCGATCATCAAAGTCGGCCGATCCGAGGGGATTCCGGACAGCCAAGATGCATCTGCGACCGAGGCGCCGATCACCCGGTAACGGTCGCGGTGCGGATAGAGCTGCGTGCGCAGACTCGCGACCTCCGGATAGTCGATGTCGAACCAGTCGACCCCGGGCCCGGTGTCCACTCGAAACGCCCGCGCGTCCAGCCCGCAGCCCAGATGCAACACGACCGCCCGCGGGTGCGCGGCCAGGAACTGGCGCGTCCACCTGTCGAAGTGCGCGCTGCGGGTGGTCACCGATGCCGAATTGGCCGGCGTGATCGTTGTTTTCGACCAGTCGTAGTCGATGCGCTCGACGATGTCCTTGGCAAACCGGTCACCCAGGATCGCGTTGGGCAAGTCGGCGTCGAGCGCCTTGGCGTAGAACGTCGCAAGCATGGTCTGCGGCGCACCGGACAAATCGACGGGGAGCTTGTCGGGCATCTCTACTCGCGGGCTAACCGGCCTTGCTCGTACGCCGCGCGTCCCGCAGCCCCGCCCAGAACCTGGCGGCCGCCTGGATCGACTCCTCGACAGGCCTTGGACTCCAACGCAATTCGTGTCGCGCCTTGCTGCAATCCACCGGCGCTTCCGCGCGCATCAGCCGGAGCGAGCCGAGCGAGAACTTCTCGTCCTTGCCCGTCACCCGCGCCTTGGCGGTGCCCAGGGCGGCCATCGCGTAGGAGACCGGCAGCGGGAGCGACTTCGTCGGCACAGGCATCCCCGCGGCTTCGGCCGCGATGCGCACCACCTCCGCATTGCTGATCATCTTCTCCGAGATCAGGTACCGCTCGCCGACTCGGCCGTGCTCGGCGGCGAGGAGCATGGCGCGCGCGGCGTCGTCGACACCGACGGCCTCCAACTCGATACCGCGCATCACGAACGGCAGCTTGCCGAACGCCGCCCCGGCGATGATCGCGCCGTGCGGGGTGCGGCCCCAGTCGCCGCCGCCGTAGGTGGTCGACACGCACATCGCGACTGCGGGCACGCCGTGCTCGCGCGCATATTGCAGCACCAGCGTCTCGGCCTGCACCCGCGACCGCACATACGGCGTCAAACCCTTGTCGACGATCACGTCGTCCTCGGTCGCCACGTGCCCGCGCCTGCGGCCGACCGTCACATAGCTGCTGGTGTAGACGAACCGCCGCAAACGCATGTCCTTGGCGACCTCGAGCACGTTTCGGGTGCCCTCGACGTTCGTATAGAACAGCGGCGTGGGGTCCTTGAGCCAGCCGCGCGTGTCCACGACGCAGTAGTACACGTCGTCGACTCCGGTCATGGCCGCGCGCAGCGTGTCGTTGTACCAGATGTCGCCGAGGAAACGCTGTACCGGCAGATCGTCGATGCTCTTGGTGTTCGCGTTCGGGCGGACCATGACGCGGACGTCGTGGCCTGCGGCCACCAGTTGCCGGGTGACATGCGATCCGAGGAAACCGTTGGCTCCGATGACCAGCTTGCTCACTTGGCTCCTCCGTACTGCTTCATCCACTCCTCGGCCTCGGGCGGCAAGGTGCCGAGTTCGGCGGCCTTGCGGCACCATTTGACCGTCGCCTTGACGAACCGCAGCGGGTTGTAGATGTCTTCTTGCCGACGCCACAGTCCGTCGCCGGCGTAGGTGAGGATCGAGACGTTGGTGGCGCTGATGGCTGTGCCGTCGCCGGGGTCGCGCATCGGGTTGTCCAGCTCGCAGATGATGCGGCCGGTCGCCTCGTCGATCACGGTCCACCGCGACGGGAACGACGTCATGTAGCTACCGGGAAACGACTCCATCGTCTTCCAAATCCAGGGGCGCACCTGTTCGCGGCCGCGCATGGTGCCCGCCGCGTGCTCGACGTAGACGACGTCTTCGGTGTACTGGTCGACCCAGGGATCCCAGTCGCGGGTCTGTGCGGCGCGGTCGACTGTCGCCTCGAACTGTTGGAACGCCGCGGCCAATTCGTCGCGGCTGAAGGTGCTGCTGCCCGTCACACCAGAACTAGAACACGTTCTACCGAGCTTGTCGAGGGTCAGAACGCGGTCAGCACCTGGCGGCTGCCCAGCGGATTCTGCAGCGGGACCTCGAGGATCCCCGACACCGCGATCATGATGCACGGCCGGCCCGCGGCTTCGGGAAGCGCGCCGCCGAAGAGTTCGACGGTGACGGTCTCGGGTGTCTCCAGCACGGACGCGTGCACGCCGTAACACTGCGGGGTGCCGGTGGTGAAGTGCACGCCGACGGCGCGGTCGCCCGCGACGCGGTTGTAGGACTCGGCGCGCATCGGCTGCGGGTCGACGATCGCGGGATTGTCGATGAACAGCAGGCCCGGATGGCCGGGCCGCTCGGACAGTACGGCCGTCTCGGCCGCTGCCGCCGGGGCCGCCCACACGGCCAGCACAGCGGCCATCACGGCGAGGAATGTGCGCATCACACAACCGTAATCGCCGACTGGAACATGGCGGTCGATTCGGTGGTTATACAGGCACTATGGCAAAGCAATACAACAAGAATCCGGCCGCAGTGAACGCGTTGTCGCCGGAGCAGTACCAGGTCACACAGAAAAACGGCACGGAGCGGCCCTTCACCGGCGAGTACTGGGACAACCACGAGCCGGGCATCTACGTCGACGTGGTCTCGGGCGAGCCGTTGTTCGCCTCTGTCGACAAGTTCGACAGCGGGACCGGGTGGCCCAGCTTCACCCGTCCGATCGAAGCGACCAACGTCGTCGAGAAGCGCGACTTCTCGCACCTGATGGTCCGCACCGAGGTGCGCTCGGCGCACGGCGACAGCCACCTCGGCCATGTCTTCACCGACGGCCCCCGCGCAGAGGGTGGGTTGCGCTACTGCATCAACTCCGCTTCGCTGAGATTCATCCACCTCGACGACCTCGAGGCCGAGGGGTATGGCGATTACAAGAAGCTGTTCGTGAATGAGGAGGCGCAAGCATGAGCGACCACAAGAGAGCCATCCTGGCGGGCGGTTGCTTCTGGGGCATGCAGGATCTGATCCGTAGGCAACCGGGCGTGGTGTCGACGCGTGTCGGCTACACCGGCGGCGAGAACGCCAATCCCACGTACCGCAATCACCCCGGCCACGCCGAGGCGATTGAGATCGTCTACGACCCGGCGCGGACCGACTACCGCGCATTGCTGGAGTTCTTCTTCCAGATCCACGATCCGACCACGAAGAACCGTCAGGGCAACGATATCGGCACAAGCTACCGGTCGGCGATCTTCTACCTCGACGACGAGCAGAAGCGCGTCGCGCTGGACACCATCGCCGATGTGGATGCGTCAGGACTGTGGCCCGGCAAGGTCGTCACCGAGGTGACCCCGGCCGCCGACTTCTGGGAGGCCGAGCCCGAGCACCAGGATTACTTGGAGCGCTACCCGAGCGGTTACACCTGCCACTTCCCGCGCCCGGGCTGGAAGCTGCCCAAGCGCGAAACGGCCAACCAGTAGGAACACCGACGCGCTCGGTTACCGGCGGTGGCGCACCACGACGCGGCCGCCGTCCTTCGGGGTGAACGCGATCCCGCGGAAGTGCACCTTCTCGTCGGGTGCAGTGTCGGTCTCGATCACGAAGTGGCGCAGGATCGTTCGCAGTACGACGTCCATCTCGACGTTGGCGAACGCGGCGCCGATGCATCGGCGGGTCCCGCCACCGAACGGCACCCACGCCGTCGGCGGGCGCTTGCCCATGAACCGGTCGGGATCGAAGCGTTCGGGGTCGGGGAACACGTCCGGGTTGGCGTGCATGTTCGCCAGCGCCACCATCACGGTGTAGCCGTGGGGAATCCGCCACTTGCCGGCGTCGAAATGCGGTGCCAGCACGTGGCGTCCGGAGAAGTCGATGACGGTCCGGTTGCGCTGCAACTCGTTGATGAAGGCCTGGCGGTACTCGTTGCCGCCGGCGTCGTTCTCCTCGACCAGCTTGGCCAGCACCGCGGGATGGCGGCGCAACCGTTCGAACGCCCAGCCGAGCGTCGACGCCGTCGTCTCGTGGCCGGCGCCGAGAAGGGTGAGCAGCTCGTCGGAGATGTCCTGGTGCGACATCGGGGTGCCGTCCTCATAGGTGCTGCCCAGTAGCAGCGCCAGGATGTCCGTGCGCTCCTCGCGAGCGGGGTCGGCCTCGGCTTTGTCGATCAACGCGAAAACGGTCCGGTCGAAGTTGCGGCGGAACGTCTCCAGGCGGCCCCACGGGCTGTAGCGACCGGTCTTGAAAGATGGCTCGGGCAATGTCGCCATGCGCGAACCGAGCTTGGCCCACGGCGGGATGATCTCGCGCAGATAGTCCAGTTCGGCCCCGTCAGCCCCGAACACGGTGCGCAGGATGACATTCAGCGTGATCCGGTTCATCGGTTCGAGCGTCGCGAACTCGACGCCCTCGGGCCAGGTCGCGGTCTCGCGGAGCGTCTCCTCCTCGATGATCTTCTCGTAGTTCTTGATGCTCTGGCCGTGGAACGGCGGCGCGAGCAGCTTGCGGCGCTTGCGGTGCTCGACGCCGTCGAGCGCGAAAACCGAACCGGGGCCGAAAATTCGGCTGAGGTTCGGCTGGACGTTGATCAGGTCGTCGGTGCTCGCGAGATACACGGTGCGGATCAGCGCTGGATCGGCGATCACCACGCTGCGGCCGAAAAATGGCACGTTGATCGCGAACACCGGGCCGTATCGCTGAAGCGCCTTGCCCAGGAACCAGCGGCGAAATCCCGCCATCAGCACCATCTGGACGGGTTTGGGCAGCGGTACCGCCGGCGGCAACTTGCCGGGTGTGACCGGGGCTTGCTGGTCGGCGGCGGTAGCGTTCGTCATCGGTTCCTTCACTCCTCCTGCGCGAGCGGTGTGTTGCGGCGGTGCACCACGATGCGGCCGCCGTCCTTCGGGGTGTAAGCCACGCCGCGCGAGTGCGTCTTCTCCGCGGGCGCCGCGGTGGTGTCGATCACGAAGTGGCGCAATACAGTCCGCAGCACCACGTCCATCTCGACGTTGGCGAACACGGCGCCGACACAGCGGCGGGTCCCCCCGCCGAACGGGATGAAGGCGAACGTCGGCGGTCGCTCGTCGACGAAGCGCTGCGGGTCGAAGCGCTCGGGATCGGGAAACTCAGCGGCCCTGTCGTGCATCAGCGAGATGCTCGCTAGCATCGTATAGCCCTGCGGGACAACCCATTCGCCTAGCTCAAAGGTCGACGCGTAGACGTGCCTGCCCGCGAAGTCGATCACCGTGCGCGACCGCTGCACCTCCCCAAGGACGGCCTGGCGGTAGTCGTTGCCGTCGGTCTCCGCCTCGGTCACCAGCTTGGCAAGGACGTCGGGATGGCGGGTGATCCGCTCGAACGCCCAGGCCAGGGTCGAGGCCGTGGTCTCGTGTCCGGCCGCAAGGAGGGTCAGCAGTTCGTCGCCGATGTCCTTGCGGGACATGGCGCTACCGTCCTCATAGGTGCTGGCGAGCAACAGCGCAAGAACGTCGGTCCGCTCCTCGAATCCGGGGTCGGCCGTGACCCGGTCGATCAGCTTGTCGATGACCTCGTCGTATTGCCTGCGGTACTCGGCCAGCCGCCCCCACGGACTGAACCTTCCGTATGTGCGTGACGGTGCGGGCAACGACGCCAGGCGCGAACCGAGCGTCACCCATGGCGGGATGATGCGCCGCAGGTCGTCCAACTGCTCGCCGTCGGCGCCGAACACCGCACGCAGGATCGCGTTGAGGGTGATCCGCATCATCGGTTCCAGGGTCGGAAATGCCTGACCCTCGGGCCAGTTCGCCGATTCGCGCAGGGTCTCCTCTTCGAAGATCGCCTCGTAGTTCTTGACGCTCCTGCCGTGGAACGGCGGTGTCAGCAGCCGGCGCCGCCGCCGGTGTTCGGACCCGTCGAGCGCGAACACCGAACCGGGGCCCAGCACGCGCGACAGGTTGGGTTGGATGTTGCCGACGTCGTCGGTATTGGCCATGAACATCTGTTTGGCCAGCTGCGGGTCGCCGACGACGACTGTGCGTCCGAAGACCGGGACGTTCATGGTGAAGACCGGGCCGTGGAGGCGGGCGAACTGGGCGACGGTCCAGCGCCGCGAAACCGCGAACGCGAGACCCAGCAGCGGCTTGGGAATCCGCGCCTTCGGTGGCAGGTTGACCGCGGCAGGCGACGCCGCTGCAGGTGTGGGCTTCTCGACGACCAAAGCTTCGCTCATGACGCTCCCAGCCAGTTCCCCGGTACTACGATGTACCGTAGGTTCGTGTAGTACGGTACCGCTTGGTACCAGCAGACGCAAGGCTGTCGAGGAGGCGGTATGACCACTGCGCTGGACAACGGCGTGCATACCGCGGCCGACGGCGCGTTCCGCGACCGCCTGCTCGACGGTATGGCCGCCTCGATCACCGAACGCGGCTATCGCGACACCACCGTCGCCGACATCGTTCGGCAGGCGAGAACCTCGAAGCGTACGTTCTACGAACAGTTCGCGAGCAAAGAGGAATGCCTGATCGAGCTGCTGCGGCGCAACAACGAGACGATGATCGCCGGCGTGCGCGCAGCCGCGGATCCCGATGCCGATTGGCGGGCCCAGATCCGCTCAGCGGTGACCGCCTACGTCGACCACATCGCGGCGCGACCGGCCATCACGCTGGCGTGGATCCGTGAGGCGCCCGCACTGGGCGCCGTCGCACATCCGCTGCATCGCGAGGCCATGGAGCATTTCACCGACATGCTGGTCGACATCAGCAGCACGCCGGGATTCGAACGCGCTTCGCTGGCTCCGCTGTCGCGTCCCCTGGCGCTCATCATCCTTGGCGGCCTGCGCGAGCTGACCGCGCTCTTCGTCGAGGACGGCCACGACCTGGGCGGCATCATCGAGCCGGCGATCACCGCTTCGGTGGCGATCCTCGGCTCGCGCTGAGGATCAGTTCAGGATCAGCCGCGCCGATTTCTCCAGTCGCTCCGCGATTTCGGCGTACGACGCGTATCCCATGCCTGCGCGCACCAGCGCGCCGGAGTACAGCATCTCCAGCGTGTCGATGACGTCGGGATCCGTGTCGGCGCCCAACGCCGCGGCCAGCCGGTCGCGGATCGCGCGGCCGATGCGCAGCCGCAGCACCTCGACGTCGGGGTCGCGACCAAGCAGCGCCGTCGTCACCGCACCGGCGAACGCGGGCTCGTCGGCGACCAGCAAGGCGATGTGGCGCAGCACCTCGATGACCCGGGCAGCGGGGTCCTCGGACTCGTGCGCCGCCGGTGGCGATGCCGCGAGCCTGCGCCAGAACACCTCGGCGACAAGGTGTTCCTTGGAGGAGAAGTAGGTGTAGGCGGTGGCCGCCCCGACGCCGGCATCGGCGGCCACTCGGCGCACCGTTAGACCGGCGAAGCCATCGCGGTTGAGCAGTTCGACCGCGGCGCGACCGAGGCGGTCGACAGTGTCGGCTTGTTTGGCGGTCAGACGGCGCCGAGTCGACTCCATGGCCGTGTCGGACACATGTCCGGACGCTACTACAACACCCCTGCACCAGCAACGATCCGCTGCGACTAGATTGAGTCACCGATGCGCACCACAGACGAACTCTTCGCCCTTGCCGAGCAGGTCATCGGATTCATGCCCTACGACGAGGGCCGGGCCCTGTTCGACGCTGCTGTGAAGTATCTCGGCGACGGCATCGGCGTCGAGATCGGCACATACTGCGGCAAGTCCACCGTGCTGCTCGGCGCCGCCGCACAGCAGACCGGCGGCGTGATCTACACCGTCGACCACCACCACGGCTCAGAAGAACACCAGCCGGGGTGGGAGTACCACGACGAGTCGATGGTTGATCCCGTCACCGGCCTGTTCGACACGTTGCCGACGGCGCGGCACACGCTCGACGCCGCCGGCCTCGACGACCACGTCGTCGCGATCGTCGGCCGGTCACCGGTGGTGGCGCGGGGATGGCGAACTTCGTTGCGCTTTCTGTTCATCGACGGCGGCCACACCGAGGAAGCCGCACAGCGCGACTTCGACGGCTGGGCCAAATGGGTGGAGGTGGGCGCGGCGCTCGTCATCCACGACGTGTTTCCCAACCCCGACGAGGGCGGGCAGGCGCCGTTCCACATCTACCAACGGGCGTTGAACACCAACCATTTTCGCGAGGTTTCGGCAACCGGATCCATGCGCGTGCTCGAGCGCACGGACGGCGTCGTCGGCGAGCCGCTGGACTAGCGGTCGCTGGTCGCACACTCGCAGTCGTACTCGCCTTCGAGGCCGCGCGGAAGGTCCGCGCCCCGGAAGATGCCGCTGGCGGCCGACGTCGACGACAGCGCGTCGGCGGCCAGAATCATCGCCGCGCCGGTCCACGTGGTGCGTTCCTCCGGCCAGCGCTTGCCGTCGGCGAACACCAGACCCGTCCAGTAGGAGCCGTCGTCCTCACGTAGATGGTGCATCGCGGCGAACTGCTCCCTGGCGCGCACCGCGTCACCCATCGCGTCCAAAGCCAGTACCAGTTCACAGGTTTCGGCCCCGGTCACCCACGGCCGGTCGTCTACGCAGCGGATACCCAGGCCGGGAACCACGAAGTCGTGCCACCGCTCGTCGATCCGCATCCGCGCAGCGGGACCGCGCACCGCGCCGGTCAGCACCGGGTAGTACCACTCCATCGACCAGCGGTCCTTCACCGTGAACGCCTCGGGATGGTGGGCGATCGCGTGGCCGAGCCTGCCGACCGCGACCTCCCATTCCGGCTGCGGGTCGTCGAAGTAGTCCGCGAGCGCCAGCGCACACCGGATGCTGTGGTAGATGCTCGCGCACCCCGTCAGCAGGGCTTCGGGTTCGATGGCCGAAGGACTTCTCGCCCAGGCGATCTCACCGCCACTGAGCTGCATGCCGAGCACGAAGTCGATCGCCTTGGTGACCACCGGCCACATCGTCTCAGCGAAACGGCGGTCACCGGTGACCAGCACGTGGTGCCACACGCCGGTGGCGATGTAGGCGCAGAAGTTGCTGTCGCTGTTGGCGTCCTCGATGACGCCGTTGCGCAACTGGATGGGCCACGATCCGTCGCGGCGCTGGTGCGTGCGCGACCATTCGAACGCCGCGCGTGCCGGCTCCAGCAACCCGGCGACCGTCAGTGCCATCGCGTTCTCGATGTGATCCCACGGATCAGTGTGGCCTCCGTCGAACCACGGCAGCGCACCCGAGGATTCCTGGGTAGCGGCAATCGATTTCGCGGTCTGACGGCACTGTTCGGGTGTCAGCACCCCGGGAACGCCCGGGACGCCGTCGAGTTTAGGCGTCAGCACCTGCACCCACCGGTTTCGTGAAGTACAACGCGACGCTCTTGCCGATCAGCGGGTTGAGCAGCGACTCGGCCGTCTTGGTCAGCCACGGGCGGCTCATCATGTCCCACACCAACATCCGGTGGTATGCCTTCACCGCGACGTGATCCGAATTCTCGGTTCCCACCGCGCATTTGAGCCACCAGTACGGGGAGTGCAAGGCGTGCGCATGATGGGTGTGCTCGAGTCGAAGGCCATGGGCGAGCACTTTGTCGCGCAGCCGGTCGGCGTGATAGATCCGCACGTGCCCGCCCTCGTTGGCGTGGTACTCGTCGGACAGCACCCAGCAGAGCTTCTCGGGGAGCCACCGCGGCACCGTGACGGCGAGCGTTCCGCCGGGCTTGAGCACCCGGACCAGCTCGGCGATCGCCTTTTCGTCCTGGGGCACGTGTTCGAGAATTTCCGAAGCGATCACGCAATCGAAAGTGCCGTCGGCATAAGGCAGATCGAGCGCGTCACCCTTGACCGCCTCGGCCTTGGCCGTCGGCGGCGCCTCACCCTGCTCGCGCATGGCTGTCAGGATCTCGTCGACGTCGTTGAGATCGGCGGCGCTCTGGTCGAACGCGACGACGTCCGCTCCGCGCCGGAAGGCCTCGAAGCTGTGCCGGCCCGCGCCGCAACCCACGTCGATCACCTTCGTGCCCTCGCCGACGCCGAGCCGGTCGAAGTCGACCGTCAGCATGCGCCGACCCGTTCGCGCGCCATCTCGTAGACCGCAACCGTCTGCGCGGCAACCGATTGCCAGCTGAACACCTCTACCGCGCGCTTGCGTCCGTTCGCGCCGAGGCGGGCCAGCTCACGCGGTGAGTCGAGCAGTTCGCCGAGCACCGCGGTCAATTCGTCGACGTCGGCGGGCTTGACCAGCCGGGCGCAATCGCCGTCGGCGCCCACCACCTCGGGCAGCGCACCGGCGCGGCTGGCCACGATGGGCGTGCCGCTGGCCATGGCCTCCACCGCCGGCAACGAGAACCCTTCGTAAAGCGATGGGATGCAAGCGACTTCGGCCGAGGCCAGCAGGTCGGCCAGCTCGCTGTCGGACAACCCGCTTGAGCTGTGCACGATGTCGGAGATGCCGAGCTCGGCGATCAGCTTTTCGGTCGGACCGTTCGGTTCCAGCTTGGCGACGAGCTGCAGTTCGAGATCGCGTTCGACGCGCAGGCGGGCCACTGCGTGCAGCAGGTGCCTGACGCCTTTGAGGGGAACATCGGCGCTGGCGATCGCGATGATGCGGTTGCGCACCCGTCGCTCAGCGGGCTTGAACATCGCCGTGTCCACGCCCAGCGGCACGACGTGCAGCTGGCTGGGCGCGACGCCGAAGTCCTCGGCGATGTCAGCCGCCGACGTCGACGACACGGTCAGCAGTTCGGGGATCTCGCATGCCACCTGCTTCTGCATTTCGGCGAAGCCGTACCACCGTCTCACCAGCGGTTTGCGCCACCACTTGGCGGCGGCGACGTCGACCACCTTGTCGCGGGTGATCGGGTGATGCACGGTGGCGACCACCGGAAGGCCGAGGCCTGCGATCTTGCGCAGCCCGGTGCCCAGGCACTGGTTGTCGTGCACGACGTCGAACTCGTGGCGACGTTCGGCCAGCACCCGCGCGGCGCGCAGGCTGAACGTGCGGGGTTCGGGGAAGCCCGCCGTCCACGTGGTCAGCAGCTCGAGCAGGTCGATCGACGTCTTGATCTCGTTGGGCCACGGGATCCGGAACGGATCGGGTTCCCGGTAGAGGTCCAGGCTGGGCACCTCGGTCAGCCGAACGCGGGGATCGAGTTCCTCCGGATATGGCTGGCCCGAGAACACCTCGACCTCGTGGCCCAGGTCCGCGAGGCCGCGGGACAGGTAGCGGACATAGACGCCCTGCCCACCACAGTGGGTCTTGCTCCGGTACGACAGAAGTGCGATGCGCATGTTCAACTCAAGACGATGCGCAGAAGCGGCTGAATCCAGGGCCGGTGAGCTGGACAAATCGTGTCACGCAACAACTCCGAACCTTCTGGACATGTGTCCAGACTATAGTTTGACGTGCTAGCGGACGCAACGCGGCCGTGATGCCTTGACTATCACAGTGACCGGGGGTGCTGCCCGTCGGCCTCTCGGTTCCGCGCTCCGGTGACCGGGTATCCGCCGGTCATGAGCAGACACATCGAGGCGACCTTCCAGATCGCCAGCTGGGATGAGACGCCGTTCGAGAACGGCGACGAGGCCACCAAGCTCACCGAGGCCCTGGTCTCGAAACGCTACGAGGGCGACATCCAGGGCACGTCGACGACCAAGTGGCTGTTGGCCTACGGACCGGACAAGAGCGCGTTGTTCGTCGGCATCGAGCACGTCACCGGCACCATCGCGGGCGCGACCGGCGGCTTGGTGTTGCTGCACGACGGCGCCTACCGAGACGGCGTGGCCAGTGGAGAGGTGCGGATCGCATCGGGCACCGGCGGGCTGGCCGAGGCGGCCGGCAACGGGAAGTTCCGCGCCGACCCCGCGGGGGCACTTACCCTCGACGTCGACGGTCTGGACATCGCGGTCACCTAGGTCGCAGGCGCTGCGGTAACCGACGGGGCAGCCCCTGGTGGCGGGCGTATGCCACCAGATAGTGGCATGACTCCCCCGAGCGGCCCCTTAAGATTGGCTGCGTGCAATCGGCCCATCGGCGTGACGTGAGCGTTTGCCCTGCGCAGCGGGCAGATTTGAGTTTGCTGCCGGTGTCGTGGCACCCCGCCGACCAGTCCGGCCGCCGCGGAGGGGCGTAGCGCGTGCGGCGCTTCTTCGAACGCGTCGGCGTGCTGACGGCTGCGCTGTTGCTGACATTGATCGCCGCCCCTCCGGCGACGGCGATCGAGCCACCGACGATTGATCCCGCGGCCGTGCCCCCGGACGAGACCGGGCCGGATCAGCCGATGGAGCAGCGCCGGGTCTGCTCGGCGCCGACGGTGTTTCCGAACGCGAACTTCGCCGACCGGCCGTGGGCGAACGACTACCTGCGGTTGTCCGAGGCGCAGAAGTTCGCGACGGGCGCGGGCGTGACGGTCGCAGTGATCGACACCGGTGTCGTCGGCTCACCGCGGGTGCCCGCCGAACCGGGTGGAGACTTCGTCGACCAGGCCGGAAACGGCATGTCGGACTGCGATGCGCACGGCACGTTGACCGCGTCGATCATCGCGGGGCGGCCCGCGCCGAACGACGGCTTCGTCGGTGTCGCGCCCGACGCCCGCATACTGTCGCTGCGACAGACCTCCGAGGCGTTCCAGACGGTGGGTACGCGCCAGGACCCCAACGACCCAAACGCCACCCAGACCGCCGGATCGCTGCGCAGCCTCGCGCGGGCGGTGGTGCACGCAGCCAATCTCGGCGCACAGGTCATCAACATCAGCGAGGCGGCCTGCTACAAGGTCACCCGCCCGATCAACGAGACCAGCCTGGGCGCCGCGATCAACTACGCGGTCAACGTCAAGGGCGCGGTCATCGTCGTCGCCGCGGGCAACACCGGCCAGGATTGCGCGCAGAACCCGCCCGCCGATCCCGCGGTTCCGACCGATCCGCGCGGCTGGAAACAGGTACAGACGATCGTCAGCCCGGCGTGGTACTCACCGCTCGTGCTGACGGTCGGCGGAATCGCGCCGAACGGACAACCGAGCACGTTCTCGATGTCGGGCCCGTGGCTCGGCGCCGCGGCGCCTGCCGAGAACCTCGTCGCGCTCGGTTACGACGGCAATCCGGTCAACGCGTTGCAGGGCCAGGACGGCCCGATTCCGATCAGCGGCACGTCGTTCGCCGCGGCCTATGTCTCCGGGCTGGCTGCGCTGCTCAAGCAGCGCTTCCCCGCGCTCACGCCGGCCCAGATCATGAACCGGATCACCGCGACGGCGCGTCACCCGGGCGGTGGCGTCGACAACTATGTGGGCGCCGGGGCCGTCGACCCCGTCGCCGCGTTGACGTGGGATGTGCCCCCGGGGCCGGAGCAGGTGCAGTACCGGGTCAAGGAGCTTCCCCCGCCGGTGTTCACCCCACCGCCGGATCGCGGGCCGATCACCGCGGTGGTCGTCGTCGGAGCCGGGCTGGCGGCCGCGCTCGGGCTCGGCGCGCTGGCCCGTCGCGCATTGAGGCGCCGATGAACAGAATTGTCGGCATGTTCGGCCTGCGCTTCACGACGGGCCACGCGATCTGGGCGGCGGCGCTGATCCCCGCGACGGTCCTGGTGTTCGCCGAGCTGAACCTGTTGTGGCTCGGGATCACGCTCGCCGTGCTGATCGGGCTGGGCTCGGTGGTGACGATTCGTGGGCTGCGGATCACCGGTTGGGTGGCGGCTGTGTTCGCGTGGCGGCGCAGGCACCGCGACGTTCCGCAGCGTCCGTCCGAACCCGGGGTGGGCGCGACCGTGATGCCGGGCGATCACGTCGCCGTGCGATGGCAGGACGAGCACCTGACGGCGGCCATCGAACTGGTGCCGCGTCCGTTCACCCCGACGGTGATCGTCAACGGCGCGGCGTTCACCGACGACGTCGTCGACACCCGGCTCGTCGAACACCTCGTGGCCGCGCACTGCCCTGACCTCGAGGCCGACGTGGTGTCGTCGGGGTATCGCGTGGGCAAAACCGCTCCAGCCACGCTGATTTCGCTGTACGAACAGGTTGTCGGCCCGTATCCGGCTCCGGCAAGCCGGCGCACCTGGATCGTGCTGCGCGCCGATCCCGAGTCCACGCGCAAGTCGTCGCAGCGCCGCGAGTCCGGGGTCGCCGGGCTGGCGCGGTACCTGGTGGCCTCGGCCACCCGAATCGCGGATCAGTTGGCCGGCAACGGAATCGATGCCCGCCCCGCGCGCAGTTTCGACGATCTCGATCGGGCCACCGAGATCAGTTTCGAGCGTGAGACGTGGTCGGCGATCAAGGGCCGCAGCACGTTCACCGCGGCCTACACCGCGCCGGGTGGACCGGACGTGTGGTGGTCGGCACGCGCCGACCATACGATCACCCGGGTCCGCATCCGGCCCGGTGAGGCACCACGCTCGACGGTGCTGCTGACCACTTTGGCCAATCCCGCTACACCGCGCGGCTTTTCGTGCCTGTTCGGCGGGCAGCGGGCGGCTCTGCACGGCATCAGCCCGGTCGGCGACCGCCACTACGAGCTGCCGATCGGGTCGGCGGGGGTGCTGGTCGGCGAGACCGCCGACCGCTACCCCGTCTACATACCGTTCGACGACGTCGACGTGAGCATCAACCTCGGCGACTCCCGACTGTTCACCCAGTTCATCGTGCGGTCGGCGGCGGCAGGCGCCGTGGTCACTCTGACGCCGCAGTTCAACGAGTTCGCCGGATACGTCAACGCCAGGATCGGAGACGAGGCCAAGGTGGCGTGGCCGCATGCGACGACGTACCTGGGCCCGCACCCGGGCCTCGGCCGGGTGACGTTGCGCAACAACCACATCGAGACGCCCCGTCATCGCCAACTGCCGATAAGGCTGATCAATCCGCGCGAGGAAAGCCGCTACCAGATGGTCCTCGAGGGCTGAGCCGACATGCGGGCGCAGGGGTAACGATGGGCGAGATCCAGCGGGTCGAACCGGCGGAGCTCACCAAGCAGTCCGCAGAGATGCACGGGACGCAGTGGCACAGCCCCGTCGCCGAAGCGGTGGTGCCGCCGGATGCGTTGCCGTCCTCGGCGGCCGCGGTCGCCAACCTGAACGCGAACGCGCAGTCGCTGCTGGAGTTTCAGCGGTGGGCCGAGACGGAGAACCAACGCGTCGCCGAAATGCTGCAGATCGCCGCCGACGCCTACACCGAGGTCGACGAAACCTGCGGGCGAGCCATCGAGAACCCCAACCGACGGGCAGCGGTCGATGCGATCGCGGTGCCCGCCCCGGCGACGCCACCGCCCGCGCTTCCCCATCCGGTCGGCACTCCGCAGCCACTCGATGCGGCCGGCTACAGCGACGTGCACGAGACGCAGGCCGACCTGGTCGCCGGGGACAACGGCGCATCGCTGAAAATGGCCATGCTGCAATGGGGTTTGGCCAGTAACCGGGCCAGGGACGCCGCGCCGCGCCCGCCCACCGGCGATTGGGAGGGACGGGCCGCCGACGCCGCGTACGCCAGGATGGCCGAGTTCAGCGGCTGGCTGGAACAACTCGCCGAGGGGTGGCACGACCTCGCGGAGGCGGCGGCGAAAATCATTGCGGCACATGACGCCGCAAAGGCCGAGCATGCGGGCATCCACACTGAGTACGCGGCATTGGAGACGCAGTTGCGTGAGCTCGCGGCCCGGGCGACCGTGGGTAACTCGGTCGCGACTTCCAACGATATGGCGAAGATCCAGAGGCGGATGCAGGAGCTGCAGCAGCAGTCCGACGACGTGCGCCAGGACTATGCGAGCGGGGCGACCTTCTCACCCGTGCGGCCCGCGATGCCGTCCGGCCCGGACGCCGACAGCGCTGCCGTCGTCGGTGGCCCCGGCGGCACCGAGTCGCAACCCGGCGGCGGTCGCGCGGGTGTGCCGTTGTACGGCCCGCAGCCGTCCGGGATAGCGGACAGGACCGTTGGTGCGGGGCGTTCGGGTGGTGCTCGGGCCGGAGGTCGCGCTCCGGCCGGCGGTGGTGCGCCCACGGGCGGTGGCGCGCCCTCGGGCGGTGCTGCGCCGGCTGGCGGTAGTGCGCCGGCTGGGGCTTCGACGTCAGGCCCGAAGTCGACCGAACCGCACGTGCGCCCCGCCGCTGTCGGCGGTGCCGCGGCAGGCGGTGGCAGGGGCGGTGGTGCCGCAGGCGGCGGTGGCATGCCTGCGACGCCGATGTCGGCGCCGGTCACCGCGGAGACGGTCGCTCCCGCGCCGACCGTGCCTGCCGCGGCGGGTGCCGCACCGGGATCCTCGACGGAGGGGCGCGCGGGTACGACCATGGCCGGGGGTATGGCCCCGATGGCGCACGGTGCGGGCGCCCAGCATGGCAAGGAGAAGCGGCGCGATCCCCGAGTCGCGCCCGACGAGGACCTCTACACCGAGGACCGGCCGTGGACCGAGGCGGTCGTCGGCATTCGCAGGCGCAGGGCGGTCGCCGACGGCGAGAGCCGAGACGACACGTGAGCGACGAGATGCACCCCGACGTCGCCGCCGTGTTGCGGCAGGCGCAGCAGTTGCAGTCCCTGATGGACGACCAGCTGGACCGGATGAATTCTCAAACCTTCACCGGCACCGACGAATCCGAGACTGTACAGGTGACGTTGGACGGTCACCACCAGCTGACGGGCGTGGCCATCGAGGACGGCCTGCTGAGTCTGGGCGTCGAGGAGGTCCAGAAGCGGCTCAACGAGGCGCTGGACTCCGCGACGGCCGCGGCCACCGCGTCGCTGGAGGCCGACCGGGACCGGATCGACGCCGCCGTCGCCGACATCACCGACGGGAACCACTAGCGCACACCCTCTTTCGCGTACACCACGCGTAACACATGGGCCACCTCTGGCCCCATCACCGTGTCGGCGAGTTCACAGAAGGTGCCCACGAACTCCGGCCCGTGCGGCGGCGCCGCCTCACACAGGTGGTGTGCGATCTCGTGCAGCACCACCAATTCGCGCAATGCCCAACGGGTCCGGACTTCCGGCACCGCGATGACGGCGCCGTCGTCGTCGAGTTCGTAGTGAGCGGCGCTGGCTCCCCGCCTGGGCCGCACGCCGAGCGGAGCCCCCCGTGGCCACCGTCGCCGCACGGCGGGCAGCGCCAGCACCTCGTCGACATACCGCTGCACCGACTCCACCGATGCGAACCGCGCCTCGGTCGGCAGCGTCAACGTCGTCCCGAAGAAGTCGATGACGCGGTTGCCGTGCTCGGCTGCCCGGTCGAACAACGTCCGGACGAACTCCTCGGCGGCGTACACCTTCGCCCGCTGGCTGTCGCGCGGCGTCACGTCTCCCCGGAGGCGCGGCGCCCGTTCCCCGGCAGCGCCGAACGCGCATTCGCCAGTTCCGGGCTGGGCCCGAGCCTGGCCTTGCGGCCCGCGCGGTCACCCGCACGGCGGGCGGCCGAGGAGTAGCCGGCCGTCGCGCTGGTCGCCCGCCACGTCCCACGCGCCTCCGAGGTCTCGCGGTAGAAGTCGCGCAGTTCGAGATCCTTGTCCCGCAACGCAATCGCGGTGCCCGGCTGGCTGTTGCGGCTGTTCGTGGCCTCCCGGCGTGCCTCCTCCCGCGCCTCGACCAGTCGTTGACCGATGCGGGCGCCGAACGCCAACTGGAAGTTGATCCGCGCGGTGATGGTGGGCGTGGGGCGGTGAGCACCCGACTCGATATAGGCCTGCGACGCCCTGACCATCTGCATGACCAAACTCGCGTACAGCGCATGGCTGGCGTCGATGTCCTCGGGAAACCCGTAGGCGTAGACGAATGTCGAATTCGACGCGATATCGCATTTCACGTCGTTGGCGTGTGCGATCACCGTGAACAACTGCACATACGTCCGCAGCCCTCGAGTGCCGGCGTTGCCGATCGTGATCGTGCGCTGCACCGGCATCTGCGCCTTCGTGCGCTGATCGGAGTGCGACCGCGCCACGGCCAGGTCGATGGAGGTGGCCGTCGCCAAGCGCTGCGCAGCGGCCATGAACGCGTCCGCCTCGTGCGGATTGTCGGTGCCCTCGGCCTGCCGCAGCAGGGCGGCGATACGGGCCAGCATCTTGTCGTCACTCATGCGCGATCCACTTCGTCCTCTCCCACCTCATGGCGCCAGATTAGGGCTGCTCGGCGACAAAGCGGTCCAGCGCTTCGACAACTTGTGGAGAGAGCGGATCTTGGGAGGCGTAATTGGCGACGTTGTCGCTCGGGTCGTCGCGCAGCACGTGGTTGACGCCCTTGAGCTCCACGACCGTCAGCGCGGTATGCCCAAGCGCGTCGGCGAGGGGCCTGATCGAGTCGCACGACGCCTGCGCGTCGGAGTCCGAACAGGTCAGCAGCACCGGCGTGCCCGCGGACACTTTGGCCGCCAGCGTCAGCGGGTCGATCTTGTCGGCTTCGACGACCGCGTTGACATTGCCCGGGTTCAGCATCGCGCCCAGGCCCTCGGGCAGGTTCGCAGGCACCGTCGCCGTGGTCCGGACCTGCTCGACAGCAGCCAACCACGCGGACAGCGCCTCGGGAGTGGCGTTGGCGCGCACCCGGTTGGTGATGATGTCGAGGTAGCGACCCGGCAGGGGCTGAAAGAGACCGAGCGCGTGGATCTTTGGCGCCCCGGCGTCGGTGTCGCCGGCCAGCGTCATCGCGTGGATGGTGCCTTCGCCCACCGCGTAGACCGAGATGCGGGAGTCGTCGGTCCGCGGCTGATCGGCCAGGTAGCGCACCGCGGCCTTCGCGCCCGTGGTGTAGACCGCACTGACCACCTCGGTGGGCCGCTGCGCGTACGGGCCGAGGCCGGTCTGGCCGGTGCCGACCTTGTCGTAGCGCAGGCTGGCCACGTCGCGATCCGACAACAGTCCGGCGAGTTGGCGCATGTTGCCGACCGGCCCGGCGACCTGGTTGTCGCCGTTGCGGTCGGTGGCGCCGCTCTCGGAGATCAGCAGCGCGGCGGGCTCCACCGCGTCGCCGGTCTCGTGCCGGTATGTGCCGTGGATGGTCAGCTCGTCGGCGGTGAAGCTGACGTCCTCGTCGACCCACTGGACATCGCCCTCGGACGAACATCCCGACAGCACGACGATCAGTGAAAGCGCCCCGGCGACAACCGCTTTCAAAGCTTGGCCTCGATCCACGAGGTAACGTCGTCGAGCACGAGTTCACGCTCGGGCTCGTTGAACACCTCGTGGTAGAGCTCCGGATAGACCTTCAGGTGAGCGTCGGTCGATGCGACACACGACAGCAGGTGGCGGCTGCCCGCGACGGGGATCAACTTGTCCTGCTCGCCGTGCACCACCAGCAGCGGCGCGGTGAGCGCGGACGCCCGCTGCGGCATCGTCTCGCCGACCTTGATCAGCGCCTTGGCCACCCCGGCGGGAAGCTTGCCGTGGTGCACCATCGGGTCGGCCATGTACGCGGCCACCACGTCGGGGTCCCGCGACACCGCTTCGGTGGGCAGTTGCTCAACGGGCAGGCCCGGCAGGATGCTGCCGAGGACCTTGGCGACCGTGATCATGACCGGAGACACCGCGTCCTGGGCGTAGACCGCGGGCCCCGACAGCACCATCGCGGTGTAGTCGTCGGGGTGCTCGACGCCGTAGGTGAAGACGACGCCGCCGCCCATGCTGTGGCCGAGAACGATGCGCGGCAGCCGCGGGTGCTCGTCGGCGGCGATCGTCACCAGGGTTCCGAAGTCGCCGGTGTACTCGCCGATGTGACGCAGATAAACCCGTTTGCCGCCGGAGCGCCCGTGGCCGCGTAGGTCCAGCGCATAGGTGAGCAGGCCGGCCTCGCCGAACCGCTGCGCGACGTGGTCGTACCGGCGGGCGTGCTCGGCGTATCCGTGGCACAGCACGACCACGCCGCGCGGATCGCGCTCGGGAGTCCAGACGTCGTAGACGATGCGCACACCGCCGATACCGTCGAAGCTGCGTTCGCTGCGGGTCGTGGCCACGCAGCGAGACTATCCGTTGTCGGACCCACTGATTAAGCTCGGCGGAGTGACGGTCCTGGCCCACGATCTCGACGACAGCAGCGCTGAGGATGCCTTCCTGGCCGATGCCCAGCGGTATCGCCGTGAACTGCTCGCGCACTGCTACCGGATGACCGGTTCCCTGCACGACGCCGAGGATCTGGTGCAGGAAACCTATCTGCGGGCGTGGAAGTCGTACAAAGGCTTCGAGGGCAAATCGTCGGTGCGCACGTGGCTGTACCGGATCGCCACCAACACCTGCCTGACGGCGCTGGAGAGCAGGCAGCGCAGGCCGCTGCCGACGGGCCTCGGGGCCCCGAGTTCCGATCCGCTCGACGACATCGTCGCCCGCGAGGAAGTGCCGTGGCTCGAGCCGCTGCCCGATCAGGCGGATGACCCGGCCGACCCGTCAGTCATCGTGGGCTCACGCGAATCGGTGCGGCTGGCGTTCGTCGCGGCACTTCAGCACCTCTCACCGCGGCAACGCGCCGTACTGGTGATGCGCGACGTGCTGCAGTGGAAGGCGTCCGAGGTCGCCGACGCGGTCGGCGCGTCGACGGCAGCGGTGAACAGCCTGCTGCAGCGTGCGCGTGCGCAGCTGGATGCCGTCGGCCCGAGCGAGGACGACGAGCTGCGCCCGCCGGAGTCCCCGGAGGCCCAGGACCTGCTGACGCGCTATATCGCCGCGTTCGAGAGCTACGACATCGACAAGCTCGTCGAGTTGTTCACCGCGGATGCCGTGTGGGAAATGCCGCCGTTCGACGGCTGGTACCAGGGCCCGGAGAACATCGTGCAATTGTCGAAGACCCACTGCCCCGCCGAGGGGCCCGGGGATATGCGGTTCATCCGGACCACGGCCAACGGTCAGCCGGCCGCGGCGTTGTACATGCTCAACCGGGAGACCGGCGTTCACGAGGCCTTTCAACTCCATGTGCTCGACGTGACGGCCGGCGGCATCGCGCATGTCGTGGCGTTCCACGCCTCGACCTTTGCCCCGTTCGGGCTCGCCGATACCGCCTGACCTACGGCTTGCGGCCCAGCGCGTACTCGTCGATGCTCAGGCCCGCCCTTTCCGCTTCGGCGCGCTCATAGGCGATGTCGTGCCGGTAGCCGAGCACGACGCTGGTGATCAACGCGATCGAGATGACGCCCTCAGCGATGAAGAACGCCGCAAAGTCGATGAGCGAGCCGATCGGCGGGCCGCCGGGCACGGCGTTGCGAAGAGGAATCAGTGCGAACAGGATCGCAGCCATCATCGAGCAGGCCGGCAGGACAAGACCTCTGCGCCACCGCAGCGCGTAGTAGGACGCCGTGACGGCCGCCGCGGCCAACCCGAGCATGAGCAGCATCACGAACACGGCGAACACCAGCGTCGGGGCGCTGCGGTGCAGGTAGAGATCCGCGTCGACGCTGTCGCCTTCGACATCCGGGTCGGGCCCCAGCGCGACCCGGAAGAACGAGTCGTTGTTGAACACGGTGAGCGTGGTGGGCAGCGCGGTGCCGTCGTCGGCCGCGATGTTGAGCCCGAGGAAGGCGGTGTAGCGATCGAAGGGGTAGTCGGTCGGGATCCCGACCATCCCGAATTTCTGCTCGATGACGGGCACCGTCTCTCCGCTCGGCAGGTTCACCGAGGGATTTGTGAAGGAATTGCTCAGCAGCTTGGTGTCCAGGTTGAGATGGCCGCTTTCATCGGCGTACTTCCCGTTGGCCTCGATGTCGGTGATCGTCGCCGCCACCGTCGTCGTCTCGGTGTCGACCCGGTTCACCCACACGGTGAGGTCGATCCGGTCGGGCTTGTCGAAGTCGCCGAGTTGCAGACCGTCCTCAGCCCAGTGCCTGCTGGATGCATACAGCGCGAGGTTGCCCGCCATCAGCAGCACAAGTGCCACAGCGAAGACGGCAAGCGCCCGCACAGCGCGCCATCGCGGCGAAGGTGTGCTCATCGCGGGCAGCGTATTACGAGGGGGGCGCGCAAAAGCGGCTCGACGCGCAGGTGGCTGGCCGACAGCGGTGCCTGCGACGGCCCGAAGCCCCTATCTACGCAGTTCAAGGCGGACTTGACACCTGTTCTGCAACGTGTTCTATAGTCAGCGGCCATGAAGACCAAGGGCGCGCTGCTGTGGGAGCTCAACTCACCGTTCCGCATCGACGAGATAGAGATCGGTGACCCCGTCGCCGACGAGGTACAGATCCGAATGCACGCCGCGGGCATGTGCCATTCGGACTACCACCTGACCACCGGCGCCACCCCGATCGGGCTGCCTGCGCTCGGCGGACACGAGGGCGCCGGCGTGATCACGAAGGTCGGCAGGAACGTCACCGGCCTCGAGGAGGGCGACCACGTCATCCTCGCGTTCATCCCGGCGTGCGGGCAATGCGCACCATGCCTCAAGGGTTATCGCTCGCTGTGCGACCGCGGCGCGGTACTGCTCGGCGGCAAGGCGATCGCCGACGGCACCTCCCGCGTGCATGCCGGTAGCACCGAGGTCTCGCCGATGAACCTGCTCGGCACGTTCGCGCCGCACATGACGGTGCACAAGGACTCCGTCGTCAAGATCGACAAAGACATTCCGTTCGAGTCGGCGGCCCTGCTGGGCTGCGCGGTCCCGACGGGCTTCGGGTCGGCCACCAACGTGGCCGAGGTGAACCCGGGCGAGACCGTCGTGATCGTCGGCGTCGGCGGTATCGGCATGAGCGCACTGCAGGGAGCGGTCATCGCCGGGGCCCGCCACGTCGTCGCGATCGACCCGAACGAGTGGAAGCGCGAACAGGCGATCAAGTTCGGCGCCACCCACGTCTACCCGTCGATGGCCGAGGCGATCGCACCCGTCATCGACCTCACCCACGGCGTGATGGCCGACAAGACGATCATCGCCGTCGGCGATATGAAGGGCGAGTACATCGAAGAGGCGCTGACGCTGACCACCAAGACCGGCACCTGCGTCGTGACGGGCATGGGCTCGATGATGGACGTCGACGTCAAGCTCAACCTGTTCTTGTTCACGATGTTGCAGAAGACGTTGAAGGGCAACATTTTCGGCGGCGGCAGTTCGCACATCGAGACCCCGAAACTGGTCGGCCTGTACAAGGCGGGCTTGCTGAACATCGACGACATGGTCACCAGGACCTACCGCCTCGAGGACATCAATTCCGGCTATGCGGACATGCTCGACGGCAAGAACATCCGCGGCGTCGTCACCTACGACGAGGCGGACTGGTAGCCAGCCGGTCCAGCACCGCGTCCAAAACCTCGTCGAACGCCTGAAGCTGTTGTGGTGTCAACCCCTCGAACACCGTGCTGCGCACGAGTTCTGCGTGCCCGGGAGCAGCCCTCTGCAGCGCTTCGAGCCCACCGTCGGTGATCGAGACGCTGGCGCCCCGCCGGTCGTCGTCGCTGCCGTGCCGCTCGAGCAGTGCGCGCCCGCGCATCCGCCGCAGCTGGTGTGACAACCTGCTCTGCTCCCACCCGAGCGTCTCGGCCAGGTCGTTGATGCGCTGCGGACCGCGCTCGTTCAGCGCCACGAGGACCTCGTAGTCCGCCAGCGACAACTCGCAGTCACGTTGTAGTTGCCGGTGCATGGCCGTCTGCAGACGGCTCGTGACCGTCAGGAACTTCCGCCAGACCTCTTGTTCGTGCCTCGTCAGCCACACGGAATACATGACACATCATCTATGTTGTCGCGTCCAGTAGCCCCATTTAGGCTGGGCGCCGAGCGAGAGGTAAGCCATGACCGCCCCCACCGTCGACATCCGCCGGGCAGACGATCGCGCGAAGACCGCGATCTCCTGGCTGGACTCCAAGCACTCGTTCTCCTTCGGCAGCCACTACGAGCCGGACAACACCCATCACGGCCTGCTGCTCGTCAACAACGACGACATCGTCAAACCGGGTACGGGGTTCGACACCCATCCGCACCGGGACATGGAGATCGTCACCTGGGTGCTGCGCGGATCGCTGGTGCACCAGGACTCCACCGGCCACTCCGGCGTGATCTATCCCGGCCTGGCGCAACGGATGTCGGCCGGCCGCGGCATCTTGCACTCGGAAAAGAACGACTCGTGGACGCTGACGGGCGCCGAATCCCGCTGGGGGCACCTCCCGCCCGAAGGGCAGGGGGACGAGCCGGTGCATTTCGTCCAGATGTGGGTGGTCCCCGACGAGTCCGGAATCGACCCCGGCTACCAGCAGCTCGAAATCGATGACGAACTGCTGCGCGGCGGTCTGATCACGATCGCCAGCGGTATGCCCGCACACCGGGACCAGACCGCGATCTTCATCCGCAACAAGTACGCCGCCCTACACGGAGCGCGCATGCAGCCCGGTGACAGCGTCGAGTTGCCGCACGCCCCGTATCTCCACCTGTTCGTGCCCCGCGGCGAGGTCACGCTCGAGGGCGCGGGCCCCTTGGGTGAGGGCGACGCCGTTCGTTTCACGGGTGCGGGTGGCCAGCGCGTCACCGCCACGACGTCGGCCGAAATTCTGGTCTGGGAGATGCATGCGAGTTTGGCTGCGGCATAACGCGATCGCCTGCATCGCAGGTGTGATGCTGGCGACGGGCTGCTCGTCGGATTCCGGGAGCGCGCCTGCGCCGGACCCGTCCACGAGCGAACCCTCGACCACCGCGGAAGCGACCTCGGACCTGTCCGAGGTGACCGTCGCCGTCGACCCGGCCCTGGCGCAGGCGCCGTTCGACGAGCCGCGTCAGGCGCTCGTTCCCGCCGGTTGGTCGATGTCGGTGTGGGCGCGCATCCCGAAGGCGAGGCTGGCCGCGTGGGCACCCGACGGTGCGCTCCTCGTGTCGCAGCCGAGCACGGGCGAGGTGTTGCGCCTGCAGCCCAGCGATGCGCAACCCCGCCAGTCGACCCTGCTGTCAGGACTTGACCAGCCGCACGGGCTGGCGTTCGAAGGCGACACGCTCTACGTCGCCGAAAGCGACCAGGTCGACGCCTACGCCTACGCCAACGGCGCGGCCACCGTTCGGCGCACCGTCGCGGGGGATCTGCCCGACGCGGGAAGTCCGGACCTGCGCGGCGCGTATGCCCACGCCCTCAAATCCGTCGCGATCGGCTCTGATGGCAGCGTCTACTTCTCGATCGGTTCGACGGGCAACATCACTGCCGCCGATCGCGACGCCGATCCGCCGCGCGCCACGATCATGCGGGTCCCGCCGGGAGGTGGCCCCGCCGAGCCGTTCGCGACCGGGGTCCGCAACGGGACCGGCCTGGCGATCGCGCCGGACGGAGCGGTGTGGACCGCCGTCAACAACCGCGACAACGTCGCCGACCCGCGCACCGGCGAGGTCCGCCAGGACTACGTCAGCCTGCATCCGCCGGAATCGGTGGCGCGACTGACGCCCGGCCGCGAACTGGGCTGGCCCTTCTGCAATCCCGAGGGTGGCCCGGCGCGGCTGCCGTTGATCCGCGACGTGCAGACCAACGCCGACGGCAGCCGCCTCGACTGTGCGGCCCTGCCGCCGATCGAACAGAGCCTCGGCGCGCATGCCGCCCCGCTCGGGATGAGCTTCACCGACGGCGCGTTACCTGCTCCGTACTCGAGCGGTGCGCTCGTCGGCGTGCACGGGTCGTGGAACCGGGAGCCGCCGTATGCCCCCGAGGTGGCGTTCTTCGGCTGGCGCAACGGAGAACTCGCCGACAAGCAGACGCTGGTCGGCGGGTTCCAGTCCGAAGACGGCTCACGGTGGGGCCGCCCGGTCGCCGCGGTCGTCGGGCCCGACGGCGCCGTCTACATCACCGATGACTACGCCGACGCGGTTTACCGGTTGGCCCCGCCGGAGCGTTAGCGCGTTCTCGGCGCTCCCGTGCCCCGCCGTCCGGTGATCGCTACGTAGATGCCGATGAGGATGATGGCCACTACCAGCCCGATGACGAATGGGATCGGGGAGAACATCTTGTCCCCGGTGCCGAACATCTCATTCGAAATCCACGAGCCGAGCAGGGCTCCCACTGCACCGAGCAGCACGGTGATGAGAACACCGACGTTCTGCTTACCGGGCAGAATCAGGCGCGCCAGTGCGCCGAGGATTGCGCCGACGACGAGCGCAACAATGATCGTCCACATATGTGACTCCTTCAGTTGGCGGCACTATGTGCCGCTAAGCACACAGTGCCCGTCTTGAGCGGTTCGTAACCCCTTGATTCGGCCTCCCACTCGTCTCCTGGTGCGTGGTCGCACACAATGATTTGACTCCTGCGGGACCTCAAGCGGCGCCGGAGCATCGAATCGCGACCTCCCAGCAACTCAACTGTGATGTAACTGCGACATATGTTGACAGTGGGATTGTTGTGAATAATGTGGCATTCGTTCCGCAGTCAACGCCAAAGGAGCCTCACGTGTCGGCGCGAACAGCAAACATCAAACGCTTCGCGGCCTCGGCTGCGGCGCTGTTGCTGTGCGCGGTGCTGTCGACGGCCCCTGCCGCCAATGCCGCCGGCGCACGCGAGAAACTCGCCAACGCGATCGCCAACACCCGCGGGTCCTATCTCGTCTACAACTTCGGCGGTGGCCATCCCGCCCCGATGCTCAACGCGGGCGGCGGCTGGTACGAGACCACCAGCGGCGGGCGTCTGATGATCATCAAGGCGGCCTCCACCCGGCTTGCGCCGCGGCTGCTGGTCGACTCGCACCGGGGTTATCAAGCGCGTTGCGAGCGCGATCCCCGCGCCCGCACCGGGGAGGGGCTGTTGCAGGCGTCGGAGATCTTCACTCCGCTGCAGGCCTGGCAGGCGCTCGGACAGCCGACGATCGCGATCAACGCCAACTTCTTCGACGTGCGCGGTCAGCGAGGCGGTTCGTGGAAGTCGACTGGATGCAGTTCACCGCTGGGCGCCTATGTCGACAACACCCGTGGCCAGGGTAAGGCGAACGTGGCGGTGACCGGCACCGTCGCCTATGCGGGTAAGCAGGGGTTGTCCGGCGGCAACGAGCACTGGAAAGCGTTGTCCACCATGATTCTCCCGGTGGGCGGAGCGCCGTACGTGGTGCCGCCTGCCAGCCCCGACGACTACGACGCGGCGTCACCGGTGGTGCAACGGCTGGTCGACGAGGGCGTGCGGTTCGTGGCGGTCGCAGGCATCGGCCTGCTCGCCCCCGGGGACACCGGGCAGCTCAACGACGGTGGGCCGAGCGCGGCGCGCACCGCGCTGGCATACGCCAAGGACAAGGACGAGATGTACGTCTTCCAGGGCGGCAGCTACACCCCGGACCAGATCCAGGATCTGTTCCGCGGGTTGGGCAGTGACACCGCCATTCTGCTCGACGGCGGCGGTTCGTCGTCGATCGTGCTGCGTCGCGACACCGGCGGCATGTGGACCGGTGCGGGTGTGCCCCGCGGATCCTGTGACACACGGCAGGTGCTCTGCGATTCGCGCGAACGCGGATTGCCGAGCTGGCTCGCATTCAACTAGGCGGCGGCGCTGTCGGAGCCTTCGCCGGATGTGCCGCCGGCGGTATCGCCGGTGCTGGTGGCCGAGGAGTCGTTGTCCGGCTTGGCATGTCGCGGTGACGATCCCGGTATCGCGCTGACCGGTTCGCCGTTGTCCGGCTTGGCGTGCTTCGGGCCGGACTTGGCTCCCGTGTTCGGGCTGAACTTGTTGCCCGGCTTGTAGCCCTTCTTCGACGAGACGGTGTCACCGTCCTTGTCGGTGCCGGTCTTGGCTTCCCCGGTCTTCGGGTCGCCGGTCTTCGTGTCGCCGGTCTTCGTTTCGCCGGTGTTGGTGTCGCCGGTCTTCGTTTCGCCGGTGTTGGTGTCACCGGTGTTGGTGTCACCGGTCTTGGTGTCACCGGTCTTGGTCTGGGTGACCTCGGTCTCGCGCACCGGAGCTTCGTCGGCCTTCACGTCCCCGGTCGCGGTCTCTTCGGTGACAATCGTCTGCCCGTCGGGCGTCTGCGCGACGGTTTCGCCCTCGAGTTTGTCTGCGACGACTTCGTCGCCGGCCTTGTCCGTAACGACTTCGTCGATGACGTGGGAGCCGATCTCGTCGGTGGGCTCCTCACCCGGTTCGCCCGTCACGAGGGTGAGCATCCGCGCACCGGATTCGGGCAGGTCCGTCGGCGAGGGAAGTTCGCTCTCCTCCTGCGTGGCGCCCGGGAGGATGCCTTCGGTAGCCTGTTCCAAGGCCTCATCGACGATGCCGGTCAGCACACTGGTCGGCGTTGTGCCCCACAGGGATCCGCCGGTGAGGAACCGGAGCAGACTGGTCAGGACGTTCGGTGTGCCTGCGGTCGGGTTGCCGCTGAAGAACTCCTTGAAGATGCCCTGGACCAACTGGTTGAGGATGACGCCCGGCGCCTGGGCCCAGTCGACGTTCGGAAAGGACATGAACGGCGTCGGGTCGCCGGCCTCGTCCAGTGTCCGCTCGTAACCGCCCGTCTGCGGGTTGTAGTAGACGTCGGTGTAGCCGAGGTTCACCAGGCTGGTCAACGCCGGGGCAAGCGCGTTGGCCACCATGCTGAACGGGTTGTAGCGCGCGACGCCTCCGAGCGTGACAAGGTTGAGCACGTCTGCGGCCAGATACAGTGGCTCGAGCAGAGGCAGGGTCGCCGAGCGCAGCGTGAGATAGAGGTTGACCGCGAGCGGGTCGCCGTTCGCGATGCGCTGCGCAAGATCGTCGAGCTGCAGCAGCTGCTGGGGGTCGAGCGTGACGCCGCGAAGCATGTAGGTGGGGAGCAGCCCCGCAAAGAGGTTGTTGGCCAACGAGAACGGGTTCGGCCATGCGGCGAAGTCGCTCAGCAGGTCGTACTGGACCGTCGCGTCGAGCTTGATCGGGATCAGGTTCGCGCCGCCGACGGAAAGGCCGGTGCCGGGCACCGGGAGGCCCCCGCTGTAGGAGGCTTCGGTCTCCGGCGTGACCGTCTTGATGCCCGCAAGCCCGAAGAGGGGATAGAAGCGGGCGAACATTCCGCCGTTGGCCCGTCCGGGATTACGCAGCAGGATCATCGGGAGGATGGTGATGCTGCCCAGGAGCGGATGCTCGTCGGCGTTCTCCCCGCCCGGTTGATTCACCAGATCGGCAACGATTCGCTCGTATGCCGCGCCGGCGGAGAAGGCACCGAGCCCCATGCTCAGAACCACCGGGACCCGGACCTCGACGGCGTCGATGTCGGGGATGGGAATGTTGAGCAGGTCCAGCACCGGGTTCAAGATCTCGAGCTCGCGAAGCACTGACTCGAGGCTGACTTCAGCGTCGAGGTACGGGGTCTTGTTGACCTCCTCGGCGATGGCGCGCGGCAAGCCGGGCACCCAGCCCAGGTCGACTCCCAACAGCTTGAGCAGGGTGAATACCGGGCCCGCAGTTATCACGTTGACCGGGCCGGGGAGGTTGGAGAGGTTGAACGGATCGCTGAGGTCGAGGCCGAGCAGTCCGAGCAGACCACCGAGGGTTTCGGGTAGTGAGCCAGCCAATAGGTTGCTGATCTGCTGCTCTACGTCGGGGGCGAGTACCCCGAGGGGATCGATCAGCGCACCGACGACACCGGGTACATCGACCGGGATCGCGCCGACCACATCTTCGAGCAAACCTGGTGGAATCTCACCCAGGACCCCGCCGAGCAGGTTGTTGAGCACCGACTCCGGGTCCGCGCCGGCCGCCTGCGCCAGCACGGCCAGGTTGAAATTCTCGACCACCAGTCGGATCAGCACCTCGGCGGCGACCTGGCCGAGGTCGTAGACCGCCGAGCCGAGGCCGAATGTCAGGTCGGGGATCTCGTCGGGCCCGGGCCACTGATTCACCGCCGCGGCCAGGCTGACGTCGGTATCTACCACAGCCTTCGCATCGTCGCTGGGCTCCGGAAGGGGTGCCGCACCGATGGTGAGCGCCGTCGCTGTCGCAGTTACCGCGCCGATCGCCGCGATTTTGTTGGAGCTCCGGCTGCGTTTGCCATGCCTGCCGCGTCTGCCAGCCACTGATCCGGTCCTTTCGAACGAAACAGCAATTTACGTGACCGTAACAGGCAGACTCTCACGAGAGCACAGTTTGAGCAAATTTCTTTGCACGGTAAATAAGTTAACTTATCGAACCCGACGCATAGCCAGCGGAATCGTTTCGATCACCCGACGAGGACGCTGCGCGCCGCCGCCGATGTTTGCCGTACATAACCGCCACCGAACAGGACGACGTGGGCTAACAGCGGATAGAGCTGATGCAGACCGACCCGGCCGCGCCAGCCCGCCCGCAACGTCCGCGCGGATTGGTAGCCGTCGATCACCTCGTCGAAGTAGGGGCAGCCGAACAGTGCAAGCATGGCCAGATCGGTCTCGCGGTGGCCGCCGTGGGCGGCCGGGTCGATCAGCACCACTTCACCCGGTGTCCACATAACGTTGCCACTCCACAGGTCGCCGTGCAGGCGGGCGGGTGGGTCGTCGTCGTCGAAATCGCCTTCTTCGCACTTCACCATCGCCGTGTCGATGGCAGCGCGGCACTCCGCGTCCAGTCGATCGGCCGCTGCGCGCGCCATCGGGGCCAATCTCTCGCGCGCGTAGAAGGCGCCCCAGCGCTCGTGTCCCCTCAACGACATGGGCAGCGGATCGTGGAGCGGCCCGAAGAACCCGGGCCCTTCCCATCCGTCGGGCGGGGCTCCGAACGCCCCGGCTCCGGCGTCGTGCGTACGAGCGAGTCGGCACCCGAACTCGCGCGCGGCGGATCGGCTGGGTCCAACGCTTCGCAGCCGTTCCAGGGTGAGGCTGCGGTCGTCGTAATCGAGCACGGCCGCGCACGGAACCCCTCCGTCGGCCGCCGAAAGCCACTGCAGCCCAGCGGCTTCACAGGCGAAGAAGCCTGGGGGTGCGGAGGCGTTGCGCTTGACGAACTCGCCCATCGGTCAGGGTTGGCCGGACACCCGGCGCAACACGGCGTCGCGCACGCGGGTCGGCAACTTCGGCACCACGGCAACCTGCAGTTTGGGCCCCACCCCGACCACATAACGAGCTCGTGGTCTGCGCGCGGTGAGCGCCTCCTCGACCACGGCGGAGACTTTCGCGGTCGGGACAGCCATTCGTTGCGCGACGGGCACCATCTTCTTCATCCCCGCGATGTGTTCGGCGTACAGCGCGCGGTGCTCCGGGGAAAGGGCGGCCTCGGCTTCGACCACCATGGTGTCGGCGGTACGCCACATGTCGGTGTCGGTCTGCGCCGGCTCGACGACGACAACCGGTATCTGCCAGGGCCGCAACTCCATACGCAACGCATCGGCCGCGGCCTCGAGCGCGAACTTGCTCGCGGCATACGCTCCGAGCAACGGCATCGACATCCGACCGTTGACGCTGGAGATGAACACGATCCGGCCGCGGGCTGCCCGCATCCGCGGCAGTATCGCCCTGGTGACGGCGAGCTGGCCGATCACATTGATCTCCAACTGCTTTCGCCATTCATCCGATGTCACCGTCTCCATGGGCCCGGTGACGACCACACCGGCGTTGTTGACCACCGCGTCCAGTCGCGGAGGCAGGACGTCGGCCAACGCGGCGATGTGGCCGGCGTCGGTGACGTCGAGGAGTACCGCCGAGATACGGTCCGGATCCAGCCCGGTGACCGCCTCGGCATCCTGCTCCGTGCGGACACCGGCAATCACCTGCCATCCACGCGCGGCCAGGTGCACGGCGATCGCCCGGCCAATTCCCCGTGACGCATCGGTGACGAGTACCGAAGGCATACGGCAAGACTAGCCTCGGCCGCGCCTGTCCCCGACCCAGAACAAGACTCCGGACAGCGCCACCATTGCCGCGGCGATGCCGATGATCGGCGCGACGGTGAAACGGCTCATCGTCGCCCCCACGACCGCCCCACCGCACATCGTCAGAACCACGCTGTAGCGCAACTTCTCCCGCTCACCGGTGCCACCGGCCAACCGGCTGTCGAAGCCGATCCGCACGATCGTCGTCGTCAACACCGTGGTCGACAACTCCTGGATGCCGAACTGCTGGGCGCTGGAGTTCTGGACGCCGAACGCCACAGCCAGGCCGGCGATGAGCAGCAGTTTGGTGTTGTCCTGATAGTCGAGCACGCCGGTCCCGGCAAGCACCGACAGGGCCGCGAGCAACACGACCTCGAACGTCAGCGTGATCGCCAGCCACCGGCGGACATCGGTGCCGATGTGGCGGGTGAACCGGCCACTGACCACCGCACCCGCGACGAAGCCGGCGAACGCGACGAGCGCGGCGGTCACGTCCACCCCGGAGTTCGGCACCAGCCAGAAACCCAGGAAGATCACGTTCCCGGTCATGTTCGCCACGAACACGTGACCGAGCTTCAGCACGCTGACCGCATCGACCAAGCCGGTCGCGAACGTCAACAACAGCAGGCAGGTGATCGTCAACCGTTGCGAGACAGGCGATTCGACCGCCATGCGCCAGCTCCCCGACTACAGCTGTGGTGTCAGGTCCAGCGACGTGATGGTCGACATATTCGTGATCAGCCACTTGGCATCGCGGCGTTCCATCGTCAACCGGTAGGACAGGTAGCGCAGCGAAGGGATGTTCTTGCTCATCGGGCTGGTCGCCACCGAGTTGGTGTAGACGATCGCGGTGGCCTCGTCGGGGGTCAGGGTTTCCACCGCCGCGCCCAGCACCTGCGTGGTGTTGGTGACCTGCGCTTGTTTGTTCGTCGCGACGATCGCGTCGATGTACTTGCGGTACTCATAGGCGAAGTCGCCACCGAGGAACGCCGCCGACCGGTCCGGCAACGTCTCCATGTTGTCCGGCGTGTAGGTCCACAGTGTGGAGATCGCACTGGCCGCGGTGCGAGCCACGTCGAGTTTGGTGTCGATCTCGGCTCGCTCCGACAGGTAGGGCTGCAGGGTCGACGCGGCGAACGCGGCTGCACCGACGAACAGCACGGCGGCCGCCGCCATCGCCGCGACGAGCCGCTTGCCTGCTGGCCGGTGCGGTACGAACCGCACTTCCTGCGGCACGACGGCGGACTCGTCCGTGGGGTCAGGCTCGACGGCCCCGGCTTCGGCCTCTTTGGGTTCCGAGGCGGCTGCGTCCTGCGCCGCGGCGTCGACGGTGTCGTCGTCGGCCTCCTCGACGCGCGTCCTGCCCTGGCGTTTCGCCTTGCCGACCGGCCGACGCGCGGGCGTATCCGCTGCGGGTGCCGCCTCCGGCGTCTCCGCCGTGGCGGAATCCGGGGCGGCTTCCGCCGATTCCTTCTGCCGACGCCGAAGGAAGGACCACCGACGCCGGCTCGGCGCCGGGGTGGATTCCGCCGGGGGTCCGGTGGTCAGATCACCTGGATCAGCTGGCTGATCTTCCACTGCTGTCCCTCCTTGATAGCCGTTGCTATCCAACGACTTCCACTCTCGACTGTCGATTTGCCGTCCGGCCCTTTCGTGGAGACCTTGGTCGCGACCAGGATGTCGGCGCTGCCGTTGTCGTTCCACCGCTGCACACCCGCGGCCAGCACGGCTCCACTGGTGGGCTCAGCCTGCGCGACCTGGATCAGTATCTCGTTCTGCTTCTCCTTGAACATCTTCGCGAAATCACCCGTCCCCTGCGCCAGGATCCGGTCCACATAGGCGTTGGCGTTGAAGGGGTCCAACGACGTGTAGTCGGTCATGAATTCGCTGACGTACACCAGCGCGGCGTGGTCATTGGCGACCGTGCGGCGGTTGTTCTCGTGGCTGACCAACATCAGCGATCCCGCCGCGATCGCGGCCGCCATCAGAAGTGACGCCGCGGCGGCGATGATCGGAAGCCCCCAGCGGCGCGGTGGCCTCGGTTCCACCTCGAAGAAGTCTCGCTCATCGGCGTCGACTCTGCGCCGCGGACTCATCGGCCCTGCGTATTCATCTGGGGTCGCTTCAGCACGGTGAGATTGGCGACGCGCCACTGGCCGTCGCCGGATTTCGCCAACTCGACCTGCACGGTGGCGGTGATGAACTTCAGCTCGTTGGGGTCATCGCCCCGCTGGCCCTGCAGCGCCAGCAGCATCTCCGCGGTGTCCGGCGTCGCTTCGAGCACCGCGCTGCTGACCGCCCAGTACTCGTTGGAGCTGACACCCGCGCTCTGTCCGGCCTTCTGCTGGTCGATCAACTGCTGCCGGTAACCGTCGGTGGCCAGCGACTGTGCCCGCGCGAAATCCTCCTGCATGGTGTCGCTCTTGAAGCTCAGCATCTGCTCGACGATCCGCGGGCCCTGTTCGGCGATCTGTTCTCTGGTCTCCTCGACCGCGCGCTCGTGCCGGTACACCACCCAGTAGTTCACTGCGACGGCCGCCGCGCAGGCCACCGTGGCGACGATGAGCACGACGGCGGTCAGCGTGCTGACGTTGCGCTCGGGCGGCGGCACCGGACGTACCTCGGTGCGCAGCAGAAGGTCGGCGAAGGTGCGGTGGCGCCGATCCCACAGTGGCCATAGCCATCCGATGAACAACGCCGCGGTGTCGAGCACGTGCGCGCCGTCACGAATCAGCAGCCGCCACACTCCGACCGGTGAGCCGTCCCGCTTCCTGACCGCGATGCCGAAAACGGCGCGTCCCAGCGAGAAGCCGACGATGCCAGGCAGTACGAGGCGATTGACCGCGATCACCAACACCACGACGACCACCGCGGCGATGTAGCACCACCACAGCGGACTGCGCAGCGGCGCGGTCAGCGAAACCAATGCCAGCGTCACCAGCACGGCGAGCCCGATCAGGACGTCGACGGCGAACGCGCCGGCCCTGGCCGGCCACGACGCCACCGGCTCCACGGTGGCCTGGTCGGTGGCCGGCGAATCCGGGGTCGTGTCGAGTGTCAGGGTGGACGATGTCACGATGTGACCTGATCCAACTCGGCGACCTTGTAGGTCCCTTCGTCCGGTGCCATCCGCACCCGCAGCCGGTAGCCCTGCTCCTCATCGGCGGTGTCGGAGTTGGTGACCTTGACCCGCACCGCGACCAGGATGTCGAAAGACCCGTCGTCGTTGTGCTTCTCCACCGCCGCGCGCATATCCGAAACCTGCACCCGCACGTCGGCGGCCTGGTACGCGTCGACCAGCACCCCTGCGTACAGCGAGGACTGCACGGCGAAGTCGCCGGTCGAGCAATCGATGATCTTGGTCTGCGCCGCGGTCATGGCGGCGGTGTCGGGCGCGTGCGTCGCGGCCACACAATCCTTCGCCGCCTGCAGTGCCGCCGCTTCGGCGCGCTCGCTGGCCGCGACCCGTTGGTCATTTTTGAAGAGCAGGAATCCCGCGACACCCCCGGCGACGGCGAGCGCGAGCAGCGCCGCGCAGATACTGACAGCCAGGCCGCGACCGATCCGCGACGGTCGGCGGGGATCGGCCGAAACCTGTTCTTCTGTGGTGTCCGGATCCTCGGCGGGCGCTGGGCCTGGGGATACTGCTAACGACTCGTCGGGCGTCTCATCAGCATCGGTGGGGTTCAGCTGGCGGGTGCCAGCATCTCCTTCCATCCGTCGTCTCCTGGGTTACTCGAGTTGCTGACGTTGTATTTCACGCCGTCGGGTCCGACCACCTGGCCGCTGCTCGGGCTGTACACCGCCGTGGAGCCGGGTGGCCCTGGTGCCGGAGTGTAGATGCAGGGGTTGGGTTGTTGTCCACTGCAGGTCACGCTGCCCTGTCCGGGCGGGCTCAGCGGATCGCTGACCGGCGCCGTCGAGTTCGGCGGCGGCAGGTCGCTCGCGGGTGCAGGATTCATCCCGCTGTTGACCGACGGCGCCTGGATGACGCCGCGGCCCGGGTTGACGCCCTGATCGCAGCGCGCGCCAGGGGCCGGGCAGGACAGGATCTGGTTTGGGTCGCCGTACCACGGGTTGGTGCCCAGCGGAACGTACGGCTCATCGCTGCGGCACTCCATCGGCGTCGCCGCCCGCTTGCCCGGGACGTCGACGCAGGGATAGTTGCGGGCGCCGCGAACGACGTTGCCCTGGTAGTCCTTCGGGATCTTGCAGTAGGTGCCCCGCGGCAGCGGCGCCATGCTGGTGTCGGCCGGCGAGCGCCACTCGGACGCGGGCAGGAAGCCGGTCAGACATGGCGGCGGCTGGTTGAGTGCACCTAACGCGAGCGGCAGTTGGCCGTAGCCCTCAAACAACGTGCCCGCTTGCGCCACCGCCGCGCCCTGCGGTAAGAGAACTAGCGACTGCTCGAGGCCCTTGTTGTAGCGCTTGAGCATGTCGGTGACGATCGCGAGGTTCGCTAGCGTCTGCGGCAACGACTCGCGCACCCCGCCGAACACTGCGTTGAGCTGGTCGGCTGTCGGAGCGGCCTGCTGGAGGCCGCTCCGCAGCGCCGCATCCTGCTCGGCCGACTGCGCGGCGATCACGTTCAGGTTGCGCGACCACTGCTCGATGTTGTCGCCGGACTGCACCTGGCTGTCCAGGATCGGGCCTGCGTTGACGATGATGTCGTTGACCTGCGGCAGATGGTCCTTGAAGCCCTGCGCGATGTTGGTCGTCGAATCCACCAGCCGTTGCAGCGCCGGGCCCAGCCCGCCGACCGCCTGTGACGTCTCGGTGAGCAGCGCGTCGATCTTCTCCTTGGGCAGCACCGCCAGACCCCTGTTCGCGGCGTCCAGCGCCGGGCCGACCTCGCTGGGCACGGTGCTCTCGGTGATCGTCGAACCCGGCGACAGGTACTGGTCCGCGTCGCCCGTCGACACCAGGTCCAGATACTGCTCGCCGATCGCCGACACCGAGTGCACGTTCGCCGTCGCGTCGGCGGGAATCTTGTAGCGGTCATCGATGCTCATCACCGCGAGCGCGCCCCGCTGGGTCGGCTCGACCGAGGTGACCTTGCCGATCTGCGTGCCGCGGTAGGTGACGTTGGCCGTCGCGTACAGACCGCCCGAGCGGGGGAGTTCGGCCTTCAACTCGTACTGGCCGATACCGACGAGGCTCGGGATGCGCAGGTAGTACCACCCCAGCACCACCAGCGCGACGATCGTCAGGATGGTGAACAGCACCAGCTGGATCCTGATGAACCTGGTCAGCACAGCTCACTCACCCCTTTCCACCAGCGGGCCGTTCGGTGCGTTGTGCGCGTTCGGCACGAACCGCACATCCGGGATCATCGTCGCCGGGTCGCGACCCCACGCCTGCTCCAGCGCGCGCAGCATCCCGGAAAGGCCCGTGCCCGTCAGTACTGCATTGTCGAGCGACGAAAGTGTCAAGTCCACCATCAGTGACGCGTTGAGGTAGTCGCCGCGGATCACCTTCGGCACGTTCTCAATCGAGAACGGCGCGGTGAGCATGAGCTTGAGGGCGCCGATCAGGTACGGCGACGCCCGCCCGAGCTGCTTGAGCGGCCGCTGCAGGTTCTGCAGGTTGGTGTGCAGATTGTCGCTGGCCGGCGCCAACGCGTTGTCTGCGGCCCGGCTGATCCGGCCGACGGCCTCCACCGCGTCGGCGAACAGATCGCGCGTCTCCGCGAAATGCTTGATCAGCGGCGGGAACTCGGTCAACACCCGGTCCAGCGTGTTGTTGCGCTCCGCGACGATCGTGAGTAGCCGGTCGGTGGAATCGATTGCGCGCGTGATGTCCTGGCGCTGCTGGTTCAATTCGGCGGTGAACGTGTCCAGCTTGTTGAAAAACTCGCGGATCTCATCGGCCCGGCCGTTGAGCACGTTGAAGATCTCGGTCTGGATGACCTCGAGGTTCTGCACCCCGCCGCCCTGCAGGATGGTGGCGATGCTCGCCAGCACCCGCTCGGTGCTCGGGTAGGCCGACGAGTTCGCGAGCGGGATCGTGTCACCGCTTTGCAGCGGCTCCGGCGACGGGTTCGGCGGCGGCTCCAGCTCCACATGCTGTGAACCCAACAAGCTGGTCTGGCCGATGCGGGCTAGGGCGTTCCTGGGCAGTTCGATGTCGGGCTGCAGATCCAGCGTCAGCGTCGCGACCCAGTTCTTCAGCTCGATGGCGCGCACCCGGCCGACATAGACGTCGGCGACCCGCACCCGGCTGTTCACGTTGAGCGCCAAGGTGTCCGGCATCTGCACATAGATCGTCGTCGCGTTCGGCCCCGTGCCCGGACCGCCCGGCAACGGCACGTTCGCGATGCCCTTCCAGTTACCGCAGGAACTCAGCACGAGCGCGACCGCGCCCAGCGCGACGGCTCGCTGCGCGAACCTGCTCCACCTACGAACGCTCATCACCGACCTGCCTCTGCTGGTAGCGGCGGCCCTGCCGGGGCGGGCGCGGCCGGAGCGGGCCCCGGTCCCGGGCCGGGAGCCGGCAGCGGGCCGGCCATCGCCGCTCCGCCCGGATCGCCCGGGATCACACCCGGCGCCGGCGGCGGCGGCGGGCCCGGCTGCGGGTACCACGGCGGCGGCAGCGGGTTGTTCTGGTCGAAGGCATTCGGCGGACCGGGCAGATTGCCGTTGCGCGTCGTGCCGAACGCCGGCGGTGCCGCGGGGACCACACAGTTGGGTCCGCCCAACAGTTCCGCCAGGCACTCCGGGGTCATCATGTTCGCCGTGAACGGTTGCACGTCGACACCCTGCATACCCGGCGCGGCGACCCAGCCCGGTTCGTGGTTGCCGTGCGAGAACAAGGTGTCGCGTGACCAGATGCCCGGCACGGTCGTGTCCTTGTAGCCCGGCGGCGGCTGCAGCCGCGGCTCGGAGTAGGCGATCTGCTTGGGCAGCGTCATCGCCGAGCTGAACTGGTTGATCCCGAACGGCGGGAAGTTGAACTTGATCGCGTCCAGGATCGGCGCTAGGTACTGCGCGCACATCTCGGCCGACTCCTGATAACCCAGCCGGCTGCCCGCCTGGATTGCACTGCACACAAACTGCAGCGGATTGGCGAAGTTGTTTATGACGGCGTAGCTGTTTATGCCACCGGTGACCGGAGAAGCAATATTCACGAGATTCGCGCCGAGATTCGGGAACACGTGTAGGGCGGTCTCCAGACCGTTGCGCGGCTCTGGTTGCAGGATCGCGGTGGTCGCTTCGGCCAGGTTGTTGACGTCGGTGGTGAGCACCTCGGCGTTCTCGTCGAGGAACCCGCGGGTGGTCGTCAACAGCTGGTTGAGGTCCTGCAGTGCGTTCGCGACCTCGCGGTCGGTGTTGGTGAACGCGTTGGTGAACTCGGCGAGATCGTCGTTCAGCGCGACGAACTGCTGATCGCTCTGGTGCAGCGCGTTGACGAACAGCGCCAGGCTTTTCACCACGCTGAAGAAGTCGTCGCGGCCCTCGTTGAGCGCGAACAGTGCCTCCGACAGGTTGTTCAACGTCTCGTTGAGCTGCTTGCCCTTGCCCGCGAAGCCGTCGGCCGCGGATTCGATGATGTCGCCGAACGGGCCCATGGGCTGCTCCGGCGTCGGCCCCAGATCGGTCAGGATCCGGTTGATCGAGTCACGCAGCTCGTCGTACTCGACCGGCACCTGCGTACGCTCCAGCGGGATGACCGCACCGTCCTCCATCACCGGCCCGCCGGTGTACGGCGGCGACAGCTGGATGGTGCGCGACGCCACCAGGCTCGGGTTCAGGATCGACGCGGTGGCGTTGGCGGGCACCTTGTACTTGTTCTCGTAGTGGAAGGTGACCTTCATCTTGTCGCCGGCCGGTTCGATCGCGTCGATCGAGCCGACCTTCACCCCCATGATCTGCACCTTGTCGCCGGGATACAGCGCCAGCGTGTCGGTGAAATAGGCGACGACGGTGTTGGTGGTCAGCTTCTTGTACAGGTTGTACCCGACGAAGGCGGCCACCAACGCCAGCACCACGACCAGCGCGCCGATGATGACGGTCACCCGGGAAACCTTGGGCAACTTCAGGTTTCGGATGTTGAAGATCGTTGTCATCGATCAGCCCCCCTGTCCCTGAGAGAGTGGCGGCAGGAACGGTGGGTTCCCCGGCAGCGGTGGCGTGTTGGCGGGTGGCAGCTGCTGACCGGGGCCCGGGACCGCCGGCGCGGGCAACGCCGGTGGCAACGGTGCGATGCCCGGCGTGAAATCCGGCGGCAGCGGCGGTTGCGGCCCGACCGGCACTGTGCGCGCTCCTGGCGGGGCCGGCGGCAGCGGCATGTCCGCACCCGGCACCGGCGGCGAGATCTGACCCGGAATCGCCGCGGCCGGCACGCCCGGAGACGGCTGCGGGCCGTGCACATTCGGGTCAGAGGTCGCCACATTGGGTGGCCCGTACGCGGGACCGCCGAACGGCCCCACGGACAGATCCGCGCAGGGCAGCGGGTCGCCTGGTGTCGGCAGACCGTCGGCCGGCGGCGTGTACGAGCACGGTGAGCCCTTCAGCACACCGGGTCCCGGGTTCTCGGGGGTGCCTTCGAGCACGGCCGGTCCCGGCGGCGGGGCGCCGTTCTCGAAGCCCTGCGCGTTCGGGTCCGGGAACCGCCAGGCGGGCAGGCCCGCGTCGCGCCAGAACTTCTGCGGGTCGATACCGCGCTTCTTGAAGGCGGCGTCCACGAACGGCTGCAGGATCTGGCCCGGCAGCAGGTTGACCAGCATGACCTTGAAGTACGGGCCCGAAGCGACCGCTTCACCGAGCGACGCCACGAAGCTTGCGACCGTGGTCAGGGTGTCCATCAGGTCGTACTTGCGGTCGACCAGCACGCCGCTGACCACGCGGAGTTGTTCGAGCACCCGGTTGAGGTTCGGGTTGTCGTCGATCAAGCCCTTGACCTGTTCGGAGAACGAGCCGACGCGCTCGAGCAGCATGCTCACCGCGTACTGGCGCTCATTGATCGCGCCGAGCAAGGTCTGGGCGTTGACCAGCAATTGGTTGATCTGTTCACTGCGGCTGCCCAGGATGCCCGCGATTTTGTTGGCGTTGCTCAGCAGCTTCTTGATGTCCTCGTCGCGCTTGCCGATGGTGTCGGAGAACCGGGCCACCCCGTCGAGCGCGGCGCTCAGGTGTGGATAGGTCTGGTCGATGGTCTCCGAGAGCACGTTCAGCGAACGCTTCACGGTCTGGGTGTCCCAATCCGAGGCGGCCTTCGTCACGTCGAAGAACGCGTCGTAGATCTGGTACGGCGTCGTCGTCTGGCCGAGTGGCAGAACGCCGTTCGCGCGCAACGGATCCGAACCGCGTGGCTCGATCTCCATGGTGCGGCGTCCGAGAATGGTGTCGGTGCGGATGGCGGCGCGGCTGTCGGTGCCGATCTGCGTCCCGCCAAGCCCGAAGCCGATCTTGACCTTGTCGCCCTCGATCTCCATGCTGCGCACATCGCCGACGTCCACGCCAGCGATGCGCACCTTGTCGCCCGTGCCGATGCCACCGGTGTCAGAGAAGTACGCATAGTAGGTGGGCGATGCGAAAAGCATCGGGACACTGGCGAAGCTCTGTCCCACGCCGATGACGATGATCAGGATGATGATTCCCATCAACCCGCCACGGACCCGGTTCGACCCTTCGAGCGTCCTCATTGCGGTGTGCACCTACCCGACGGCTGACTGAAGAGTTTGACGGTCCGGACCGGCCCACCCGGCTGAAGGCCGTTGAGCCGCAAGGAGATATCGCAGGCGTAGAAGTTGAAGAAGTCGCCGTAGATACCGCCGGCCCTGCCGATGATCTTGAACGCGGTGGGCAGCCTGGTGAGCAAGTCGTTGAGCTCGTCCTTCTGATCGATCAGCGGTTGCTGGATGACCTCGAGATGTCCGACGGTGCTCTGCAGCAGCGGCCGGTTGTCGGCGAGCAGGTCGGCGACCGTGCCCGCCGCGTCGCTGATATCCCCGACCGAGGTGGCGATCGGATCCGCGCGGTTCTTCAAGCCGGTGATCAGCTTCTCGAAATCCTGCACGGTCTGGTCGAACTCGGCCTGATGCTTGACCGTGGTGTCCAGCACGGTGTTCAGGTTGCGGATCACCTCGCCGATCGCCTGGTCGCGGTCGGCCAGCGCCGATGTGAGCGAGGCGGTCTGGTCCAGGATGTCGTTGATCGTGCCGCCCTGGCCCTGGAAGACCGTGATGATCGACTCGGCGATGGTGTTGACCTTCTCCGGGTCCAGCGCGCGGAACACCGGCCGGAAGCCGCCGATCAGCGCGTCGAGATCCAGTGCGGGCTGGGTCTGCTCGAGCGGGATCGTTGCGCCGCTGGGCAGCCGCTTGTCGCTGTCACCCCGCTTGAGTTCCAGATAGCGGTCGCCGATGAGGTTCAGGTACCGCACCGAGGCGGTGGTGCCCTCGAACATCGGCAGCGATCGGTCGACATTGAATTCGACCTTCGCCTGCGATCCGCCGTTGACCAACTCGACGCTGTCAACCTTGCCGACCTCGACGCCCGACGCGCGGACGAACTGGCCGGCGCGTAGCCCGCTGGCGCTCGAGAAGATCGCCGAGTAGCTGGTGGTGCGGTCGAAGCGCATCTGTCCGAACACCACCACGATAATCGCGGTGAACAGCAGCAGCACCACTGAGAAGGCGCCGAGCTTGATGGCGGTACCGGTGATTTTCATGGGTTGATCGTGTTCTCCCCGACCTGGCGACCCCAGACGTACTCGATCAGGATCGGCTGGCCCAACTCGAAGTGGTTGTACGGCGCGATCGAAACACCCGTGTCCGCCACAAGATACGGCGCGGGATACAGGTCGCGCGTGATCGGCTGCCAGCAGCCCGGCCGGCCCTCGGGGCCACCGCGCGCGTTCACCCGCGGCAGGTTGTCCGGATACACATAGGGGTTACCGGCGCCTTCAATGGTGGACAGGGTCTGCAGCGAATACCCGTTGCCGCCAAGGGATGCAGCGACTTTTGGCTCCACGTCGTGAAAATTTCGAATGGTGCAGAACAGCGCAGGGCTGTACTCGTCGAGCGTCTTCGATGTCGTCAGAAGGTCTTCGGTGCCGCGAATCAGGTACGGCGCACTGCGCTCGAAGATGTCCGCACCGGTGTTGCCGAATCCGACGGCCGCCATCAGTGCCTGGTCGATGTTGCCCTGCTGCTCGTTGAGCGTGCGGGCGGTGGTGACCGCGTTCTCCAGTCCGTCGAACAGGTCGGGCGCCGCGTCGGCGTACACCTCGCCGAGGTCGGCCAGCAGCCGGTTGTCTCGGCGCAGCTCGGGCATCCGGGCGTTGACGTCGGTGAGGATCTCGTTGCCGTTGATGATCGACTGCCCGAAGCGGTCGCCGAGGCCGTCGAGGGCCTGTGCCGTCGCACTCAGGGTCTGGTTCAGCTTGATCGGGTCGACCTGCTCCGAGAGCGACACGACCGTCTCGAACAGCGTGTTGAACTCCGTCGTCACCGTGGTCACGTCGATCACATCCGACGACGTGATGCGTTGTGGCGTCGGGTTTTTCGGCGACGAGAAGTTGATGTACTTGTTGCCGAACACGGTGGTCGCGTCGATGCTGGCGTCGACGTTCTTCGGGATCAGCTTGAGGTACTTCGGGTCCACGTCCAGCGTGATCTTGGCCCTCGGCTCACCCCCGACGTCGACCGCGTCGACGGATGCCACCCGGCCGATCTCGACGCCGTTGTAGGTGACCTTCGCACCGGGATCCATCGACAGGCCCGAGCGCGCGGCCATCAGGGTCAGTTGTTCGCGCGGCAGGAAGTCACCACGGAACTGCATGTACACCAGCACCAGCGCGACGATGGCGAGCAGGCTCAGCACCAGGCCGGCCAGCTTGTACGGCGGGGTGCGGGGGTTGTTGAGGGGGGCGGTCATGGCGCTACACCGTCAGGTTGAAGTTCGGGTCGACGCCGTAGAGCGCCAACGAGGCGAACAGGACCACACACACGATCGCCACCAGCGATGCGCGCATCGAGCGACCGACGGCCTCGCCGACGCCGACCGGGCCGCCGCTGGCGAAGTAGCCGTAATAGCAGTGATTGAGCATCACGATCACCGAGATGATCACGGCCTGGATGAACGACCAGAACACGTCGTCGGGACGCAGGAACGTCCGGAAGTAATGCTCGTAGGTGCCGATCGACTGCCCGTAGAAGAAGGTCGTGGTCACCTGCGCGGACAGGAAGCTCATGATGATCGCCATCGCGTACAGCGGGATGATCACGATGAACCCGGCCATGATGCGCGTCGACACCAGGTAGGAGATCGACTTGATGCCCATCACCTCGAGGGCGTCGATCTCCTCGCTGATGCGCATGGCGCCCAACTCCGCGGTCGCGCCGGCGCCCACCGTGGCGGCCAGCGCCTGACCCGCGACGACGGGTGCGGCGATGCGCACGTTGATCAGCGCGGCGAAGAAGCCGGTGAACGCCTCGACACCGATGTTGCCCAGTGACGCGAAACCCTGAATGGCGACCAGCGACGAACCGGACAGCGTCACGAAGCCGACGATGGCGACCGTGCCGCCGATCACCGCCATCGCGCCGGTGCCCATGCCGATCTCGGCGATCAGCCGCAGCGTCTCCTTGCGGTAGTAGCGCAGCGCGTGGCCGATCGAGCCGACTGCGGTGATGACGAACCACGCGACGTGTCCGACGCTGTCGAGGAACCGCGCGGGTGCGCTGGCCACCCCCTTCGTGCGCTCGTACGCCCGCGGGAACCGAGATCGCAGGACCGTTGTCGTCGACACGTCAGCTCCCTGTTCCGAACCGGACACCGATCGTGGTCAGGACCACGTTGACCGCGAACAGCGCGATCACGCAGAGCACCAGCGTCTCGTTCACCGCGGTGCCGACGCCCTTCGCGCCGCCCGCGACCGTCAGCCCGCGGTAGCAGCCGACCAGGCCGGCGATCAGGCCGAAGGTCATGGCCTTGATGATCGAGATGAGGACCTCGGGCAGCCCGGTGATCAGGGTCAGCGTCGAGACGTACGCGCCGGCCGAGACGTTCTGCAGGTAGACGCCGAAGATGAAGCCACCGACCAGTCCGACGGTGATCACCGCGCCGTTGAGCAGCAGGGCCACGAAGGTGGAGGCGACGACGCGCGGCACCACCAGGCGGTGGATCGGGTCGATGCCTAGGACCTCGAGCGCGTCGATCTCCTCGCGGATGGTGCGCGCACCGAGGTCGGCGCAGATGGCGGTCGAACCCGCACCCGCGACGACGAGCACGGTCACCAAGGGGCCCAGCTGGGTGACGGCGCCGATGGCCGCACCGGCGCCGGACACGTCGGCGGCGCCGAACTCGGCCAGCAGGATGTTGAGCGTGAAGATCAGGAGCACGGTCAGCGGGATGGAGACCGCCAGCGTCGGCAGGAACGCGACGCGCATCAAAAACCAGCTCTGAAGGATGAATTCGCGCCATTGGAACGGTGGCTTGAGCAGGGTTTTACCGACGAGGACGCACATGCGGACGAATCCGCCCACCGCTTCCAGACCCGGCCGGACCTGGTCGCGGACGTACCCGACGACCCCGGTCGACGCCGTCACCAGTGTGCTCCCGCGGCGCAACGGCGACTGTCGTGGTGCACCGGCAGCCCCTGTCGCACGGCCCCTCCTTGCCCCGACCTGGTTGTTGTTATCCCCGTCTCGCTACCGATCGGTAGTAAGACAGACCACAGGAATGTACCCGATGCGATTCCCGCCGTGCAGGGCATCGGGCGGATTGTGCCTGTAACCGTTAGCAAACCCGAGTCCGTTCTCTAATTCCTCTGCGGCGCAGCGGAAACCGCGGCGCCGGCAGAACTTTCACCGACGTCAACCTGGTTTGCAGCCCCAAATCGTGCGCGCAGTTCGGTCTTGAGGACTTTGCCGGCGGGGTTGCGCGGCAACGCATCAACGACCTCGACGGCCTTCGGGTGCTTGTACCGCGCCAGCCGTTCGTCGAGGAAAGCATCAAGCTCTCGCAGGTCAAGATCGGTCTGATCGGCCGCGTCGAGGGCGGCATCCAACGCCACGACGGCCACCGGCACCTCGCCCCACTTCTGGTCGGGACGTCCGATCACGGCGACCTCGGCGATCGCCGGGTGCGCCGCGAGCGCGTTCTCGACCTCGGCGCAGTAGATGTTCTCGCCGCCGGAGATGATCATGTCCTTCTTGCGGTCGACCACCCAGACGTAGCCCTCCTCGTCCTGACGGACGAGGTCGCCGGAGTGGAACCAACCGCCGGCGAACGCTTCCGCGGTGGCCTTCGGGTTGTTCCAGTAACCGGCCATCAAAGTCGGTGCGCGATAGACGATCTCACCGACCTGACCGACCGGGACGTCGTTCATGTCCTCGTCGACGACGCGGGCCGCGACGGTGGGGATCACCTTGCCGACCGATCCGAGCTTGCGGATCGCGTCCTCGCCCAACAGCATGCAGGTCACCGGCGACATCTCGGTCTGGCCGAACGCGGCCAGGATCTGAGTGCCGGGGAACGTCTCGGCCATCTGACGCAGCAGCGTGTCCGACGCGGGCGCCGCGCCCCAGGACAGCACGCGCAGCCGCAGATCGCGGGGGCGGGCCTGCTGTGCCGCGCACACCGCCTGCCACTGGGCGGGCACCAGGAAGATGCCGGTGACCTGCTCGGCCTCGAGCACGTCGAGCAGCTCGTCGGGGTTGAACGCGCCCAACGGATAGACGACCGTCGGCCGCCCCAGCAGCAGGCCGGGGATCATGTTGCCGATCCCGGCGATGTGGAACAGCGGCACACCGATGAAGCCGACGTCGCTGTTGATGTCGGCGCCGTTGGTGAACAGGAAGGTCAGCGCCTGCCCGGCGATGTTGGTGTGGGTGAGCACCGCGCCCTTCGGCCTGCCCGTGGTGCCCGAGGTGTACATGATCAGCGCTGGGGAGTCGTTCGGGATGTCCACGACCGCCGCCGGTGCGCCGGCCTCGGAGGTCAGGTCGTCGTAGCCGATCAGGTCGTTCTCGGTGCTGCCGCCGGCCACGACGACGGTGGTCAGCGTCGGGTCGATGTCACGCACCGCGGTGGCCACGCCGGCCAGCACCGCCTCGGTGATGACCACCTCGGCCTGACAGTCGCTGACCAGGAAGGCGATCTCGGGCGGGGTCATGCGGAAGTTGACCGGGACCGCGATCGCACCGAGCTTGTTGACCGCGAGGAACGACTCGATGTACTCGGTGCGGTTGAGCATCAGGATCAGCACCCGGTCGCCGAAGCCCACTCCGCGCCGGCTCAACGCCCCGGCCAGGGCGCCGACCCGCTCGTCGAGCTCCCGCCAGGTGGTCGTCTTGCCGAGGTAGCGCAGCGCAGTGGCGTCCGGCTGCATCAGTGCGTGGCGGGCCAGCTGGTTGGTCCAATTCTGTCTGCGAGCGAGATAGGGCTGGGCGGTGGGGTCCGGCTCGATCAAGACTTGCTGCTCCATCGGATCTCGGGGTTGCGCGCGTTTGACATTTGATCAAACATGGTGTTGCCCCGGTCACACTATGGCCTCGGCCGCTCGGGTACAAGCCCTCGTCAACGAAGGCCGGATCGCACCGGGAGAACGCAGTGAACGCACCGACCGCACGGCTCTCGAAGCCGCGCCGGGGCGTACGGCGCGAACAGCTGTCCGACGAGGTCGCGGCGCGGCTGCGCGCCGACATCATGACCGGCGTGCTGCGGCCGGGCACCTTCATCCGACTCGACGAGACGGCCGCAGCGCTCGGGGTCAGCATCACGCCCGTGCGCGAGGCGCTGCGCACGCTGCGCGGCGAAGGCATGGTCCAGCTCGAGCCGCACCGCGGCCACGTGGTCGTGCCGCTGACGCGCGCCGACGTCGAGGACATCTTCTGGCTGCAGGCCGCTATCGCCCGTGAGCTGGCGGCGACGGCCACGGCCCGCATCACCGACGCCGAGATCGACGAGTTGGACCGGCTCAACGACGAGTTGGAAACCGCGGTCGCCCACCACGACATCGCCGAGATCGCCGCCGCGGAGTTCGCGTTCCACCGAGCGTTCAACCGGTCGACCGGCCGCATCAAGCTGGCCTGGTTCCTGCTCCACGTCGCCCGCTACCTGCCGGGCCAGATCTACGCCGGCGACCCGCAGTGGGGGGTCGCCGCGGTGGCCAGCCACCGCGATCTCATCGCCGCCCTGCGCCGCCGCGACGTCGACACCGTCGTCGCGCTGACCGCCGGCGAGTTCACCGACGGGGCCCAGCGCCTGATCGCGCGCCTCGACGAAACAGGGTTGTGGAGCTGACCCCTCTACGTGGCAGCCAGTTGTTCGGCGCGGGCCTTGAGGTTGTCGGCCAGATAGTCGAGCGTGTCACCGATGGCCTTCTTCACCATCGGCTTCGGGATGGGCAGCTTGGTCTCGACGTCGAGGTCGACGGTCAGCAGCGAGGTGGCGCCCAGCGGCACGACGGAGAACTTCTGTTCCTGTTTCTCGAAGTGGTCGCCCTGCTGCAGGACGGTGAAGATCTGGTTCTCGCCGGGGTAGTAGACCGCGGTGATGAAGGTGCCCGCCTGGCCCTGCACCACGACGTCGAGTCGCAGCTGGCTGGGCCGGCCGTCGTTGTACCGGGCCAGCACCCAGCACCCCTTGATCTCCTCGTTCCATTCGGGGTAGGCCTCGAAGTCCGCGACGATCCCCATGATCGCTTCGGCGGAGGCCGCCACCTCGACTGTCTTGCTCACGAGCGGCATCCGACGAGCATATCTATTGGTCGGTGCGGGCCTTTTCCAGCAGTGCGCGGATCGCATCGGGGATCGGCACCGGCTTGCGTCCCGCCCGCTCGACGTAGACGTGCACCCAGTGCCCGACGGCGGCGGTCGGACCGTCCTGCTGCCACAGCCCCAGCCGGTACGTGACGCTGCTGTTGCCCAGCCGGGTGACCGCGAGGCCGACCGTCAGCGGATCCGGGAAGCGCAGCTCGGCCAGGTACCGGCAGCCGGACTCGGCCACCACGCCCAGCCAGGGCGCGGTCAGCGGGTCGAGCCCGAGGCTGGTGTTGATCCATCCGTTGATCGCCGAATCGAAAAGCGCGTAGTACACCGCATTGTTGAGGTGTCCGAACATGTCGTTGTCGGCCCACCGCGTGGTCACCGGCCAGTGTACTGGGAAATCCGCCGCGGCCGGGACCGCCTTGCGTTCGGTCATGGCGCAAGTCTGGCAGGCGTGCGATTGCCGGTTCGGGCGGTGCGACGGCAGGCTGGTCCCATGAGGATTCGCGGTGCGGTGCTGGAGGAGATCGGCCGCGACCGGCCGTATGCCGTGTCCCGACCCCTGACGGTCGGCGAGCTCGACCTCGCCGCGCCGGGGCCCGGGGAACTGCTCGTGCGGGTCGAGGCCGCGGGGCTGTGCCACTCCGACCTGTCGGTGGTCGACGGCAACCGCGTCCGGCCGGTGCCCATGCTCCTCGGCCATGAGGCGGCCGGCGTGGTCGAAGAGATCGGCCCCGGCGGATCCGACATCGGGGTCGGCACCCGCGTGGTGATGACCTTCCTGCCGCGCTGCGGCGAATGCGCGGCATGCGCGACCGACGGCCTCACCCCTTGCGAGCCGGGCTCCGCGGCCAACGGCGCGGGCGCGCTGTTGACCGGCGAGCGCCGGCTCTCGCGCGACGGGCAGCCCGTGCACCACCACCTCGGCGTCTCCGGTTTCGCGACCCACGCGGTGGTCGACCGCCGGTCTGTCGTGCCGGTGCCCGACGACGTGCCCCCGGTGGTGGCGTCGCTTCTCGGCTGCGCCGTGCTGACCGGCGGCGGTGCGGTGGTCAACGCCGGGCGGCCCCGCCCGGGCGACACCGTCGCCGTCGTCGGCCTCGGCGGGGTGGGCATGGCCGCCGCGCTCACGGCGCTGGCCCAGGACGACGTCCGCGTGGTCGGCGTCGATCGGCTTCCCGAAAAGCTCGAGCGGGCACGCGGTCTCGGGGTGCACGACACCTACTCGCCGGAAGACGCCCGCGAGAACGGCGTCAAGGCGCACATCGTGATCGAAGCCGTCGGGCATCCGAGCGCACTGGAGACCGCGGTCGATCTCACCGCCGCGGGTGGGCGCACCGTGACGGTGGGCCTTCCCCGCCCCGATGCGCGAGTGACACTGTCTCCGTTGGGTTTCGTCGCCGAGGGACGTTCGCTGATCGGCAGCTATCTCGGTTCGGCGGTGCCGTCGCGCGAGATTCCGCAGTTCGTCGAGCTGTGGCGCGCGGGGCGGTTGCCTGTCGAATCGCTGGTGTCGTCGACGATCGCGCTCGACGAGATCAACTCCGGTATGGACCAGTTGGCCGACGGCCGGGCGGTGCGGCAGGTCATCCGGTTCGACTAGGCGTCAGAACCAGCCGTCTCGCATCTCCAGTGTCGTGCGATCCAGGCTGGCCAGCAGGTCGAGTTGCGGTGCGGTCCTGGGCAATTCGTATCGGAAGAAGTAGCGGGAGGCCTGGCGCTTGCCGTCATAGAAATCGCCGGTGTGGCCGTGCGCGGCGATCTCCTGCTGTAGCCATATCCAGGCGACGACGATGTGGCCGAACGCCTCGAGGTAGATCACGCTGTTGGCCATGGCCGCGTCGACGTCACCGGCGCCGAACATGTCGGCGGTGACGGCGGTCAGGCGGTGCCACGCCGCGTCCAGAAGGCTCGCGTGTTCGGCGGGGCGACCCCCGAGTGCGGCTGCCTCGGCGACCGTCTTCTCGATCGCGGTTCCCAACGCCGCCAGCCCCGCACCGCCGCGCGCCGGGACCTTGCGGCCCAACAGGTCCAGGCTCTGGATTCCGTGCGTGCCTTCGTGGATCGGGTTGAGCCGGTTGTCGCGGTAGTGCTGCTCGACGTCGTATTCGCGGGTGTAGCCGTATCCGCCGTGCACCTGGATCGCCAGGCTGTTGGCCTCCAGGCACCACTGCGACGGCCAGCTCTTGCCGACGGGCGTCAGCATCTCGAGCAGCAGGGTGGTGGCGTCGCGCTCCTCGTCCGACACCGCGCTGTGCTGCAGGTCGACCAGCTTCGCGCAGTACAGCAGCAACGCCAGCCCGCCTTCGGCATACGCTTTCTGCGCCAACAGCATCCGCTTGACGTCGGCGTGCTCGATGATCGGCACCTGCGGCGTCAACGGATCCTTGGCGCTGACCGGGCGGCCCTGCGGGCGCTCGCGGGCGTACTGCACCGATTTGAGATAGCCGGTGTAGCCGAGCGCCACCGCGCCCATCCCGACGCCGAGTCGGGCCTCGTTCATCATGGTGAACATGTAGGCGATGCCGCGGTGTGGTTCGCCGACGAGATAGCCGACCGCTCCGGGCTTTCCGCCCGGCGTGTACGTGCCCTCGCCGAGGTTGAGCACCGTGTTCGTGATGCCCCGCTGGCCCATCTTGTGGTTCAGCCCCGCCAGCACGATGTCGTTTCGCTCACCGACCGCGCCGTCGCCACCGGGCAGGTATTTGGGCACGATGAACAACGAGATGCCCTTGGTACCCGGTGGCCCGCCGGGAATCTTGGCGAGCACCAGGTTGACGATGTTGTCGGTCAGCTCGTGTTCGGCGCCGGAGATCCACATCTTCGACCCGAACAGCCGGTAGGTGCCGTCTTCTCGGGGTTCGGCGCGGGTGGTGATGTCGGCCAGCGACGAACCCGCCTGTGTCTCCGACAGCGCCATGGTGCCCGAGAACCGGCCCGCCAGCATCGGTTTGACGAACCCCTCGAACTGCTCGTCGGTGCCGAAGCGGGCCAGCAGGTTGGCGTTGGCCATCGTCAGCATGAGGTAGCCGGTCGTGCTGAGGTTGGCCGCCGAGAACCAGGCGAACGCGGCCTGTGCCACCGCTGCGGGCAGCTGCGCGCCACCGAGACGGTGCTCCATCGACATCGCAATCAAATCGGCGGCGGCGAACGCGTCCCACGCCTCCTTGACCTCGGGGATGACGGTGACCTTCTCGCCGTCGAAGGTCGGTTCGTTGGCGTCGCTGGTCTTGTTGTGGGGCGCGAAGTACCGCGTCGCCAGCTGCTCGCAGAGTTCCAGCACCGCGTCGAAGGTCTCGCGCGAGTGCTCGGCGAACCGTTCGCGTTCGGTCAGCTGCTCGACGCGCAGCCACTCATAGAGCAGGAAGTCGAGGTCGCGACGCGACAGCAGCAGCGACTTCACGGTGCGGTCGCGGTGTCCGGTTCGCCGGGTAGCGCGTCGACCTCGATGCCCAGCGGGGACTCCGCCCGCACGGACTCGTCGCGGATCAGGCCGCGCAGTAACGCCGTGCTGAACTCGACGGCGATCTCCTGGGCGGTGCGCCTGCCGTGGGGCCGCAGCCAGCGGTACGCGCCCAGCGTCATGCCGATGTAGCCCAGCGCCAGCACGTGTGAGTCGCAGTCGTAGAACTCACCGCTGGCGATGCCACGGTCGATGACGTCGCGCACGTGTTCGTAGACCTGCGTCTCCTTCTCGCGGATGTAGGCCACCTGCTCCTCGGTGAACCACTCGCCGATGTAGGGGCCCTCCTGGAAGTACACGGCCGCACGTTCGATGTCGCTGGCGATGCCGACGAGCAGGCGCCGGGTGAAGTGGTAGATCGTCTCGCGGGCCGACGCCGTGGGGTCGTCGTGCAGCGCGTCGACCGTGAAGTCCGCCGCGCCCTTGTAGATGTCGTAGAGGATCAGCGACTTGCTGGCGTAGTAGTGGTAAACGGTCGCCTTGTTCAGGCCGACCGCGTCGGCGACATCGTCCATCCGGGTGCCGTGGTAGCCGCGCGCGGCGAAGAGCTTGGTGGCTACGGCCAACAACTCGTCGCGACGGGTCCTCCCGTTCTGGGTGGCGGCGTCCGAAGAGGGCATGGCGACTCACTATATGCAGGCCGGAAGCGCGTCCGGCGGTCAATCAACTGGTTGGAAGTGTAGGTGTTGGGGGTGTCGCACTCCGCAGGGCGGGTCTAGACTTCGGTCATTACCGGCCGCACTCGAGAGGTGACCCCATGGATCCGAATCCGGACTATGACGCGAGCGACGAGCTGGAATACGGCGTGAACTGGTTCGCCTGGATTCTGCGTGGGGTCTACCCGCCGCCCGCCTATCCGCCGGTCTAACCCGTCAACTGCCAGCGGTGTACCCCTGCGCCTTGGGCATAGGACAGGTGCCCGCCGAGCGCACCGCCCACTGAAACCGCGGTCAACCCGAGCACGCTGAACGTGCGCGCCGCGCCCAGCTTCCCCCTCTTGTACTTCCGATAGGCCATCCAGAACGCCAGCGCCGCGACGGTGTTGCCTGCCGCGTGCACGAGCCCGACCCGCCGCTGCCGCGTTCCCAGCGTCGGGAACTCCGCAAGCCCCGCGAGTACCGCGGGTGGCGTCGCGGCCAACCCGATCGCGATGAGCTGGCGCGCGGCGTCGCGGTCCTTGAAGATCAGGTCCAGCACCATCGACGACATCCATGCGCCTATCGGAAGCGTGATCATCAACGGATGCGTCGGGTGGCCGAGCCAGGAGCCGCGCAGTCCCTGCGCCAACGCGCCGTCGCCGAGGACCCGGTCGACCGCGTCGGCCGTCCGGTCCGCGACCGCGTCGAGAGAGCCGGCCGATTCGGGGATCTGAAGAAGGGCGTGCATGTCCATGACGTCGGATTACCCGACCGCCGTCGGCTGAACCGCCCAAGGTCAGGCCGCGGCCGCCTTCACCGCTGCCCCCACCTCCGCGCGCAGTTCCGCGTACTCCGGCGAGCGCCGCAACTCGTCGGGGTCGATGCCGGTGCGGGGGAGGTCGACGGGAATGTCCAAGGCCACCTGGCCGGGCCGCCGGGTGAGCACCACGATGCGTGAGCCGAGGAACGCGGCCTCGTCGGCGCTGTGCGTGACGAACACCGTCGTGCGCCCGGTCTCGGCACTGACCGCGCGGACGTCCTCCTGCAACAGCTCACGTGTCAGGGCGTCGAGCGCGGCGAACGGTTCGTCGAGCAGGAACAGCGGGGTCTCGGCCGCCAGCGCCCTGGCGATCGCGACCCGTTGCTGCTGCCCGCCGCTGATCTCCCAGATCTTGCGGCCCGCCGTGCCTTCGAGCCCGACCCGGCGCAGCAGTTCGTCGCGCCGATCGGTGCGACGCTCGCGCGGCACTCCCGCGTATCGCAGCGCCAGGTCGACGTTTCCGCCGACCGTGCGCCACGGGAACAGCCGCGGCTGCTGGAAGACGACGCCCGCGGTGACGCCCGGCGTAGGCGGGGCGCCCGCCACCCGGACCGAGCCCTCGCTCGGTGCCTCGAACCCGGCCAGCAGCCGCAGCAGCGTGCTCTTTCCGCAGCCCGACGCCCCGACCAGGACCAGGAATGCCCCGGGTTCCACGGTGAGGTCGACGGGGCCGAGTGCGGTCACGGCGTCGCCTCCGCGGCCGTACCGGTGTGAGACGCCGCTGATCCGGATACCGTCGGTGTTCCGTTGCTGTGCAACGGTTTCGACGTCACGAAGTGAGGACACCCGGCAGACCCTTGGTGTAGAGCGCGGCCTGGAACGTCGACAGCGGTGCGGCTTCGGGAATCTGCTTCTGGTCGGCGAGGAACTGCGAGGCGCTCTGCAGGTTGACGGCCAGGTTGCCGGGTTCGCCGTCGGAGCCGAGCCATTCGGCGGACGCGACTTCCTGCGGTGTCAGGTACACCGTCTGCTTGAGCTGTCCGGCGACTTCCGATGGAGTGAGCCCGATTTCGGCAGCGATGGCCTTGGCCGCGGCGTCGGGATCGTTGTGGAGGACGTCGAGCGCGCGGGCCTGCTGCTGGCGCCAGGTGTCGACGACGTCGGGATGTGCGCCGGCGAATTCGTCGGCCACCACGGCGAGGTCGAGGGTGGGCTTGCCCGCCTCGGCCAGTTGCCGGCTGGTGATGAGGTCCTTGCCGTTCTTGCGCAGCTGATCCAGCGTCGGCAACCAGGAGTACCCGGCGTCGATGTCGCCGCGGTCGAAGGCCGCCAGAATGGCCTGCGGTTGCAGGTCGACGAGCGCAACGTCGTTGGCGGACAGCCCGTTCTGGGCCAACGCGGCGAGCAGGCTGTAGTGCGCGGTGGAGGCGAACGGCGTGCCGACCCGCTTACCGCGCAGTTCGGCGATGGTGTTCACACCGCTGCCGTTGCGGGCCACCAGCGCCTCGTTGTCGCCCGCGACGTCGAGCACGAACGCGACCTTGTAGGGGATGTTCAGCGGGGCGGACAGGCCGCGCGCGACGGGGCTCGAGCCCAGCGCGCCGAAGTCGAGTTCCTTCGCGATGAACGCGGTGTTGACGTCGGCACCGGAGTCGAACTTGGTCCACTTGATGTTGTAATCGGGCAGCGCCTCTTCGAGCCAGCGGTTGTTCTTGACGATCAGGTCGCCGCTCGGGAAGGTCTGGTAGCCGATCCGGATCGTCGGTTTGCCGGCCACCTGGTCGGACTTGTCGACCGAGCAGCCGGCAAGGGCCAGGACGGCCGAAAGAAGCGCTATCAGAAGAGCTTTCGTTCTCATATCTTTCCTCTCCACGGGACGGCGCGCCGTTCGGCCGCCCGAAGCAGACCGTCGATCAGCAGGCCGGAGATGCCGATGGCGAAGATGCCGACCAGCACGACGGGGGTGTTGTTGTAGTTGCTCGCGTCCTTGACCAGACCGCCGATGCCCGGAATGCCGTTGAACAGTTCGGCGGCGACCACCGACGAGTAGGCCATGCCCACCGCGAGCCGGATGCCGGTGAACGTTTCGGGCAGTGCGGACGGGACGACGACGTCGCGGATCACCTCGCGCCGCGACGCGCCCAATGCCCGTGCGGCTTCCTGTAATCCGACCGGCGCGGCGAGCACGGCGGCGGTGGTGGCGACGGCGGCGGGCGGCAGGGCCGCCAGCGCCAGCAGGGTGATCTTCGGGGCCTCGTCGATGCCGAGCCAGATCACCAGCAGGAAGAAGTACGCCAGCGGCGGCAGCGCGCGCAGGAATGTCAGCCACGGTTCGAGGACGCTGCGCACCCAGCCGATCGAACCCATCACCAGGCCAAGCAGCACGCCGAGGGCCACCCCGATCGCGACGCCGGCCAGCACCCGGCGCAACGTCATGTAGAGGTGCTCCCACAACAGATACCCCGCATAGCCGCGGACCCCGTCGTGGGTGGTGGAGATTTCGACGAAGGCTCGCCACACAGTGCTCGGATAGGGCACGAACGTCTGGTTCCAGACCCCGCTCGCGGCGGCGAGCTGCCAGACGGCGAAGAACACCAGCACCGACAAGACCGGCAACACCGCACGGGTCAGACGGCCGCGCCACCTCCTCGTGGGCGTGTCGACGATCGGCTCGTCGGGCACGATATCAACGAGTACGGACACGGTCTGCGGCTTTCTGTGGCTGAAGTGAGGCGAGAAGGGTTCAGCGACAGCAGCAGTCGGCAGGCAGTGTCGCGCTCACCCGGGTATTCGTACCGGGTGTTGGCGCAGGGGTGAATATCTGCGATCAGCGCGAGCGAAATTCCGCGAGCGGCTCAGGCGGAGCGCGGCAGCGTGCGCAGCGCGGTGCGGATCGCGAGGTAGATGACCGTCGAGGTGACCACGAAGATCGGCCAGCCCATCGCGACGCGCGCCAGGGCAAGCAGCCCCTCCCGGTCGGTGTCGTAAAGGTAGTACTGCACACAGAATCGTGACCACGACGCCGCGGCCATCACCGCGGTCGCGATGTCGAATGCCAGCCGCGCACTGCGCACCCGGCGCCAGGAGCCGTCGCGTCCGGTGATCCACGCCCACACCACGCCGACCAGCGGGCGGCGCACCACCAGCGAGGTCGTGAACGCGATCGCCAGGCCCAGATACATCCAGATTCCCGGCAGATAGAAATCCTTGGCGCGCCCGGTGATCAGTGCCACCACCGCGCAGACCGCGACCGCGCCGAATCCGAACAACGCCGGCCGCACCGAGTTCCGTTGCAGCAGTTGCCAAATAGCCACCACCGCCGCGGCGCCCACGGCGGCTGCGGTGGCGACCGGCAGCCCGAGCGTCGGCGACGTCGCGGCGAACACCGCGACCGGCAGGGCGGAGTAGATCAGGCCGCGAACACCGCCCGCGCGGGCCAGCAGGACCTCGAACGGTGCACCTCGCTGCGTCACCCGCCCGAGCTTACGTTCGACGCGAGCTCCGCGGCGGGCGGGACCGCTGCCGCGGTCACCCGGGCGGCCGCGGCCTGGGCGGCCTGGTCGACCAGGCCCGACTGGATGTAGAGGCTGTGTGCGGCACGGTCGTCGCCGTCGGAGCACACCGGGTCACCGACAGTGCAGTACTCGGCGGTCTTGGCGCCGTACAGCGGACTCGCCCCGGTCAGCGGCAGGCCGACCCGGTCGGAAGGGTTGCCGAACACTGCGACGGCCGCGACGCGGTCGGCCAGCGCCGGCGGCAGCGGGTCGGCGAAGTCGAGTACGGGTCCCGGTGCGGCCGTGAGGATATCGACGACCGCGGCACCCTGCGAGTAGCCGCCCAACACGAAGCTGGTGTTCGGGCAGGCCGCCGCGGTGGACTGGATGTGGGCGCTGGCGTCGTTGGCACCGTCGGTGGCTTTGAGGAAGTTGTAGGAGGCGGGATAGTTCACCGCGTAGGAGCTGACCGTCTTGTCGGGTAGCGCGCTGCGCAATGCGTCGACGAACACCTCACCCTCGGGGCCGATGCCGGCCGGCTCGTTGGTGCCCCGCGCGAACACCACGTCAACGTCGGCGCAGGCGTCGTCGGCCTGTGCCGTCGGCGCTAGTCCGATCAGCGCGGTCGCGCCCAGCATCCAGATCGCGGCAGCCACGGTGGCCAGCACGCCGGCCTTCGAAGTGTTCTGACCGGACATGCCGCCTCCTTGGTGAGATCTGTTGTTGCTTCGATCTCACCGCGGGCGCAACGCCGCGCCAATGGCGCTGGCAGCAGAAACCGCTACCGGCTAGCAGGTAGTCGCTAGAGCGCCTTGAGCTCCTCGATCACCGAGGTGACGGACTTCTTGGCGTCGCCGAACAGCATCGAGGTCTGGTCGAGGAAGAACAGCGGGTTCTCGATGCCGGCGTAGCCCGCGTTCATCGAACGCTTGAGCACGATCACCGACCGCGACTCGTCGACGTTGAGGATCGGCATGCCGTGAATCGGGCTCGACGGGTCGTTACGCGCGGCCGGATTGGTGACGTCGTTGGCGCCGATGACCAAAGTGACGTCGGTGCGGCCGAATTCGCCGTTCACGTCGTCCATCTCCTTCATCGAGTCATACTCGACGTCGGCCTCGGCCAGCAGTACGTTCATGTGCCCCGGCATGCGCCCCGCGACGGGATGGATGGCGTACTTCACCTCGACGCCTTTGCTTTCCAACAGGTCGGCCATCTCTTTGACGGTGTGCTGGGCCTGCGCGACGGCCAGCCCGTAACCGGGGACGACGATCACCTGGTTGGCGTAGGCCATCTGGATCGCGGCGTCCGCGGCCGAGGTCGCCTTGACCGTGCCCTGGTCGCCCCCTGGGCCAGCCACTGCCTCGGCGCCGCCGCCGAAGGAGCCGAACACGATCGCCGGGATCGACCGGTTCATCGCCACGGCCATCAGGTTGGTCAGGATCGAGCCCGATGCGCCGACGATCATGCCCGCGACGATCATCGCGGTGTTGTTCAGCGCCAGACCCGCTGCGGCCGCGGACAATCCGGTCAGCGCGTTCAGCAGCGAGATGACGACCGGCATGTCGGCGCCGCCGATCGGGAACACCACGAACAGGCCCATCAGGCCGGCCAGCACGAGCACCACCGCGATCGTCCAGTCCGGGCTGCCCGTACCGGCGTTCAGCCCGATGTAGATCGCCGCCGCGGTCGCACCGAGCAGCAGCACCACGTTGGCGGCCTGAAAGACCTTGGCCGAGGCGACAAGTCGCTTCTCGACGTTCTTGGGTATCGACTCCTGCAGTTTGAGGAAAGCCACCAGCGAACCCCAGAACGACACCGAACCGATGATCGCGGCGAACAGCGAACCGGCGACCAGCGCCACCGTCGGGTGCTGGTCCGGGGTGAAGTGTCCGAAGCCGTCGGTCTCGATGAACTCCGCCCACGCGATCAGCGCGACAGTGCCGCCGCCGACGCCGTTGAACAGCGCCACCAGCTGGGGCATCGCGGTCATCTTGGTCTTCTTGGCCGGCGGCACACCGAGAATCACGCCCAGCGCCAACCCGGCGACGATCAGGATCCAGTTGATCGGCGCGGTGTCACGCACCTTGATCAGGGTGGCGATCACGGCGATGGCCATACCGGTGGCGGCGATCCAGTTGCCCCGCACCGCGGTCTTGGGCCCGGTCAGCCCCGAGAGGCCGAGGATGAACAGCGCGAACGCGACGATATAGAGGACGGTGACGAGGTAGTTCACTTGTCGGCCGCCGCTTCCGTCGTCTCGATAGATTTCGGCTCCGGTTTGCGGGACTTGAACATCCCCAGCATCCGGTCTGTCACCAGGAAGCCGCCGATCACGTTGAGCGTGCCGAAGATCAAGGCCACGAACGCGATGGCGCGTACACCCCAGTGCGCGTCGGCGGGCAGGTCGCCCAGCACGATCAGCGCACCGAGCACCACGATGCCGTGGATGGCGTTGGTGCCCGACATCAGCGGTGTGTGCAAGGTGTTGGGCACCTTGGAGATGACGGCGAACCCGACGAACCCGGCGAGCACCAGGATCGCGAGATTGGCCAGCAGATTGTCGTACATCATCCCTCCCGGGTGACGCAGGAGGCCGCCACGACCTCGTCGTCGAAGTCGGGTGCCAGCGCACCGTCGGTGATCAGCAGGTCCAGCAGCGAGGTCAGGTTCTTCGAGTACAGCTCGCTGGCGTGCTCGGGCATGGTCGCGGGCAGGTTCAGCGGCGAGGCGATGGTGACGCCGTGCTTGACGACCGTCTGCCCCGGTTCGGTCAGCTCGCAGTTACCGCCCGTCTCACCCGCGAGGTCGACGACGACACTGCCCGGCTTCATCCCCTCCACGGCGGCCGCGGTCACCAGCCGGGGCGCCGGCCTCCCGGGCACCAGCGCCGTGGTGATCACGACGTCGAACCCGGTGATCGCGCGTTCCAGCTCCTTCTGTTGCTGCGCGCGCTCCTCCTCGGAGAGCTCCCGGGCGTAGCCACCCTCACCCGCGGCCTCGATGCCCAATTCGAGCCACTGCGCACCGACCGAGCGGACCTGATCGGCCACCTCGGGACGTACGTCGTAACCGGTGGTGCGCGCGCCCAACCGCTTGGCGGTGGCCAGCGCCTGCAGTCCGGCCACCCCCACGCCGAGCACCAACACCGACGCCGGCTTCACCGTGCCGGCCGCGGTGGTGAGCATCGGGAAGAACCGCGTCGACTCCGAAGCCGCCAGCAGTACGGCCTTGTAGCCCGCGACGTTGGCCTGAGACGACAGCGCGTCCATCACCTGGGCGCGCGAGATGCGGGGGATCGCCTCGACGGCGAACGCCTGCACGCCCGCGGCCTTCAGCGCCGCGATCTGGTTGTCCGCGTTGCGCGGTGCGAGGAAGCCGATCAGCGTCTGCCCGCTCTTGAGCCTGGCCACCTCGTCGGCGCTCGGCGGCGCCACCTTGACTACGACATCAGCGTTCCATGCGTCGCCGATCGTCGCGCCTGCGGCGGTGTAGAGATCGTCGGGCAGCAGCGCCCGCTCGCCCGCCCCGGATTCCACGACGACGGCGACGCCGCTGTTCACCAGCGACGCGACGGCCTTCGGCACCAGCGCGACGCGGCGCTCGTCCGCCCCGGATTCGCGGACCACCCCGACCGTCGGAGCCGCCGCGGCGGCGACATCAGCATGCGTCTGCTCCGTCATGACGGAACACCTTAACCGCTACCGCTGGTCACAGCTAAATCGATACGGGTCGTCGCGAATTTCCACCGGCACGGCGCGCCGGAATCCAGCGCCGCTGCAACTAGCATCCGCGTGGTGGGGGAAGAAGAACCGTCGAGGTTGCGCAGCCGCAGGCGCTCACGGTTGAACGACATAGCCACCGTCCTGATCATCCTGGTGATCTACGCCGCCTCGCTGGTCGGCTACCACTACCTCTCCGGGCAGGCCTCGACGCTCGGTTCGCCCGACCTCGGCACCGACGACGACAACATCGTGCGCGTGACCTTGTCGGAGCTGCACACGGTCGCCAACCAGATCGACGTCAAAGTCGTCGTCTTCCCGTCCGACGATCACATGAACGACGACCTCAACGTGGTCAACACCGATATCGCGGTGCGCCTGTTCATCGACGAGGTCAACATCGACGTCGACGATCTGCAGACACCGAAGGGCCAGCTGCCCGCCGAGATCAGCACCACGCTCACCGCCAGCGGCGACGCCGACAAGTGGCCGTTCGACTCGTACAGGCTGGGCGCGCTGGGGGCCGACATCCTCGTCGGCAGCGGTGACGCCCGCACGTTCGAGCCCGCACGGGTGGTGGTGACCGGCGGGCTGGACGGCTGGGACGTCTCGAGCACGCGCAGCGGCCCGGCCACCCAGTCGGCCAAAGACGGTGACTACGAGACGGTGACGTTGAGGCGAGCCAAGGGCCCGCTCGCGTTCGACGTGGGCCTGTGCCTGGTGTTGATCACGCTGCCCGCGCTGGCGCTCTTCGTGTCCATCGAGATGCTGCGCGGACGACGCAACTTCCTCCCGCCGTTCGGTACCTGGTATGCCGCGTCGTTGTTCGCGATCATCCCGATCCGCAACTTCATGCCCGGTGCTCCGCCGCCCGGCGCGTGGATCGACCAGGTGCTCGTCCTGTGGGTGCTGCTGGCGATGACGGGGGCCATGGTGCTGTACTTCACCGCCTGGTGGAGACGCAGCGACTGACGGCGCCAGCGCCCGCCTATGGTTGTCTCGACCCGCACAACCAGGAGGCCATCGGATGGCTGTCGACCGGCTGCTGCCCACCCCGGACGCCGAGGACCTGATCGCGCTGACCCGCGACATCGCCGACAAGGTGCTCGATCCGATCGTCGACGATCACGAGAAGGCGGAGCGCTATCCAGAAGGCGTGATGGCGCAGCTGGGCGCGGCCGGGCTGCTGAGCCTGCCCCAGCCCGAGGAATGGGGCGGCGGTGGACAGCCGTATGAGGTCTATCTGCAGGTGCTCGAGGAACTGGCGGCGCGCTGGGCGGCCGTCGCGGTGGCCGTCAGCGTGCACAGCCTGTCGTCACATCCCCTGCTGACCTTCGGCACCGACGAGCAGAAGCGGCGTTGGCTGCCCGGGATGTTGTCCGGTGAGCAGATCGGCGCGTACAGCCTGTCCGAACCCCAGGCTGGTTCCGACGCAGCAGCGCTGCGCTGCGCGGCCACCAAAACCGATGGCGGATACCGGCTCAACGGCTCCAAGTCTTGGATCACCCACGGTGGGCGCGCCGACTTCTACACATTGTTCGCGCGGACGGGCGAAGGCTCGCGGGGCATTTCGTGTTTCCTGGTGCCCGGCGACCTTCCGGGGCTGACCTTCGGCAAGCCCGAGGAGAAGATGGGCCTGCATGCGATTCCGACGACGTCGGCGTTCTACGAAGACGCCGACATCGAGGCGGATCGGCTGATCGGCGGCGAGGGTCAGGGCCTGCAGATCGCTTTCTCCGCACTGGATTCCGGGCGGTTGGGTATCGCCGCGGTGGCCACCGGGTTGGCGCAGGCCGCGCTCGACGAGGCCGTCGCCTATGCGAACGAACGAACCACGTTCGGGCGCAGGATCATCGACCATCAGGGTCTCGGGTTCCTGCTCGCCGACATGGCGGCCGCCGTGGCGACGGCCAGGGCGACGTACCTGGATGCGGCCCGAAGGCGTGATCAGGACCGGCCGTACTCACAGCAGGCCAGCGTGGCCAAGCTGGTCGCAACCGACGCCGCGATGAAGGTGACGACCGACGCGGTGCAGGTGTTCGGCGGCGCCGGCTACACCCGCGACTACCGCGTCGAGCGATACATGCGTGAAGCGAAGATCACCCAGATCTTCGAGGGCACCAACCAGATTCAACGTCTCGTCATCGCCCGCGGCCTCACTTCCTGACCGCGAGCAGACGGCAAACTGCCCATTTTCGCGGCGGAATGGTCAGCTTTGCGTCTGCTCGGCGGTTGACGGGGGCGGCTCCGGCGGCGAGGTGACCGTGGCCTGGGTGCCGTAGCCCTCAACGGAGTTCACCTTCATCGAACCGCCCATGGCGTCGAACCGGGCCAGCAGCGAGCCCAGTCCGATATGGCCGTCGGCGACATACTGTTCGACGATCGCCGCGTCGAAGCCCTTGCCGTCGTCGGAGACCGTCAGCACGACCCGGTCCCCCCGCCGTGTCAGCCCCACCCGCACGGTGGTCGCGCCGGCGTGCTTGTGGATGTTGGCGAGCAGTTCCCGGGCGGCGCGATAGAGCAGTTGCTGTGATTCGGGCTTTCCGACATCGTCGAGGTCCGCGTGCACGACATAACCACCGCGGGATTCGAACTGCCGCACCAGCTCTCGCACGGCCGGCGTAAGGCCCAGCTGTGCGAGCACCTGGGGGTGCAGTTCGGTCACCGTCGAGCGCAGCGCGGAAGCGGTCTGCTGAAGCGCTTCACGCACCGCTTCCAGCGCGGGATCGTCATTGCGCTCCTGCAACTCGTCGAGGTCGAGGCGCGCCGCGAGCAGTGTCTGCAGCGGTCCGTCGTGCAGGTTCTCGGCCACGTCGCGGTTGTGGCGCTCATCGGCCTGCATCGCCTCCGACACCAGTTGACGCCGCACCGCTTGAAGTTTCGCGACACGCGCCTGGCGGCGGACCAGTACGACGCACAGCGCGGTCATCGCCACTGCGCCCCACAGCAGAAAGCCGAAGTGCGTGTAGACGACGTTCGGTAAGCCGACCGAGTCGTCCCGCTTCGAGTAGACGATCCACGCCCCGAGGTACGCGCACGCCGTGCCGACTCCGAGCAGCGCCGTCAGCGTCGGCCGGTCCTGGAACGCCACCGCGATGGGCAGCAGGAAGAAGACCGGGAGCAGGGCCGCCGTAGCGCCTCCCGACACCAGGCACAGCACCAGGACCATCAGGACGTCGACACCGGTGGACGCCCAATCTCCCCACCGGGGCACCGGGCCACGCAACACCGCGATGAGCCAGACCACGGCCGCCACCGCCCACGTCCCGAGCACCACCGCGTAGAGGCCCGGCAGCCAGTGATCGACCTCCCAGATCAGCACCAGCACCGCGACGAGTGCGAGCAGCGGCAGCCGCATCACGGCGGAGACGCGCACGGGTTCCGTGGCGAAGAAGTTGGCGATCCGATCCACCACGGCGGCGTCAGTCCAACAGCTTGCGGCGCATCGCCTCGGCGACGGCGGCACCGCGGTCGTTGACCCCGAGCTTCTCGTAGAGCCGCTGCACGTGGGTCTTCACCGTCGAGGGCGCCAGGAAGAGTTGTTTGGCCATCGCCGGGATGCTGCTGCCGGACGCGATGAGCTTGAGCACCTCGCGCTCGCGAGGGCTGAGCGTCGGACCGTCGGGCTCCGCGCGCTTGCGGATCTCACCGGCGAGTCCGGCGGCCAGGCTCGGGGCGACGATGTCTCGACCCTTGGCGCAGTCGAGCACGGCGTTGACGAGCTCGGAGCGGGTGGATTCCTTGGGCAGGAAGCCCGAGGCGCCGTTCTGCAGCGCCTGATAGACGATCGCGGATTCGTCGTGTGCGGAGATCAGCAGCACGCGGGTGGGCAGTTCGTCGCGCGCCACCGCGGCGGCCACCTCCGAACCGCCCATCCCGGGCATCCGGTAGTCCAGCAGCGCCACTTGCGGGTTGTGCTCACGGATCGCGGCAAGCGCCGTCACCCCGTCGTCGGCCTCGGCAACCACGTCGATCTGCCCGCTGGAGACCAACGCTCGGACCACGCCGTCGCGAAACATCGGGTGGTCGTCGCCCACCACCACCCGGACCCTGTCACCGGTCGTGCTGCTCACCACCCGGTCAGCTTGGCACAGCGGTGCGTTCGCTTCCCCCATTTGGAGGACACGAGATTCATCCGGTTCGACCGCCGTTCACCGGACATACACCCGGCCCGCGGTGCAGCACTCTTGAGTCATCGCCGGAACAGCCCGGTCGGTCAAACCAAAAAGGGAAGAATCAAAGGAGATTCAGATGAACACCAACACCACTCGCCGCTTCGCCCGCTTCTTCGCGCTGCCGGTCCTCGCGGCCGGAATCCTCGCCGGGGCACTCGGTTTCGCCGGTGCGGCCAGCGCCGGGACCTACACGCAGGATCCGACGCCGCGGCCGGGCATCGTCGCGACGCCCGAGATCCACGCGCCGGGAGTCCAGTCCGGGACCCACGGTCACCGCATCGATCACATCGAGTTCGAGCAGCCGACCTGGCATCGCTGACGCGGATACGAGAGCGGGGGCACCGATTCGGTGCCCCCGCTTCTTCGTGTTCGGTCAAACGGTTGTCAGCACGTCGGCGGTCTGCAGCGCCTGGGCCACACCCGAGACGATCGAGGCCAGCCGGATCGCTTCGAAGATCACCGTCCGCGACACCTGCGCGTCACGCAGCGTCTTCTCGTGCGCCGCGAGGCAGTGGCCGCATCCGTTGATCGCCGACACCGCCAGCGACCACAGCTCGAAATCCTCCTTGGCCACACCGGGATTGCCGATGATGTTCATCCGCAGGCCGGCACGCAGATCGTCGTAGGCGCCGTCGAGCTGGCCCTTCGTGCGGTAGAACACGTTGTTCATCCCCATGATGGCGGCCGCGCCGAGGGCGGCGTCGTAGGCCTCCTGGCTGAGGATGTCCAGTGCGTCCTCTGCGATTTCGCGCAGCAGGCGGTCGGACTTGGTCGCCGCGGCCGTCGCCACCAGGGCACCCCACAACTGTTGCTCGGACAGCTCGGTGGTCTTGACGATGCTGCCGAAGTTGAGCTTCAGATCCTTGGCGTAACCCGGAAGCGCTTCCTTGATGTTGTCGATGCTCATGGTCACACCGCCTCTGCCAGCAGCTCGGCCGGCTTGATCGTCGGATCGCCCTTCTTCCAGTTGCAGGCGCACAGCTCGTCGGACTGCAGCGCGTCGAGCACCCGCAGCACCTCGTCGACGTTGCGGCCGACGGAGCCGGCGGTCACCGACACGAACTGGATCTCGTTGTTCGGGTCGACGATGAACGTCGCGCGGTCGGCGACTCCTTCGGCGTTGAGCACGCCGGTGGCCAGCGACAGCTCGCGCTTGAGGTCAGAGGCCATCGGGAACGGCAGCGTCTTGAGGTCCTCGTGCTGGGCGCGCCACTGGAAGTGGACGAACTCGTTGTCCACCGACACCCCGATGACCTTCGCGTCGCGGTCCTCGAAGTCCTCGTTGAGCTTGCCGAAGGTGGCGATTTCGGTCGGGCACACGAAGGTGAAGTCCTTCGGCCAGAAGAAGACGATGCGCCACTTGCCGGGGTGATCCTCGCTGGTCACACGGATGAAGTAGTCGTCGGGCTGCTTGGCATCGACCTCGGAGAGGTCACCGCCGACCACCGCCGCCATGTCGTAGCTGGGGAACTGGTCACCGATTGTCAACAATGCCATCGCGAGCACCATCCTTGTTTCGCTTAGTTTGGATTCAGTCCAGATTACGTACTCAATACTCTGTCCCTCGCACGAATAAGGCAAGCAAAACGGCCGTGATTGTGGCCACACCGGGCCCAGTCAAATCGATTCGCAGTCAGCAGATTTCGGGGGCGTGCCCGACAGTGGACGCATCGGCGAACGCACGACACCATAGCCTGCAGCCGGCGTTGCTACGGTCGACGGATGTCGAACATCTCTGAGAACGACCGCATCGAGGACGTCGCACCCGGCGACATCGTGCTGGTCGACCGCGGCGAAGAACCCGTCCCCTGCAAGGTGGTGCACAAGGACGTCAACGACGGCACCGCCCTGATCACCTACGAGGTCGACGACGGTGCGACGTTCCAGGTCGAGTACGCCGCGGGCACCCGGGTGACCCGCAGCCTGGAGTCCAAGTGGGAGTCCCCGCAAAGCCCGACGCAGCAGAAGCCCGGCTGAGGATGTGACATATCGTGGCGGGCATGGATTTCGCGATGTCGGCCAAGGCTGCGGACTATCACCAGCGGCTGTCCGAGTTCATGACGGAGTTCGTCTTCCCCGCCGAAGCCGAATACGACCGCTACCGCGAAGAGGCCGGCCCCAAGGACCACACCGTCCCGCCGATCGTCGAGGACCTCAAGAAGCTCGCCAAGGACCGCGGCCTGTGGAACCTGTTCCTGCCCGCGGAGTCCGGTCTGACCAACCTCGAGTACGCGCAGCTCGCCGAGCTGACCGGCTGGAGCATGGAGATCGCACCCGAGGTCACCAACTGCGCGGCCCCCGACACCGGCAACATGGAGACGCTGCACCTGTTCGCCGATGAGCAGCAGCGCAAGCAGTGGCTTGAGCCGCTGCTGGCCGGCGAGATCCGCAGCGCATTCGCGATGACCGAGCCCGCGGTCGCCTCCAGCGATGCCCGCAACATCGAGACGACCATGCTGCGCGACGGCAACGACTACGTCATCAACGGTCGCAAGTGGTGGATCACCGGAGCGGCCGATCCGCGCTGCAAGATCCTGATCGTGATGGGCCGAACCAATCCGGATGCCGCCAGCCACCAGCAGCAGTCGATGATCCTCGTGCCGGTCGACACCCCAGGTGTCGACATCCGGCGGTCGCTTCCGGTGTTCGGTTGGCAGGACCAGCACGGTCACTGCGAGATCGTGTTCGACAACGTGCGGGTGCCCGTCGAGAACCTGCTCCACGAGGAGGGCAGCGGCTTCGCGATCGCCCAGGCGCGACTGGGTCCGGGCCGTATCCACCACTGCATGCGGGCGCTGGGCGCGGCCGAGCGCGCGCTGGCGTTGATGATCGACCGTGTGCAGAAGCGCGTGGCGTTCGGCAAGCCGTTGGCCGAGCAGGGTGTGGTGCGCGAGTCGATCGCGAAGTCGCGCAACGAGATCGACCAGGCCCGGCTGCTGTGCCACAAGGCGGCGTGGACCATCGACCAGCAGGGCAACAAGAGCAAGGACGCCCAGGTGCAGGTGGCCCAGATCAAGGCGGTCGCCCCGCAGGTCGCCTGCGATGTCATCGACCGCGCCATCCAGGTGCACGGCGGCATGGGCGTTTCCGACGACGTGCCCTTGGCGCGCCTGTACGCCTGGCACCGCGCCATGCGGCTGTTCGACGGCCCCGACGAGGTGCACATGCGGACCATCGCGCGCGCCGAACTGGGCAGGGAGAAGAGCGCTTTCGCTGCCGCGGTGACCGGAGGGGCCGGATAGGTGGCGGGCAACCCTGACGCCCTGTCAGGGGCGTGGAACTTTCGCGACATCGCCGAGGAAACGGGCATCCGGCCGGGCCGGTTCTTCCGATCCAGCGAGCTGAGCGGTCTGGACGATGCGGGCCGGGAGCTGTTGCGCCGGTTGAACATCACCGATGTCGCCGACCTGCGCTCGGAGCGCGAGGTCGAGCGGCGCGGGCCGGGCCGCGTACCCGACGGTGTGGCGATTCACCGGCTGCCATTCCACGAGTTGGCCAAGCCGGGCGCGGAGGCCCCGCACGAGCAGAGCTTCCAGCGGATGATGACCGAGAAGCCGGACGACGAGGACGTGACGGTGGCCGCGCGCCGGTTCATGATCGAGGAGTATCAGAAGTTCCCGACGTTGCCCGGTGCGCATCTTGCCGTGCGCCAGGTCGTTTCGATGCTCGCCGAACAGCGCCCGGTCATCGCGCACTGCTTCGCGGGTAAGGACCGCACGGGTTTCACGGTGGCGTCGGTGCTCGACGCCGTCGGCGTGGATCGTGACGCCGTCGTCGCCGACTTCCTGCGCAGCAATGACGCCGTGCCGCGGCTGCGCGAAAGCATTCTCGAATCGATCCGCGACCGGGCGGAGGAGAGCACCGACGAGATCGTCACGTTCGCCGAGGCGCAGCTCACCTCCGAAGTGCTGGGGGTGCGCGAGGAGTACCTGGATACCGCGCGGCGCTCGATCGTCGAGAACTACGGATCGGTGCGTGGCTTCCTCGAGGCGTCCGGCGTGACCGACGACGAGGTGGTCCGGCTGCGCGCGGTGCTGCTGGGCTGAAATCCCCTCAGCTGCCGCCTTTTTCGGCCTCGTACTTCTGCGTCATGTGCTCGATCGCGGACAGCTGCGTCTGCGCGAGGTTTTCGCGCACATCGCGGGCCCGCTCCGCGGCGTCCAGCGTCGGCTGGGCCTGACCCTGGAAGTGCGGCATGACCTCGGCGGCGAACAATTCAGCCGAGCGTTTGGTGGCCGCGGGGTTGGCCCACTCGTGGCCCATCTGCAGCATGCAGCCGAACCCGCCGGACTGGTCCCACAGCCGCTGCACCTGGGCGCGTGCCTGTTCGGGTGTTCCGATCACGCCCGCGCCCGCGCCGTTGATGATATCGACGACCTCGTCGAGGTTCTCCCCCGGAACCTCCATCTGCGGGAACGCCGCAACCTTCTGGAAGTAGCGGTACCAGTGCTCGAGGCCGAAGCGCACGTCGGCGCGGGCCTGCTCCTCGGTCTCGGCGATGTGCATGGGGCAGACCAGCGACCAGTTGCGGCGGTCGACCGTGGTGCCGAACGCGGCCGCGCGTTCCTCGGCGATGCCCCAGTGGTGCGCGAGCGCGTCGAATCCCTCGACCACCAGCGTCGCGCCGATCGACAGCAGGCCGATACCGTGCTTGCCCGCCAGCCGAGCACCGGTCGGTGACGACACCGCGGCGACGGCGAGCGGGATGCCGTCCTCCGAGTAGGGCGCCAGTTGCAGTCGCGCGTCGAACAATTCGTGTGTGGCGGTCTTGGCGGACACCGTCTCGCCCTTGAGCAATCGGACCATGATGTCGAGGTTGGTCTCGAGCAGTTCGCGGGTGTCGGTGGGGGTCAGCCCGATCATCGCCGAATCCGTGGGCAGCGAGCCGGGCCCCACGCCGCCAATGATCCGGCCGTGGGTGAGGTGGTCGAGCAGCATCAGCCGGTCGGCCGTCCACAGCGGGTTGTGATACGCCAACGAGATGACGCCGGTGCCGAACCGGATCCGTTTGGCCCGCTGCGCGGCCGCAGCGATGAACACCTCGGGTGAGCTGATGATCTCGCTTCCGGCCGAATGGTGTTCGCCGATCCAGGCCTCGTCGAAGCCCAGCGCGTCGAGGTGCTCGATGAGCTCCAGGTCGCGCTGCAGCGCCAGCGTCGGGTTGGTGCCCGCGCGGTGGAACGGAGCGATGAAGTATCCGAAACGCAGCTTGGCCATGCCTGCAAGTTACTGCGTCAGGTACACCCCGATGGCCCAAACGACGGTGGCGAGCAACGCGCCGGCCAACTCGACGCCGACCGACAGGGCGACGCCCTTGAGCGCGTGCTTGGTCGACGTCCACGCCGCGCGCTGCTCGTGCCGGTTGGCCAGTTCGGCGAGGTAGATGCCCAGCACGAAACCGATCGGCAGTCCGAGCACGGGGATGACGAAGAAACCGACGACACCGACCACGGCCCCGGCGACCAGGCTCGACGTGCGCACGTCGGCCTCACGCATCCGCCGGACGGGCCAGGTGTACTTGATGAACGCGGCCGTCAGGAGCAGCGCGGACGCGACGCCGAGCGTCACCCACGCGGTGACGTCGCGCTCGACGACCGCCCACACTGCGATAGCGCCGAAGACCAGCAGCGTGCCGGGCAGCAGCGGTACGACGATGCCGACGATGCCCACCGCGATCGCCAACGCGACGAGGACGATGCCGCCGGTGCTCATGCGTCGAATCTACGGGCGCTGCGCCCGGACCCACTGCATGTTGCCGGTGGTCTTGGTGCGCACGCGCTCGAATCCGCGATGTTCGAACACGTCGCCCAGTTCGTCTTCGGCGAAGAAGCGCGCCCCGCCCCGCGACACCCATCGCAGCGGCGGAGGAACGCTGCCGACAGTCGGCACCATGATCGCGATCCGGCCGCCGGGTCGCAGCACCCGGTGCATCTCGGCCACCGCCGAGGAGGGCTCGGGGATGAGCTGCAAGACCGCGAGCGACGTCACCGCGTCGACGGTCGCATCGCGGAACGGCAACCGCTGCGCGTCCGCGCGCAGGAACCCGACGTTCGGCCCGGCTTGCGCGCTGACCGCGCGCGCCAGCATCGGTTTCGAGATGTCGACGCCGATCGCCAGCCCCTGCGGTCCGGCCGCGCGGGCCAGCGAGGCGGTCACGTTGCCGGGGCCGCTTCCGATGTCGAGCGCGACACCGCCCTGCGGAATCTCGAGCCACTCGATCGGCAACTGCCACATGCTCAGGAACCTGCGGGCGAAGGCCTGCGAGTAGTCGTAGAACATCGACCCGGGGCCCGACGCCCACACCGCCTGGATCAGACCCTTGTTCTCAGGCGGTGACTGGCTCGGGGCGGCGTCGTCGTCGAGCAGATCCAGGTAGCCACCGCTGACGTCGAGGCGCGCCGGCGTTTCGGCGAAGAGTTCGACCGCCCGGCGCAGCGCAGGCGGCAGCGAGGAGGTATCGGTCACGCTCCCACGCTACTCCTGTCGGTCACGCTCCGAGCCGCTCCGCCAGGTCCACGAAATCGGTTGCCAGGACGTCGAATTCCCCGTCCTCGATCTTCGACGGACGTCGCCTGCCCTCGCCGTACTCCAGCGGCCGGTCGACGTATGCCGTCATCAGCCCAGCGCGTTTGGCGCCGCGCAGATCGCTGGCGTGCGCCGCGACCAGCATCAGCTCACCGGGTGCGACGTCGAGCAGCTCGGCGCAGCCGAGATAGGCCTCGGGATCGGGTTTGTAGTGGCGGAAGAGCTCGGCGGAGATCACGCAGTCCCACGGCAGCCCCGCCCGCTTGGCCATGTTCGTCAGCAGCGAGACGTTCCCGTTGGACAGCGTCGTGATGAGGTAGCGACGCTTCAGCCGGGTGAGCCCGTCGACGGCGTCGGGCCACGGGTCGAGCCGGTGCCACGCCCGGTTCAGGTGGTCGACGGCGGCGTCGTCGATACCGGTGATGCCCGCGCCGTCGAGCAGGTCGACGAGGATCATGCGGTGCAGGTCGTCGATCCTGGTCCACGGCAGCTCGCCGCGACGCACCCGGTCCATCGCGGGCGGATAGCCGGCCCGCCAGTCGTCGGCGAACGCCGCCCAGTTCCGTTGCACGCCATGGGCGCGGCCGAACTCCTCGAGCTCGCGGATGACGCTCGAGCGCCAGTCAACGACGGTGCCGAAGGTGTCGAAAGCCAGTGCGCGAGGCGCCATTACGGCTCCAGCACGACCTTGCCCAGCACGCCGCCGTCGGCCAGCGCCTGCAGCGCGTCGGCGCCCTTCGACAGCGGGTAGCGCACGGGCGGCGGCGGGCGCAGTCCGGCCTTGACGAGTTGCGCGACGCCGAACTCGAACACCGACTGCGAGCCCGGCTTGCGGTTGACGTACTCGCCGTAGCCGACACCGATCACCGCGACGTTGCGCAGCAGCAGCCGGTTCACCTTCACGGTCGGGATCCCGCCCGCCGCAAAGCCGATCACCAACAGCCGCCCCTCCACCGAGAGCGCCCGGACGGCGTCGTCGAACGCGTCACCGCCGATCGGGTCGACCACCAGATCGACGCCGCGGCCCTCGGTCGCCTCCTGCACCGCCGTCAACCATCCGTCGGTCAACGGCAGCACGACATCGGCGCCCAGCGACTCGACGAACTCGACGGCGTGCGGGCGGTGCACCATCGCGATCACCCTGGCGCCCAACGCCTTCGCGACCTGCACCGCCGCGGTGCCGACACCTCCGGCCGACCCCAGCACCAGCACCGTCTCACCCGGCCGCAGCGCGCCGCGCTTGGCCAGCGCGAAGTACATCGTCTGGTAGTTACCCAGCAGCGCAACGGCTTGCGCGTCGTCGAGATCGTCCGGCGTGGGCTTGACGCTCTCGGGCGCCACCGCCACCCGCTCCGCCCATCCGCCGAGCATGGACAGCGCCGTCACCCGCTGCCCCGGCTTGAACTCCGACTCGTACGGCGCAGAACGCACCACCCCGGCGACCTCCATGCCGGGGACGAACGGCGGGTCGAGCCGCAGCTGGTATTCGCCGCGCAAGAGCAGCAGGTCGGGGAAGCTGACCCCGGCCGCACCGACGTCGACGACGATGACGTCCTCGCCGCCGACATCGTCGACGTCGGTGTAGGCCAGTCCGGCCGGTCCGGTGAGTTCTTGCGCGACAAGCGCTTTCATCGAACTCAGCCGAGGCTGAAGGTTGCCCGCTGCGCCGCCGACAAGTCGGTGATCTCGCCCCACTTCGCGGCGATGTCGTCGACGGAGGGCACCTCGGTGAAGGTGACGCCCTCGTTCTGGAACAGCGCGGTGCGCTGCACCTTGCCACCGCCGACGATGAACACCGAAGCGGTCTCGGGCACTTCCTCGGTCATCAGGTAAGCCACCACCGGCGCAACGTATTCCGGCGTCAGCTTCTCGAAGACCTCCGGCGGCAGGATGTCCTGCGTCATCCGGGTCGCGGCGATCGGTGCGAGCGCGTTGGTCTTGATGTTGTACTTCGCGCCCTCCTGGGCCAGCGTGTTGATCAGGCCGACGAGGCCGAGCTTGGCGGCGCCGTAGTTGGCCTGGCCGAAGTTGCCGAACAGGCCGCTGGTCGAGGTGGCCACGACGACGCGGCCGAAGTTGTTCTCCCGGAAGTGCGGCCAGGCGGCGCGGATCACGTTGTAGCCGCCGTACAGGTGGACCTTGAGTACGGCGTCCCAGTTCTCGAACGTCATCTTGTGGAACGTGCCGTCGCGCAGGATGCCCGCGTTGGAGACGACGCCGTCGATCTTGCCGAACTCGTCGAGCGCGGTCTTGATGATGTTCTCGGCGCCCTCGGTTTCGGCCACCGAGTCGTAGTTGGCCACGGCGCGGCCACCGGCGTCCTTGATCTCCTGGACGACCTGGTCGGCCATGTTGTGGCCGGCGCCGGTGCCGTCACGTGCACCACCGAGGTCGTTGACGACGACGCTGGCGCCCTCCTTGGCGAGCGTCAACGCGTATTCGCGCCCCAGTCCGCCTCCGGCACCGGTGACGACGATGACGCGATCCTGCACTCCTGGCATGGGATTCCTCTCTGCTGTGCTGGTCCCGAGGCGCTGCGCGCCTACCCCTAGAAGAGCTTTTTGGCGAGCTTTAGCGCCTTCTCTGTATACGGGGGATAGATGAATGCGCCGACGTCGGGTCGGGTCGGTTTGGTCATCACGGTCTTCTTGTGGCTGAACTGCTCGAAGCCGTACCTGCCGTGGTAGGCGCCCATGCCCGACGGGCCGACGCCGCCGAACGGCAGCTTGTTGGTGGCGAAGTGGAACAGCAGGTGGTTGACCACCATGCCGCCGGCCGGCACCTCCTTGATCACCCGTTCCCGGATGCTCTTGGTCTTGGTGAACAGGTACGCCGCCAACGGCTTCGGCCGCGAGTTCACGAAACTGATTGCGTCGTCGAGGGATTGGACCGTCACGACGGGCAGGATCGGACCGAAGATCTCGTCGGTCATCAGCGGTTCCGCGGGGTCGGGGTCGACCACGACCGTCGGCTGGATGCTGATCTTCGACGCGTCGGAACCGCCGCCGATCACGACCTCACCCTTGGTCGCGGCCAGCGCGTCGGTCAGCCGGCCGAAGTGCCGTTCGTTGACGATGCGCTTGCCGTCGGGGTTCTCGGACTCGAACGTCGTCACCGCCTCTTTGATCTTGTCGACCAGCTTGTCGCGGATCTTCGCGTCGGCGAGCACGTAGTCGGGCGCGATGCAGATCTGCCCGGAGTTGATCAGCTTGGTCCAGGCGATGCGCTTGGCCGCGACGTCGACGTCGGCGTCGGCCGACACGATGACCGGGCTCTTGCCGCCGAGTTCGAGCGTGACCGGCGTCAAGTGCGGTGCGGCGCCCTCGTAGACCTTGCGGCCGATCTCGGTGCCGCCGGTGAAGCAGATGTGGTCGAAGCCCTGCGAAATGAGCTCTTGGCTGACCGAACCGTCGCCCTCGATCACCGCGATCGCATCGGAGTCGAGGTACCGCGGCACCAGCTCAGCCATGAGCGCCGACGAAGCCGGGCAGACCTCGGACGGCTTGAGCACCACGGTGTTACCCGCCGCGATCGCCCCGATCGCCGGGCCCAGCGTCAGCACGAACGGGAAGTTCCACGCGCCGATGACCAACACCGTGCCGAAGGGCTCGTACTCGACCCAGCCCCGGCCGGGCAGCTGCGACATCTCCAGCAGCCGGTAGCGGCGGCGGGTCCACTTCTTCACGTTCTTCGCGGCGTCCTTGGCCTCGCCCGCGGTGCTCGCGATGTCGGCCAGCCACGCCTCGAAGCGGCTGCGGCCCAGATCCTGTTCGAGCGCGGCGGCGATGGCCTCCTCGTTCTCGACGGCGAGGCGCTCGATCGCCTTGAGCTGCCGTTTACGCCACTCGAGGTCCCTGGTGCGTCCGGTTTTGAAGGTCTCTCGCAGCCGGCGGACGACGCTGGGAATGTCGTCGGTGGCTTGGGTGGGAGCGGCGATGTCGGTGGTCATGGGGGAGTCCTTCCTGACCCGAGGAATGCCCCGATCCTAACCAACCGGTTGGGCCGCCCAGAAGGGCTCCGTCAGTCCTTGTACGCGGTGACGAACTCGGAAAACCCGCTGTCGTTCTCGTACTCGGCCGGAAGCACCCAGCGGTCCAGTCGACGCATCTCCTCCAGCGAGGTCACCGATGTCGCCCGCCAGCCGTGCGCATCGAGCCACTCGGAGACGTCCGCGCGGTCCGGGTCGTTGTACATCAGTTCCGCGACGTCGACGGAATCGTCCATTCCGAGCTGCGCACGGATGCGCTCGAACCGCTCGCGCATCTGCTCCCGACGCTCCTCGGCCTGCACCCCGACGGTCTCCACCGATACGCGGCTACCGGGCGCGCTGAGCGCGGTGATCTGCTCGAACAGGCGGTCCTGGGCGTCGGCGGGCAGGTACATCAACAGGCCTTCGGCCAGCCATGCGGTCGGAGCCGTTGGGTCGAACCCGGCCTCCTGCAGCGCGGCCGGCCAGTCGTGGCGCAGGTCGACCGCGACCGCCACGCGCTTGGCGGCCGGCAGCACGCCCTGTTCGGCCAGCCGGGCGGCCTTGTACTCGAGCACCTTGGGCTGGTCGATCTCGTAGACCGTCGTGCCCGCGGGCCAGTCGAGCCGGTATGCGCGCGAGTCCAGCCCCGACGCCAGGATGACGATCTGCCGGATGCCCGCGCCGACGGCGTCGGTGAAGTAGGCGTCGAAGTAGTGCGTCCGCACCGCCTGGTAGTTGCCCATGTGCTCGAAGATCGCGGCGACGTCGGGATCCGCCTCGTCGACCTTCGCGCGGGTGGCAGGGTCCGTCATCACGTCCCAGGCACCGCCGCCGGTGCCCGCCACCAGCACCTTCGCGAACGGATCGCGGATCAGCGCGTCGTCCCGATCGGTTTCGGCGGCGCGGGCGGCCGCCACCATGACCGCGGTCGTCCCAACGCTGGTCACGATGTCCCAGGTGTCGTCTTCAGTGCGCAGCGAACTCATCGAACGCCATGGTAGCCGGAAGAACTTAGGCAGGCTATCGAGCTGTGGGGCAGGTCACCCGTCAGGACTGAAGGCGCCAGAGATTGTTCGACATCAGCAGCTCGAACTGCCGCACCACGGCCTTGAGCTCGTCGTGGCTGCCGACGAAGCCGGCGTAGAAGCCCATGCCCCACATCACCGCGACGAGCATCTCGACCAGCGATTCGACCTCGGTATCGGTGGTGAGCTCGCCGCGCTGGATGGCCTCGTTGACCGCCCAGGCCACGAATTCGCGGGAATGCCGCAGCGAGTCGTGCTCCTCGTCGGCGAGCTCCGGGTGGCGCTGGGCCTCGAGCACCGACGTCACCAAAAAGGCTGCGGCCGAACGATCTTCGGACTCGGCCTGCATCGCCGCGGTGAAGTACGCCGACAGCCTGGCGAGCAGGTTCGTCTCGTCCTCCGCGCGTGCCCGGCCCGCGCTAACTATCGCGGCGTTGGTCTGCTGCACGACCTCGCGCCACAACACCTGCTTGTTGGAGAAGTAGTGGTTGATCGCCGGCCGCGTCAGATCCGCCCGAATCGCGATCGCCTGGAAGGTCGCGGCGTCATATCCGAGTTCGCTGAAAACCTCGCGCGCAGCCCCTATGATGCGCTCACGTGTCTCCGCAGCCTTCGCTGCGGGTGGACGACCCGGACCCCTACTCGCCGTATGCGGCACGGTCAAATTGTGCCACACGTCACCTGGTGCTTCAGACATCAGCTCCTGGCGCCGCCCCGACCAGCCGTTTGTCAGCAAATCACGAGATTTGATCGCCGAGAAATCCGACGTAGAGAATCAGCACCTCTTGGAACTAATGTCCAGGTAATGGGGAGCGTCGTGTCGCGGGACGGTTACTTCGATGTGGGTATCGAGATTCTGTCCGACATGGGGTACGGCGGCCTGAAACTGGCGGAGGTCTGTCAACGCCTCGGCGTGACGACCGGCTCGTTCTACCACTACTTCCCGAATTGGCCCGCCTACACCAGGGAGCTGCTCTCGCACTGGACGCAAGAGCGCACGGTGCGGGTGATCGAGGCCGTCCGCAGTGAGCCGGACCCGCGCCGCCGCATCGACGCCCTGTTCCAGACCGGGCTGGATCTGCCCCACAGCGCGGAAGCCGCGATCCGCGTGTGGAGCGCGCTGGACCCGCACGTGCACGAGGTGCAGGTGGCAGTCGACCAGCAGCGCTTCGACATCCTCTACGAATCGGCGTTCGAGATCCTGGAGAACAAACGCCAGGCACAGCTTTTCGCTGAATCCGCCGTGTACGTCTTCATCGGGTACGAGCAGACGAAGTTGACGCCCGACCCAGACGGATTGCAGTGGATCTCCGCACAGCTACGCCAGGCCCTCGACGACGGCCGGTTCGCGTCGGTTCCCGACGCCGAGTAGCGCGGGCGGCGGGGTTGTCGCTCTCTGAAGTCGTCGCTCCGCTGCTGCGCCGCGCCGAAAACCGGCTGCGGCGGCGCGATCCCGAACTGGACGCGCTGCGGCGCGCGATCCGGGCCGCGATCGTGGTGCCGATCGCCGCCGCAGTGAGCTTCGCGGTCGGCGGCGGAACCCAGACACCGATGATCACGATCTTCGGCTCGGTCTCGCTGCTGATCATGGTCGACTTTCCGGGCAACCGGCCGGCTCGCGCGCTGGCGTATCTGGGGCTGGCGATCAACGGCGCCATCCTGATCACGCTCGGCACCCTGGTCGCTCCGCATCCGTGGCTGAGCGTCGCGGCGATGTTCGTACTCGGGGTGGTGGTGACGTTCTCGGGAGTGCTCAGCGAGATCATCGCCTCCGGCCAACGTGCGACGCTGCTGACGTTCGTGCTGCCCGCATGTACCCCGGTGGGCCCCATCCCCGATCGGCTGCTCGGCTGGCTCATCGCGCTCGTGTTCTGCGTGCCCGCCGCGCTGTTCCTCCTGCCGCCGCGCCACCACGACGAGTTGCGCAGTGGCGCCGCGCGGGTTTGCGACCGCCTCGCCGACTGTCTGCAGGGCACCACGCCCGCCAAGAACGTGACCCGGGCGATGAACAACCTGTGGGAGACGTTTCTGGGCGCCGACTACCGCCCGGTCGCGCTGACCGCTGGCAGCCGCGCGCTGGTCCGGGTGGTCGACGATCTCGGGTGGCTGTCCGACCGGATCTCTGACGACACCGGGCGGTTCCTGGCCGACATGAAGGACCCGCTGATCCGGGTGCTGCGTGATTCGGCCGCCGTACTGCAGATCTCCGACGTCGCGGCCCGTCGAGCCCGCTCGGCCGATCTCGACGAGGCGCTGACCGAACTGCGCGCGATCGCCCAGGGTCGCTATCGCGAAGACATCGTCGAGATCCTCGCATCGCCCGACGACGCGGACGCCATCGAGGTGGGCCGGAAGTTGTTGGGACGACGCACGTTTTCGGCCACGGTCGGGGTGACCGGCCGTGTCATTCGCAACGCCGCGGCGGCCGACGCCCGCCCGGTGTTGGCGCGCGTGCTGGGCCGCGGGCTGCCCAAGACCGGCACCGCGGACTGGGTGATGCCCGAGACGACGGCCGTCGCCGCCATCACGAGCGGGTTCTTCGCCACCCGGGCGGTGGTGCTGCGCAACAGCATTCGCACCGGTCTGGGTTTGGCGCTGGCCATCGCCGTCACCCATCTGTTCCCGCTCGAGCACGGCTTCTGGGTCGTACTCGGCGCGATGTCGGTGCTGCGCAGCAGCGCGCTGACCACCGGCACGCGGGTGTTGCGCGCCGTCGCGGGCACCGCGATCGGATTTCTGTTGGGCGTCGGGCTGATCGAACTGGTCGGCGTGGATCCGGTCGTGATGTGGATGCTCCTGCCGGTGGTGGCCTTCGGTTCGGCGTTCGTGCCGGAGGTGGCGTCTTTCATCGCCGGCCAGGCCGCGTTCACGATGATGGTGCTGATCATCTTCAACCTGATCGCGCCGACCGGTTGGAGTGTCGGGCTGATCCGCGTCGAGGACGTGGCCGTCGGGGCGCTTGTGGGCATCATGGTTTCGCTGTTGTTGTGGCCGCGGGGTGCGCGTAATCGGTTGGGGCGGGCCATCGACGACGCGTTCGCGGTAGGTGCGACGTTCCTGAGGGAGGCGGTGCTGCGGGTGACCCGCGGGGCGTCGGAGGAGGCCACGAATCGGGTGATTGCGCTGAGCCAGGAGGCATTGCGCGCGACGCGGACCGTGGATGACGCGGTGCGACAGTTCCTTTCGGAGAGCAGCGGTCCCACCGACATCCGCGGGCCTGCCGTGCGGTCGGCGAACCGGGCGGTCAGGCTGCGCGCCGCTGCCGAGCTGATCACCGACGTCGTCCCCCCGCCGCACGGGGTCTACTTGAAGACCAGGGAGGTGCTCGAAACGCACGCGGAGGCCATCTGCGCGAGAGCCACTGGCGGCGCGCCGCGCTCGCTACCGCGACTCAGTGACGACTTCGTGACGGCGTTGCGGGACGAGACCACCGACGACGAACTGGCTGTCTCGGCGGCGCTGCCGCTGGTGGCGGTCGCGGCACATCTCGGCGCGTTGAACCTGCTGTACCCGAAGCCCGAGCCGCGGCGGACGGCGGCTAAGGACGGTGCGGCATAAGCGCATTCGGCGGGATGGTGCCGAACTTGCCTGCCTGGTAGTCCTCGAGCGCCTGGACCAGTTCGGACTTGCTGTTCATCACGAACGGGCCGTACTGGAACACGGGTTCGCGGATGGGCCGGCCGCCGAGGATCAACACCTCGAGTGCGGGACGGTGGGCGTCCTGGTCGCCCTTAGCGTCGACGCGGATCCGGTCGCCGGGTCCGAGCACCGCGAGCTGTCCCTGCTGGATCGGATGGGCGACGGGCCCGACCGTCCCACGGCCCGACAGCACGTAGACGAGCGCGTTGAAGTCGCGTCGCCAGGGCAGGTCGAGGCGCGCACCCAGCTGAATCGTTGTATGCGCCAACGTGATCGGGGTGTGTATCACGCCGGGGCCGCTGTGCCCGTCGACGTCACCGGCGATGATCCGCACGAGGGCGCCGCCGTCGTCGGAGGACAACAGTTTCACCTCGTTGCCCTCGATCGCCTGGTATCGGGGTGAGGCGAATTTGTCCTTGCGAGGCAGGTTCACCCACAGCTGGACGCCGTGGAACACGCCGCCGCTCTCGACCAACTCGGCGGGCGGGGTCTCGATGTGCAAGATGCCCGAGCCCGCGGTCATCCACTGGGTGGCGCCGTCGGTGATCAGTCCGCCGCCGCCATGGGAGTCCTGGTGCGCGAAGCGTCCGTCGATCATGTAGGTGACGGTTTCGAAGCCGCGGTGCGGATGCCAGTCGGTGCCGCGCGGTTCGCCAGGTTCGTACTCGACCTCGCCCATCTGATCCATGTGGACGAACGGATCGAGGTCGGCGGCAGAGACGCCGGCGAACGCACGGACAACCGGGAAGCCCTCGCCTTCCAGGCCGCGGGGTCCCGTGGTGATCGACCGGACAGGCCGGTCGGTGTCGGAGGGTCCGGCCGCAGCGATACGGGGAAGGGTGAGCGTGTCGGCGGTGATTGCAGGCATGCCATGGATAACCGGACTGTGGTCCGATTAATTCCATGGGTTTGAGCAGCCCCTGCTGGCGGGGGATCCACCTCTCCGTCGGCCCTCCTGCCCCCTGTGGATAACTTTCCCCGACTTGTCGGACCCCGCGACTACCCTTTCGTACATGCGTTCGAATCGAATCTCCGACGTGCTCACCGAGCTGGAGTCGCTCTATCGGGAGCTCGCGACGTTCCGGCTCGACGGGCTGACACGTACCGAGCTGTACGCGCTGATCGAACAGCTCGACAAGCTCGACAACCAGATGGCGGCGCTCGAACAACGGTTGTTCGGCCGACTACTGCTCGACCGCGGCGCGACGCCGCGAGACGTGGCCAGGCGGCTACGCATCTCGCCGGGAGAGGCGCAACGGCGTCTCGGACAGGCGGCTTCTTAGCCATGAGTGCGGGCGGGGTGTGCGGTCGGGAGCGGGTTGTGAAGGCTCTTGATGCGTTGGACGCCGCCCTGGATGAGCTTGTTGGTTTGTCGGTGGAGGGGTTGGGGTCGCGTGATCTGGTGGAGGTGTTGTTTCGGTGTGAGCGGGTGGGTCGACGGTTGCCGGTGGTCGATCATGCGGTGATCGCCCGGCTGGTGGCCGAAGTGGAGCCGAAGGCGGTGGGGGCGTGTTCGTGGCCGGAGGCGATAGCGACGGCGTTGCAGGTGTCGCGTAAGGAGGCCAGGCGTCGTATCGCTTCGGCGGCGGTGTTGGGTCCGCGGCGCGCGTTGACCGGTGAAGCGCTGGCGCCGGTGTTGGAGGCCACAGCGGCGGCGCAGGCGCGCGGACTGTTGGGTGGTGAGCAGGTCGGCATCATCGAGAGGTTCTTCGATCAGTTGCCCGCGCAGGTCAACTATGAGGCCCGTG
>NZ_LZSQ01000002.1 GCF_001665535.1 Mycobacterium sp. 852002-51961_SCH5331710
GCTCGCACTTCACTCGGAGGTCTTCGTCATGTCACCACGCCACGCCGTACCTAACGTCCGTGGTCAGAACAGCTAGCCAGCACCCCGCCGAGCACCAGCGCGGCCAGTTCCTCGGCGGCCGCGTCGACGTCCCTGATGCGGCGCACGCACACGGCGTACCAGGCGCCGCCGGCGATGACGTCCATGATCGTGTCGGCGCCGATGCCGGGTCGGGCGACACCGTCGGCGACCGCGGCGGCCACCCGCTCACCGAGCTGGTTGCGCGCCGTCGCCTCCAGGCGATCGCTGAGCACGCGGCGCATTCCGCGATCCGAGCGCAGATCGCTGAGCAGACCCGGAATCGCCTCGCGCACGGCGGGATCGGCATACATGGCCAGCGCCCCGCGACACAGCCGGGTGATCTCCTCGGCGAAGTCGTCGGCGGGCCGTTCCGGGCCGAGGTCGGGGAACAGCGCCTCGTGGACGAGGTGCGCCTTGGACCGCCACCGGCGGTAAACGGCGGGCCTGCTGACGTTCGCCGTCGTCGCGATCAGGTCGATCGTGGTGTTCGCGTAGCCGCGTTCGGTGAGCAGCCGGCGGGTCGCGGCCAGCACGTCGGCGTCGATGGACGGGTCGCGGCGTGAGCCCTGGCGCCGGCGCCGCGGCACAACGGTGTCGGCCATTTCCGTCCCTTCATCACACGTTGTCGTTACAGTGTGTCACAACAAAGCGTGGATGGAGGAGGAGGGCACGTGACCGCAGAGCTCACCACGCCACTCGCCGCGCCGGGAGACGACGGCCGGCACCTGTACACCTGCCCGCTGTGTGAGGCCATGTGCGGGTTGGAGATTCACGTCGACGGTGGCCGCGTCGCGGGCATCCGCGGCAACCCCGACGACACCTGGAGCCGCGGCCACATCTGCCCGAAGGGCGCGACGCTCGGCGCGGTGCACGAGGACCCCGACCGGATCCGCCGCCCGCTGATCAAGGTCGATGGGCAGTGGCGGGAGGTGGGTTGGGACGACGCGTTCCGCCGGTGCACCGAGCTGCTCGCGCCGGTGATCGAGAAGTACGGCATCGGCGCGGTCACCTGTTATACGGGAAACCCACTCGCACACTCATTTTCGCTTGGCCGCTACACCGGTGTGCTGCTGGGCATGTCCGGCATCCCGCTGAGCTACTCGCCCGGCACGGTCGACCAGTGGCCGAAGAACCTGTCGTCGCACCTGATGTACGGCGGGTGGTGGTCGTTTCCCGTACCCGACATCGAACGCACCGACCTGCTGGTGATCATGGGCGCCAACCCCGCCGCCTCGCAGGGCTCGCTGCTGGCCGCGCCCGACGTGATGGGCATCATCGATGCGATCCGCAGGCGCGGCAGGGTGATCGTGATCGACCCCGTCCGCACCGCGACCGCGGCCAGGGCCGACGAGTGGCTGCCCATCACCCCGGGCACGGACGCCGCGCTGCTGTTGGCGGTCGCGCACACGCTGTTCGCCGAGGGCCTGGTGTCGCTCGGGCGCTTGGCCCCTCACGTCGACGGGCTGGAGCGGATGCGCGAGGTGGCCGCGGACTGGCCGCCGGAGCGCGTCGCCGCAGTGACCGGAATCGGCGCCGAGCGCATCAGGGGATTGGCACGCGAGCTGGCCGGCACCGATCGTTCGGTCGTGTACGGCCGAATCGGGTTGTGCAACCAGGAGTTCGGCAGCCTGGCGAGCTGGCTCGTCGACGCCGTGAACATCCTCACCGGCCATTTCGACACTCCCGGCGGGGCGATGTTCCCGCGGCCCGCCGCATGGTCGGTGACCGTGCAACCGATCCCCGGGCTCGAGGACGGCGCCCCGGAGTTCGGCCGTTTCCGCACCCGCGTGCGCGGCGCCAAGGAGGTGCTGGGGCAGGTACCGGTCTCGTGCCTGGCCGAGGAGATCGCGACGCCGGGGGAGGGGCAGATCAAGGCGTTGATCACCGTGGCGGGCAACCCGGTGTTGTCGACGCCCGCCGGGCACACCCTCGACGAGGCGCTGCCGATGCTCGACGCGATGATCGCGGTCGACATGTGGATCAACGAGACCACTCGGCACGCCGACGTGATCCTGCCTGCGCCGTCACCGCTCGAGCAGCCGCACCACGACGACCTGATCCTCAACTTCGCGATCAACAGCATCGCGAACTACTCGCCGCCGGTCTTCGAACCCGAGGACTCCGACCGGCCGCAGGAGTGGGAGATCCTCATCCGGCTCACCGGCCTGTGCGCGGGCACGCCGGCCGAGGATGTCGACGTCGCCGCGATCGACGACGGGTTCTTCGATTACGTGGCCTTCACTCAGGGCCTCGACGGCGCCGAGATCCGCAAGCACTACACCCATGGCGGCCCCGAGCGCATCCTCGACCTCACGTTGCGCACCGGACCGTTCGGTGACAGCTATGGGGAGAACCCGGACGGCTTGACGCTCGAGAAGCTCAAGGCGCAGCCCAACGGCGTCAACTTCGGGCCGATGGTGCCGCGAATCCCCGAGGTGCTCGGCACCGTCGACCAGAAGATCCGGCTGGCACCGCAGTACCTGCTCGACGACCTGCCCCGGCTGGCTGCGCGCCTGGACCGCGCGCCCGATGAACTGGTGTTGGTGAGCCGACGGCACCTGCGCTCCAACAACTCCTGGCTGCACAACGTCGCGCCGCTGATGAAGGGCCGCGACCGGTGCACGCTGCTGATGCACACCGACGACGCGAGCAAGCGCGGTGTCGCGACCGGCGACCTCGTGTGCGTGAGCTCGGATGGCGGGCAGATCGAGGTGCCGGTCGAGGTGACGGACGCGATCAAGCCCGGCGTCGTCTCGATGCCGCACGGCTGGGGCCACGGCAAGGCCGGCACGCGGATGTCCGTCGCCAATCAGGCGCCCGGCGTGAACACCAACATCCTGTCGCCGCCGACGTTCGTCGACGAACCGTCCGGCAACGGCGCACTCAACGGCATCCCGGTGACCGTCGTCGCCGCGGCGACCTGACAAGATCGGACCGTGGGCAAGAACGAACGCGCGAAGATCGTCATGTCCGACGACGAGATCGCCGAATTCATCGAACGCAGCCGCACCGCCACCATGGCCACCGTGCTGCCTGACGGGCGGCCGCACCTGGTCGCGATGTGGTACGCCGTGCTCGACGGTGAGATCTGGTTCGAGACGAAAGCCAAGTCGCAGAAGGCGGTCAACCTGCGCCGCAATCCGACCGTCACCGTGATGATCGAGGACGGCGACACCTACGACACGCTGCGCGGCGTGTCGATCGACGGCAGGGCCGAGATCGTCGCCGACCCCGAAACCGTTCTGCGCGTTGGCATCAGCGTGTGGGAGCGTTACACGGGGCCGTACTCCGACGAAATGCGGCCGTTCGTCGACCAGATGATGAACAACCGCATCTGCGTGCGGGTGGTGCCGCTGCGCACGCGGAGCTGGGACCACCGCAAGCTCGGCATGCCGGCGATGCCGCTGGGCGGCAGCACGGCCCAATACCTAGGTTGATCGCATGGATCCGAACAACAAGCCCAAGCAGCTGAACTCGCCCGTCGTCGATCGGGTCATGAAGTACGCGGGCAAGGCGCACGTGTGGGTATACCGCCGCACCGGCGGCAAGATCGGTGCGAACTGGCGGATAGGCGCTGGGCTCAAGAAGCCGGTGCCGACGTTGCTGCTCGAGCACATCGGGCGCAAGTCCGGCCGACGTTTGGTGTCGCCGCTGGTGTTCATCAACGACGGTGACGACGTCATCGTGGTGGCCTCGAAGGGCGGCAGCGACACCGACCCGCAGTGGTACCGCAACCTGGTCGCGAACCCGGACGCCTACATCGAGATCGGTTCGGACCGCCGCGCCGTGCGCGCGGTGACCGCGACGCCCGAGCAAAAGGCCCGGCTGTGGCCGAAGCTGGTCGAGGCGTATGCCGACTTCGACACCTATCAGGCGTGGGCCGACCGGGAGATCCCGGTGGTCATCCTGCAACCGCGCTGACGACACGCCGAGTGCGACCCATCTCACACTCCTGAAGCGTTCGGCCGCCCCCGCACACCGGGTAGCCAACTGGACAGGTGCACCCCAGCGCCGACCCAAACCGTCAACGCTTAAGGGGCGATTTCTATATATGAGTACCACCACCTTGCTGAACCAGTTGCGCACGATTCTTGACCTCACGCACACCGAGATTCAGGTCGCCGAGACCCGAATCACGCAGGCACGCACCGAGGCTGTCCGTCGCGAGCTGACTCAGAACGCGGAGAACGGCCGCATTCGTGCCGAAGCGATCGAGAAGGCAATCCGCGACCTGGGCGGATTCCCCGACACCATCGGCCCGTTCCTGGGCCGCGCCGCCGCCGCGGTGAAGGCGCTGACCGAGCAGGCCCAGCCCTTCGACGAGGCGCTGCTTGGCGATCTGGCGCTCGAGGATCAGCTGCTCGACCGCGCCCGCTACATCAAGGCGCTCGCGGTCGCCGCGAAGAAGCCCGATGTGCAGGAGCTCGCCGATCGCCTGATCACCGCGCACTCCGCGACGGTGAACTGGCTGACCACGGTTCTGGCCGAGGACGCGCTCGGCGGCCCGGCCGCGCTGCAGCGCACCCCGCTGCAGGCCGCCGCGGGTACCGCGGTGAAGCTGGTCAACCTGCCGGGTCAGTGGTCGGCGCAGTCGGTTGAGCGGCTCGCAGAGCTGCTGCGTTCGGCCGGACCGGCCGTTGACGACCTGCGTGAGCGGGCCCAGCGGGCCAGCGAGATCACGTTCAAGGCGCTCGGTGCGTCGCGCGACGGTGCGCTGCGCAGCGCCGAGAAGGTTGTCCGCCGCGAAGGCGCTGGCGATGCGGCCGACGCACTGCACAAGGCCCGTGCCGAGGGTGGTGTCGTCGACGCCGACGAGCTGCCGATCGCCGGATACGAGGATCTCAACCTCAGCGACGCGGTCGCGGCGGTGAAGGATCTCGACGATCCGTCGGACATCCGCACGATCATCGCCTACGAGGAGATGCACAAGAACCGCCAGCGGTTGGTGTCGGCAGCGCAGACGCGCCTGGCCGATGTCGCCCAGGAGGTCGTCGGCATCAGCTGACCCAGACCACATGGATGGCACGAAGCACCCCGCGGGAAACCGCGGGGTGCTTCTTGTGCCGCAGGGGTTTTCGGGTTCGGTGCGGGGGGCGGTCGCGCTACATGCGTGGCGGAGTGAAGCCCGGGTTCGCCAGGGCGTTGGCGACGCCGCTGCCGATCGGCCCGTACTCGTCGACGATCGTCGCGCTGCCGGTTGCCACTCCCGCGTCGCTGAAGTGGGTGAGCGCGGCGAGCCCGAGATAGGCGCCCTTCGGCAGTCGCGACAGCGACAGCGTGTAGTCGGCGTTGATCCACTGCAGACCGCTGGGACCGAAGTGCGTCAACGAGCTCACCATGTCGCCGGCCATCGCGGCGCGGGTGAACGGGGTGAGTTCGACGCCCTCGACGAGCGGCCGAAAGTCGCGGACCCACAGGTGTTTCGGCCCCGAGTGCTGCCAGTTCATCAGGCCCTCGCCGGGCCCCGGTTCGCGGCCGTCCCTGCCGTAGGTCCACACCAGCGTCGAGAGTTCGCGGGGGATGGGATCGGGCGTCGGCGGCAGCGGCGGCATGGTGACCGGCGACGTCCAGATCTCATCGGTGGGCTGTTGGCCGCGCCGAAGGAACAGGACGGTCGCGCGCGCGACGGTCGTGTCGCCCTGCGTCATCAGCGCGTCGACGAGCTTGAGGCGCCGGCCCTCGCGGACGACGGACGTCTCGACGCGGACGGCAGCCAGCGCGGCCGGGCGGAACAGGTCGACGGTCAGGCGGGCAGGCTGGAAGTTCGGGTCGCCGGCGTCGCGTTCGACGACGTGTCCGAGCAGACCGCCGGCGTAGTTGCCGCTGATCGTCTGCCCCCACGGCCCTCGCGCCATCGCCGAGGGCACGAAGGCATCGCCATCGGGGGTGAAGAACGCGGCCACCATCGCGAAGACGATAGCGGGTTAGCGGGCCTAACGATTAGCCAGCCACTGCTCGACGTCGTCGGACACCGGATCGACGACGTCGCTGTACTCGTCGTGCTTCTCGACGTAGGAGGCCACCATCTCGCAGACGGGCACGATGCGCAGCCCGTCCTCGCGGGTCTTCTGCAGCGCCTCGCCGATCAGGATCGTCGCCAGGCCGCGGCCCTCGAAGTCGCTGTCGACCTCGGTGTGGGTGAAGACTCGCTGACCGTCGCGGTCGGCGAACTCGGCAAACCCGACCTCCTTTTGATCGACGGCGATGGCGTAGCGGCCGGCTTCGGCGGTGACCTCGGTGGGCGCGCCGGTCTTGTCGGTGGTCATGATTCCTCTATACCCGCGGTTTGCGTCGCGGACGCAAGGTCGCGTTGGGCAGCGGGGGAGCGGGCAGCCGCGTCACCGCGCCGCGGTAGCCCTGCACGGTGCCGAAGCGGTCGTCGCCGTCTTCCCACTGCCTGCGGTACGTCGCGATGTCGTCGTGGCTGCGGCCGAGGAAGTTCCACCACATGACCAGTTCCTCGGGAAACGGCGGCCCGCCGAGCAGCACCAGCCGGGCGGGCTCGGCGCCGCGGTTGGCCAGGTGCAGCCGGTCGGCCCCGGCGGCCTGAAACGCCAGATCAGCGACGTCCAGCGCCATGTCACCAACCGCAACGTCGCCGTGGTCGAGCAGCACCCCGTGCTCGAACTCCCGAGCGACCTCCAGCGTCAGCTCCGCTTTGGGTTCGAGGTCGACCTGCGCGCCGAGCAGCGGCGTGAACGTGTGCACCGGTGACCGCTCGCCCTCTAGTTCGCCGATGAACACTCGCAGCGTCGCACCCTCGTACGCCCGCGGCGCCGGTACGTAATGCTCGAAGCCGCGGCCGGTGTCGCGTGCCCCGTCGGGCAGAGCCACCCACAACTGCACGCCGTGCAGGGTTGTGGTCGCGCCGGTCGACACCTCCGAGTGGCAGATGCCCGCGCCGGCCGTCATCAGGTTGAGCTCGCCGGGCCGCACCATCGCATGCACACCGGCGCTGTCGCGATGCTCGACCTCGCCGCTGAACAGCCAGCTGACTGTCTGCAGTCCTGTGTGCGGGTGCGGCGGCACGTCCATACCCGTACCGCCGCGCACGTCGTGCGGGCCGTAGTGGTCGGCGAAGCACCATGCCCCGATCAGCGATCGCTCACGCTCCGGCAGGGTACGCCGCACCCGGATCGCCCTCGGCCCGCCCAGCGGCACCTCCCGCGGATGCAGGACGCCCGCGAACGGGACTGCCGCGCAGGCGACTTCGGCCGGGGCCGGGTCGGTGTTGCTCACCAACCCACAGTAGGGCTATCCCGTGTCCGTCATCGCCGAACGGATCACCTCCAAGTCGTCGTCGCCGATCTTGAACACCCCGAAACGGAATTTGTAGCCCCACCGCGCCTTGTCCTCGATGAAGTCCAGGTGCTCGAGCAGCGGGCGGATCGGCGTCTCGTGCGCGTCGAGGAAGTCGACGTTGCGCCGCCACCGCTCCCCGTCCGGGGAGGCCGGATCGAGGTAGGGCTCGTCATCGGCGACCTGCCCGATCGCCGTGAACGCCTGCAACGGCGGCCCGTCGGGATAGATGGTGCGCGGTGAGTAGAAGACGATCCAATCGCCGCGCGCCATCCTGCGCAGCATGTGCGGTTTGCCGTGATTGGCCTGCGTGAAGCGGCCGCGCACGCCGAGTTCGACATGATCGCGGCTGACTGTGTTGATCCAGTTCGTCATGCCCGAACGCTAAGCGCCACGGCCGACAGGTTCGGACCACCGCGAGAAGTGCCTGTGGATAACTTGCGCCGCTGTCGCCTGATTAGCATCGGACGCCGTGAGTGACGAGTCGCTGCGCGACGACCACGCCGAGCTCCTGAGACGCCGCGAACTCACCGAGGACGCGGCCCGACCGGACGCCGTGGCCCGGCGACATGCGGCCAACGCCAGGACCGCGCGGGAGAACATCGCCGACCTCGTCGATGACGGTTCCTTCGTCGAATACGGGCGGTTCGCGATCGCGGCGCAGCGGCACCGCCGCGACCTCGACGACCTGATCGCCCGCACCCCCGCCGACGGTCTGGTCGCCGGCACGGCACGCGTCAACGGCGACCTCTTCGGCGATGAGCGCAGCGCGTGCGCGGTGCTGTCCTATGACTACACGGTGCTCGCCGGGACGCAGGGCTCGCTGGGCCATCGTAAGAAGGACCGGTTGTTCGAGCTGATCGAGCGGTTGCGGCTGCCGACGGTGTTCTTCGCCGAGGGCGGCGGCGGGCGGCCGGGCGACACCGACATCCCGTCAGTCTCGGCGCTCGACGCCCGCGCGTTCAAGCTGTGGGCGGCGCTGTCGGGCGTGGTGCCGCGGATCGCGGTCGTGCACGGCCGATGCTTCGCGGGCAACGCCGTCATCGCCGGGTGTGCGGACCTGATCGTCGCGACGGAGAACACGTCCATCGGCATGGGCGGGCCCGCGATGATCGCCGGCGGCGGGCTCGGTGACGTGCCACCAGACGAGGTCGGGCCGATCAGCATGCAGGCGCCCAACGGGGTGGTCGACGTGGTCGTGGCCGACGAAGCCGAGGCGGTCGCGGTGACCAAACGGCTGCTCGGCTATTTCCAGGGCAGGACCGAACCGGGCCGGGTCGCCGACCAAACCCGTTTGCGTACAATCGTTCCCGAGCGTGCCCGCCGGGCGTATCAGGTCGCCCCGATCATCGAGACGATCGCCGACGAGGGATCGGTGACGTTCCTGCGGACGAAGTTCGCGCCGGAGATGGTGACGGCGCTGGCGCGCGTACACGGCCGACCGGTTGGCGTCATCGCGAACAACACGATGGTGATGGCCGGTGCGATCACGGCCGCTGCCGCCGACAAGGCGGCGCGATTTCTGCAGCTGTGCGACGCGTTCGGGTTGCCGGTGCTGTCGCTGGTCGACTGTCCCGGCTACATGGTGGGCCCGGCGGCCGAATCCGAGGCGCTGGTGCGGCGGGCGTCACGGATGCTGGTCGCCGGGGCGTCGCTCGAGGTGCCGCTGATCGCGGTGATCCTGCGTCGCGGTTACGGGTTGGGCGCGCAGGCGATGACCGGGGGCAGCCTGCGCGAGCCGGCGCTGACGGTGGCGTGGTCGGGGGCGCACCTGGGACCGATGGGCCTGGAGGGCGCGGTTCGGTTGGGCATGCGCAAGGAGCTCGAGGCGATCGCCGACGACGACGAGCGCGAGGAGCGGGTCCGGCAGGCGACGGCGGCCGCGCAGGAAAATGCGAAGGCGCTCAACGCCGCTGCGCTGTTCGAGATCGACGACGTGATCGACCCTGCGGACACCCGCGAGATCATCATCAACACCTTGACCGCCGCCACCGCGCACAGCCCCGAGCGCCAGGGTCGACGGTTCGTCGACACCTGGTAGCCGGGGGAGAGAAGAAGGGGACGGTGCCGCCTGCGCCTCTCGGCGAGTGGTCGCTCGAAGCGACGATTGTGGTTGGGGCCCGGGGCATGCCCGGCACCGTCGCATCCATCAACCGGAGTCGGCCGCGAGATATTCCGAGGATGGGTCGCCCGCCGCCGACCCCCCGATGCGGCGGCGGGCGAACCGAACCTCACGCGGATTCCGCGTAGAACCGGCGTTCGCGGACCGTCTGTCCGTGCCGTTCGGCCAGCGATTTCAGCTGCCTCAGAGCAAACGTGCGGCCCCGTCCGCCCTCGGGCACGTAGATGCCCGCCCAGAGGCCTTCGGCGCGCGGTAGCTCGCAGGCTTCCCGTGCGCACAGCCACCGGCGGGGGCACGCCCGGCAGATCGCCTTGGCCTGCTCGTCGGCCGACGTCGTCCATCTCTCCGGATCCCTGGTGCATGCGCCAACGGGCATCTCGTCCGATTCAGTCGTGTGCATCTGCAAAAACTCCTTCGTGCCGAATGCAGCGCGTCGGCTGCGATGGTCAAAAACGTAGCGCATAAACCGTAGCGATGCAACGGTTAGAGATCTGGGCCGCTGGCCGGTACCACCAAAAGCCTATGCTGAACTGGTAGTTCGACGGTTAGATCGAAGGAGTAAAACGTAGCACCGGACCTGCGAACCGCAGCAGAACTAAAGCATCGCCACGATTCGATCCGCGCCACGCCGCCCTAAGCCGTAGCGCGCTACATAACGACGGATACGATTACGGCGCAGTCTCATCCACCCGCTTCGAGGACCCCACCGCCCCATGACCAACCCGGAGTCGACCGACGGATCGTCCGAGGCGCCCGATCCGGGGATGGCGCGAGCCGGTGCGGCGGCCGCCGCGCGACGCCGAGAACTCAACATCAGCCAACGGAGCCTGGCGGCCGGCGGCATCATCAACGCCGGCGCCCTGATCGCCTTCGAGAAGGGCAGAAGCTGGCCGCGGGAGCGCACCCGAGCAAAGCTCGAGGAGGTCTTGCGTTGGCCCCCGGGGACGATCGCCCGGCTCCGCCGGGGAGAACCCGACCGCCGTCCCGCGACGACGCCCGCGAGCGACGAGGTGCCGTTGATCGCCGAAGCCGTGATCACCGCGGCGAGGACGTTCGACTCGGCGATCGCTGCGTTGCCTGAAACCGAGGATCCGGAGTTCGCGCCGAAAGCGGCCCAGATCCTCGCCGACCTTCGGCAGTTGGAAGCCGTGGCGGCGCGGGCGGCGCGGATAAGCCGGGTGACTCCACCGTTGATCAAGGCGTTGAGCGCGGTGCGGTCACGCTACGACGACCTGATGTTGCGCGCCGCGCACTCTCCCGGCGCGACCCTGGGCCAACGCCTCTACGCCGCGCGCCGTCGGGCGAACCTCACCATCTCCGAAACCGCCGAAGCGGCGGGCGTTTCCGACGACGACATCGTGCACCTAGAGGCGGGGGAGCAGGTGTCATCCGGGGCCGCGCAGGCAATGGCCGCGCTGATCGACGAACTCGGCTGAGCGCGTCAGTACCGCTCGCGGCTACGGTCGTCGCTGCTGGGGAAGTGATCGGCCAACGCGGCAGCGATCTCCAGGAACCGTCGACGGGTCTTCGTCGACATCTGCGAGGTTCCGTCGATGACGCCGCCGGGCCGCAGGTGCCCGTCGAACGGAACCTCGACGACCCTCTGCCCCTGACCCGAAAACTGTTGCGCCAGAATAGAACGCGTGCGCTTGTCGGCGTGTCCGTCGGAATCGTTGAGCACGATGACCGTGCTCTGCAGCAGCCGGGTCAACCCGCGGGCGGCCAGCCAGTCCAGCGTCTGGCCCGCCGCGGCCGCGCCGTCGACCCACGGCGAGGACACCACGACCATCGCGTCCAGGTCACGCAACACCTCCTGTGTGACGGGTGAGTCCATCGTCGAACTGCAGTCGATGATCGAGATCGTGAAGTAGCGGTCCAGCCGTGAGGTCGCCTCGCGGTAGATCGCCGGGTCGAGTACCCGGCGGCGCGCGGGCGTGCCTTCACCGGCGAGCACGAACAACCCGGCGGCGTTGTTGCCGACGCGGCTGCGCACGTCGGCGAAGGTCTCCAGGTGCTGATCGGACGCCAGCTCCCAGTACGAGCCCTGGACCCTGGGGTCGACGCGGCTGCCGAGCTTGCCGAACGCGGTGTCCGCGTCGATCGCCACCACCCGGTCGTCCTGCCGCAGTTCGGCGAACACCGAGCCGAGACTCGCCGAGACGGTCGTCTTGCCGACCCCGCCCTTGCCCATCACGCCGATCTTGTAGTGACCCCGCAGCGCTCCGCGGATCTTGGCTTCCAACTCCGCCTGGCGCACCTCGTCCGGACCCGGGCCGAGGTTCACCGATCCGAACGTGGCCCGGTAGAGGACGAACCGCCAACCCCGCGTCGGCGCCGGCTTCCGGGGCGGAACCAACTCGTCGGGCCTGATGCGTTCCGCGTAGGAACCGGCTTGCGGGGGCGGGACCTGCGGGCCCGGCGCCTGGGGACCGTGGCCCGCCCACGGGCCCGGCGCCGGGTGCCCGGGCTGCTGCGGTGCCCTGGGAGTCGGCTGCTGTCGGGTGGGGTGGCCCCACATCCGTGGATCGGGACGGGTTGCGACGGGCACCGGCCCGGTGTCGTCCAGGGAGTCGGGTGGCGGGCCGAACCGCGCGGGCTGCTCGCGGAAGGTGGTGCGTGGCGGCTCCGGATCAGGGAATCCCGGAGGCGGCGTGGGCGTGGCCTCCGGTTCGGAGGACGACGGCTCACCGGCGGCTTCCTCGGAGCTCGCCCAGCCGAGTTCTCGTCGCAGCGCATCATCGCGGTCCGTCAATGCGATCTCCTCCAGCTCGTGTCGCGGGTCCCCGCCCCAGTATCGACCACTGTTCCAGGTGCCCGTCGTCCGCGCTTCCAGCAAACACCAAAGGAGGCTGGGTGGCCGTGACGAGGGCCGCCGAAAGGCCCGATTGGACGGCGCCAAAATTGTCGTCGGCGTAACTTGCCGGTACTGACGCTCGTTGCAGGTCTCACCACGCACGGAGCGGGCCAGAGCTGAGACTCAGCGTTTGCTGGATTTGCCATAGGTCGTCTTATGCCGCCGAAATTCCACTGTGGGGATTAACTAGGACTTCCCCGTACGTGCCGAGGGTGCTGATCAATGCAACGAAATTCCGTGTCATGAGCACCGCTGAACCGCTGGTACGCTGGCTCGCGGCGACGGGGCCTGCGCGTTCGGCTCCGGCCGCGTGTAGCTGATCCGCGGCAAAAGACTCGGGGTCTGTGCGCAAACGGTGGCGGTAGCGAGCATCGCCCGCCACCGTACGACGAAGGAGAGGGGCAAACGTCATGTCCGGTGACGATGTGCGCGTCTCCGCCACTCACCTCGCGGACCTGGCGGCCCGCCATGCCCGAACCGCTTCGGACGCCATGGCGACGGCACGCTCCGCCGAGGAGATCGGTGAAGCGGTCAGGAACACCCACGGCGACATCGCAGCCTCTACCGCCGGCGCGCTCGGCACCGTGCTGGACTCGCGCCGGCGCGCGGGCACAAAGCTGGTCGACGCATCCGCGGCGCTGTCCGACACGCTCGCCGACGCGCTTGCGCGCTACGACCGGACAGATGAGGCGGCGGCCTCGGTGTTGAACGCGCAGATGCAGGCGGATCGGACGTGAGCCCCGACGCCACGCACATCGACGACGTCGTCGGTGTCGAAGTCACCATCGACGGCATCCTGGTGATCGCCGACCGGCTCGGCCTCATGGAGTTTCCGACGGCGTTGGGTATCCGCCAGAACATCCCCCAGCCCGAACTGCGCGACCGTGTCTGGGAGCAGGTCGCTCGCGACCTGACCGCGCAGGGCGTGCTCGACGTCTTCGGCCAGCCCCATCCCGAGGTGACGGCCATGGTCGACACCTTGAGCCGGGCTGACCGCACGCTGGAGGCGCGCTGGTGGCGGCGCGACGTCGGCGGCAAGCTCATTCGTTTCGTGGTCTGTCGAAAGGGCGACCGCCATGTCGTCGCCGCTCGTGACGGCGACATGCTGGTGCTGCAGCGGGTGGCCCCGCAGGTTGGTCTGGCGGGCATGGTGATGACCGTCCTCGGTACCGCCACGCCTGCGGACGTCGAACCGCTCACCGGTGTGGCGAGCAAACTCGCCGAGTGCCGCGACGCAAACCAGATCGCCGCTTACGGCATCGGCCCGTCCTCGGCGCGCGCATACGCCGACATCATCGCCGGTCCGGACAGTTGGGCGGAGATCACCGCGATCGAGCGGCATCCCGGCGGCACGTTCACGCAGGCCGACGTCGCGGCAGGCGTGCTCGACTCGAAGTACGGCCGGATCGTGTCGATCCCGCGCCGCGTCAGCGGTGAGTTATACGGAAGCTTCCTGCCGGGCAGCGCCGACAACCTGGCGCGGGCACTGGACGGGCTGATCGAATTCCTGCCTTCGGGCAAGTGGTTCGACCACGCCACGCTCGAGTCAGCGGAGGCCGCTAATGGCGGATGAGACGTCGCCGCGCGACTTCGATGACGAGCGTGACGATATGGCCGCGCTGGACTTCAGCCCTCCCGACGCGCCCGAGGAATCAGTTCTCGATGTGTTGGACGTCTACGGACGCGACCAGAACGACGCCGCGCAATCGCCGGATTCCGTTGTGACCGTGACCAACCCGCCCGGTACGGTTTCGGTGAGCGCGTTCCTCGACGGTCGCATCAGCCGCATCGAGCTGTCCGAGAAGGCCGGCGGCCTGACCGAGTCCGTGCTCGCCGACGAGGTCGTCGTCGTGGCGGGCCTCGCCGCCCGGGACGCCCAGTCGGCGCAGTACGCCAGCATGCTCGAGGGGATGCGCGAACAGGGTCACGACGACGCGGCGACCCGCGACTTCCTCACCCGCGACCTCGGTTTGCCCAGCCCCGAACGGGCCCGCGCCGAACGCGCACGGGTGTTCTCGACACGATATGCCGGTGATCATGACTGAGCATCTCGCGAGCCTGTTCGGAAGTGCGGTCGGAATGCTGGCCAGCACACCGGCGCGATCATTCGAAATCTTCACGGAGATCACCAATTTCGACGAAACCGCCTGCGACGCGTGGGTGGGACGCATCCGCTGCGGGGACACGGACAGGGTCACGCTGTTCCGGGCGTGGTACTCGCGGGCCAACTTCGGCCAACTCGCCGGTGCGGCGGAGATCTCGATGAACAGCCTCAACGCGCGGGTGCCGATCGGCGGACGGTTCGGCGACATCACCTACCCGGTCAACTCGCCGCTGGCCATCACCATGGGATTTGCGGCCAACGAAGCATCGATCGGCAATTGCGCCGACGCGATGGAGGCGCTCGAGGACGCCCCTGCCGCCGGGGCCGAACACCTGGTGTCCTGGATCAAGGCCGTGATCTACGGTGCCGCGGAACGCTGGACCGATGTGATCGACCAGGTTCGCGGTGCCGGCGCCTGGCCCGACAAGTTCCTTGCGGCGGCAGCGGGTGTGGCGCACGGTGTCGCGGCGGCCAACCTCGGACTGTTCACCGAGGCCGAGCGGCGACTCACCGAGTCCAACTCCTCGCCCGCCGGGGAGGCGTGCGCACCCGCGATCGCGTGGTTCCTGGCGATGACCCGCCGCAGCCAAGGCAACGAAGAGTCCGCGCTCGCACTGCTCGAGTGGATGCAGGCCACCCACCCGGACCTGAAAGTCATTGAGGCGCTTCGCGACCCGTCATACCGGCTCACCACGACCACCGCGGAGCAGATCGCGGCCCGCAAGGATCCGTGGGACCCGAACAGCGTCGAGGCCGACACCACCGGCCGGGAGCGGTTACTCGCCGAGGCGCAGGCCGAACTCGACCGTCAGATCGGGTTGACGAGGGTCAAGGAACAGATCGAGGCCTACCGCGCCGCCACGCAGATGGCGAAGATCCGCGCGGCGCGCGGGATGAAGGTCGCGCAGGCGTCCAAGCACATGATCTTCGCCGGGCCGCCCGGAACCGGGAAGACGACGATCGCCCGCGTCGTGGCGAATATCCTTGCCGGCCTTGGCGTCATCGCCGAGCCGAAGCTCGTCGAGTCGTCCCGAAAGGACTTCGTCGCCGAGTACGAGGGCCAGTCGGCGGTCAAGACCAGCCGCACCATCGACCGCGCCCTCGGCGGCGTGTTGTTCCTCGACGAGGCCTACACCCTGGTGCAGGAACGCGACGGGCGCGCCGACCCGTTCGGCACCGAGGCGCTGGAGACACTGCTGGCCCGGATGGAGAACGACCGCGACAGGCTGGTGGTGATCATCGCCGGCTACAGCGCGGACATCGACCGCCTGCTCGAATCCAACGACGGCCTCCGGTCGCGCTTCGCCACCCGCATCGAGTTCGACTCGTACACCCCCGACGAGATCGTCGAGATCGCCGAAGTCATTGCGCGGGCCAATGACTCGTCGCTCAACGATCAGGCAGCCAAGCAGGTGCGAGAGGCGGCCACGCTGCTGAGCAGCCGGTCTCTCAACGGCAAGCCCGCGCTCGACATCGCGGGCAACGGCCGCTACGCCCGCCAGCTGGTTGAGGCCTCCGAACAGAACCGCGACATGCGGTTGGCCCGGTCGCTGGACATCGAAAGCCTCGGCGACGAGCAGCTCTCCGAGATCAACGGTGAGGACATGGCCGCGGCGATCAGCGCGGTACACGCACGTCTGAGTATCGGCGAGTAGGCATGGCGGGTTTCCGGCTCACCACCAAGGTGCAGGTCAGCGGCTGGCGTTTTCTGCTGCGCCGTGTGGAGCACGCGATCGTGCGCCGGGACACGAGGATGTTCGACGACCCGTTGCAGTTCTACAGCCGCGCGGTCTCCGTCGGAGTGATCATCGCGGTCGCGGTCTGCCTGGGCGCCGCGCTGCTGGCGTACTTCAAACCACTCGGAAAGCGCGGGAACGACACACTTCTCGTCGACCGCGGGACCAACCAGCTCTACGTCGTGCTTCCGGGCAGTGGACAGCTGCGGCCCGTGTACAACCTGACCTCGGCGCGGTTGGTGCTCGGTAACGCCGGAACGCCGTCGGCCGTCAAATCCGAGGAATTGAACCGGATGCCGAAGGGACAGCCGATCGGCATCCCCGGCGCGCCGTACGCGACGCCGGTGGGCGGCGCGAATTCGATGTGGACGCTGTGCGACACGGTCACCAAGCCGGAGAGCGTGGTGCCGAACCTCGAGTCGTCGATCATCGTGCGGCCGTTGGTCACCGACTCCGCGGTCGCGCCGATGCGCCCCGACCAGGGCATGTTGGTGTCCTACGAGAACGACGTCTGGCTGGTCACCGAGGGCGGAAGGCACGACATCGATCTCGCGGACCGCGCGGTCACCTCGGCGGTGGGGATCCCGGTGACGGCGAGGGCGACGCCGATCTCGCAGGGACTGTTCAACGCGCTTCCCAACGCCGGACCGTGGCGTCTGCCCGACATCCCCCTGTTCGGCACGCCGAACACGGTCGGGCTGCCGCCGAACCTGGTGATCGGTTCGGTGTTCAAGGCGCTGACCGAAGACGGTGAACAGCACTTCGTGGTGCTGCCCGACGGTGTCGCGCGGATCAACGACGCCACCGCCGCAGCGCTGCGCGCGACCAATTCGTTCGGACTCGTGACGCCGCCGTCGGTGGAAACCAGTGTGGTGGCGCGGATTCCCGAGCAGGTGTTCGCTTCTCCACTACCCGACAAGCCCTTGGAGATCCTGCAGCGTGACGACGCGCCGACCCTGTGCTGGGCGTGGCAGCGCGAGCCGGGCGACCAGGCGCCGAAGACCACGGTGATCGCCGGGCGCCACCTGCCGATCCCGTCGTCGGCCATGAGCACCGGGATCAAGCAGATCGGTGGCGCGGCAACCGTTTACATCGACGGCGGACAGTACATCCAGTTGCAGTCGCCCGATCCGCGGTACGGCGAGAGTCTCTACTACATCGACCCGCAGGGTGTCCGGTACGGCTTGCCCAACGAGGACACCGGCAAGACCCTCGGGCTGACCGGGCCCACCACCGCGCCGTGGCAGGTGGTCGGGTTGCTGATGGACGGCCCAGTGCTGTCGAAGGAGGCGGCGCTCGTCGAACACGACACGCTGCCCCCGGATCCCAATCCGCGCAAGGTGAACGGCGCCGCCGAGCCGGCCGCCGCACCGGCAGGAGGTGGCGGATGACCACCAAGAAGTTCACGCCGATCATCAAGCGTGGCCCGCGCCTGACACCAGGTGAGATCAACGTCGCCCCACCGGAAGACCTCGGTGTCGAGGTTCCGCCGTCGGGTATCCAGAAGGCGCTGCCGTGGGTGATGGGCGGCGGCATGCTCGGCATGGTCGCGATCATGATCTTCACCGGCATCCGGCAACTCTCGCCGTACATGCTGATGATGCCGCTGATGATGATCATGGCGACCGTCGGATTCATGGCGGGCGGCGGACCCGGCGGCAAGCGCGTTCCCGAGATCAACGCCGATCGCAAGGAATACCTGCGCTATCTGGCCGGGCTCCGCACCCGCGTCACATCGTCGGCCGCCGCGCAGGTCACGTTCTTCAACTATCACGCGCCGCACCCCGAAGACCTGTTGTCGATCATCGGGACCAACCGCCAGTGGTCGCGGCAGACCAATGCCGACTTCTACGCCGCCACCCGGATCGGGTTGGGCACCGAACCCGCGGTCGACCGCCTACTGAAACCCGCCGTCGGGGGAGAGCTGGCGGGTCCACAGGGCGCACCACAACCGCACCTGGAACCGGTCAGCCACATGTGGGTGACGAAGTTCCTCCGCACCCACGGGCTCATTCACGACTGCCCGAAATTACTGCAGCTGCGCACGTTTCCCACCATCGCGATCGGCGGTGACCCGGACGGCGCCGCGGGCCTGCTGACGGCCGTGATCTGTCACCTCGCCGTCTTCCACCCGCCGGACCTCCTGCAGATGCGGGTGCTCATCGACAACCCCGAGGACCCGAACTGGGCCTGGCTCAAGTGGTTACCGCATGTGCAACACCAGACGGACACCGACGCGGCCGGCCCCACCCGCATGATCTTCACCCGCCCCGACGGCTTCAGCGACCTCACCGCACGCGGACCGCACACCGCCGACGCGGCGCCGAGCGGACCCTACGTCGTGGTCTTCGACCTGACCGGCGGAAAGGCCGGCTTCCCGGTCGACGGCCGAGCCGGCGTCACGGTCGTCACGCTCGGCAATCACCGCGGCTCGGCGTACCGGATTCGAGTGGCGGCCGACGGCACCGCCGACGATCGGCTGCCCAACCAGACCTTCCGGCTCATCACGTCGACCGTCGACCGCATGACCTCCGATCAGGCCGCGCGCATCGCGCGGAAGCTGGCGGGCTGGTCGATCACCGGCACGATCATCGACAAGAGCGTCCGCGTGCACAAGAAGGTCGCCACCGAGTGGCACCAACTGGTCGGGGCGCAGACGATAGAGGAGGTGACGCCGGCGCGGTGGCGCATGTTCAGCGACACCGACCGCGACCGGTTGCGCATCCCGTTCGGCCACGAGCTCAAGACCGGCGACATCATGCACCTCGACATCAAGGAAGGCGCCGAGTACGGCGCCGGACCACACGGGATGCTGATCGGGACAACGGGTTCGGGCAAGTCAGAGTTCCTGCGCACCCTGATCCTGTCGCTGGCGGCCACCCACCACCCGGACCAGGTCAACCTGCTGCTCACCGACTTCAAGGGCGGTTCGACGTTCCTGGGCATGGAGAAGTTGCCCCACACCGCCGCCGTCGTCACCAACATGGAGGAAGAAGCCGAACTGGTCAGCCGCATGGGCGAGGTGCTCAGCGGTGAACTGGACCGCAGGCAGTCCATCCTGCGCCAGGCCGGTATCCAGGTCGGCGCGGCGGGCGCCCTGTCCGGTGTTGCCGAGTACGAGAAGCACCGCGAACGTGGAGCCGACCTCCCGCCGCTGCCGACCCTTTTCGTCGTCGTCGACGAGTTCGCCGAGTTGCTGCAGAACCATCCCGACTTCATCGGGCTGTTCGACCGCATCTGCCGCGTCGGCCGGTCGCTGCGGGTGCACCTGCTGCTGGCGACGCAGTCGCTGAACACCGGCGGTGTGCGGATCGACAAGCTCGAACCGAACCTGACCTACCGGATCGCGCTGCGTACCACCAGCTCCGCGGAATCCAAGGCCGTGATCGGAACGCCGGAGGCGCAGTACATCACGAACAAGGAGAGCGGTGTGGGCTTCCTCCGCGTCGGCATGGAGGATCCGGTCAAGTTCCACAGCGTCTACACCGGCGTCAACTACGTCCCGACCGCCGCGCGACAAGATGACGGGGAAGCCAGACCGCAAACCAACGGGCAGGGCCGTGTGCGGATCCGCCCCTTCACCGCGGCGCCAATCCCTGAACCGGTGGTGAGGTCATGAGCATCGAATCCGAGCAGCGCGTGCTCCGCGAGGTGGTCCTCGACCAGCTGACCACCGGTGAGACCCGCGCCTATCGAATGTGGTTGCCGCCGTTGGCCGATCCGACGCCGGTCAACGAACTGATCGCCAACGACCGCCTGCGTCAGCCGCTGCGCTTCGGTCTCGGCATCATGGATGAGCCGCGTAGGCACCGCCAGGAGGTATGGGGTATCGACACCTCGTCGGCGGGCGGCAACATCGCCGTCGGCGGCGCGCCGCAGACCGGCAAGTCGACCTTCCTTCAGACGCTGATCCTGTCCGCCGCCGCATCACACACGCCGCGGCAGGTCCAGTTCTACTGCGTGGACCTCGGCGGCGGCGGTCTGATGTATCTCGAGGACCTGCCGCACGTTGGCGGCGTGGCGACACGTTCGGAGCCGGACCGGGTCAACCGCGTCATCGCGGAGATGAAAGGGGTTCTGCGGCAGCGCGAAGCGATGTTCAAGCAGTACCGCGTCGGCTCCATGGCCGCGTACCGGCAGATGCGCGACGACGCGAACCATCCGCTGGCCGCCGATCCGTTCGGCGACGTGTTCCTGGTCATCGACGGTTGGCCCGCCTTCGTCGCGGAATTCCCCGACCTCGAGCCCGTCGTGCAGGACCTCGCCGGTCAGGGTCTGCAATTCGGTGTGCACACGGTGATTTCGACGCCGCGCTGGACCGAGCTGAAGGCGCGCGTGCGCGACTACCTCGGCACCAAGGTCGAGTTCCGGCTCGGTGACGTCAACGAGACCCAGATCGACCGCATCACCCGCGAGATACCGGCGAACCGGCCGGGTCGCGCGGTGTCGACGGAGAAGCACCACCTGATGATGGGGGTGCCGCGGCTCGACGGTGTGCACAGCGCGGACAACCTCGTCGGCGCGATGTCCGAAGCCGTGCAGATCATTTCGGCACGGCACACCGACCAGGCGCCGAAGGTTCGCGTGCTCCCCGAGCGCATCTACCTGCATCAGCTCGATCCGAACCCGCCCGGCCCCGATGCCGATTACCGCAGCCGGTGGACGGTGCCGCTCGGCCTGCGCGAGTCCGATATGGGCGTTGCCTACAACCACATGCACACCACCCCGCACCTGCTGATCTTCGGCGGGCCCAAGTCGGGTAAGACCCGCATCGCTCACGCTGTGGCGCAAGCGATCTGCGCTCGCAACAGCCCGGATCAGGTGCGGTTCATGCTCGCCGACTACCGGTCCGGACTGCTCGACGCGGTGCCGGAGTCGCACCTGCTCGCCGCGGGCGCGATCAACCGCAACAATGCGGGCCTCGAAGAGGCGATCAAGGCGTTCGCCATCAACCTGCAGAGGCGGCTCCCGCCGGCGGATCTCACCACGGCGCAGTTGCGTTCGCGCTCGTGGTGGAGCGGACCCGATGTCGTGCTGCTGGTCGACGACTGGCACATGATCGTCGCCGCAAGCGGCGTGGTGCCGCCCATGGCTCCGCTGTTCCCGCTGTTGCCTGCGGCCGCTGACATCGGACTGCACATCATCGTGACCTGCCAGATGAGCCAGGCGCACCGCGCGACCATGGACAAATTCGTCGGAGCCGCGTACGGCGCTGGATCGCCGACGCTCTTCCTCTCGGGCGAGAAACAGGAGTTTCCGTCCAGCGAGGTCAGGCTCAAGCGCCGGCCACCCGGCCAGGGGTTCCTGGTCTCACCCGACGGGAAGGAGGTCATCCAGGCGGCGTACGTGGATCCGCCGGAAGAAGTTGTGTAAGCACCACCCGCGAACCGTGGTTACTATGGTTCGAGGCGCATGCTAGCAAACGCGATGGTGGCGTCGCAGCAAAGAGGTCGGGGAGCGCGGTTCCTGGCTGACCGACAACCGTATCCGAACGTCAACAAGTTCATACGCATTGATTTCGTAGCCAATGAGGAGATTTTTCGAATGGAACCGTTGATGCACAACCCGGGCGCCGTGGGAATCGGGTCGCAGGTGGTGGCTAACGGCACCCGCGGGCTCGCAGCGGGCACGACGGCCGGCGCGGCGGTCACCGCCCTGGTTCCGGCCGGTGCCGACGAGGTTTCCGCACAGGCAGCGGCCGCCTTCGCAGCCGAGGGCGTGGAGACGCTCGCGATGAACACGTTTGCCCAGGAAGAGTTGGCTCGAATGGGCGCGGCCGTCGTCGAGAGCGCCGGAATCTACAACGCCGTGGACGGCTCGAACGCCGCGACGTTCTGATCGCGATTCGACGAACCAGGGAAGACCTAGACGATGTTCTGGCATGCCTTGCCGCCAGAATTCAATACCGCCCGGCTCATGGCCGGCGCGGGCGCGGCGCCGATGCTACAAGCCGCCGCGGGCTGGGAGGCGTTGGCGATCTCGTTGGAGACGCAGGCCGACGAATTGGCCGCGAGCCTGGCCGCCCTCACGTCGGTGTGGAGCGGCTCGGCAAGCGAACGGGTCGTCGCGGCAACCATGCCGATGATCGCCTGGCTACGGACCGTAAGCGCTCAGGCCATGAAGCGGGCGTTGCAGGCGACCGCTCAGGCGAACTCCTACAGCCAGGCGATGGCCACCACGCCACCGCTCCCGGAGATCGAGCAGAACCACATCACCCACGGGGTGCTCGAGGCCACCAACTTCCTCGGCGTCAACACGGTCCCCATCGGCGTCAACGAGTTCGACTACTTCGTCCGCATGTGGAACCAGGCCGCCGGGGCGATGGACCTCTATCAGGCCGAGACCGCCCTCAACCTCCTCTTCGAACCGATCATGCCGCCGAAACCGATCGTGATACCGGGTGTGGCCGCAGGCGGCGCCGCGATGGCCACCGGTTTCGCGGCGGCCGCCGCGCCGGCCACGGCGCTGCGCAACGCGGTCATCACCCAGGTGAGCACGCAGGCGTCGATGGAGTCGGCGGTGCTGCAAGGCGGGCGGGCGACCTCCCAGATAGGCATGGCGGGCCAGCACGCCGAGGGCCAGGTGCAGAAGGCCGAGAACCTCACGCAGCAGGCACAACCCAATCAGCCGATGCAGCAAGGCATGCAGATGGGCATGCAAATGGCGTCGCAGCTCGGCTCGACGCTGGCGCAGGTGCCGCAGCAGGGCATGCAGATGGTGACGCAACCGGTGCAGCAGATGGCCCAGCCGCCGCAACAGGTCACCTCGCTGTTCACCCAGCTCGGGAGCAGTCTGGGCAGTGACAAGATGCAGGTCGGTCTCGTCGGTGCCAGCCCGCTGTCGAACCATCCGCTGGCCGGTGGTTCAGGGGCGACGTCCGGGGCGGGCCTGGTGCGCGCGGCGTCGCTACCGGGTGCCGGCGGGACGATGGCGCGCACCCCGTTGATGGCCGAGCTGATCGGTCAACCGTCGACGGGCGCCGGTGCTCCGGGTGCCGCTGCGGGCGGCAGCGGTGGCGGTCTCGCGCCGGTCGGCGCCGGCGGTGGCGGCGGAGCGCCGATGGGTCACATGGGCCAGCGGGGCAGCAGCGGCGGAAGCAAGCAGGGGCTGACGGCGCCGCGCGTGCTGCCCCAGGACGTCGGAGAAGACGAGGACGACGACTGGTGATCGCACACCAAGACTTCCCGGTCAACCGACCGGAAAGACTCGCCATCGATGGTGAGGACAGAGGAAGAGAGAAAGAGTATCCAGCATGGCAATGAATACCGACGTTGCTGTCCTCGCCAAGGAGGCAGCCAATTTCGAACGCATCGGTGGAGAGCTGCGGGCCGTCATCGGTCACGTCGAGTCGACGGCCGGCGCGCTGTCGGCACAGCTGGTCGGTGAGGCCGGGTCGGCCGCTCAGGCGGCGCTGATGCGCTTCCACGAGGCGGCGGTCCGTCAGGTTCAGGCGCTCGACGACATCTCGGCCAACATCCACTCTGCGGGCTCGCAGTACGCGGCGATGGACAGCGACGGGTCCGCGGCGTTGTCCTCGGCGATGCAGTTCTGACCCACTGAGACGAACGGAGAAACGTTATGAGCGAGAAGGTTTACAACTACGCCGCGATCGATGCGTCGTCGGCCGAGATCAACACCGCTGTGGGCCAGACCGAAGGCCTGCTCGAGGAGGGCAAGGGCTCGCTGGCGGCCCTCGCCGGTGTCTGGGGAGGCACCAGCTCCGAGGCCTACCAGGCCGTCCAAATGCGTTGGGACACCGCGTCGGCGGAGCTCAACACCGCGCTCCGGCAGCTCGCCTCCACCATTCAGGAGTCCGGCGGCACCGGGGGAACGATGTTTCAGGCCGACAAGCTCATCGAGGGCTCGTTCGGCGGATAGAAGCCGCACGCGGGTGGGCAAGCTCAACCCTACGGGGGGTCTTGCCCACCACCGCGTGCATCCGCACTAGTTATTGATCAGAGAGGTTCCCATGTCGGCAGACTATGACCGGCTTTTCCACTCCGCGGGAGACGCTGTCCAGACAGCCGACGACGACGCAGTGGATCGTGACGCCGCCGCCACCGGTTCGGCCACGCCCCCGCCCGCACCGATGCCCACCGGTCACGCTCCCGTCGAGATGACCGGACCCACGGTGTCCGTCGGGCAGACCAAGGCGGGTCAGGCGCCGCCGCCGCAGCAGAACGAGATCACGACACAGATGCCGGCCGCACGGTCGAGCACTCCGCCGCGGCAACCGAATTCGATGATGCGGGTGCCGATGTCGGGCACGCCGGCCAGCGCCCGGTTCGAGCAGCCCCGGTCGGTGCCCGCACCGGCCCCG
>NZ_LZSQ01000003.1 GCF_001665535.1 Mycobacterium sp. 852002-51961_SCH5331710
CCATCCCCGGACCACCGCCGCCCCCGCCACCGCCGGAGGAGGACGACGAGGAGAGCATGCTGGCCGAAGCCGGCAGCGACACCTCCGAGACGCCCCGCCGCGATCCGGAGGAAGTCGCGCTCGAACTACTGCAGAACGAGCTGGGCGCCCGGCGTATCGACGGCTAGGCCGTCCACCACGGCCGCAGCGGCAGACCGCCGTCGTAGCCGCCGTCCAGCTTGACCGCCAGAACCTGGTGCAGCTGAACGATGTTCGTCTCGAAGCCCAGCCGTGACCCGGCCATGTAGAGACCCCACACCTTCGCGGTCGCCAGGCCGACCTCGGCGACGGCCTCGTCCCAGTGCTCCACCAGGTTGCGGCACCAGTCGCGCAATGTCAGCGCGTAGTGGTGGCGCAGGTTCTCCTCGTGGACCACCTCCAGGCCGACGTCCTGCGCCTCGGTGATGATCCGGCCCGACCCGGTGAGCTCACCGTCGGGGAAGACGTAACGGTCGATGAAACCGCCGGCACCCGCCGCCGCCCTGTTGTCCGGACGGGTGATGCAGTGGTTGAGCAGCAGCGCACCGGGGCGCATCTTCGACTGCAGGAAACCGAAATACGCGGGGTAGTTGTGCACGCCGATGTGCTCGGTCAGCCCGATCGACGACACCGCGTCGAAACCGGACTCCCGCACGTCGCGGTAGTCGCCGTGGCGCACCTCGGCGAGGTCTTGGAGCCCGTCGCGGGCGATGGCTTCGCGCGCCCAGGACGCCTGCTCCTTCGACAGCGTGACCCCGATCGCCTTGACCCCGTGCCGCGCCGCGTAGCGCACCATTCCGCCCCAACCGCAACCGACGTCGAGCAGGCGGTCGCCGGGCCGCAGGCGCAGCTTCTCGAACACCAGGCGGTACTTGTTCTCCTGCGCCTCCTCGAGGGTCGCACCGTCGTGCGGGTAGCACGCGCAGGTGTAGGTCATCGACGGGCCGAGCACCCATTCGTAGAACGCGTTCGACACGTCGTAGTGGTGGTGGATCGCCTCGGCATCACGAGTCTTGCTGTGCCGCAAGCCTTCTGCGATACGACGCCAACGCGGCAGCGCCTCCTGCGGCGGCGGTGCGATCGGCTTGAGGTGCTCGATGCCGATGGAGCGCACGATCTGGGCGAGCACCCGCGCGGGCGGACGCTTGAAGTCCATCTTGTCGTCGAGCGCCTTGAGCAGTTCGTAGGGATCGCCGGGATGTACACCGTGCGGTATCAGGTCGCCCGACACGTAGGCCCGCGCCAACCCCAGATCCCCGGGGGCGGTGGCCAGATACGTCGTGCCGCGCGGCGTCAACAGCTCCAGGCCGATCGCGGAGTCCTCGGGCCCGGCGGCACTGCCGTCGTATGCCGTGAAACGCAGCGGAAGGTTACCCCCGGCGAGGATCTCCAGGATCTCGGCCAGCGTGAGTTTGCCTGCCGCCGTTTGCGTCGCGTGTTCCTTGAAAGTCGTCATCGCCTCTGCACCGCCTTCGCGTAAAGATCGAGCAGCCGTGTATCTGGATCGTATGCCTTCTTCACGATCTTGTACGTTTCGCCGCCGTACAGATCGTCGAATTCCTCGCGGCTGTAATAGGAATCCGAGTACAACGATTTGTGTCCGTCGAGTTCGCTGACCTTGCGCTCGATGAGTTTGTTGGTGTACCCCTCGGTGGGACCGACCGGCACCGACGACCAAAATCCCACGTTGACGTAGGTCTGCTGCGGCCGGATCGGATACAGCGGCCAACCGGCGTCGTCGCGGAGTCGCAACGGGCACAACCAGATCGGCTCGATCGGCACGTTGTCGGCGAACCAGTGCAGGAACTCCGCGACCCGTCCGATCGGCACCTCGACATCCTGGACGACGCGTTCGAGCGGGGGCCGGCCGTTGCGCTTCTCGATCCGATCGGCGATGTCGAAGCGCTGGTCGTATCCGATGAGCTTCCAGTAGAAACTGCTGCGCCGATACCGGCGCGGCCAGAACCGGCGGATCCGCGGGTTCTGGGCGCCGAACGCCCGTGAGCACCAGAACCAGTCGGTGTCCCACCGCCAGAGGTAGTCATGGATGGTGAGCCGGTCGTGTTTCTCGGCGCCGTTCTCGCCCTCGTGCTGAATCGAGCGGTAGTAGATCTGCTGACCGGTGTAGTCGCTGACCGGTCCCGGCGTCGCGGTCTGGAATCCCAGCGTCAGATAGGCCTCGTCCGCGGAGAACACCACGCCGTCGAGATAGTCGATGGGGGTGTCGCCGTAGGCGCGGGTTTCGACGATGCGGTCCATCACGGCGACGAGGTCCTCGATCGTGTTGAACCGCAGATGGCGCAGCGCCACGAATGGCCGCACGGTTTCCAGCTCGATCTTCAGCCGGACCGAATAACCGAGGGTGCCATACGAATTGGGGAAGGCCCGATACAAATCGGCGTTCTGCTCAGGGGACGCGGTGACGACATCACCGGAGCCGGTGAGGATGTCCATCTCCAACACCGACTCGTGCGGAAGGCCGTTGCGAAACGACGCCGACTCGATCCCCAACCCGGTGACCGCCCCGCCGAGCGTGATCGTCTTCAGCTGCGGTACCACCAACGGCGACAAGCCGTATGGCAGCGTCGCGGCGACCAGGTCCTCGTAGGTGCACATCCCGGCGACGTCGGCGGTGCGCGCGTCGGGATCCACCGCGATGACACCGGTCAAACCCGAGACGTCCAGCCCCTTCCCAGCGGTCTTGGCTCGCGCACGGAACAGGTTCGACGTGGGCTTGGCCAGGCGCACGGTGGCATCGGGCGGAATCGCACGGTAGCTGTTCAGGAGCCGCTGCACGCCCGCGGCCTGAAGAGCATGTGCGTCGGTTCGGGCTACAGACACGCATATACGCTAGTCCGCGGTCGCAGGCGATGCGACCGCATGGAACCTTCAACCGAGGAGCTCGTACCGATGGGACAGGTCAGCGCATCCAGCACCGTCTTGGTCGACGCTGCGCCCGAGGCGGTGCTGTCGGCCGTCGCGGATTACGCCAACGTGCGCCCGAAGATCCTGTCGCCCCACTACAGCGACTACAAGGTGCTGCAGGGCGGGCAGGGCGCGGGCACGGTGGCCAGCTGGAAGCTGCAGGCCACCAAGTCACGGGTGCGCGACGTCAAGGCGGAGGTCGATGTGGCCGGTCACACAGTCATCGAGAAGGACGCCAACTCGTCGATGATCACCAACTGGACGGTGGCGCCCGCGGGCCAGGGGTCGTCGGTGACGGTCAAGACGTCCTGGCAGGGCGCGGGCGGTATCGGCGGCTTCTTCGAGAAGACGTTCGCGCCGCTGGGTCTGCGCAAGATCCAGGCCGAGGTGCTCGAAAACCTCAAGAAGCACGTCGAGGGGTAACGCCCGTCAGGGCTACGTCGAGCCCAGGAACCCCGCGATACCGCGCACGACGGCGTCGGCGTACTTCTGCCTGCCTTCTGGCGTCTTCATCAGCGCCGAGTCGACAGGACTCTTCATGTTGCCCAGCTCGACCAGGATCGACGGGTACTGCGCGAGGTTCAGGCCCGCGATGTCCGAACGGGGATTCAGCCCGCCGGAACCGATGTAGGTCGACGGCACGAACCCGGACGCCTGCAACTGGTCGCGCATGATCGCCGCGAACCGTGGAGACGGCCCCGCCTGCGCGTCGTTGAGCGGCGGGGACGAGTACAGGACGTGGAATCCGCGACCGGTCGGCGGGCCGCCGTCGGCGTGGATGCTCACGATCGCGTTGGGCTTGATCGAGTTCGCCAGCGCGGCGCGCTCGTCGACGCAGGGCCCCAGGCCGGTGTCGTCACCGCGCGACATGGCGGTGCGCACGCCCAGCGCGTGCAGGGCCTGCCGGATCCGCAGCGTCGTCTCCCAGGCGAAGGTGTGCTCGGGGTAGCCGTCCTCCGTGGAGGTGCCGCTGGCCTGGCAGTCCTTGGTGCCGCCGCGGCCGGTGGGCACCTGCCTGCTGATCGAGCCGTCGTTGGAGCCGTTGTGTCCGGGGTCGAGGAAGACGATCTTGCCCGCGATGTTGGCGGGAGCGGCATCCGCTTCGAACGCAGGGCTGACGAGCGTCGAAGCGGCGACGAGTAGTCCGGCGGCCACCGCGGCACAGCCGCGTAATGCTCCAGTGGCGCCGACACGCAGGCGGGCAGGCACGGCCGTCACCGTAACCGCAACCACGACTAGGCTGAAAGCCCAAACGGCCGCGAGCCGACGACAGAGACCAAGTCGAGACCGGACCGCAACGAAGACGCAAGGGGACCACTCATGCAACCGCAAGGCCAACCCGATATGTCCGCGCTGCTCGCGCAGGCCCAGCAGGTCCAGCAGCAGCTGATGGAGGCGCAGGAGGCGCTGGCCAACGCCGAGGTGCACGGTCAGGCCGGCGGCGGCCTGGTGCAGGTCACGATGAAGGGCAGCGGTGAGGTGGTGGCCGTGTCGATCGACCCGAAGGTCGTCGACCCCGAGGACGTCGAGACGCTGCAGGATCTCGTCGTCGGCGCCATCTCCGACGCCTCCAAGCAGGTCACCATCCTGGCGCACGACCGGCTCGGGCCGCTCGCGGGCGGCATGGGCAACCTCGGTATCCCGGGAATGTAATTGTTCGAGGGACCCGTTCAGGATCTGATCGACGAGCTCGGCAAGCTGCCCGGCATCGGCCCCAAGAGCGCGCAGCGGATCGCCTTCCACCTGCTGTCGGTGGAGCCGCCAGACATCGACCGGCTGACCGCCGTGCTCAACAAGGTGCGCGACGGGGTGAAGTTCTGCGCGGTGTGCGGCAACGTCTCCGACGACGACCGGTGTCGCATCTGCAGCGATCCGCGACGGGACGCCTCACTGGTCTGCGTGGTCGAGGAGCCCAAGGACGTGCAGGCCGTCGAACGCACCAGGGAGTTCCGCGGGCGCTACCACGTGCTGGGCGGCGCGCTGGATCCGCTGTCCGGCGTCGGGCCCGAACAATTGCGAATCCGCGAGCTGCTCAACCGAATCGGTGAGCGGGTGGACGGGGTGGACGTCACCGAGGTGATCATCGCGACCGACCCCAACACCGAGGGCGAGGCGACGGCGACCTATCTGGTGCGCATGTTGCGCGACATTCCGGGATTGACCGTCACCCGAATCGCGTCCGGCCTGCCGATGGGCGGTGACCTGGAGTTCGCCGATGAGCTGACGCTCGGCCGCGCGTTGGCGGGCCGGCGCGCCATGGCCTAGCCGAGGAAGGAAGTTCATGCCGGACGAGGAGTTCAAGGTCGAGGTGGAACTCGGCAGCGCCGAGCACCATCTCTCGTTCTGGGAGAAGCTGCGCACCCTCGACCTCGATGACGGCGCACGCAAACGGCTCGGATCGCGGGTCACGGTCACCCGCGACGGCGACCGCATCCAGCTGTACACCGCCACGCTGGCCGACGCGCAGGAAGCCGAGCGCACGGTGCGCGCGCTGGTGGCCGACGACCGCGTCGACGCGCGGTTCGCGGTGAGCCGCTGGGACGGCGACAGCCAGGAGTGGGTGGACCCGGTCAGCGGGCAGGAGGTGCCCGACGATGCGCCGGAAGTGGCCGCCCCCGATCCGGGCTACGTGATCCTCGAGGCGTACAAACCGGAGTTCCTGCGCGACCTCGGCCTGTAGCCGGCGCGACTTGTCGGTGCCCGCGGGCAGGATGCGGGCATGGTTCGGGTAATTCTCGGCGGGGAGGCCGTCGCGGCGGGGTGGATCACCCGCCATGCACTGAGAACGTCGTACCGCAAGGTGTTTCGCGGTGTCTATGCCGCCAACGATGGTGAGCTCACGCTGCGCGGCCGCGCGATCGCGGCGTGGCTCGCGACCCGCCGCAAGGGGGTGATCGCCGGGCAGACGGCGGCGGCGCTGCACGGGGCGTCGTGGGTCGACGTCACGCAGCCCATCGAGGTGGCCGGCGCATCGTGCGGCCCGCAGGAGGGGTTGGTTCTGCGCACGGAGAGCATCGCCGACGACGAAATCACCAGTCTTGCAGGGCTTCCGGTCACCACGCGGGTGCGCACCGCGTACGACGTCGGGCGTCACCTCGACCGCGGCGATGCGCTGGCACGGCTGGACGCGCTGATGTGGGACCGGCCGTTCTCGGTCGAGGACGTGGCCGACCTGGCCCGCCGGTATCCCCGCGCGCCGGGCAGCAGGCAGCTACGCGAACTGCTGACGCTGGTCGACGGCGGGGCGGCGACGCCGAGCCAGAGCCGCGTGCGGCTGGCGCTGATCGACGCGGGTTGTCCGCGCCCGCAGACTCAGCTCCCGGTCCTGGTCGGATCGCAGCCGGTCGCATATCTCGACATCGGCTGGCCGGAATACCGCGTCGCGGTGGTCTGCGGAGCGGAAGACGTTGCGCAGCAGCGGATGTTGGAGAGTCTCGGGTGGATCGTGGTGTGGGTCGGCGAGGGGGAGCGGCTCCAGGCGTGGTTGGCACGGGTCGAGGCGGCGCTGGCGTGCCGGGGTTACTTCGTGGAGACGACGGCCGCGGCCTGATCCGGTCAGGCGCGGCGCGGTGCGGCCAGGCGTTCGCGTCGAAGCTGTTCCACCTCTTCGATTTCCAGCGGCGCCAACTCGCCGACGACGCTGCTGAGCAGGTGGTCGGCCAGCTCCGGGTTGCGGGCCAGGCACGGCCCGTGCAGGTAGGTGGCGACGACGCTGCCCTGCACCGCACCGTCGAAGCCGTCGCCGGCACGGTTGCCCGCACCGCTGACGACCTTCGCCAGGGGCCGCGCGTCGGCGCCCAGAACCGTTCCACCGCGGTGGTTTTCGAAGCCGGTCAGGCGCTTGGAGAGGCCGGTCAGCAGCGGCTGCGACACCACCTCGCCGATCGTGCGCTTGTCCTGTGGTGAGGTCGTGACGTCGAGGAGGCCGACGCCGTCGACGCGCTCGCCCGACGACGTCTCGTACCAGTGGCCGAGCACTTGGATGGCCGCGCAGATCGCGAGCACCGGCGCGCCACGGGCCGCGGCCTGTTGCAATCCCGGATAGCGCAACAGGTGTTTGGTGGCCAGGCGCTGTGCGTAGTCCTCGGCCCCGCCGAGCGTGTACAAGTCGAGTTCCGCGGGCACCGGGTCGTTCAGCGTGATCTCGACGATCTCGGCGTCGAATCCCCGCAGCCGCAGCCGCTGTCGCAACACGACGGCGTTGCCGCCGTCACCGTAGGTTCCCATCACATCGGGCAGGACCAACCCGACGCGCACCGTCGACTCAGGCACCGCGACGCTCCAAGACCCGGTTCAACTGCAGGAACGCGGTGTAGTTGGCGATCACCTCGACGTGCCCGGGCGGGCACGACGCGATCGCCGCGAGGGTGTCGTGCACCAGCGTGTGCTCCACACCCGCATAACCCAACCGCACCGCGAGGTCGGTGCCGCGTTCGCCGGCCGCCACGACGAGCGTGTCCTCGAAGTGCTCGAACCGCACATCCCACAACCACGACAGGTCTTCACCGTCTGGCACCTGGCCGTTGACCGAGATCACCACGCCCGCACCGTGTTTGTCGACCATCGACAACGCTTCCTGCCAGCCTGCCGGGTTCTTCGCCAACAGCACCCGCGCGGTGTGTTCGCCGAGGCGCACGGTGCGGTAGCGTCCGGCGACCTCGTCGACGCGCGACACCGCGGCGACCGCGGCCGCCGGGTCGGCGCCCATCGCGACCGCCGCGGCCACGGCCTGCGTGGCGTTGCCGCGGTTGACGGCGCCGGGCAGTGACAGCGTCATCGGCAGCGAGAAGCCGTCGGGGCCATAGATGTTCGTGTCGTCAAACCACCAGTGTGGGGTGGGACGTTTGAAGTCGGTTCCGGTGGAACGCCAGTCGTGACTCTTGCCGCCGTCACGCAGAATGATCTCGCCGGACCGCGGACAGCTGACCGAGTCGTTGGCCCAGCTTCCGCCCGCGGCCACCCACACCACGTTGGTGCTGTCGTATGCCGCCGAGGTCATCAACACGTCGTCACAGTTGGCGATGACGACCGCCGACGGATGGCGGGCCAGGCCCGCGCGCAGCGTGCGCTCGATGTGGTTGATCTCGCCGACGCGGTCCAGCTGATCGCGCGACAGGTTCAGCAGCACGATCACCCGCGGGTCGACCGCGTCGGACACGTGCGGGACATGCATCTCGTCGACCTCGAGCGCGGCCAGCGGCGCCGCCCGGGCACCGGCCAGCGCGGCGACCAGCCCGGCGTCCATGTTGGCGCCGGTGTCGTTGGTGGCGACGTCGCCGATCGTGCGCAGCGCGGCGGCGATCATCCGGGTGGTCGTCGACTTGCCGTTGGTTCCGGTGACCACGACGGTGCGGCGGCCCGCGCCGAGCTGGCCCAGCAGCGACTTATCCAGCGCCAGCGCGACCAGCCCGCCGATCATCGCGCCGGCACCGCGCCCGGTGACCCGCGACGCCCAGCGGGCGCTTGCACCGGCCGCGAGGGCGAGCCGTCCACGTGTCGTGACCATCCCCGGCAGTTTAGGTAGCCGACACGCTGACGTGCGATTCGGCGAGGTCCCGTCTTTGTCACACCACCGTGCGATCCTGACGAAGTGGGCCAGACGGACGCCGGATATCACCGGCCTGGCGGCTCTGAAGCCGAAGATCGGCCGGACTGGGGCCGACCGGCAGAGCACGCCGGACCGGGCTGGGCGGTCGTCGATGTGGAAACCTCGGGCTTCCGGCCGGGCCAGGCCCGCATCGTCAGCATCGCCGCGCTCGCCCTGGGCGACGACGGCAACGTCGAGGAAAGCCTGTACACCCTGCTCAACCCGGGTGTCGACCCCGGCCCGACCCACGTGCACGGACTGACGGCGGAGATGCTTCAGGGCCAGCCCACGTTCGCCGACATCGTCGACCACCTCGTCGAACTGCTCGCCGGGCGCACCCTCGTCGCCCACAACGTCGGCTTCGACTACGCGTTCCTGGCCGCCGAGGTCGAGCTGGTCAACCGCGAGCTGCCCACCGACACCGTGATGTGCACGGTCGAGCTCACGCGCAGGCTCGACCTGGGCACCGAGAACCTGCGGTTGGAGACGCTGGCCGCGCACTGGGGGATCAGCCAGATCCGCCCGCACGACGCCCTCGACGACGCCATGGTGCTCGCCCAGATCCTCAAACCGGTGCTGGTGCGGGCCCGTGAACGCAAGGTGTGGCTGCCGGTACATCCGGTGTCGCGGCGGCGCTGGCCCAACGGCGTCGTCACCCACGACGAGCTGCGCCCGCTGAAGGCCGTCGCGTCGCGGCTGCCGTGCCCGTACCTGAATCCCGGGCGATTCGTGTCCGGGCGGCCACTGGTGCAGGGCATGCGCATCGCGCTGTCGGCGGAGGTGAACCGCACCCACGAAGAGCTGATCGAACGGATCCTGCACGCCGGGCTGGCCTACACCGACACCGTCGACCTCGAGACCTCGCTGGCCATCTGCAACGACGCCGAGCCGGCGCAGGGCAAGGGCTACCAGGCCAAGGAGCTTGGTGTCCCGCTGGTTCCCGACGCCGAGTTCATGAGCGCACTCGCGAACGTCGTCGGCGGCACCGGCATCGAGGAGTTCACCGACAGCACCCCTGCCGGCGACCAATTCGCACTGTTCTGAATGGCAGATCATCGCATCGTCCTGGTGGACGTGGCCACCGCGTCGGCCCTCGCGCAGGTGCTGCCGGTGCTGCTGCTGACGCTCACCGTCGAGCTGAGAAGGACGCAACTGCACCGGACCCAGCCCCGGCTGCTGCTGGGCGCGCTGTTCCTGGTGTTCGGGGTCGTCGAGACGGTTCTCGTGCTGTCGATCGACGGCTCGTTGATCCCGTTTCAGTGGTTCGACCTGGTGTCCGCGCTGGTGATCCTGGGTCTGCTCGCCATCATCTTCTGGATGTCGCTGGTCGACTCGCCCAGCCGCGACTGACCCGGCAGGTCAGCCGTTAGGCGTGTCGGTGTTGTGCAGGTACCACAGGCCGTCGTCCCCGGCAGCGCAGTACCAGTAGCGATACCGGGCCTCGTCCGCCGCGTTGTCCAGGGCCATGTCCGGTCCGTCCCGCATGCAGCTGGCCTCGGTCGGCCAGCTCCACAACACGCCGTTCGGATCCGAGAGCACGATGTCGTCGGCATGAGCGACAGCGGCGCCGCTCAATGCGCCGAACACCAACGCCGCGGCTGTAATCAGTTTCTTCACCGGCAACTCTCTGTCTTTAGCTCTTCCCCACTCGAACCCCTCGAGCCATAAGTGAGATTACGGGTCGACGACCAAGATCACCGTCGTTCCGTCGATTCCGAACTCGGGCAAGCGGTTCGCGAGACCCCAGGCGGCCGCGGTGAAGCCGGGACGCTCGATACGAGGCCACCGGCTTCACCACGGCGCCGGGAGGAAGGACGATCTTCAGCAGACCGCTGCGCGGGGGTGTGCTCAGCAATCTCACCCTCGGGCCCTGCGGGCCGCACAGGATGGCGCCGGTCTTGTGAACCGGTGCTGACTGCCTTCCTCAGATCGGGGTCAGCGCGATGCGCGGTTGACCGCCGAGACCACCGCCCGCAGTGACGCGGTGGTGATCGACGGCGCGATGCCGACGCCCCATACGGTGTTGCCACCGACCGAGGCCTCGACGTACGCCGCGGCCTGCGCCTCTTCACCGGCCGAGAGCGCGTGCTCGGAGTAGTCGAGCACCGATACGTCGAACCCGATGGCGCCCAACGCATCGACGAACGCCGCCAGCGGGCCGTTGCCCGCGCCGACGATCTCGCGCTCGACGCCGTCGACCTTCACCACCGCCTCGATGGTGTCGGTGCCGCCGTCCACCTCGGAGGCCGTCACCTTCTGGCGGATGCGTTCGAGCGGGCGGATCGGCGCCAGGTACTCCTCGGCGAAGACGTCCCACATCTCCTTCGGGGACACCTCGCCGCCCTCGCCGTCGGTGATCTTCTGGATCGCCTGGCTGAACTCGATCTGCAGCCGACGCGGAAGTGCCAGACCGTGATCCGCCTTCATGATGTAGGCGACGCCGCCCTTACCGGACTGCGAGTTGACCCGGATGACGGCCTCGTAGGTGCGGCCGACGTCCTTCGGGTCGATCGGCAGATACGGGACCTGCCACAGGATGTCGTCGACGTCCTTGTCCGCGGCGTCCGCATCGACCTTCATCTGGTCCAGGCCCTTGTTGATGGCGTCCTGGTGGCTGCCCGAGAACGCGGTGTAGACCAGATCGCCGCCGTACGGGTGGCGTTCGTGCACCGGCAGTTGGTTGCAGTACTCGACGGTGCGGCGGATCTCGTCGATGTTGGAGAAGTCGATCTGCGGGTCGACGCCGCGGGAGAACATGTTCAGCCCCAGCGTCACCAGGCAGACGTTCCCGGTCCGCTCACCGTTGCCGAACAGACAGCCCTCGATCCGGTCGGCGCCGGCTTGATAGCCCAATTCGGCTGCGGCAACGGCGGTTCCGCGATCGTTGTGCGGATGAAGGCTCAAGATGATGCTGTCGCGCGGGGTCAGGTGGCGATGCATCCACTCGATCGAGTCGGCGTACACGTTGGGGGTGGCCATCTCGACCGTCGCGGGCAGGTTCACGATCAGCGGCGCATCGGGCGTCGGCTCGATGATCTCGGCGACGGCGTTGCACACGTCGACCGCGTACTCCAGTTCGGTGCCCGTGTAGGACTCCGGCGAGTACTCGAAGCGCCATAGGGTGCCCGGGTACTTCTTGGCCTCCTCGACGCACATCCGGGCGCCGTCGGTGGCGATCGCCTTGACCGCGTCACGGTCCGCGCGAAACACCACGCGCCGCTGCAGGATCGAGGTCGAGTTATAGAAGTGCACGATCGCGCGGGGTGCGCCCGCGCACGCCTCGAATGTCCGCTCGATCAGCTCAGGCCTGCACTGCGTCAGCACCTGGATCGTGACGTCCTCGGGGATCGCGCCCTCGGTAATGATCTCGCGGACGAAGTCGTAGTCGGTCTGGCTGGCCGACGGGAAGCCGACCTCGATCTCCTTGTAGCCCATGCGCACCAACAGGTCGAACATGCGGCGCTTGCGTTGTGGGCTCATCGGGTCGATCAGGGCCTGGTTGCCGTCGCGCAGGTCGACCGCGCACCACATCGGCGCGGAGTCGATGACCTTGTCCGGCCAGGTGCGGTCGGACAGCCTGACGTCCTCGACCTCATCGGCGAATTTGCGGTAGCGGTTGACCGGCATTACCGAGCCGCGCTGGGTGTTCCACGCCGGCTGGGCGGGATGTGGCGGGCCGGACGGTTGGGTGATCTGCCGGACGGACGAGAACGCGTCAGGTGAATCGGGTGAAGGTTTCGAAAACGTGGTCACGGTGTGGCTCCGGGAGTTGGAAGGGGACTCGACCGGCGCATCGCGAACACCCGCGACGGGAAGCCGGTCTGATCAGACCCCGTCGCGGCTGCCGAGAAGGAGCACCCGCTGCACGTTGGCCACTGTACTCCCGGCCTGGCGCGTCACAAAATGCAGCCGCGAGGGGTCAGACCTGTGAGTCGGGGAACGCGATCACCGACAGGAACCGGATCGGCAGCTCGATCAGGTC
>NZ_LZSQ01000004.1 GCF_001665535.1 Mycobacterium sp. 852002-51961_SCH5331710
CCGAACCACCACCGGCACTCGCCAACAACTACACTGACCGCTGCTCACAGGTGAGGAATTTCGGCGAGCACAGCCGGGGATTTTCGATGAGTGCCGTCAGCAGTCCTGATTAGCCCCGGAAGGTGACCTCCGAGGCGCGCACCACTTCAGGATCACGACCCGTGCTTCTCATCAGTTCCTGGGCAGCGACGACCTGTTCTGCTCGGTCAGCCCCAGGACCGACGACCAGATCAACCACCGTCGGATGTGTGGACGACTCGTATTTGCCCTCGTCAGCACCCTGACTCGGTAGAAGGTTAACTGCGATCTCCGCGTAGGGCACAAGGCCTCGCTGCCTGGCTCGCACGTTGACTGGGCGGAGCCGAGCAGCCGCAGGACCCGGTACTCGGCGAAGGTTTCCCCGATTCTTAGCGGCATGGGCGCGTGTTAGCCACTAGCATTTCGACAATTTCTAGCACACACCTAGCGGTTGTTCATCGAGATGCGCTCCAGAACAAATGCAGTGACGGCAGATCCGACCAGAGTCAGCGCCAACGCACATGCGAGAAGGAGGCCGAATCCTATTGAGTAATTACCAGATTCCGAGACATCTCCCATCATCGACGCAAGGTTGACGACGTTGCCGATGCACGCCAAGAACGCGAGGCCACAAGCGATCGCGACGACAATAGACGCTTCGCTACGCCGAGCGGTCCATACGTAGGCCAAGCCGCCGAGGATCGAGACTAGGCCGACGAGCGCAGTCCAGATGCCAGGGTTGTGCACTGACGAACTCACCTGATCTTGGAGTTGCTCTTCCAGGAAAGAAGTGAGGGGCGCGTTATCGGAGCCATATACCGACACCTGGCCAAGCCCAGACATCGCGATTGCGTAGCCCGAGACAGTGGTCCGGCCCCACTCGAGGAACGCTGATAGGAACAGCGCTGCTCCAACGGCAATGATTGCCATACCGGCGACCCACCGCGAGCTTCCACGTTTTACCTGCCCTAGCCCGGTGTCCTTGATCGACTGCAACCAGGAATTGCCTGAGGCCGGAGATGGTCTTTCGACCATCGAGGGCTTGCCGTCGAAATAGCTAGACCGGTCTTGTCTTGGTGGCGGGTTGGACAGAGCCTTCGGTGGACTTTCCTGCGCAGCTTGCCGCGGGGGCGGCGCTGCCTTTCTCGATGGAAGCGTTAACTCCGCAGTCGGCTGCTTCCTTTCCACGGCGCTCGGACTCCCTGGATGCTTCGGTAGCCCGGCGTGCGGAGATGACTTACTCTTGACACTCGACGAGGCGCTTTTCGGGACCACATTCTGCGGCTTTGTCGATTTGGTCGGAGTCGTGGGTTTCTGCAGGGATGACGAATCCTGTGACGAGGCCCGCGGGCGAGGCGCTCGGGGCGCGCACTCCAAAGTTATCTCGTCACTGCGGAAAGATATTGCGTCGTCCTCACCGGCGAACGCAACGAAGACGTTCATGTCGTCGAAAATCTCGTCGTCGTCGACGATCCTGAAGATCGTGCCAGCCCGTCCGTCGAACTCGTCTCCGGGAGCGACTACCCTTACGGACTGACCCGGCAAGAGTTTCGTGATCCCTGAAGCCGTAGTAGATTTCGAGGCCTCTTTTCCTTGCTCTGGAGCCGGATTCGTTGTGAGGTTGAGTTCTGGTATTTCAAAGGCGTACTCAGCGGGGTCCGCGGAGAACCGCACCAAGATGTGGTCTTCGTAAATTCGAGTGACTTCACCGATCTCTCCGACGTGGTGCTTCCCAGCGACTACTCTGACCGCGTTTCCTTCTCGGATAGACCCGCTTGTCTTCGACATGTCATTCGACCCCCGTGCCCGCCATTCGTCCCCCACGCTGGTGGAGGCTACCCCTGATTCCTCGTTCATTCGTGCCTGTTACAAGCGCTTCGAGCTTGCTGCATGCGACCCTCTAGTTCGGCTGAGAGTTCTCGTACTCGTCGCTTGCGCAATTGGCGGTGATTGCTACCGAAGCAGCCCGGGTCCGCTACCGTGGCGATTGCGAAACCCCCGATAGCAGCAGCGGCTAGTGCAGCCGCTATCAGCGTTTTGCGCGTCAAAGCAACTCCAGAAAAGTTGATTGAATGGTGGGCGCGCCAGCGCCTCCTGGTCGCGCTTGAATCAAACGGTAGGGCGTTCTTAGGGGTTAGGAATCAGGATTTCGCTATAACTTGTTTGCTGCGGCGAGAAACAGTCAGACACAATCAGCACAAGTGGGTGTCTGCGGCATCGATGAGCGCAACCACATCGGGGATCGACATCTCCAATCCCAGTACAGACTGGGTGCGGGCGATCGTGGCATATGTTTGTCCCTCGCCTGAGTACCACTCGCGGTTGTACTCGCCGTGGGTGGCGATGGTGTCGCAAGCCAGGTCACCTAGAACGACCGACTGCCCGTAGGTCATATATTCGCGCACCGTGGTGCGGACCTGTGCTGTGTAGGTCAGTTCGTCGGCGCTGGCCGGTGGTGTCGCCAGACCCATGGCAACGCAACCCCCCGCCACTACTGCGGCGGCGAGACCCAGCTTGACGACGCTCACCGCAACACCGTCAGACACGTTACGTCGGACCCGTCACCAGCAAGGGCAGCATCGCTCATCGTCGGGCTGCCGTTTAGGAACAGCTCACAGCTGACCCAGGCCGCCTTGCCCATAGCAGGGTCTAGCCCGACCAGGTCGCCGACGGCCTTGCCATGTTCGACGACAGCCTCGCTACGCGGTTGCCCGACGGTCTTACACAGGTCGCGCTGCCCATCAGCGGTCTGTGCAGGTATGCAGTCGGTACCGCTCCACTTCACGATCGTCATGACCGTTATGCCGGGGATCAGGGTCGGTTCGGCCTGGGCTGCGGGTGCAGTAAGGGCAAGGGCCGATGCCATCCCCACTGCGGATGAGAGCGCCGCCAGCCGTATCAATGCCGTCACGGACGTGTACATCCGTTGCCCTCGCAGATCTGACCGTTGCCTAGCCGAACGCCGCCGCTGCCGAGCGGTGGTCCTTGGATCACGTTTCCAGCAGCATCACAAAGGACGTCGTAGTTGCACGTGTAGGGCACGTACACGCAGTTGATGTCTGAGGGGTCGCAGGGGTTCGGTTGCGCTTTGGCCGGTGCCACGCTCAGTACCGATAACCACAAAGCGGCCGCCAGCCCCGCTGCGGCGCTGACCTGGATGCGCATCTTCCCTCCCAAGATTTTAGTTGCGGGCGCATAGGCGCGCGAAGCGCGGCCCAACTCGACCCCCTAGATCAAGATATGGCGGCGACAACGCGGACGAATCGGGTGTTTCCCTACAAACTTGTTTGCTGGCCGACGGAGCAGCCCTCGCGTACTACCGCGAGCGAGTCGAGCTGGTGAGCCCCGTGCCTGCCTTTGCGCCGCTTGAAACGCCGCCTAGCCCGGGTGGTCTACACCAGGCTGACAGCTGGCGACACAGACTCCGCCGCCCTCATGAACCCGTTTGCGTCTACATCGTGGCGGTGACTGCATGCGACCAGCCGTCATTCGTACCGTGAGGGGGCCTGCGAATACCTTTTGCTCTCCTGCGTGTACGCCTGGCATGACTACAGCGCGTCGCACACATCGCAGAGTCCGGCGATGTCGAAGAAGTCGCAGTACGGCCTCCTATGCACCCGGCACTGACAGAAAGCGCAGAGTCGACACCAATCCACTGGCCTCTGCACACTCGCACGAACTCAAGCCCGTCGAGCGGTGCCACTAAGGGTGACTGGTCAGCTCCATGTGCACCCTGTAGAGGAGAAAGGTGACCTCGTGGCCCTGCCTGGCTGCGTACTGCTCGACGCGGTTGCGCACCGACGTGTCCGGTTGACCGGTGATGACGATGAGGTGCGCTGAATCGTAGCCGTTTGTTTGGGCGTGGTCGGCGAGATCGTCGAGGTATTGCTGGAGTTGGCCCACAGCACGGTCGTCGGGTTCGCGGACCTTCAACTCGATCCCCACCAATTGCTTGGAGCCTCGTCGCTTGCAGAGTAGATCGAGGCGGCGACCGCTCCCCAGCGCGGCTTGCTGCTTGAAATCGTGCAGACCGAGTCTTCGTAGGTCGGGAAACCAGTCGTGGTGCTTCCAGATGAACTCTTGAAGGGTGGTCTCGTCACGGAAGAGTTCCCGCATCGGCGCCAAACCCTTGATCGGCTTCGCCGCGTCGAGGATGTACACCCTGTCGTCTGACTTCAGATCGGGGTCGGTCAACCGAGGATAGGTTGCGATCCTTTCCTTCTCGAAGGCCTCGTCGAGCCGAGCCAGCAAGGTATCCGAGCGCCTTTTCGCTCCGGCCCGTTTGACGATGACGTGGAGCTGACTATCCGGTGCCTGCGATAGCGACTGGGGCGGCCGCGGTCGAGATTGGAGCAGTTTCTTGTAATGTTCGACGCACTCGGCGATCTTGTCTGTTGCGGCCATCATCTGATCGTGCCTGCCGGTGCCCCCGGCTGTTTGGACTTCCTGGTATTCGGTGTCCGACAGGTATGTCGCATTAAGTCGTGACGGCAGGTTCGTAGCGTCAGTGCAAGCATGCAAGATATGTCGGTGGCCATCGATAAAGTGTTGGTATGCCCAGGGTTCCGCCACATCCTCCGGAGGAGTGTGTGTTGGTTGATGCCTTCGGTAAGCCGCACAGCAATGGTGTCGGGCACCCAAAATTGCATACGAACGTGCCGATCGAAGGCGCGGGTGTCGTCCACGTAGTTACCGATCTCCACACCGCCGAAAGTGACGTGGTGTTGCGGCGATATCTGGGTGAAACGGCCACACAATGTGCGCACCTATCGAGCTGCTCCAGCGACCCGGAATCGGCCCATGACATGCATATGTACTTCAGTGACCTGGAGACGCTGAGCCTTCTCGTGAGGGGGCTGCTCTACGTCGTCTACCTCACGGACGATAATTACATGGTGCGCAAGCACCACGAATTGTTCGGAACCGCTCAGTAGTGCGGCGTCCCGTTGCCGGCATAGCTCGGTTCGCTCAGGTAGATCGCGCACTCGTCTGGAGAGCGGTTCGTCTCCGACTGGCAAACGAACATATTGAAGTTGATCGGACCTGGCGGAACAGAGATTGGCGTGTCGCTGTACGACCAGAAACCCACCGGAACGTCCACTCCTACGATGTGCTGACAATAAGCGGCTGCCCCGCCAGAGGTGCGGGTTGGAGCGCTTCCCCAGTTACAAGAACAGCCGATCACTGCGTTCGTGGATGGTCCGGATGGAGCCGGACACCGGTTCGGCTGCGCGGATGCCAAGGGCGAGATGGCCATGATCATTGGCAGCAGTGCAAGCAAACCAACGCTGGTTGCAAGGTGATTCCTGACACCGGACGCGGTGACGAAAGTTCGAATCAATTTTCTTCCCAGATTGTGACAGTTTGAGTGACCCGTCCCCGAAGAGCCCCATCAGCCGGCCTGTGACGCATACCGGCCGCCGAGGAGAGGTCGCGTGCGCGCATGCAATCAGTCGCAGTTGAACATTGTCGTGCGCCCGATCTAAGACCAGGCGGAAGTTCGCCGTCCAGTCGACGTTGCGGCATCCGCAAGCACTCGCTTCGCGATGGAGTGACACGGCACTTGGCCGCTCGTTGGGCACGTTTTGGGCATGAGTCCAGTTCAGATTCTCAGAATAGGCGTCTGAACTGCACAAACTGTGGTGCGCGATACTGGGATTGAACCAGCGTCGCCGGTTGCCAGCGACCAGCAGAAATAGCCACTTATCTGCATGACCAGTGTGAACCATGTTGAAGCTCACGGAAGTGAATTTGCTATGATGAGTCCCCGTATAGCCCCAGTCATTCAGGGAGGCAGCCATGGCACGCGGCGCTGGATTCGGCACAGTGGAGCGCCGCCCGAGCGGACGCTACCGCGCGCGCTACGTCGGCCCTGACGGCCGCCGCTACACCGCGCCGACCATGTTTCTCACCAAAGGGGAGGCACGGTCTTGGCTGTCGCTGCGGCAGGCCGAGATTGTCCGCAACGCGTGGCGGCCGCCCGACGAGCCGAAGATCACCCGGCAGACGTTCGCCGCATACGCCGATGAGTGGATGGGCCGACGCGATCTGAAAGACAGGACCCGCGACCACTACGACAAGCTGCTCGACCGACACTTGCTGCCCGCGTTCGGCACCCTGCCGCTGACGTCGATCACCGCCGACGACGTGCGCGGCTGGTACGCCCGGATGGGCACCGGGACGCCGACGCTGCGCGCCCACGCCTACGGGCTGCTGCGGACCATCATGGCGACTGCCGCGAGTGACGGGAAAATCAGCAACAATCCGTGTGTGATTCGTGGCGCTGGCACCACCAAACGACAGGTTCACATCGAACCTGCCACGTTGGACGAACTGGAAACACTCGCGAACGCGATGCCGCAGCGCTACCGGGTCATGGTGTTGCTGGCGTCGTGGTGTGCGCTGCGGTTCGGGGAACTCACCGAGCTTCGCCGCGCCGATGTTGACTTGAGCCAAGAGGTTATCCGTGTGCGCCGTGGCGTCGTTCGGGTGGATGGCGGATTCCAGGTGACCACACCGAAATCCGATGCAGGTTCGCGCAACGTAGCCATTCCGCCGCACCTGGTCCCGGCAATAGAGGACCACTTAGCGAAGTTCGTTGGCAAGCAGCGGGATTCGCTGCTTTTCCCCGCTGAGCATGGCGGGCACCTGGCAACGGCCACGTTGAAGAGACACTTCTACAAGGCGCGTGAGGCCGCCGGTCGACCGGACCTGCGATTCCACGACCTGCGCCATAGTGGTGCGGTCCTCGCTGCGAGCACAGGTGCCACGCTGGCGGAATTGATGGCGCGGCTAGGTCATTCGACACCACAGGCCGCCCTGCGTTACCAGCACGCCGCAGCGGGACGGGATCGAGAAATCGCCGCGCTGCTGTCCAAGCTCGCGGCGAACGGCTAGCAACAACACGCCCACGGTGACGCGTTTACGCGCTCACTGAATGTTCCTGTAACCTGAGGTGCGAGGTCGGCATCCGGGACACGGATGACAGACCCCAACCAACCAACCGAACCGCGTTAGGAGAGCGCGAGGGTTCGGTGTCGCCTAGCGAAAGGTTGGTTGGTTCAATTGGCTCTCCCTCAAACATCTACACGTCCAGCGCCGCCGGAAGTCCCCAATCGGGCCGCCCGCCGCCGCCGCTACGCCACGGTCAATGACGCAGCGGACTATATCGGCGTCAGTGACCGCACGATTCGGAAGATGATCGTCGACGGTCGCCTCACCGGCTACCGCTCCGGCACCCGACTGGTCAGAGTCGATTTGAACGAAATCGACGATTCCCTGATGCAGTCCTACGGCGGCGCGGTGTCATCGTGAAAACGAAACGAGAGAGCCGCCGACTGGGCGAGTCGGCGGCCCCATCAGAACCCACGGCAGCGGATAGGTCCGAGCATAACGCGTCGGTCCCCATGCAGCTTCGCTGCCGCCGGACAGCCAGCCACCGCCTCCCACCAATCGGCGCGTGCGGCTGCATCCGCGACCCCGATGTTGACCGGCACCAATGCCACGCTGACGGCCCCTCCGAGGTGCTGGTCGACGCCGCAGCGGCCGCGCTGACCCATCTCGACCGGATCGGTACGCCGGGTCTGCTCGACACCGGCACCTGCCGAGCGTTATGGCGGCGTGGGTACCGGCGGCTGTCCGCACAGTGCGTCACCCGAGCGGGATGGTCGGCATGAACGTCAGTGACGACGGTCGCCATTATTCCGGTGCCGCCGAAAAGGATCGGGGCGGAGCCGAACCCCGTCAAGACGCCACCGCTGTGAAGTTGACACGACTCGCCGATATAGAGCCCGAGCGGGTGTCGTGGCTGTGGGACGGCCGCCTACCCCTCGGTAAGCTGGTCACCCTTGACGGCGACCCTGGACTCGGAAAGTCCACTCTCGCAATCAATATCGCTGCCCCAGTTACTACAGGTGGGGTATGGCCCGACGGCACCAGATGCGAGCACCCTGGCGCTGTCCTTTTAATGTCCGCCGAGGATGGACTCGCCGACACGGTGCGACCCAGAGCGGACGCCGCCGGTGCCGACGTCACCAAAGTGCACGCCGTCGAAGGTGTCCCAATCGACGACGAGGGCACGCTGCGAATGCCAACACTGGCTGACGTCGACGGCCTGCGCCACGCGATCATTCAGACCGGCGCGCGCCTCCTGATCATCGACGTCGTAATGGCGTACCTACCTACTGGGACCGACTCACACAAGGACCAAGACATTCGGCGGGTGCTATCGCGACTGTCGAAGCTGGCCGACGAAACCGGCTGCACCATCCTGTTGATTCGCCACTTGAACAAGGCCAAGGGTGGTGACCCGCTGTATCGCGGCGGAGGGTCCATCGGCATCGTTGGCGCTGCCCGCGCCGGACTGCTGGTAGCAGCAGACCCCGACGACGACACCCGGCGGGTGCTGGCGAGCGTGAAGTCCAACCTAGGCCCCGCGCCGGAGTCAATGGCCTACCGGCTGATCGGTGCCGGTGACTTTGGAGCAGCACGCGTGCAATGGGAGGGCCGGACCACCCACACCGCCCAATCACTGCTCGCCGCCCCAGACGGTGACGACGAAGATCGGCGAGAAGTTGACCACTGGCTCACCGCCTACCTTGAGCAGGACGGCGGCAGCGCAGACGCCCGCGACGTCCTCCGCGACGGCAAACTCGCAGGCTTTTCCGAGGACGTACTAAAGAAGGCCCGCAAACGTCTGAAACTCCACTCCAACCGCCACGGGTTCGGCAAGGGGGCGTCCTACGTATGGTCCATACGTGCCCGCATAGACGCCATAGGTGCCAGCCCTGAGACCCCAGCATCTATGGCCTCTATGGCGGCACCCATAGGGCAGCGCCCACCGCGAACAGATCCGCCGCCGGGCGCTCCCACAGATGAAACACCGGGGATGACCAGCCGCGTCAACTCTGCTCTAGCAAACGCCCGGAGGGCACCCAAATGCACCGTGTGCGGGAAGCCAGTTGTCGGCGGCCAGGGCAGTACGCACTTCACCTGTGACGCCGCCGCCGTGGATACATGGACGGCCGCGAATGAGTGACCCAATAGCCCGCTACACCAACGTCATCGCCTCCGCCGTGTGCCTCTGCGACGTCGGCAGTGAGGACTATCTCGCGGCCGTCGCTATCGGGCCAGACGGCCAACACCTGGTGCTCGCACAGCGCGGCAGTCTCGGCGACGACACGGTGCGGTATGACCCCACCTGCGCGGCTGTAGCACACGAGCAAACCGGGCCTCTGCCGACCCAATATCGCCTTGGTCTGGAAGCTGTTCCGCACCGCTGCGGCCGTCCAACCAAGACGACGGGACGGCCGTGCCGGATCGGCGTCGTTCATCCCGGCGAACCGTGCGGACTGCACCGCCAGAACACACGCGCGCACAACGCAACGACGAAAGGAACACCCCAATGACCGATCACCCGCACTATCCGGGGCCGGACGATTACCCCGACTGGGACACCTCGACCCCGCGCGTGCATGTCACGGCCGGGACCCACACCGCCGTACTGCGCGCCCTTGCCGCGTTCACCGCCGAGGATGAAGATTTCGCGGCCGAACTTGCCGACCTGGCCGCCCACTGCGCGAGCACCGATAAATGGCTTGAGGCCGTGCTGGCGCTCATGGACGCCTGGCGCATGTACGTTTTAGCCGGCTCACCCCGCGACGTGACTGTGGCCCGGTTACGTCGCGACCAGGCCGCCGCGACGACCGCCATGTTGGTCAACGGACCTGAATCGCTGGTCGAATCATGACCGCCATTCCGGGGGTCGGCCCGCAGTTGGAACGCGCCGCCGAAGGCACCGACCCGAGAGGTTGGCTGGTATTCGCGTGCCTGCCTGATGATCTTCAACGGCAGGAGGATTCGACTGCCGCCGCCGACGCCGAGCGGCACCGGACCGGCACCTACAAAGCTTCGGGCACCTGGGGCACCAACGACCCCGCCGAACTGTCCAAAGTGCTGGCACGCGCCCACGCCGTGCTCAAACGGGCGGGGCTGTCTCCGCCGCGCACCCGCCCGCGTCCGGCCACCGCGACGGAGCGGGCGCTGCTGGCACACCTCGGTTACGAACTGCCCGACGAATTGTTCACCGCTGTCTCATTTCCCGCACAGGGGGTTCGCCGCCGACGCTGGCCCCAATTAGAAACCCAGGAGGTAACAACACCGTGACCGAAACGAACACCGACGACACCACACAGGCACCGCCGTCGCCGACACCGGCCGCGATGCCGCCCAGGATGCCCGCCACAGAACCGCCGGCCACGGCGGCCACGGGT
>NZ_LZSQ01000005.1 GCF_001665535.1 Mycobacterium sp. 852002-51961_SCH5331710
CCNGCCGAAGCACTCGACGAACTACTCTCCAACCCGTCCACACCGACAGCTGTTGCTTAGAGCACTAGAAACCGCCGCGCGAAATCGGGCAGTTTTGCGTCTGCTCGCGAGGAGAAGAGACCCCCTCAGGAGCTGAACGCGTAGTCCCTTAGCGGGAAGCGGCGGCTGCGCCAGAGGGCCTCGAGCGTGGTGGTCGGGCGCAGGGGCGCATCGCCGTTCTTGTCGAAGTAGTAGCTGTTGGCCAGCTGGCAGCTCTCCTGCCAGAAGATCTGGCGATGACGCTTGCGCATCATCTCCGCGAAGTAGCGGTCGTTGGCCTCCTGCGTCACTTCCACGCGACGCGCGTTCTTGCGCCGGGCGTGCTTGAGGCAGCGCACGATGTGGTGGGTCTGGGTCTCGATCAGCGCGAAGTACGACGAGCCGACGTAGCCGTAGGGGCCGAACACCGTGAAGAAGTTCGGAAAGCCCGGCACGCTCACCCCTTCGTAGGCCTGCAGCCGGTTCTCCTGCCAGTGTTGGCTCCACGACCGGCCATTCGAGCCGGTGACCGGATAGGTCGGCATGTCGTCGGCGTCCATCACCCTGAACCCGGTGGCCAGAATCAGCACGTCGATGTCGCGGGTCATACCGTCGGCGGTCGCCACACCCGAGCCGGTGATCTTGTCGATCGGCTCGGTGACCAATTCGACGTTGTCGCGGTTGTACGTCGACAGGTAGGTGTTGTGGAAGCCGGGCCGCTTACACCCGACCGCATATCGCGGCGTGAGCTTGTCGCGGACCTCCGGGTCGTCGACCTCCTTGCGCAGATACGCCTCGCCGACCTTGGACATGTTCTTGGCCATCGGATTGATGGTGAAGTACTGCGCGGGCAGCGTGAACGTCAGCTCGACGTAGGCCTGGCTGAGTAGCCGTTGCACGACGTGCCCGCCGGGCAGCCGCATCATCCGCCGCGCAGTCGGAGACAGCGGCACGTCGAACTTCGGGAAACACCAGATCGGTGTGCGCTGGAAAACGCTGAGCTGCTTGACGATCGGCGCGATCTCGGGGATCACCTGCACCGCCGATGCTCCGGTGCCGATGACCGCGACCCGCTTACCGGTCAGGTCCTGCCCGTGGTCCCAGCGCGCGGTGTGCATCGTGACCCCGGCGAACGAGTCCACGCCGTCGATGTCGGGCAGTTTCGGCGTGATCAGCACGCCGCACGCGTTGATCAGGAACCGCGCGGTGACGACCTCACCGGAGTCGAGTTCGATCCGCCACATGCTCTCGTCGTCGTCGAACACAGCGCCGAGCACTTTGGTGTTGAAGCGGATCTTGGGACGCAGCCCGTACTTGTCGACGCAGTGCTCGGCGTATGCGCGCAACTCGTGTCCCGGCGCGTACGTGCGGGTCCACTCCGGGCTCTGCTCGAAGGAGAACTGATAGGAGAACGACGGAATGTCAACGGCGATACCGGGATAGGTGTTCCAGTACCAGGTGCCGCCGGGACCTTCTCCGGCCTCGACGATCAGGTAGTCACCGAGACCGGCTTTGTCGAGGTTGATCCCGGCGCCGATACCGGAGAAGCCGGCGCCGACGATGAGGGTGTCGTGATCGGGCACTGTCATAGGGCCTCCCGTGTTCTCACGTCCCGATCACGGTACCCCCGTTGGTCAGCCGTTGCGACAACTCCCAAGCGCTGCGCTCGACCCAGTTGGCGAGCAGCTTGCCGTCCTCGCCGACCGCCCACACGGCGGTGCCCGTCATGGCGATGTCGCTGCCGTCGGGCGTGCTCCCGAGATAGCCGTTGTTCTTGCCGGTCAACAGCCACCGCGACGCCACCCGGCTGCCGTCGGCGTTCTCGAACGACTCGGCCACCTCGAGGTGCAAATCGTCGACCTTGCCGAGGAAGTCGGCGATCCAGCGTTTGAATTCCTCGCGGCCGCGCACGGTCTCGCCGCCGGTGACGATCACGAAGCCGTCGACCACGAAACGGTCTGCCGCGGCTGGGTCGTGAGCGTTCCAGACCTCGTCCCAGAAGGCGTGGACGATGTCGGTGGATTTCGTTGTGTTCACATAGCGTGTAACGCGGTGCGCAGCGCCCGCAATCCCCGTTCGGCGGCCTCGGTCGCGGCGGGCACGACGCCGGCGTAGCCGAGGTAGCCGTGGACGAGCGTCGCGGCGTTGTGCAGTTCGACGGGAACGCCCGCGTCCGACAGCAACTCGGCGTATCTGGCGCCGTCGTCGCGCAACGGGTCGTGCCCCGCGACGGCGATGTAGGCCGGCGGCAGGCCGCTCAGATCCTTCGCACGCGCGGGCGCCAGCGTCGCCGGCATGTCCGACAGATCCATGTCGCCGACGTACCACCGCGAAACCCCGCCTATCGCAGCGAGATTCAGGATCGGCGCGTCGGCGTTCTCCTCGAACGACGGCAACGAGGTGTCCCACGTCGTCGCCGGATACCACAGCAGCTGAAAGCGGATCGCCGGCCCGCTTTCGCGCGCCAACTGCGCCACCACCGCGGCGAGGTTGCCGCCCGCCGAATCACCGGCCACCGCAAGCCGCGACGCGTCGACCCCCAACTCGTCGGCGTGCTCGGCCACCCACTGCGTCACCGCCCATACGTCGTCGACGGCGGCGGGGTAGGGGTGCTCGGGCGCCAGCCGGTAGTCGACCGAGACCACAACGGCATCGGCGTCGGCCGCGTGCCGTCGGGCCGTCCCGTCGTAGCTGTCGAGGTCACCGACCGACCAGCCCCCGCCGTGGAAGAACAGCACGACCGGCGGCGGCGCCTCGGTTTCGGTCGGCGGCCGGTACACCCGCACCGGGATCGGGCCGCCGGGCCCGTCCACCGCGCGGTCCTCGGCGCGCACCTCGGGCAGGATCTCGACCCGGGGCAACGCGTTGAACCGCTCCCGCGCGGCCTGCGGACCGCCGTCGGTTGTCAACTGAAACGGGACCGCCTCCAGTACCTTCAGCAGAATGGCGTCGACAGCCGGCTTCTCTTCAGCGACAGACATGGAGACACCGTACGTTCACCCGCGCACCAGGATTCTGTGGGTAGCCGCGGCCGTCGTCGCTGCCTGCTACGGAGTGTTTCTGATCGTCACCGCGGTACGTGTTCCCGCCGGTGCCGAGCTCACCGGCCAGTTCACCTTGCAGCCCGCAGTCAAGGCCGCCGCGGCCGTGCTGTTGGCCGTGGCCGCGCTGACGCATCCGGTCGCCCGCGAACGACGCTGGCTGGTGGCCGCGCTGGTGTTCTCGGCCGCGGGTGATTTCCTGCTGGCGCTGCCGTGGTGGGAGCCGTCCTTTGTGCTGGGGCTGGGCGCCTTCCTCGTCGCGCACCTGTGCTTCCTGGCCGCGCTGTGGCCACTGGTCACCCGCTCGGCGCCACGCTTGGCCGCGGCCGCAATCACGGTCGCGGCCTGCCTGGCGCTGCTGGTGTGGTTCTGGCCGCGACTCGTCGCCGACGGCATGGCCGTCCCGGTCACGCTGTACATCACCGTGCTGGGCGCGATGGTGTGCGCGGCGCTGATGGCCCGGCTGCCCACGCCGTGGACGGCGTTGGGCGCGGTGTGCTTCGCGGTGTCGGACGCGATGATCGGGATCGGCAAGTTCGTGCTCGGTTCCGAGGCCCTCGCGGTGCCGATCTGGTGGGTGTACGCCGCCTCACTGCTGCTCATCACCGCCGGGTTCTTCTTCGGCAGGGCGTCGGTGTCGTCTGCTACCACGTCTGCGTGACGGCACCCGACGGCCCGGCCCGCCCGGGCGCCACCCGACAGCCAGCCGAGCACGAACCGGTCGCGCGGGTGCTGCCCATGCTGACGGTGCCGCACCTGGACCGCGAATTCGACTACCTGGTCTCGGCCGAGCAGTCCGACGACGCCCAGCCCGGCGTCCGTGTGCGGGTGCGGTTCCACGGACGGCTGGTCGACGCGTTCGTTCTGGAACGGCGGTCCGACACCGACCACGTCGGCAAGCTCGGCTGGCTCGATCGCGTGGTCTCACCCGAACCGGTGCTGACGCCCGACATCCGCCGGCTGGCCGACGCCGTCGCGGCCCGCTACGCCGGCACCCGCGCCGACGTGCTGCGGCTGGCCGTCCCGCCGCGCCACGCGCGCGTCGAGAAGCAGGACCCGCCGCAGCCGACGGCGGCCGAGCCCCGCCCGGTCGACACCACGGCCTGGAACTCCTACGGCCGCGGGGAGCAGTTCGTCGCGGCGCTGACCGGCGGACGCGCCGCCCGCGCGGTGTGGCAGGCGCTGCCCGGGGAGGCCTGGGCCGATCGGCTGGCCGAAGCCGCGGCGGTGATGGTGAACGCGGGCCGGGGCGCGCTGGTGATCGTGCCGGACCAACGCGATATCGACGCCGTGCATGCCGCGGCGCTCCGCCTGCTCCACGAGGACCTGGTGGTGGCGTTGTCGGCCGGACTGGGCCCCGCGCAACGGTATCGGCGCTGGCTGTCGGTGCTGCGCGGCAGCGCCCGGCTGGTGATCGGCACCCGCAGCGCGGTGTTCGCCCCGGTCGCGGACCTGGGCCTGGTGGTGGTGTGGGACGACGGCGACGACACGCTCGCCGAGCCCCGCGCGCCGTATCCGCATGCCCGCGAGGTGGCCATGCTGCGCGCGCACCAACTCCGCTGCGCCGCGCTGATCGGCGGATACGCCAGGACCGCCGAGGCCCAGGCGCTGGTGCGCAGCGGCTGGGCCCACGATCTGGTGGCGCTGCGGCCTGTGGTGCGCGCGGCCTCACCGCGCGTCGTCGCCCTCGAGGACAGCGGTTTCGAACAGGAACGCGACCCGGCCGCCCGGACGGCCCGGCTCCCGTCGATGGCGCTGCAGGCCGCGCGCAAGGCGCTGGAGTCCGGCGCCCCCGTGCTGGTGCAGGTGCCCCGGCGCGGCTACGTGCCCGCCCTCGCGTGTGCGCGCTGCCGGACCATCGCCCGGTGCCGGCACTGCACCGGCCCCCTGTCGCTGCCCGACCGCGACGCCGCGGGCGCGGTGTGCCGGTGGTGCGGCCGCGCCCACGCGTCGCTGCGCTGCGCCCGTTGCGGCTCGGACGCGGTGCGGGCGGTGGTCGTCGGCGCCCGGCGCACCGCCGAGGAACTCGGCCGCGCCTTCCCGGGTACGACGGTCATCACGTCCGGCGGCGACGCGATGGTCGGCGAGGTGCCCCAGCGCCCCGCGGTCGTAGTGGCGACGCCCGGCGCCGAACCCGTGGCCGCCGGCGGCTACGGGGCCGCGCTGCTATTGGACAGCTGGGCGCTACTCGGCCGCCAGGACCTGCGGGCGGCCGAGGACACCCTGCGCCGCTGGATGGCCGCGGGCGCCCTGGTGCGCAGCCGCAGCGACGGCGGAGTGATCGCCGCGGTCGCCGAATCCGCGATCCCTACCGTGCAGGCACTGATCCGCTGGGACCCCGTCGGGCACGCGGACGCCGAACTGAACGCCCGCGCCGAAGTCGGCCTCCCGCCCGCCGTGCACATGGCCGCGATCGACGGGATCCCCGAGGCGGTGCACGCGCTGCTCGACAGCGCCGACCTCCCCGACCTTGCCGAACAACTCGGTCCGGTGGAACTGCCGGTCGGCGCTCGCCGCCCACCGGGGCTGCCGCCGGACGCAACGGTGATCCGGATGCTGCTGCGGGTTCCGCGCGATACGGGGCTGGCCCTATCCTCGGCCCTGCGCCGGGCCACCGCCGTGCTCAGCGCCCGTCACGACCAACAGCCGGTCCGCGTCCAGATCGACCCGCTGCACATCGGGTGATCCGGACACCGACCTGGCGACAGGAGGTTCACGTGCGTCGGCGGCTCGAGTTGGCAATCACTCTGCTGTTGTTGGCCTTTGGGGTGTTGTGGCCGGTGATCTTCACCGGCGGCGACTCTGATGCCGCCCCCGCCGAAGATCCGGTCGTCATCACCGACTACGACGCGGATTTCGTCATCGACGCCGACGGCCGGCTGGAGGCCGTCGAAACCATCACCACGTCGTTTCCCAGCGGCAGGCACGGAATCTTCCGCTATTGGGACGTCACCAACCCCAACGACACCCATGTACGCCAGATCCCCGAGATCAAATCGATCTCCCTGAACGGGAAAAGCGTTCCATATCAGATGCTTTGGGAGAACGGTCGGCGCTTCCGCGTCGCCAAGATCGGCGATCCCGACCGCACGCTGAACGGCACGCAGGTCTTCCAGATCCGGTACTCCATCGACGGCGTCCTCGATCCCAATACCAGCGGCGCACCTGCCGATTCGGTCTTCTACTGGAACGTGATCGCCCCCGCGTGGAACAACGCGATCAACAAGGTCGACATCTCGGTCGCCCTTCCCGGTGAGGTTCCCCGGGTGCAGTGTTCGGTCGGCTACGGCGTGGGGACACCGTGCGAGAACCTGACGATCGACGGCACGACGGTGCGACTGTCGGCCCGGCATCTGGCCCCGCGGACACCGGTGACGATTCTCGCGGACGTCGACGTGCCGACGCCCCCGCGCGCCACGGTCCCGTGGACACCCAGATGGGATGGCGTTCTCGGGCAGTCACTGTCCGGTGTGTGGTGGATCGCGGCGTTCACCGCGGCGGCGGGCTTGGCGGGTCTGGCGTGGTATCGCAGCACGGTCGAACGACCGCCCGGATTCCCGTTGCAGTACACGCCCCCAGAGGGGCTCGGCCCGGTTCAGACCGAGTACATCCGCGCCGAGGCGGTGCCCAGACAGGCCCTCACCGCGACACTGTTCCATCTCGCCGAACGCGGGTTGATCGAGCTGCGCCAGTTGACCAACGGGCACTGGCGCATTCGCGGTCAGGCCGAGCGCGTGGCCTGGCGCGACGTCGATCCGGTCAGCGTCGCGGTCGGGTCGGCGCTGAGGGTGACGAGCCCGGGCGAAGAGTTCGAAGCGAACGAGACCGCGCGTCCGGAGAGAAGCTCGCCAAGGCCAAGGCCGACATGACCAAGGCCGTCGAGAAATGGGCCGACGGCACGCTGCTGGTCAAGGCGCGAGGCGAACTGTGGGTGCGCGCGGCGAACGTGATCGCGTTGTTGCTCATCCCGTTCGGCGTGTTCCGCTGGGGATTCCCGACCACTTCGTGGGCGTTGCCTTTCGGGGCGTTCTTCCTGCTGACGCTGGGGTCGTGGGCCCCGGGCGTGGGTACCCGCCGGACCGAGGCGGGCCGCGAACTGTGGTCGCGCGCGGGCGGTTTCCACCGCATGCTCACCACCGATTCGGCCGAGGCGCGGTTCGATTTCGGGGCCCGTAGCGACCGGTATTCGGCGTATGTTCCCTACGCGGTGGCCGCGGGCGCCGCGGCGGCGTGGGCGAAGAAATACAAGGCCGATACGGGTTCGGCCGCGCCGCAGCCGGATTGGTACCACACCACCTCGACCACCGGTGCCGTTTACACCTACGGCGGCGCCGGCTTCGGGGGCTTCGATGGCTTCGACAGCTTCGAATCGGCGTTGTCGTCGTCGATCAGCGCCTACACGGCATCCCAGTCGTCCCGGCAGCACAGGCGGTGGCGGGTTCAGCGGTACCGGTTTCGGCGGCGGCTTCAGCGGCGGTGGCGGCTTCGGTGGTGGCGGGGGAGGGGGCGGCTCGTGGTGAGCCCCGGCCCAGTGGTCAACAGGACGATCACCGGCGAGTTCACGTCGAAATCGGCGCGTTGCACTTAGGGTGAACCCGAAAACCGGGGTCGCACGCAACAGGAGGTCCGCATGCGTCGGCTGTTCGCGTGGGTGTTCACGTTGCTGGTGTTGGCCTTTGCGGTGCTGTGGCCCCTGGTGTTCACCGCCGGCGGCTCGGACGCCACCGCCGCCGACGACCCCGTCGTCATCACGAACTACAAGGTGGATTTCGTCGTCGACGAGCAGGGCCGGCTAAGCGCCGTGGAGACCATCACCGCGGATTTCCCCACCAGTCGGCATGGGATCTTCCGGTACTGGGACGTGACCAACCCCAACAGCCCACGCGTCCGCCAGGTACCGGACATCAAATCGATTCTGCTCGACGGCGACTCGGTGCCCTACCAGATGCTGTGGGAGGGCGACGAGCGGTTCCTGGTCGCCAAGATCGGCGACCCCGACAGCTACCTCAGCTACGGCGAGCACGTGTACGAAATCCGCTACTCCGTCGACGGCGTGCTGGACCCCGGCACCACCGGAGCCGACCGCCGGTTCGCCAGCTCGACGGGTGAGCCCGCAGACACAGGTTCGGTGTTCTTTTGGAACGTGATCGCGCCGGCCTGGAACAACAGGATCGAACACGCCGACATCTCGGTCCGTCTCCCCGGAGACGTTCCCGCCGTGCAGTGTTCGGTTGGCTACGGCGTCGGCAGACCGTGTCAGGGTCTGACGACGACGGGGCACAGGGTCACGTTCTCGGCGCGCAACCTGCCGCCACGCACACCGGTGACGGTGCGCGCAAGCGTGGACGTGCCGGCACCGCCACGAGTCGAACTGCCGTGGAGCTACAAGTGGGATCGGGTGCTGGGGCGGTCGCTGACCGGAGTGCTGTGGGTCGCGGGGCTCACCGTCGCGTCCGGACTGGCGGCCCTGCTGTGGTACCGCACGACGGTCGAACCGTCGCCCGGTTTCCCGCTGCAGTACGCGCCGCCCCAGGGGCTCGGCCCGGTGCAGACCGAGTACATCCGCACCGAGGCGGTGCCCAAACAGGCACTCACCGCGACGCTGTTCTACCTCGCCGAACGGGGTCTGATCGAACTCCGCCAGGTCAGCGCCCAACACTGGAAGATCCGCAGCATCGCCGAACACGGCGCATGGGCCGACGTCGATCCGGTCAGCGTGACCGTCGGATCGGTGTTGAAGCTGTTGCATCCCGGAAGCGAGTTCGAGGCGAAGAAGACCGTCAAGTCGGGGCAGAAGCTCAACAAGGCCAAGACCGATCTGGCCAAGGCCGTACAGAACTGGGCCTTCGACAACAAGCTGCTCGTCAAGCGCAGCAAGGAACTGTGGCTTCGGACCGCGAACGCGATCGCGTTCCTGCTCATGCTGTGCGCCGTCTTCCGCTGGCTGTTCCCGACCACGATGTGGGCGTTGCCGTTCGCGGCGTTCTTCCTGCTGTCGATCGGATCGTGGGCCGCCGGCGTCGGCACACGGCGAACCGAGGCGGGTCGCGAACTATGGTCGCGTGCAGGGGGTTTCCACCGCATGTTGACCACAGACTCGGCCGAGGCGCGGTTCGACTTCGGCGCGCGCAAGGACCTCTACTCGGCCTACGTTCCGTTCGCGGTCGCGGCGGGCGCCGCGGCGCTGTGGGCCAAGAAGTACGAGACGACGATGGGTACCGCGGCGCCACAACCGGATTGGTACCACTCGTCATCGTCCAGCGGGATGGGCTCTGTCTCTTATACACATCTCCGAGCCCACGAGACTGCAG
>NZ_LZSQ01000006.1 GCF_001665535.1 Mycobacterium sp. 852002-51961_SCH5331710
ATTACGTGCTGTTCGGCACGATCGTGTTCGCGACGTATGCCGGTATCTACTTCTGGTTCCCGAAGATGACGGGCCGCCTACTCGACGAGCGGCTGGGCAAGCTGCACTTCTGGCTGACGTTGATCGGATTCCACACCACGTTCCTGGTGCAGCACTGGCTGGGTGACGAGGGCATGCCGCGCCGCTACGCCGACTATCTGCCGACCGACGGCTTCACCGTTCTCAATGTCGTGTCGTCGATCGGCGCGTTCATTCTCGGACTCTCGGTGCTGCCGTTCGCGTGGAACGTGTTCAAGAGTTGGCGCTACGGCGAACCGGTCACCGTCGACGATCCGTGGGGTTACGGCAACTCGCTGGAATGGGCGACATCATGCCCGCCGCCGCGGCACAACTTCACCGAGCTGCCCCGAATCCGTTCCGAGCGACCAGCGTTCGAGCTGCACTACCCGCACATGGTCGACCGCATGCGCGCCGAGGCCCATATCGGCAGGCATGCGACAGCGGGTGAGTCGCACTCCGGCTTCGGGCCGCGCACCGAGCCAGACCGCAGCTAGCGTCCCAGCGCATCTGATTCAAATCGCCTCTGCGCGAGCTTTGTTGCGCGCGAACAATGCCTGACTCGACGGTTGTCGGCGCGAGGCAATGCTTTGCCCCTTGTCTGCCCGCAGCATGGAAGGTGTTGTCGGACCCCCCACGGAAGCGGGTCCGGGCACATACCGACGAGACTGAGCGAGGGCAACAGACATGACCGCGTCGATCGAAAAAATCGGCGGCACACCGGTGTTCGCGCGATCACCGCAACGACCACCGACACGGCGTGAGACGCCGGGCAGTTCACCGAAACGTGGCCTGTGGCGTGACGACGACCAGTGGCTCGCCCAGGTGGCCATTCCACGTTGGGAGGCCGAGGGCGGAGCGCTTCTCACCTAGCGGCGGTTGAACGCGGTGACTTCGCCCGCGGCCCGCCCACCGAGATCGACAGGAGAACAACCGTGACTGGACAACCCCGACACTGGACCAGCTGGACGGCCCTGCTGATAGGCATCGGCGCCGTCGTCGCCGCGCTCACCGTGACCTCGACGGCGACGGGTCGCGGGCTCACACTCGCATTCGGCGCCTTCATTGTGTTCTTCGCCGCGCTTTCACTCCTCGCGCGGGTTCGCACGCCCGGCAGCTGGGGTCTTGTCGCGATCGGGCTTGGATTGGCCATGTTGCCGTTCCTCGGGGCGGCCTTCTTCCCGGACCCCGGCGCGGCGTGGACCGGCATCGTCGCGGGCCCGCTGGTGATGACGCTCGGCGCGATCGGTTGGGTGACCGGGCAGCCGCCGACGGTCACGGGCATCAGCCACTGGGGTCACCGCGACGCGAAGCGCGACAGAACCGCGACCCTGATCAGCGGCGCGGCTCTGGTCCTCGGGCTCGGCACCGTGCTGCTCGGGTCCTTGGTGGTGCGGGGTTCGGCGGCCGCGGTGGCCAGCACGGTCGGTTTGGGTGTCTTCCTGACCGTCGTCGCACTGTGGTCGTGGACGGCGGTCGATCCGACCCGTGACTACTTCATGCTCGCCGCGGTTGGCTTCGCCCTGTTCCTCGCTCCGACGGCCGCCGGGTTCTCGCACGATCCCACCGCGTGGGCAGCCTGGATTCCGGGCGCGGCCGCGACGGCCCTGGGTGTGGTGGGTTATCTGATCGGCGACCAACGCGACCTCACCAGCGAGTTGCGCGAAAGCGCCGCCGAGCGCTACCACCGGGCGTTCCGCGCGCAGCGATCGCGCGCGTGACGCCTCTAGTCCGGTCCGTCCGGCACACGAGGGGCGTGGAGATCGAAGCGAACGCCGATCAGGCGGATCGTGAGGCAGACCAGCGCGCCGAACACTGCGGCCAGCGTGCCGTGGTAGCCGATCGCGTCGGCGGCACCCACACAGGTCGCGCCGATCAGGGCGGGGATCGCGTACAGCTCGCTGCGCAGCACCGTCGGGATCCGGCCGATCAAAACGTCGCGGATCGTGCCGCCGCCGACGGCGGTGACGGTGCCGACGATCACCGCCTGCACGATGCCGAAGCCGAGATCGAGCGCCTTGTACGCGCCCAGCACCGCGAACACGCTCAACCCCACAGCGTCGAGAACGGTGATGGCGGCGGCGATCCGGTCGAGACGGCGGGTCAGGATGAACGCGATCAGGCCGCCCGACGCCGCGACGGCCAGATACCGCCAGTCGACGAAGGTGGCCGGCGGCAGCGAGTCGAGCAAGACGTCGCGGATCGTGCCGCCGCCCAGTCCAGTGAACATGCCGAGCGTGATGACACCGAAGATGTCGAGGCGTTCGGCGCGCACCGCGGTCAGGGCCCCGTTGAGCGCGAACGCGAAAGTGCCGAGCAGGTCGAGCACCAACCACAGCGGCGACGGACCCAGCATGACCGAAAGGTATACCCGGCCGTCGGTGGTTACGGGACCGACTGCTGCGGTTCGAACGACGCGATGATCGCGTCGACCGGGGAGCGCCACGTGATGCCGAGGTCCCCGGTGGTCGCGGAGTCGTCGGTCGGCGTCGCAGCGGTCAGCAGCAGCGCGGCCTCGTACGTCAGGCCGTCACCCAGGTCGACGACGCCGGACAGTGCCTCCCCAACGATGCTGATACCGCGAAACATGCCCTGGCTGACGGGGATCCGCCGGAATCGACGGTTCGCGCCCCGCTCGAGCGCCGAAATCATCTCCTCGAACGTGAGCAGCTCGCCCCCGCACACGTAGCGGCGCGGCCCGCGGCCGGCAGTGAACAGCGCCGCGTGCACGTCGGCGACATCGCGGACGTCGATCATCTGCATGCCGCCGCGCAGCCGCGGCGCGACGGCCCACCGCACCATCGGCGCCCATCCGCGTTCGGTGACGCCCGCCGCGGTGTGGAAGGCCGGACCCACCACACTCGACGGGTAGGTGATGACCACCGGCGCGCCCTGGTCCTGCAACCGCCGCGCCACCCGGTCGGCGTAGGCCTTGGTCTGCGCGTACGGACTGCGCCCCGGCGCGGTCGGCGTATCGGGACCGATCACGCCGTTCGGCGGCGGGAACAGCGCGCTGTAGCTGCTGACCAGCACGACCGGGTCCAGTCCACCGGCGACTGCGCGGGTCAGCACCGTCTCGGTGGCGTGGGCGTTCACCTCCCACATCAGCTTGCTGCGCCGCTTGTCCGTGCCGACCACACCGGCTCCGTGCAGCACCCCGTCGCAGCCGTCGAGCAGCGCGTCCACCGTGGAGGTTTGCCGGATGTCGCCGCTGATCGTTTCGATCTCACCGATCTCGGCGAGGCGGGCGAGAACCGGGGCGCCCTCCGCGTCCGGTGCGACGAGCAGACGCACGCGGTGGCCGGCTTCGAGCAGGGCGCGCACGCAGTGGGCGCCGACGTAACCGGTGCCTCCGGTGACCGCGATCAGCATGGTGCTCCTCGGATTTCGAAGAAGCGCCGATCGTATCGCCCTCAGCGCGTGGGCTCGGCGCCGGACTCCCAGTCCGCGACGGTGCTCAGCGCGGACCAGTCGAGGTCGCCGCCGCCCCGGGCGATCAGCGTCAGGAACTTGTCGCGCACCAAACTGGCGATCGGCAACGGAACACGCAGCTCTTCGCCCGCCGCCAGCGCCAGCCGGACATCCTTGAGCCCGAGTGTGGCGGCGAAGCCGGCGGGTTCGAACTCGCCTCGCGCCATCAGCCCGCCGTAGGTCCGGTACACCGGTGCGTCGAACAGCGTCGACGTCAGGATCTCCAGATAGTCCGGTTTGGTCACCCCACCCTTGACGACCAGGGCCATGGCTTCGCTGAGCGCCTCGATGACCGATGCGATCAGGAAGTTGCCGCTGAGTTTGATCAGCGTCGCGGCCCTCGGGGTCTCGGACACGACGAACGTGCGCTGTCCGATCGCGTCGAACACCGGTCCGGCGTCCGTCACGGCCGTCGCGTCACCTGCTGCGATCACGAACAGTTTCGCCGCGGCCGCCGCCTCCGGCCGACCGAAAACAGGTGCCGATACGAAACGCTGGCCGGCGGCGGCGTGCGCGTCGGCCAGCCGGTCGGTGAGTGCGGCGCTGATCGTGCTGCACGAGATGTGGGTGGCGCCGGGTGACAGCGCGGACACGATGCCGTCGTCGGACAACGAAACCGCCTCGACCGCACCGTCGTCGGCCAGCATCGTGACCACGCACTCGCCGCGACACGCGTCGGCCACGGAGGCCGCGGGGGTGGCGCCCAGTTCGGCGAGTGCCGAGACCTTGTCCGCTGAGCGGTTGTAGACCGTCACCCGATGCCGCGCCCCGAGGAGGTTGGCCGCCATCGGAGCGCCCATGTTGCCCAGACCGATGAACCCGATATCCATGGCGTCCACGATGCCGGGTTGTGGTCGGCGCGGCAGGACTTAGGTCATCTCGGCCGCGCGATGCACGGCGTTGACGATCCCCTGATAGCCGGTGCACCGGCAGAAGTTGCCCGACAAGCCCTCACGGATCTCCTCGTCGGTCGGCTTGGGGTTGTCGCGAAGCAGTGCGGTTATCGAGGTGACGAACCCCGGCGTGCAGAAGCCGCACTGCAGGCCATGGCATTCGCGCAGCGCGGCCTGCACGGGCGACAGTTCGCCGTCCGCACCGCCGATTCCCTCGACGGTGGTGACCTCCATACCCTCGGCCTGAACGGCGAAGATCAGGCACGCGCGCACCGCGTCGCCGTTGAGCAGCACGGTGCATGCGCCGCAGGCGCCGTGCTCACAACCGAGGTGCGTTCCCGTCAGGCCACACTTCTCCCGCAGGAAGTCCGCGAGCGTGATGCGCGGCTCCACGGTCGCGGAGAACGTGCGCCCGTTGACCGTCATCTCGACCGGCAGTTCATGCATCGATTGCCTCCGTTGTGGCGCGGGACCAGGCGCGGGCGACCATCGTCGCGCCGACCTTGGCCCGGTAGGTGGCCGACCCCTGCAGGTCGGACGGGATGTCCTCGAGGCCGGCCAGCGCGAGCCTGCCGACCTCTTCGGCGCTGACCTCACCGATCGGGTGACCGGTCACGGCCTCCTCGGCGGCGCTGCCGCGCAGCGGCGTCGACCCCAGCCCCAACAAGCCTATGCCGCAACGGGTTACCCGGTCATCGCGGTCGAGTTCGACCGCTACCGCAGCACCCGCGATCGCGAAGTCGCCGTGACGGCGGGCGAATTCCTCCAGCGCGAAACCGGATCGCCCACCCCACACGGGGAACTGCACCGCGGTCAGCATCTCCCCGGGTTCCAGTGAGGTCTCCCAGAGGCCGGTGAAGAAGTCCTTCGCCGCGATCTGCCGAGACCCCGTCGAGGACACCGCATCCATCTGCGCGTCGAGCGCCAACGCCACCGCCGCGTACTCCGCCGCGGGGTCTGCGTGTGCGATGGCGCCGCCCAGCGTGCCCCTGGTCCGGATCTGGAAGTGCCCGATGTGCGGGGTCGCCAGCGTCAGCAGCGGAACCGATTCTGCCACTTCGTCATCCATACCGACGAACGAGTGCGGGGTACCCGCCGCGACGCGCACCGCGCCGTCCACCAGGTCGATGCTGCGAAGCTCTTCGATGCGGGAGATGTCGATGAGGTTGTCGAAGTGCGTCAACCGCATCGCCAACATGGGCACCAGACTCTGTCCGCCCGCAAGGATTTTCGCATCCTCGCCGAACTCGGCGAGCATGTCGACGGCCTCCTTGACCGAGTCTGGACGGTGGTAGGTGAACGGAGCGGCCTTCATGACCGCAGTCGCTCGGTCGGCGAGCTGAGCAGCCGGGCCAATGCGGCCTGCAGGTCGTCGGCCAACACCGCGGTCGGCGCCTTGCGGCGTCGCCGGCCGATGAGGAAGCCGACCGTCAAGCCGCCGGCGACCGCGGCCACGACCGGTGCGACCCGCTTGGCCAGCGGCAGCGCAACGACTTTCAGCATGTCGATGGAATCACCGGCGTCGGCCTGGGCCGTCGCTGCGGCCGCTTCCGCCGTCGGGGCGGTGGTCGGCGCCCAGGCTCCATTCGGCGCCCTGTCGCCGAGGACGCTGGCCTCCAGCGACTTGGCGAACTGTCCGATCAAGTTGGATGCCACGTCGGCGAGCACGCCGCGCCCGAACTGGGCGGCCTTGCCGGAGATCGTCAGGTCGGTGTTGATGTAGACGACGGTGCCCGCGGCGCCCTCGTCCTTGAGCTGCGCGGTGACGATGGCGGCGGCGTTGCCGCTACCGCGGGTCTCCTTGCCCTCGGCCTTGAGCACGACGCGCTGGGCGGCGGCGTCCTTCTCCTGGAACGAGGCAACACCCTTGTAGGACACCGTGATCGGGCCGACCTTGACCTTCACCGCACCGGTGAAGTCATCGCCGTCCACCGACAGCAGCGTGGCCCCGGGCAGGCACGGGGCGACACGCTCGACGTCGGTCAGCACCTCCCACGTCTTGTCGGCAGGCACCGCGACGCGAAACTCGTTGTTCAGTTCCACTTGATCCTCACTTCTGGGCTTTCTCGATCGCCTCGACGATCGCGGCGGGGCTGGCGGGCAGGCGGGTCAGGGTGACGCCGAGCGGCGCCAGGGCGTCGTTGATCGCGTTGATCACGGCGGGCGTCGACCCGATGGCGCCGCCCTCGCCGACGCCTTTGTATCCGCCGACACCGGGTCCGGGGATCTCGACGTGGCCGTATTCGATCGCGGGCACCTCGGTGGCCGTCGGCAGCAGGTAGTCGACGAATGTGCTCGACAACGGGTTGCCGTCGTCGTCGTAGGCCATGTCCTCCAATAGAGCACCCCCGATGCCCTGCACGGTCCCGCCGGCGATCTGCCCCTCCACCACGTTGGGGTTGATCATCGGGCCGACGTCCTCGCTGACGATGTAGCGGGTGAGGGTGACTCGCCCGGTCTCGATGTCGACCTCGCATGTGCAGGCGTGTGTGGCGTTCGCCCAGTGGATCGGTGCCTGCGATGTGAAACGCGCGGTCGCCTCGAGGGAGGCCGACACCCCCGGCGGCAATTGCCCGGGCTCGTAGTACGCGCGGTATGCCAGGTCGGCGAAAGTGACGCTCTTATCCGGGTTTTCGCGCACGACGGCCCGAGATCCGGCCAGCTCGATCTCGGACTCCTCGACCTCGAGGCGCGGCGCCGCCATGGCGATGATCTGCTTGCGCAGCATTGCGCCGGCTTCTGCCACCGCACCGGCGGTCATCGGGCCGCTGCGGCTGCCCTGCGTGCCCGCGCCGTACGGCGTGACCGCGGTGTCGCCCTGGATCGTCGACACATCGGCGATGTCGGCGCCCAACGCGTCCGCGGTCAACTGCACGACCGTGGTCTCGATGCTGTTGCCCGTCGAGCCGCCGTTGACGTAGACGTTGATCTTGCCCGTCGGCTCCATGCGGATGGTCGCACCCTCGGACGCGAGGTGGCCCGTCGCGGCTCCGGTCGGCTCGATGTACGCCGAGAATCCGAGCCCGAGGTAGCGACCGTCGGCGAGCGCCTCGGCCTGCTCCTTGCGGAAGCCTTCGTGGTCGAGGATTTTCACGGCCTGCTCGAACGTGTCGGCGGGAGCGACGTGGTCGTAGGGCATGCCGTTGGGGTTGAAGTACGGCATTTCGTCGCCGCGCAGGATGTTGCGCCGGCGCAGTTCGACCGGATCCATGCCGATCTTGCGCGCGGCGATGTCGAAAAGCACTTCGCGGGCCAACGTTTCGTACTGCCAGGGTCCGCGGTAGGCGGCCAGCCCCGCGGTGTTGGAGAACACCGTCTTGTAGTTGAAGCTGGCCTTGGGCACCCGGTACGGACCGGGGAAGAACATGCCGACCGCGGCGGTGGTCAACACCGGGTACGGCGTGGGATAGGCGCCGACGTCGTAGGCGAAGTCGATGTCGACGGCGAGGATGGTGCCCTCCTCGTCAAGGGCCACCCGGGCGGTGCCGTCGACGTGGCGGGCCTGACCCGCCGACATCAGGTTCTCGCGGCGGTCCTCGATCCACTTCAAAGCCGCGGGTAGCTTGCGCGCGGCGAGCATGATGCACATGTCCTCGCGCATCGGCACGACTTTCTGTCCGAAGCCGCCGCCGGTGTCGCGCATGATGACGCGCACGTTGTGCGCCGGGATGCCGAGCAGGCGGGCGCAGAACGCGCGCAACTCATGCGGCGTCTGCGTGGACGCCCACAGCGTCAGTTCGCCGGTCGAGGGCGTCCATTCCACGACCATGCCGCGGCATTCGATCGGCACCGGCGCGTAGATCTGCTGATAGATGTTCGCCGATGCGACACAGGCCGCGTTGGCGAAGGTCTCCTCGTCCGGCGGTGCGCCGCCCATGCCGCCGGCGACGTTGTCCGGATAGGCCTCATGCACGACCGGCACGCCGGCCTCGGCGCCGCCGATCGCCTTGGTGAAATCGGCGACCGCCGGCAGCGGTTCATAGTCGACGTCGACGGCATCGACGGCGTCCTCGGCCAGGTAGCGGCTGTCGGCGACGACGAGCGCGACTGGATCGCCGACGAACTTGACCTCACCCTCGGCCAGCGGCGGCCGCGGAGTGTCCGGGATGTCCTTGCCGGCAACCGCGTGCCACGCCTCTTTGACGTCAGGGTTGAGGTCGTCGGCGGTGAACACCGCGTGGACGCCGGGCATGGCCAGCGTCGCCGACGCATCGATGCCCTTGATCCTGGCCCTCGCGAACGGGCTGCGCACGAAGCAGGCGTGCAGCATGCCTGGACGTACGACGTCGTCGACGAACGTGCCGCGACCGGTGAGAAGCCGGTTGTCCTCGACGCGCGCGACCCGGGTTCCTGCATAACGGGTCGCGACCTTCTCCGCTGAAGCAGAAGTCACGGTTCACCCTTCTCTTCGCCGTGTAAAGAGTGACGTTATCGCATTCGAGAACGACATTTCCATATGCGCTGTCTCATCGCTCGTGATGGATGCGCCCGTCGGTATCGCTGAGCGGTGCGCCGCCGCCACCCCACCTGCGGGCGATGATCTCCGCGGCGATCGACACCGCGGTCTCTTCCGGGGTGCGGGCCCCGAGATCGAGTCCGATCGGGCTGGCCAACCGCATCAGCTCCGCGTCGGTGAGTCCCGCCTCGCGCAACCGGCCCATCCGGTCGTCGTGGGTTCGGCGCGAGCCCATCACCCCGATGTAGCCGACCTCGGGCAGGCGCAGCGCGACCTGCAGCACCGGTACGTCGAACTTTGGGTCGTGAGTGAGCACGCAGACCGCGGTGCGGGCGTCGATCGCGCCCAGCTCGGCCTGTTCCGCGAGGTAGCGGTCGGGCCAGTTGACGACGACCTCATGCGCGCCGGGGAAACGGGCCGGCGTGGCGAACACCGGACGGGCGTCGCACACGGTGACGCGGTATCCGAGAAGCGCCCCCTGCTGCGCGAGCGCGCCCGCGAAGTCGATCGCGCCGAAGATCAGCATTCGCGGCGGCGGTGCGTGGCTGGCGACGAACACCTCCATGCCGGTCTCCTGGCGCTGACCGTCGGGCCCGTAAGACAGCACCCCGGTACGGCCCGCGGCGAGGAGTCCGCGCGCGTCGTCGGTGACGGCGGCGTCCAGGCGCGCCGACCCGAGCGAGCCGTCGACGGAGTCCGTACCGATCACCAGGCGGCGTCCGACGCGGTCGGGTTCGGGATGTGCGATGACGGTGGCGACCGCGATCGGCCGGTGGGCGGCGATGTCGTCGGCGACGGCCTGCAGCTGGGGGAAGGTGCCTTGCGACATCGGCTCGGCGAAGATGTCGATGATCCCCCCGCACGTCAGGCCGACGGCGAAGGCGTCGTCGTCGCTGATGCCGTAACGCTGCAGTTCGGGACGGCCCGAGGAGACCACGTCGTTGGCCAGTTCGTAGACGGCGGCCTCGACGCAGCCACCCGACACGGAACCGGCTACCGAGCCGTCGGGGCAGACCACCATGGTCGCGCCGGGCTGGCGAGGAGCCGAGCGAATCGTGCGCACGACCGTGGCCACACCGGCGGTGCCCCCGTCCCGCCACACGGTCAGCAACTCGTCGAGCACCTCGCGCACGCTCGCAGTCTAAGCCCGTGACGCTGTGCGAGTGCTCAGCGGTAAGCGGTGCGATTGGGACGCCTGGTCAAGCGGCCGGTCAGCGGGCGTCGAACGCGATGGGAAGCGTCGCGGGTCCGGTGATCCCGACCAACGGCTTCCACGTCGCGGGACCGACGCGGCGCAGATTGCGCATGCGGCTGGTCATCACGACGAGCGCCTCGGCGAGTTCACGGCGGGCCAGGTTGGCGCCGAGGCAGTAGTGCGCACCCGCCCCGAATGTCTGCATCGGTGTGGCGCCCTGCCGAGTGATGTCCAGCCGGTCGGGGTCGTCGTAGGCGGCCGGATCCCGGTTCGCACTGGCCGTGTTGACCAGTACGAAGCTGCCCGCCGGAATGGTCACCCCGTCGTAGGAGACGTCCTCCATCGTCATCCGCATCGCACCGAACACCACCGGATAGAACCGCATCACTTCCTCGACGGCGTTCATCGCGAGCTCGGGACGCTCGGCAAGCAGCTCCCATTGGTCGGGGTGGTCACAGAGCACGTCCACCGCCGCGGCGAGCTGGTTGCGGGTGGTGTCGGTGCCGGCCATCAGGATGCCCGCGGCCAACATGCGCAGTTCCTCGATGCTCAACCGGTCGCCGTCGTCCTCGGCGCGGATCAACTCGGAGATCAGGTCGTCGGTGAGCGAATCCCGGCGTTCGGCGACCATCCCGTCGATGTAGTCGTCGAGCTCGGCCCACGCCTGCAGGAAGATTGGCTCGTGTTCGGCCGCGTTCCACTGGAACAGCTTGAAGAAGTCGTCGGCCCACTCGGAGAGCAGTTTCCAGTCCTCGCTCGGGGCACCGAGCAGCTCGGCGATGACCGGAACCGGATACGGGCGCGCGATGTCCTCCACGACCTCGCAGCGACCCGTGTCCACCAGCGGGTCGACCAGTCCGGAGATGATCTCGGTGACCGTCGTCTCAAGCCGCCCCACCGAGCGCGGCGTGAACGCCTTGCACACCAGGCGGCGGAGCCGGGAGTGGGTCTCGCCGTTGACGCTGAGCAGGGTGGTGACCGCGCGGTCCCACAGCGGCCCCGAGGTGATGCCCTGGGCCTCGAGTCCGAGCCCCGGCGGCACGCACATGCGGGGGTCGCGCAGCGCCGCCCTGACCGTTTCGTAGCTCAACAGCTCGGGTCCGTGAGCGCCCATCACGACCGGTCCTGCGCTCCGTGCCTCGGCGATCCGCCGGTGCGCCTCGTATGCGCTGGGGGCGTCCTCGTAGGAGACGGTAGGCAGGTCGGCCTCGAAAACGCTCGGGCTGCGCCGATCGACCGAGGCGATGTCCGTGTCGAAGTTGATGGTGACGCTCATGGTGGCCTCCTCGGCGTGACGACACTTCGATGCTCGGTTCCGCCGGGGGAAGCGGGCTAGCGTAGGCGACTACTCCAGTCCGGAAACGAGGCGCAATGCGTAGAGCCTGGGCGGGCCCGGCGGCGGCCGCTGTCGTGCTGGCGTCGCCGGTGATCGGGACGACCTCCGCGACCCCGGACGCGTCGGTGCCGCCGGTGTCTGATGCGGCCCGGGCGGCCGGGCTCGTCGACGTACGCAGCGTCGTTCCCGACGCGGTGATCGACCTCCGGTATGCGACGGCGGACAACTTCGTCGGCGAGCAGCTGTATCCGGCCGATGCGCGCTGCCTGGTCCACGAGTCGATGGCACCCGGGTTGGCGGCCGCCGCCGACACCCTGCGCCGAGGCGGCGAGGCGTTGGTGTTCTGGGACTGCTACCGACCACACGATGTGCAGGTGCGGATGTTCGAGGCGGTGCCCGACCCCAGTTGGGTGGCGAGGCCGGGGACCTATGCCCGCAGCCACGAGGCCGCACTGTCGGTCGATGTGACGTTGGCCCGCGACGGTTCCCTCGTCGACATGGGCACCGGGTTCGACGACTTCACCTCACGCGCGCACGCATACGCCTCCGAAGGCGTCACACCGACCGTCAGGGCCAACCGCGCACGCTTGCGCGGGGCGATGGAGTCGGGGGGTCTCGCGGTGTACGACGGCGAGTGGTGGCACTTCGACGCAGCGGGCGCGAATGCACCGCACCCGATACTCGACGTTCCCGTGAACTAGTTGCCCGTCAGGCTGCGGCCGGATCCGCGGTCATGGCTTGGCAGTAGGAGCACAGGTTCGGCCCGAGTGTCGGGTAACCACATCCGCCGCAGATCGCGACCGCGGTGACTTCATCGGCTTCGGGCATGCCGATTATTTACCCTCTTGCAATCCGATTAATCCCCCGAATCGAGACAAGTCTGAAACCGCCCCGACAGTGATCGCGATCGTCTGCCATCTCCTCGCGAGTCGAAGGTTCACCCGCGCGATCGTCGGCGACAGACGCCCACAGCGGCGTGCCCATTGGGTAGGTTCGCGTCGTGGCCGAGCTGATGAATCGCCAAATCGTGTTGCGCCGCAGACCCGTCGGGCTGGTGCAGCCCGACGACACCGAGTTGATCACCACTCCCGCGCCGGAGCCAGCCGACGGTGAGGCGCTGGTGCGGACGACTTACATCGGCATCGACGCGGCGGCCCGCACCTGGCTGAACGACCAGCCGGGGTATCTGCCACCGGTGCAACTCGGTGAGGTCATCCGCGCGGCGGGGATCGGGGAGGTGGTGGCGTCGCGCTGCGATGCGTACGCCGTCGGAGACGTCGTGACGACGTTGACCGGCTTTCAGGAATACGTCATCAGCCGCGACGACATCTTCACCACGCCGGTGCCCGGTCCCGACGTCGACCAACTCGCGGTGATGTCGGTGTACGGCCCGACCGGTGCTACGGCCTACTTCGGGATGGTCGGTATCGGCAGGCCGCAGCCGGGCGAGACGGTGGTGGTCTCGGCGGCGGCGGGCGCCACCGGTTCGGTCGCGGGGCAGATCGCCAAGATCGCCGGCGCCCGCGTGGTGGGTATCGCGGGCGGACCGGAGAAGTGTCGTGCCGTCGTGAAGGATTTCGGGTTCGACGCGTGCATCGACTACCGCGAAGACAACCTGCCCGCGGCCTTGAAGGAGCACTGCCCCAACGGCGTCGACGTGTACTTCGACAACGTCGGCGGTCCCATCCTCGACGCCGTGCTCGGCCGGCTGGCGCACAAGGCGAGAGTCGTGCTGTGCGGGGTCATCTCGAGCTATCTGACCGGTGAGCATCCCGGCCCGGCCAACTACGTCAACCTGCTGTCGAAAACCGCGCTGATGCAGGGGTTCAACGCGCTGGACGAATGGGGGCGCTTCGATGAGGCGTTCGGTCCGCTGCGCCAGTGGGCGGCCGAGGGCCGACTGGTGCACCGCCAAACGATCTACGAGGGCATCGAGTCCTGCGTCGACGCGATGAACGGCTTGTTCACCGGCGCGAACATCGGCAAAATGCTGGTGAAGGTCAGCCAACCCGCGGGCGGCTGACGTTTCTGATTGGGTGCGGATCAAAGCGGGTATGACGAACGTCGCAATTTGGTGGCAGAGGTATCGCAACTCATAGGAGTGGTCGCATGGGCGCTCGTCGAATCGCTCGGATGCTCGGTCTGGTCGTGCCGGTAGCGGCACTCCTCGCCGCACCCGTCCCGCTCGCGGCGGCACAACCCCCTCCGCCCGCACCGGCGCCTGCCCCGCCGCCGGGCTGTCCCGACGTGCAGGTGGTCTTCGCGCGCGGGACGCTCGAGCCGATCGGCGTCGGCGGCGTCGGACAGGCGTTCGTCGACGCGCTGCGCGCTCAGGCCGGAGGCCGCACGGTCGACGTCTACCCGGTGAACTATCCGGCCAGCAACGACTTCGGCGACCGCATCCAGTTCGCCCGCACGGTCGTCGACGGGATCCGCGATGCGGGGACCAAGGTCGAATCGACCGCTGCCAACTGCCCCGACACCCGAATCGTGCTCGGCGGATTCTCCCAGGGCGCAGCCGTGGCCGGCTATGTGACGGCCGCCGAGATACCCGAGGAGGTTCCGGCCGAGTACCGCGAGTACATCCCGAATCCGATGCCGTCGAGTGTGGCCGACCACGTGGCGGCTGTGGTGCTGTTCGGTAAGCCGTCCGAGCAATTCATGCAAGACATCGGTGCCCCGCCGATCGTGATCGGCCCCTCGTACACCGGCAAGACCCTCGACCTGTGCGCCCAGGGCGACACGATCTGCAACGGTGCTCCCCCCGGGCTGCCGCCCATCGCGCACAACTCGTACGCCTTCAACGGAATGACGAACGAGGGCGCGGCGTATGCCGTGGCGCGGTTGGATCCCGACGCGACGCCGCCGCCGGCGCCGCTCCCCGCGGCACCTCCGGCGCCCCCCGGACCCGAGGTCTTCGCGGCTCCTGCGCCGGCACCCGCACCCGCACCCGCACCGGCGCCTGCTCCAGCCGGCTGACGCGCGCGGCCCGGGTCTGCCACTCTCATGTGGTGGACCGAGACGTGTACGACAAAGGCCGAGAGATCCGCACGGCGGTGCTCGGTGAGGCCTATGTGCAGAATGCGACGGCTGGCGCGGACGACTTCACGGGGCCGTTCCAGGATCTGGTGACCGAGTACTGCTGGGGGGCGGTATGGGGCCGCGACGCCCTGCCCCGCAAAACCCGCAGCATGCTGAACCTCGCGATGCTCGCGGTGTTGAACCGCCCCAACGAATTACGGACACATGTCAGGGGTGCACTCACCAACGGCGTATCCAGCGAGGAGATCCGGGAGATCTTCATGCAGGTCGCGGTGTACGCAGGTGTTCCCGCCGCGGTGGAAGCCTTCCGGATCGCCCGCGCGACATTCGACGAGATCGAAGAGCGGTAGTACACCATGGACGTCGGCTTCGTCGGCCTGGGCAACATGGGATTCCCGATGGCTGCTCGACTGCGGGCCGCCGGGTACGGGGTCGTGGTGTGTGACACCCGCCGCGAGGTGGTCGACAGGGCGGTCGAAGCCGGGGCCTTACCTGCGGCCTCCGTCCGCGAGGTTGCCGATCGCGTCCCGACCCTGCTGGCCAGCCTTCCGACACCGCAGGCGTCGGAGTCGGTGGCCGCCGAAGTCGCGGGTGGGACCGCCGTCGAATGTTTCATCGACCTGTCGACGGTGGGAAGCCAAGCGGCGCAGCGCAACAGCGATCTGTTGGCCGAGCAGGGGATCGCGGCGCTCGACAGTCCCGTCAGCGGCGGGGTGCACGGGGCCGAGGCCGGCGCGCTGGCCATCATGGTGTCGGGCCCGCGGGATCACTTTGACGCGTGCGCGCCCATCTTCGAAACCCTCGGGCGGGCAACGTTCGTCGGCGAGAAGCCCGGTGCGGCGCAGACGATGAAACTCGTCAACAACGTGATCGCCGCGACGACGTTGGCCGTCACTGCCGAAGCGATGGTGGCCGGCGTGAAAGCGGGCCTCGACGCACGGGTGATGATCGACGTCCTCAACGCCGGTTCCGGTGGCACCCACGCCAGCCGGGACAAGTTCCCCCGGGCGGTCCTGCCCCGCACATTCGACTACGGCTTCGCGACGGGTCTGATGGTCAAGGACGTCAGGCTCTACCTCGACGAAGCCAGGGCGTTGGGCCTGCCGACCGAGGTCGCCGATGCGGTCGCGCAGGTATGGGAGGCGACGATGGCCGCCGAGGGAGCCGAGTCCGACTTCACCGCGGTGGTGAAACCCATGGAGGACGCTGCCGGTGTGGTGGTCGAAGGGTGACCCGGTCGGGCCGCCGGTAGAGTTCGGCGGGTGAACACGCCCGAGTCGCGCGCACGTTGGGTGCGCGGGGGTCTGGTCGGTGCGTGTTCGGCCGTCTTGACCGCCGCCGCGCATACATTCGCGGGTGGGCAGCTGCCGCGGGGTTCGGCGCTGATCTTCGCGATACTCGTGTGTGCCACCGTCGGGGCCGGTGCCGCACGGCCGGTGCTCGACGGGCGTCGCGCGCGGGTGATCGGCGTCGTCGGGGCCCTGAGCGCCGCGCAAATCCTCGGCCACCTGGCGTTCGTCATCGCGGGGGGACACGTCCACACGGCAGCGGCGCTCGGGTTCATACCCGCCATGGTGGCGGCCCACATCGGGGCCGCAATCGTGCTCGGAGCGGTGATCGCCGCCGTCGAGTACCTCTACGTCGTCTGTGTATCCGTACTGCGGTGGCTTCGGATCTTCCCCACGCTCGGAGTTCCGCCGCGTGCGCGCAGGCTGGACCGTGACGTCAAAATCGTTGTCGCCGAGTCAGTACTGGGTAGCTACGGGCTCGGCATGCGCGCTCCGCCGCGTAGGTGCACAACGGCGGGTTAGCCCGCCGCCGATCGATCGGCCGCGACCGTCGTCGCGGCGTTTTCGAACACTCCGTCACGTCACCGGCTGAAGGCTCACACACTCATGACAACGACCCCTACCCTCGGCATGCCCGCGCGTCAGCGACCGCGGAGCCTGCGTCCACTTCTTCTTCGATTGCATTTCTACGCCGGCGTTTTCGTAGGCCCGTTCCTACTGATCGCCGCGATAACCGGCCTGGTCTATGCCGTCATTCCGCAGATCGACGAAGCGGTCTACCGGCACCAGCTCACCGTCGACCAGGTCGGTGAGCAACGGCTCCCACTGGCCGAGCAGATCCGTGCCGCGCGTGCCGCGCACCCCGAAGGGGTGGTGCAGCGCATCGGACCACCCGACTCGGCCGACGAGACCACCCGTGTCGTCCTCGCCGTCGACGATGTGCCGCCCGACTATGCGCGGACGGTGTTCGTCGACCCGTACAGCGGTGACATCCGCGGCGTGCTGACCACCTACGGTCAGTGGCTGCCCGTCCGCGCCTGGTTCGACGAGTTGCATCGCGACCTGCACCTCGGTGCGCTGGGCCGCAACTACAGTGAGCTCGCGGCCAGCTGGTTGACGGTGATCGCGCTGGCAGGCCTGGCGCTGTGGTACCTGCACCGGCGCGATACCGGAAAGCTGCGTCGAATCGCGCTACCCGACCGCGACAAGAAGGGCCGACGGCGCACCCTGTCCTGGCATGGCGCGGTTGGTATTTGGATCATGGTGGCGCTGCTCGGGCTGTCGGTCACCGGCATCACCTGGTCCCGGTACGGCGGTGAGACGGTCAATCTGCTGCAGGAGCGGCTGAACACCGCGGCGCCGTCGGTCGACACCGCGCTGACACCATCCCACGCTGTGGCACCGGCCGGGCATCAGCATGACGTGCCGCCCGCGGCCGGTGGCGACGCAATGTTGAGTGGTGTGGACACCGCACTGCACGCCGCCGTCGATGCGGGATTACGTGCGCCGATGTGGATGTATCCGCCCGCCGACGAGAGGCAGGGCTGGCAGGTAATCGAGAACAAGCGTGACTGGCCCACCCGCCACGACGCGATCTCGGTCGACCCCGCCACGGGTGCCGTGACCGATCGTGTCGACTTCACCGACTGGCCTTTCCTGGCCAAGCTCACCGACTGGGCGATCGACGCCCACATGGGCGTGTTGTTCGGAGTGGTGAACCAGATCGTGTTGGCGCTCACGGCGATTGGGTTGATCGCGATCATCGTCCGCGGCTACCTCATGTGGTGGCAACGCAGACCGACAAAAGGGTCGTCTTGGGCGGTCGGACGCCCGCCTGTCCGTGGCGCGCTGCGCGGCTTGCACCCGGCCGCGGTCACCGCGCTTGTCGTCGGCGCGGCCGCGCTGGGCTGGGCGCTACCGCTGTTCGGCCTCAGCCTGCTGGCATTCGTGATCGCCGATGTCGTCGTCGCCAAGGTCAAGAAGCGAGGCGCGCCGGTGCGCTAGAACGGGCTGCTGTTCTGCTGCCAGCGCGCTTCTTCGGGGCGCGGGCCGAAGCGACGGACGTAGTCCTCGTGCATCCGCGCGTCCTTCTGGCGCCTGATCTCGTCGACCAGGTTCTGGTCGAGCCCGTGTTGAGCGAGGCGATGGCGGCGCCAGATCTTGTTGAGTGCCAGCGCCATCAGGATCGCCCAGATGTAGATCGGCGCCGTCATCTCCAGATGTACGTAGAACGACGCCGGGAGCAGCCAGAAGGGAGCCAGAACCAGGAAGGGCGGTATCGCCATCCGGATCATGTGACGGCGGAGCGCACCCGGTCCGGCCAGGTCGCGTGCGACCCACTCGCGCATGGAGTCCGGCAGTCGGCGCCCATACGAATAGGCGATGTACTGAATGATGTTGGGGCGGGCCGCAGCCACGGGTCCTCCTCGGGTAGTCAGGTGTCGAGTGCGCCCGCCGCAAGCGCAGCGGTGTTCACGCGGTTCAACACATTGCGGAGATTTTCGAGTTCGGGAAGGTCGACGCCCAGGCGTTCGACGACGGCAAGCGGAATGTCGAGAGCGCGTTGGCGTAAGTGCTCACCTTTCTCGGTGAGCCGCACGTCGGTGGCGCGTTCGTCGACGGCGCTACGGGCCCGGGTGATGAGCCCGAGCGACTCGAGGCGTTTGAGCATCGGAGACAGCGTCGCGGAATCGAGTTGCAGGTTGCGTGCGATCTCCTTGACCGAAAGCGGTTTCGTGGGCGGCTCGCCCGTGCCCGCGGTCTTGAAGTGGTCCCACAACGTCAGCATGACCAGATACTGCGGATGGGTGAGGCCGAGTGGTTCGAGCAGCGGTCGGTAGATCGCCAGCACGGCCCGGTGGGTCACCGCGAGCGCGAAGCAGACCTGCTGTTCGAGCGCGAGCGGATCGACGCGGGACGGCGTGGAAGTGGTCACACTTCCATCGTGGACTAATAGTTAGTGCCCTAGCAATGTACTTCCCATCACACCGGGTTTCGTCGTGCGGCAAGCGGTCGATCCTGCTCGAATGTCAACGCAGAACGATCCGCCGGCCACGCCGAAGGACGCCACCAAGGCGACCGAGGAACAGCGCGCACTGCAGGACGATCTGGACCACCGCGACGACGATCCCGAGGCCCCGGGCGGTCATCAGGATCGCCACGACGTCGCCGACGAGACCTGATCAGGCGTTCGCAGGTACCCCGAGGGCGAGCACCGCTGCATCGTCTTTGACTCCGGGCCCGAAGCTGGTGAGGAGTTCCTTCAGAGCGTTGACGATGGTGTCGGCCGTGGCGGGGGCGCGCTCGTCGACGAACGCGAGCAGGGCGCCTTCGTCGTCGTAGCGCTCGTGCCCGATTCCGGTGTTCGCCTCGGTCAAGCCGTCGGTGTAGAGGACCAGCGTGTCGCCCGGCGACAGGTGAAATTTGTGGGCGACGAATCGCGCGTTGTCGGTGATCCCGGTGGCGTGGCCGCCGACGGTGTCGGCGTAGTGCGCCGAACCGTCCGCGGTGAGGAGCAGTGGCGGCGGATGGCCGCCGCTGGCGAGTTCCACGTCGAAACCGTCGCCGCACATGGTGAGGTTGCCGTCGATCACGGTGCACAGGCGGTTACCGCCGACCTCGACGTCCTGCATGAGCACCGAGTTGAGGACGCGTAGGGCCTTCACCGGGTCGTGGTCGGCGACCGCCGCCGAACGCAGCACGTACCGCGCCAGGCCCGCGACGACGGCGGCGTCGACCCCCTTGCCGGCGACATCGCCGAGGAAGAACCCCCACGTCGTTCGCGAGAACGGGAAGAGGTCGTAGAAGTCGCCGCCGACGTCGTCCTCCGATGCGGTGTGGTAGTAGGCGGCGGCATCCAATCCCGGCGGCGGCGCCAGGAGCGGCGGAAGCAGTGAGCGGCGCAGGGTTTCGGCGAATGCCTGCACGCGGCTGCGTTCGGTCTCGGCGCGCTCGCGCTGCGCGAGCAGTTCGCGTTCGTAGGATCTCCGGTCCTTGGCGTCGACCGCCGTGAGGCGCAGCAGCTCCGGCTGGCCGTCGGCGTCGTACTTCACGTTGGCGGTCAGGAAGATGGGGATCCGGGTGCCGTCGGCGGTCTGGAAATCGAGCGTGACTCCATCGAGTTTGCCGCTCATCCGCAGAATCGCCCGGAAGTGGGTGTCGTAGTGCAGGCGGCCGCCCACGGTCAGTAGGTCGGTGATCAGCTTGCCCTGCAGACTGTTCCGCTCGTAACCCAGCCAGCCGGCCAATGTCGTGTTGGCGTGGATGATGCGTCCGTTCGGATGGGCGATCGCGTTACCGGACGGCGCGTTCTCCCAATGATCGCCGAGGTCCAACTCGGTCATGTCGGACGTGCGAATTCGGCGATCGCTTCGGCCGTTTCGTCTGGGTCGCTGACGTGAGGACAGTGCCCGGTCGCGTCGAGTGTGACCAGCCGACTACCGGAAATATGTTGGTGCACATAGGTTCCGACGGTCGCCGGGGCGATCGCGTCTTCCGCACACTCCAGAATCAGGGTGGGCACCGAAACCTTCGGAAGGTCGGTGCGGTTGTCGGACAGGAACGTCGCACGGGCGAACACGCGCGCGCAGTCGGGGTCGGTTCGGCAGAACGTCGCCTCGAGTTCCGCGGCCAACTCCGGTCGGTCCGCGTTGCCCATGATCACCGGGGCCATGGCTTCCGACCAGCCGAGGTAGTTGAGTTCCAGTGACTCCAGCAGTTCGTCGATGTCCGCCCTCGAGAATCCGCCCCGGTACCCGTCGTCGTCGATATAGCGGGGCGACGGCGTGATCATGACGAGTTTGGCGATCCGTTCGGGCTCGCTGATCACGGCGAGCACACCGATCATCGCGGCCACCGAGTGCCCCACGAACACCACATCGCGCAGGTCGAGGTCGCGCAGTATCTCGGCGATGTCGTCGGCGTAGCCGTCCAGCGATGAGTACTTGGCCTCGTCCCACGCCTTCGGGTCCGATGCGCCGGAGCCGACGTGGTCCATCAACACGATCCGGAAGTCGGCTTGCAACCGGTCGACGATGAGGCGCCACAAATTCTGGTCGCACCCGAACCCGTGGGCCAGGAAAAGCGTCGGGCCGCTCTGGCGGCCAACGATCTTGATGTTGTTCCGGGTCCAGACGTCCATGTCCAGCAGCTTAGAAGCCGCCGACCAGGCTCGGTGCCGACCGCTGCAGCCTCATGCGAGGGGAGGATCGTTTCGGCTGGTCAACATGGGGGTATACGTGTTCGATCAGGTTCAGATCCGAGCCCGCCAATCCATTTCCGAGGGACGGATGTACCCGTGGCTCGACCCAATTCCGACTACTCAGACGTGACGGAGATGTTCCGTCACCTCAAGACCCTCGATGAGGGGTCGCACGCATATCGCCAGCAGCGCGACCTGATTTGCCAGCGCTGCCTTCCCCTGGCCGATCACATCGCGCGGCGCTACCGCAACCGTGGCGAGGCACATGAAGACCTGGTGCAGGCCGCTCGCGTCGGCCTGGTCAATGCACTCAACCGGTTCGACATCGACAACGGGACGGAGTTCCTGTCTTTTGCCGTGCCGACGATGATGGGCGAGGTCCGCAGGCACTTCCGAGACCACGCGTGGGCGGTGAAGGTGCCGCGCACCGTCAAGGACCTCCAGATGAGGGTCAACAAGGCGACCGCCACGCTGGCGCAGGGTCTGAACCGCGCGCCGACCGCGACCGAGATCGCCGAGCACCTCGGTGTCGACCGCGAGCAGGTGGTGCAGGCTGCGATTGCCGGCTCCAACTATTCGACGTTGTCGACCGATATCCCCGCGATGCGTGACGACGATTCGGCATCCATCGGGGATGGATTCGGCAGCGACGACGCCGGTTACGAGAAGGTGCTCGACGTCGAGACTGTGCGGCCGCTGATCGCGGCTCTGCCCGACAAACAGCGCGAGGTGCTGACGTTGCGCTTCTTCGAGGACATGACGCAGAGCCAGATCGCAGCGCAGATCGGCTGTTCCCAGATGCACGTCTCGCGGCTGCTCGCGAAAGCGTTGGAGGCCTTACGAAGTCAGGTCAAGGAATCGGTCCTCGCCGCCGCGAGCTAGTGCGGAACTCGGCTGCGGATCACCCGACCGAGCGCGCGCAGATCGGATTCGATCTGTCGTGACAGCCAGTACACGAACACGAATCCAGCGATGCCTCCGATGCACAACACGCGGATCGGCACGATGACTTCGGCGATCTCGGCAGGGGTCAAGAACGTCACGGCGACGATGCCGAGCAGTGGCACGGACGCTGCGATCGCGAGATAGGTCGGTAGCCGGCGGCGCAACGCGTCGAGCTGCTCGACTTCCGGCGGATTCGTCTGGCCGTATGCCACCAGCTCCGGGTAGACACTGCGCACCACGACGAACGTCAACAGGAAGAACGGATACGCGATCGCGATCGCACCGCAAATGGTGATCGACCCGAAGAAGTGGATCACGAACCTCCCGGGCAGGCCCCCTTCCGAGAACTGCAAGGTGAGCGGAAACATGATCGCGGCCACCATCCACAGGCCGAACACGACGGCCACCACGCGATCGGCGGTGACGATGCAATCGTGGCGCGCGAGACTCACCGATTCCGGAGGCGGCGCGGGACCCCGTCGTAAACGCCGCGGAACCAGGATGACCCGGCGGGTCCAATAGATCAGCACGGCACCACCGAGCGGGAAGAGAATGGAATTCGACAGCGTCGTGACCAACAGGAACCGTTCCTGCGCCTGTTCGGAGAGCTGACTGACGATGAATAGGCGATTGTGTTGAATGTTGTAGCCGCTCGACAGCAGATTGGGAATCAGCACGGCCAGCAACGCAATCGGCAAGAAATACGGTCGCATCCGCAGCCGCCAACTTCCTACCGGTGGGTCCACCAAGTCACGCGCCTGCGGATCGAGGCACAGCTGAAATTGCTCGGCGAGTTCGGCGCCCGATGACCAGCGTTCGTCGCGGTCGGCGCTCAATGCCTTGAGCAGCACGCGCTTCAGTGCGGTAGGACAGTCCGCGGGTAGAGCGGCGAGCGCTGCGGGTGACACGCCCTGTGTGCGGGTTTTCAGCATGAGTTCGAGCGCCTTGATGTCGCCGATCGGTCCGGCGTTCGCCCGAGCGGCCTGTGCGGGAGAATCATCGAACGGCTTCTGACCGGTCAGCAGTTCCCAGAGCACGACGGCGAGAGAGAAGATGTCGCTGCGGGCGTCGAGGGTCGCCATGTCGGGGGTGTGCCCGGGCTGGCAGGCCACGAGTTGCTCCGGGGACATGTACGACAGCGAACCGCCGAAGTATTCGAAAGGGCTTGCGCCCGTTACATTTCGGGCGAAGCTGATGTTGAAGTCCGCGAGCTTGGGCGTGCCGTCGGGGGCGAGCAGGACATTCGCGAGCTTGATGTCGCGGTGCAGCACGCCCCGTGAGTTCGCATAGTCCAACGCCTGAGCGAGCCGCTTTCCCAGCCAGGCGACCGTGTCGGACCAGGGCAGCGAGGCGAGCTCTGCGCGGATCGCCGAGTCCGTGGGGCGGATCTCCCCGCGTGCCTCCAGCGCGTTGTCCACCGCGTCGAGCAACGTCTGACCGGTTGCGGGTGGCCTCTTTGCGCGACGGATCGTCTCGACGACTTCCAGCAGTGTCCCGCCGGGCAGATACTGCATGTAGAGCAGCCGCCAGTTCTGATCGCGCAGGATGCGTTGGTCGAAAACCCGGACGATGTAATCGTGATCCAGCTGAGCCAGGGTCTGCGGTTCGTGGCCCTCGTTCGCGGAGATCTTCACCGCCACCAGCCGTTGCATCGACCGTTGCCGGGCGAGGAAGACTCTCGCGAATGCTCCGCTGCCCAATTCGAGCAGCAGATCGAAGTCGTCGAGTTGCTGACCGATCTGAATTTGGGTGAGGCGGCTCGACGGATTGACCACGGCGAACGACGCCTCGTATGCCCCGGTGCGAGTTCCGTTTCCGCCGGCGCCGTCGCTGGGCGCCTGAGTTCGGGTGAATTCGAGCGGATAATCGGCGGTCGAATCGGTCATGACAACCTCGTTCCAGGTTGTCTCATCGTATCGACGACGCGGCTGGCCTGGGACTTCTTGGGCGAATACCGGCTGGCCGTGTGCGGCGATAGCGCGGGCAGCGAGGGTGAGGCTGTTGAGATGCTCAACTGCCCCGCTCAGCAGCCTGAACGCCCACGACAGCCGTACCGTGCATTTCCAAACAACATCACGCCGTAGAATGACCAGGGTTCTAGCGAGCCGGCCGCGTTAGCTCAGATGGTAGAGCATCGCTCTTGTAAAGCGAATGTCGAGAGTTCGAGTCTCTCACGCGGCTCTTCACTTGTCCGCCCTCCTGTTTACGGTCGCGTTATGGCGAGGACGTGTCCGGGCTGCGGCTGTGAATTGACAGGTCGTAGCCAGAAAGTGTTCTGCTCCAATTCATGTCAGCAGGCTCATCGGCGTCGGTTACTTCTAGGATCTTGGCTTGAGGCCGGTACCTGTGGCCGGATTTCTTACCAGGGCAACTATGTTCGGGAGTACCTCCTCGAGCAGCAGGGCGAATGTTGCGCCATCTGTGGCACAGATTCTCAGTGGAATGGTTCAAGCCTCGCGTTAATCATCGACCACATAGATGGCGATGCGACGAACAACCATCGTGAGAATCTGCGGCTGGTGTGTCCGAACTGCGACAGTCAACTCCCGACCTATAAGGCGAAGAATCGAGGCAACGGCCGGTTTTACCGGGAAAGCGCTACGCCGACGGGTCGTCTTACTGAAGGGGGCCATCCGAGTTTATCGGGTCGCCGGTTCGGGGAACTCCGCTGCCCGTGACTGTCAGGGACGATCTGCTCAGCGACTTCTCCGATGTATATCCGGGGTTGCCCCGCCCGCGTGTGGAACGGCTGCTGACGCTGCTCGACGAGAGCGCGAGCACCGAAGGAGGCCTCGGCCTCAGCATCGCCACCGCCATCAAGCCGCTGGTGCCCGACATCGCCTCGCGCATCGAGTCCTACAAGAAAAGCGACGTCGACGACTATGTCCGGATGCTGCGCGGTGCGACGGTGCTGTTGCTGCAGCGGTGGCAGCCCGAGGACCAGCCGCCGACACCCGAGAGCGTGTCAGAGGCGATTCAGACCATCGAAGCCGACGCCTGAGCTCACTCCTCGACGTCGATGATGCGTTGAGACGTCACCGTCCGTGACGACGACCGGGCGCGCGGCCTGCGACCGGGCAGCGGGATCCGGTCGGCGATATTGCTGAGCGGGTTGACGACCTGGCTCAATGTCACGACCGCGTCGTGCAGCGCGTCGATCGTCGGCGCGAGCGCTTCGAGCCCCGGAGCCAGCCGGTTCAGCGTGTCCGCGACGTCGGCCAGCTTCAGCAGCGGCCCGTCCGGATCGGTCAGGGTGTCCAAGAGTCCACCCTCGGCGAGCAGGCGGTCCGCCACGCCGTCCTCGCGCAGCACCCGTTCCACCAGACCATCGTTGGCCAGAAGCTGATCGGCGAGCCCGCCCGGTGCGATCACGCGCGACAAGGCACCGTCGTCGGTGGTCATCCGATCCGCGAGGCCGCCCTCCGCCATCAGCTGGTCCACCAGCCCGCCCGGCGCGACGGCCCGGGCGACGGCGCCGTTCTCGGCGGTCATCCGGTCCAGCAGGCCACCCTCGGTGGTCAGCTGATCGACCAGCCCACCTGGACGCAGCAGCCGGTCGAGCGGGCCGTTGGGTGCGAGCGCCCGGCCCAGCGGGGCGTCGTCGTCCATCAGCCGGGCCAACCGGTTCGCGCGCTCGACGGCGTCGTTGAGGCCGAGCATGGTCGCAAACGACGCCGGGCCGGCGCCGCCATCCGTGGTCTCGCCGAGCGTGCGCTGCGCCATGCTCACCGCGCCCGTCGCCATGGCGAGCCCCGCATCGGCGACCGCCAGGGCGGCTTTCGCAGGCGCGGTCGCGATATCGGTCAGCGCTTTGCCGAAGTTCATCACCTCAGTCTATGGAGGGCGCAAGATCAAGAACTCACAGGAAGTGCACAGCCTGCTCGCAGGAACCTCGCCAGTGAAGAGGCGGACAGTGATGGAGTGGCCATGCCTGCATTACCCGAGAACACACCGGAGGCCAAGGTCCTCGTCGTGGACGACGAGGCCAACATCGTCGAGCTCCTGTCTGTCAGCCTGAAGTTTCAGGGGTTCGAGGTCTACACCGCCTCCAACGGACCCGCAGCGCTGGACAAGGCGCGCGAAGTACGCCCGGACGCCGTCATCCTCGACGTGATGATGCCAGGCATGGACGGCTTCGGCCTGCTACGCCGGCTGCGCGCCGACGGTATCGACGCGCCGGCGTTGTTTCTGACCGCGCGCGACTCTCTCCAAGACAAGATCGCCGGCCTCACGCTCGGCGGCGACGATTACGTGACCAAACCGTTCAGCCTCGAGGAAGTGGTGGCCCGCCTGCGGGTGATCCTGCGCCGCTCGGGGCGCGGCGTCGAGGAGCCCCGCAATTCCCGGCTGACCTTCGCCGACATCGAACTGGACGAAGACACGCACGAAGTGTGGAAGGCCGGGGAGCCAGTGTCGTTGTCACCGACGGAGTTCACGCTGCTGCGGTACTTCATCATCAATGCCGGGACGGTGCTGTCGAAGCCCAAGATCCTCGACCACGTGTGGCGCTACGACTTCGGCGGCGACGTCAACGTCGTCGAGTCCTACGTCTCCTACCTGCGACGCAAGATCGACACCGGCGAGAAGCGCTTACTGCACACGCTGCGCGGCGTGGGGTACGTGCTTCGCGAGCCGCGGTGACGAAGAACGCCGACAATGGATAGATGATCGGGCGCGTGCCGCTGAGGGTGGGCCTGGTGGCGGCCACCCTCTTGCTGGTGGCGTGCGGCCTGCTCGCGTCCGGGGTGGCGGTCACCACGATCCTGCGCCACACCTTGAGCAGTCGCGTCGACCAGGAGTTGCTCGACGCATCGCGCGGGTGGGCCCAGGCGCCGCGCCGGGGTTCCAGCGATGCGCTGGAGAGCCCGAACCCCGCCCGGCCGCCCACGAACTTCTACGTCCGCGGCGTCGGCGCCGACGGGCATATCTGGATCGCGGTCAACGACCGTGACGCGGAGCCGGCGCTGCCGCCGGACAACGACGTCGGCCCGGAACCGGTCACCGTCGGCTCACTCGACGGGTCGGGTGTGCAGTGGCGCGCGATGACGGTGCGTAGTCCCGAAGGTGTCGTCACCGTGGCCATCGACTTCTCCGACGTGCAGACCACGGTGCGCGAGCTGATGTACGCGCAGGTGGGGATCGGGTTGGCGGTGCTGCTGGTGCTCGGCGTGGCCGGCTATGCGGTGGTGCATCGCAGCCTGCGGCCGCTGGTCGAGGTCGAGCAGACGGCGGCGGCGATCGCGGCGGGGGATTTCGATCGGCGTGTGCCGCAGCGTGATCCGCGAACGGAGGTGGGCCGACTGTCGTTGGCGCTCAACGGCATGCTCTCCCAGATCCAGACGGCGATGGCGGCGTCGGAGGCGTCGGCCGAGCAGGCCCGCAGTTCCGAGGAGCGGATGCGGCGGTTCATCACCGACGCCAGCCACGAGTTGCGCACCCCGTTGACCACGATCCGAGGCTTCGCCGAGCTGTACCGGCAGGGCGCGGCCCGCGATATCGAGATGCTGATGAGTCGCATCGAAAGCGAGTCCAGCCGGATGGGGCTGCTCGTCGAGGATCTGCTGCTGCTGGCGCGCCTCGACGCCCAGCGTCCCCTTGAACGCCGGCGTGTCGATCTGCTGACGTTGGCCACCGACGCCGTGCACGACGCCCAGTCCATCGCGCCCAAGCGGACCATCACGATGGAGGTGCTGGAGGGGCCGGGCACCCCGGAGGTGCTCGGCGATGAAGCCCGGTTGCGCCAGGTGCTGGGCAACCTCATGGCGAACGCCCTGCAACACACCCCCGAAGACGCCGGTGTCACGGTGCGGGTGGGAACCTTGGGCGACCGTGCGGTGCTGGAGGTCTGCGATGAAGGGCCAGGGATGACGTCCGACGATGCGCAACGGGTCTTCGAGCGGTTCTATCGCGCGGATTCGTCGCGGACGCGGGCCAGCGGCGGCACCGGGTTGGGGTTGTCGATCGTCGATTCGCTGGTCCTCGCCCACGGCGGAACGGTCGACGTCGCGACCGCTCCTGGACGCGGCTGCACGTTCACGGTCAGCCTGCCGCGGATCGCCGAGGTGACGGCTCAGGTCAGCTGAGCCAGCGCTGCCTTGATCTTGGCCTGGGCCTCGTCGAGCGATTCCCGCGACGGGTTGGGATCGGCGTTGGCGAACCCAAAGTCGGCGAGGTCGCTGGTCGGGAAGACGTGAACATGCAGGTGCGGCACCTCCAGGCCGGCAATGATCACGCCGGCGCGGTCGGCGGGGAATGCCTTGACCACGGCCTTGCCGATCAGCTGAGCGACCTCCATGACCCTGGCGAACACCGCGGGTTCGACGTCTTGCCAGTTGTCGATCTCGGCGCGGGGCACGACAAGTGTGTGGCCCTGCGTGATTGGCGCGATCGTCAGGAAGGCGACGATGTTGTCGTCTTCGTAGACGAACCGGCCGGGAAGCTCCCCGTTGATGATCTTGGTGAAGACGCTCGCCATGGCCTCAAGCATGGCAGGAGCCCGACCGCCTACACCGACCGGGGCGTGGGACCACGGAACCGCGGTATGGCGCGTGTCAGCGAATGTGCTCGTGGATCTCGGTGACCGACCACGGCGGACTGTTGTGGTGGTCGCGGTAGGCGAGAATCGTCGGCGTCGGCCTGTCGAAGCGTCCGACGAAGCCGCCGGCGGCGATGAAGATCTGGCCCGTCACGTCGGCGGCCAGGTCGCTTGCCAGATAGGCGTATGTCGGCGCGACGTATCCCGGCGGCGGAGCATCGAGGGCGCCGCGCATACTGATCTCGTCGAGCAGGCCGCGACGGTGTAGATCTGCGATCTGCGCTTCGTAGTCCGGTCCGGTCGAGATCCTCGTCCTGGCGCCGGGGCACACGACGTTCGCGCGCACCCCGTGCTCCTTCAGTTCGGCGGCGATCGCGAGTGTCAGGCCGTTCACGCCACCCTTGCCCGCCGGATAGCCGGTACCGCCGTAGTCGCCCAGGAATGCGAACGAACTCGTGTTCACGATCGCACCGCCGCCTTGAGCGACCATCCTCGGTGCCGCCGCGCGACACGTCTCGAACGTCGTGGTGAGATGCGCATCGAGCAACTCGCGGAACTCACTCGAACTGACCGTGAGGATCGACGATCCGGCAGGCTCGGCGACGCCCGCACAGTTGATCAGGATGTCGATCTGCCCGAACTCCTCAACACACGTGTCGATGAGTGCGTCCGCTATATCGGGATCGGCGGGCGAGCCGGCCACGCCGCGGGCATTCGGAATGCGTTGTGCCGCTTCCGCTACGGCTTCGGGGTCACGGCCATTGACGACGACCCCCGCCCCATGGGCGGCAAGCAGTTCGGCAATCGCCAGCCCGACGCCTCGCGAACCGCCGACGACGACCGCGCCCCGCCCGTTCTGGGGGTACCGCCCGTCCGAAGGGTAGGGGGACGACGGCCTACTTGCCATCCGTCGACTGGCCACCCGCCTGGCCGAACTCCATCATGTCCATGTTCCAGTAGCCGCGCAGGTTGGTGAGCAGCCCGGCATCGTTGACCTTGTAGGTGAAAACTCCGCGCACCGTGCTGGTCATCCCGTTGTCGAACCTGCTGCGCAGCACCAGGATATGAGCTACTTCGTGCGGCGAACTGGACGGGAACGTTTCCTCGCAGGTGATCCGCAGGTCGTTGGAGGCGATGTTGGCGTCGTAGAAACCGGACACCGCCTCCTTCCCGCGGATTCCCGTGCCATCCGGGTTGGTGAACGACTGCCCGATCGGATCCTCGATGACGACATCGTCGGCCATCAGACCCAGCCAGCCCTCCTTGTCGTGGGAATGCACGCATTTCCACGAATTGTGGGAGGCCGCCAATGCCGGTGTCTTCTCGACGGTTTCGGCAGACACGGGCTTACCGGTCGTCGTCGGTGTAGCGGATGACGCCGCGGATGTTGCGGCCCTCGAGCATGTCCTGGTAGCCCTCGTTGATCTGCTCCAGCTTGTATTGGCGCGTGATCATGTCGTCGAGGTTCAGCTTGCCCGCCTTGTACATCGACAGCAGCTGCGGGATGTCGTAGTGCGGGTTGCCGCCGCCGAAGATGGTGCCCTGGATGCGCTTCTGCATCAGCGTCAGCATCGCCAGGTTGAGGTTCACCTCGGTGTCGAGCAGGCTGCCGATCGCGGTCAGCACACACGTGCCGCCCTTGGCGGTGAGGTTGAGGTAGTTGTCGACGTCCTTGCCGTGCAGTTCGCCGACCGTGACGATGACCTTGTTGGCCATCAGACCCCAGGTGACCTCCGCGATGCCGGCCATCGCCGACTCCCAGTCCGGATATGCGTGCGTCGCACCGAATTTCAGCGCCTGATCGCGCTTCCACTCCACCGGATCGATCGCGAAGATGCGGCGTGCGCCCGCGGCGACTGCGCCCTGCAGTGCGCCCATGCCGACACCGCCCACGCCGACGATCGCAACATCCTCGCCCGGGCGGATGTCACCGCTGCGCACCGCCGAGCCGTAGCCCGTCGTGACACCACAGCCGACCAGGCAGGCCACCTCGAACGGGATCGACTCGTCGATCTTCACGACCGAGCTGCGGTGCACGACCATGTACGGGGAGAAGGTGCCGAGCAGCGTCATCGGAAAGACGGGCTGTCCCTTGGCATGAATGCGGTGTGTGCCGTCGGAGACGGCGGTGCCGCCGAGAAGACCGGCACCCAGGTCGCACAGGTTGCGCATTCCGGCCTGACACGACGGACAGCTGCCGCACGACGGAATGAACGACAACACGACGTGATCACCGGGCTTGAGATCCTCGACGCCCGGGCCGACCTCGGTCACGATGCCCGCGCCCTCGTGTCCGCCCAGTACCGGGAAACCGCCCATCGGGATGCCGCCGGTCACCAGATGGTGGTCGGAGTGGCACATCCCCGACGCTTCCATCTGAATCTTGACCTCGTCCTTGACGGGGTCTCCGATCTCGATCTCCTCGATCGACCAGGGCTGGTTGAACTCCCAGATGAGAGCACCTTTTGTCTTCATTACAACGTGCCTTCCGCTAGTACCGGTGACCTCAGACTAGAGGCAGTAGTTAGGTAGGTCACACCCACCCCCAATCAACTGCTTGGCCGGGTCACCAGATCGATGCCGGCGCCTGGCCGAGGGGGTAGTAGCCGGGCAGCTTCTCCCCGGCCAGTGAGCGCTCGATGCGCTTTTGCATCCCCGGTGACAGGTCGCCGGACTCGATGAGCTTCGCGTACCCCTTGGCCACATGGCCGAAGTCGAAGAAGTCCCGCTGCCACTCGATCTTCAGAGCCCCGTCCTGCCCTTGGGCGGTCAGTCGGAACCAGCTGCCCCCGATGCCGTAGATCTCGTCTTGGGTGCCGTCGGACTTGTTGACGATCTGCTTCCAGAACCCGACGATCTCGCCCTGCTTGTCGTCGATGATCACCTTCTGGTACTCGTACACCCAGTTCTCCAGGCCCTCCATCTCGAGACCCAGGGCGACGTCGCGGATTTCGTCCTTGCCGACGCACATCACGTCTTCCTTGGGCCCGATGTTCCAGCCGTAGGTCGCGTCATCGGTGTAAAAGTCCGCCAACGGCTTCCAGTCACCGTTGCGCTCGGCTTCCCGGTTGGTCTCCAGCCACTGCTCGACCCATTTCTCGAGCGCTTCGCGGGGTAAAGACGGCATTGTCAATCTCCTATTTCTCGAATGGCCAGTGCCTGGGTTGGGCACATGTCGACGGCGTTCTGAATTTCGTCGCGGGCGTCGTCGGGCGGTTCGGCGTCGAGAATCTCGACTTTCCCGCGCTTGGGCACCCTGAAGTAATCGGGCGCCTCGAGCTCACACATCGCGTGACCCTGACACAGGTCAAGGTCTACTTCGACTCTGTAGCAACCCATTTCGATCCCTACCTGGTCCGCCTGCGGTACCGGGCTTTCGCCGGGCGTTGCAGCTGCACCACCATCTTCGAATGGTCGTTGCGGTAACTGTCAGCGGGCTGGGCCATCTCGAATTCGTACTCGCGCAACAGCACCGAGAAGATCGCCTTGATCTGCATCTGGGCGAACGCCGCGCCGACGCAGCGATGCCTGCCCGCACCGAACGGAATCCACGTCCACCGGTTGGCGATGTCGGCCTGCTCGGGCTTGTTGTAGCGATCCGGGTTGAACGCATCGGGGTCGGGGAAGTCCTCGGGGATCCGGTTGCTGATTGCCGGCGAGGCCGCCACGAAGTCGCCCTTGTGAATGGGGAACCCGGCCACCTCGAACTCACCCTGCGCCACCCGCATCAGGATGATCAGCGGCGGGTGCAGCCGCAGCGTCTCCTTGACCACGTTGTCCAGCAACGGGATCTGGCGCAGCGCGTGGAAGCTCACCTCCTGGCCGTCGGCGTAGAGCTCATCGAGCTCGGCCTGCACCTTCGCGTAGATCTCGCGGTGGCGGATCAACTCGATCAGCGTCCACGCCGAGGTCCCCGAACTGGTGTGGTGCCCGGCGAACATCAGCGAGATGAACATGCCGGTGACCTCGTCGGCCGAGAATCGCGGGTTGCCCTCTTCGTCCTTGATCGACACCAGCACGTCGAGCATGTCGCGGTCGGACTTGTCCTTCGGCGGATTGGCCAACCGCTGATTCATGATCTCCTGCACCAGCTCAACGAGTTTCACCCTCGCTTCGTCACGGCGACGGAAACTCTCGATCGGCAGGTACGGGTCGACGTAGCACAGCGGGTCGGTCCCGCGCTCGAGGTCGTGGTAATACTCGGCGAACCGGTGGTCGAGCTGGTTACGGAACTTGAGTCCGATCAGGCACGCCGTCGAGGTGTAGATCGTCAGCTCGGCGAAGAAGTCGAGTAGTTCGATCTCGCCCTCGTCGCCCCAGTCGGCGATCATCTTCTTGACTTCGCCCTCGATGGTCGTCGCGTGGCCCTTCATGTGCTCACCGCGCAGCGCCGAGTTGTGCAGCATCTCCTTGCGGCGCTCGGGGCTGGCGTCGAAGACCACGCCCTTCCCGAAGATCGGCGTCATGAAGGGATAGGCCTCGGCCTGGTCGAGATCCTCGTCGGCCGAACGGAAGAAGAACTCGTTGGCCTCGGCGCCGGAGAGCAGGATGACGTGCTTGTCCACCAACTGGAACCAGCCGACATCGCCACATTCCTCCCGGATCCGCTTCATCAGACCGATCGGATCGGTGCGGAACTCCTCGAGGTGCCCGTGTTCTTCTTCGCCGCCGGAAACCCGGGGCACGATCGCGGTCGTCATGACTTCAAGTTCTCCTCGTTCAACTTCAGCTGCTGGCGTTCTGCGGGCGCACTGGTCAACGGGGCTTCGGGCTGAAGCTCCATGTTCGCGATGAACCCGCCGCGCGGGGTCTCCGCCACGAAGGCGATGGCGCGGGCAAGGTCGGCGGCCCGCAGGAAGTAGTCGTGTCGGGCCTGGCCCCACTTCGCCCAATCCTCAAGGGCCGGGCCGATCTTCTCGGCGGGCAGGCTCCAACCCATGCTGGTCTTGGTGGGTCCGGGGTGCACGATTGAAGCGCGAACACCGGTGCCTTCCAACTCCATCTGGAAGTTGTGGACCATGGCCAGCAGCGCCGCCTTCGCGGCGCCGTAGGCGCCCATGTGCGGCCGCTGGCGCAGCGCCACATCGGATCCCACGAAAATCAGGTCACCGCGCTGGCGTTCGAGCATGCCGGGCAGCACCGCAGCCGCCAACCGGTTGGCGCCGACCAGGTGGATCTGCAGCTGGGACTCGAACTCGTCGGTGGTGATCTCGGCGAGCTTGCCGAAGTAGGTGTCGCCGGCGCCCGCCACCAACACCTCGATGTCGCCGAGCGCCTCGACCGATTGCGCGACGAAGGTTTTCACCGAGTTGGGATCGGTGACGTCGAGGTGAAACCCGACAGCCTCGCCGCCGTCGGCGTTGATCTTGCCGACGATGTCTTCGAGCTTCTCGACGCGGCGAGCGCCGAGTGCAACGGGAAAGCCGCGCGCGGCCATCTCGATCGCCGTCGCCTCGCCGATTCCGGAGGAGGCGCCCGCAACGATGACGGGGCGCCGTTCGGGCAGGGGGTCGAACCGGGGCATCAGACAGTCTCCACAGTGATCGGAAGGTGAGCGAATCCGCGGACATTGCTCGAATGGACGCGGACGGCGTTGGCCTCGTCCACCTCGTATCCGCGGATTCGCTTGAACAACTCGGTCAGCGCGACCCTTGCCTCCATACGCGCCAGGTGCGCGCCGAGGCAGAAGTGGGCACCACTACCGAAACTCATGAGCTTGGAGCCGATTTCGCGACCGATCACGAATCGGTCGGGATCGTCGAACACCCGCTCGTCGCGGTGAGCCGATCCGGGTAGCAAGAGCAGGACATCACCGTCGGGGATGGTGGTGTCGTACAACGTCAGCTCACCCGCGACGGTCCGCGCGAGGATCTGGCTGGAGGTGTCGTAGCGCAGCGTCTCCTCGACCCACAGCGGCACCCGATCCAGCTCGGCGTAGACGGGCGTCAGCTGGTCCGGGTTCTTGTGACCCCAGAACGCGGCGTTCGCAAGCAGTTTCGTTGTGGTCTCGTTACCGGCGATCACCATCAGGAACATGAAGCCCAGGATCTCGTCGTCGGTGAGCCGATCACCGTCGATCTCGGCCTCGAGCAACGCGGTGGTCAGGTCGTCGGTGGGCTTCTTACGGCGCTCGGCCACCATGCCCTGGTAATAGACGATCAAGTTGATCGAAGCCTCGACGGCCGAGGGCGGCACATCGGTGACGCCTTCGTCCCGGTGCATCACGCCGTCGGCCCAGGCGCGTACCTGCGTGCGATCGGCTTCGGGCACACCCATCAGTTCCGAGATGACATCCATCGGAAGCTTTCCGGCGAACTCGTCGACGTAGTCGACTGTTTCGTCCGAACGCGCCTTCTCCAACATGGTGTCGAGGTGCTGCACCGCGATCTCGGTGACCCGTGGCTCCAGCTCCCGAATTCGCCGCGGCGTGAAGCCCTTCGACACCAAGGTGCGCAGCCTCAGATGGTCCGGGTCGTCCATCGCGAGGAAGGACATGGTTTTCGACGCGTGCGGTCCGCGCGACGCCGGATCCAGGGACACCCCGAACTTGTTCGACAACGTGGTGCTGTTGCGAAAGCCCTGCAGGACATCCTGGTGCCGCGACAGCGCCCAGAAGCCGAGCTCGTCGTTGCGGTACAGCGGCGCCTCGTCGCGCAACCGCTTGTAGTACGGATACGGATCCTCGTGGAAGTCGTAGTCGTAAGGGTCAAGCACGATTTCGCTGATGGTCACTGCTCGTCTCCGGCGCTTTGGTTCATTGATCCTCTCCGAGGATGAGGCCGACGACATAGCTGAGCCGGTCGGCGATCTGGTGATAGGTGAAGACCCCGCTGCCCGCGTTGACCAGCGCTCCGAAGAACGTCATCTCCAACGCGGCCAAGGCGCGCGGGTCGGCCTCCGGACCCATGGCCGACCGGATACGGCGGTGGATCTCGGCGCCGATGCGGTCGCGCACCGCACGCACCGCCGCATCGCTGCTACTGAGAAGCGCGGTCGTGCACGCCGCGGCGACCTCCGGTTCGTCGGCGACCATCAGCGCCATGGCGCGCAACGTCTTCTCGACGCGGGCGACCCTGCTCTCGTTCACGTCGGTGAAGTACGGGACCTGACGCATCAGGTCCAGGTACACCTCGGCGATCAGATGGTTCTTCGACGAGAAGTAGGTGTACGCGGTGGCGGGCGCGACCTTGGCTCTGGCGGCCACGGCACGCACGGTCAGATCGGCATACGAGGACTCGCGCAGCATCTCCACGCCGGCGCCGAGCACCTTGCGGAACGTCTCCTCCTGACGGCGGTTCCGCGGTGTCTCGCCGGTACTGGCAGGCGCCGAGCCTGTGACCGCAACCACGGGTTCGCTGGACACCTGTCCAAGTTATCGGACCATCGTCACGATCCGCAAGTACGCAGCTAGAAAAGCCTATGCTTGCCAGTCGCCATACCGGGGGACTATCGTTCGGTCCATCAATCCGGACAGTTGTCCAGCAATGGTGAACGGAGACGGCATGGCGGTGCTGGCGAATCGGGAAAGTCTGCTGCTGATCGACGGCAAGCTCGTCGCGGGCGGCGGCGGGTCGTTCGAGACCGTCAACCCCGCGACCGAGGAAGTGCTCGGCGTCGCGGCCGACGCCACAGCCGACGACATGGGCCGCGCGATCGACGCGGCCCGCCGGGCGTTCGACGAAACCGACTGGTCGACCAACACGGAGCTGCGGGTGCGTTGCCTGCGCCAGCTGCAAGCGGTGCTCAAGGAACACATCGAAGAGTTGCGCGACATCACGATCGCGGAGGTCGGCGCGCCCCGGATGTTGACATCGGCGGCGCAGCTGGAGGGGCCGGTCGAGGATCTGAGCTTCTGCGCCGACACCGCCGAGTCCTACCAGTGGATCACTGATCTGGGGGAAGCGTCGCCGATGGGCATCAAGACCCGTCGCCGCCTCGCCCGTGAGGCAGTCGGTGTCGTCGGCGCCATCACACCGTGGAACTTCCCGCACCAGATCAACCTGGCCAAGCTCGGCCCGGCGTTGGCCGCGGGCAACACCATCGTGCTCAAGCCGGCGCCGGACACCCCGTGGTGCGCGGCCGCCGTTGGGGAGCTGATCGCCGAGCACACCGACATCCCGCCGGGTGTGGTCAACATCATCACCTCCAGCGACCACGGGGTCGGCGCTCTGTTGTCGAAAGACCCTCGGGTGGACATGGTTTCGTTCACCGGGTCGACGGCCACGGGGCGCGGTGTGATGGCCGACGGTGCCGCCACGATCAAGAAGGTGTTCCTCGAACTCGGCGGCAAGTCGGCGTTTCTGGTGCTTGACGACGCCGATCTCGCCGGTGCCTGTTCGATGTCGGCGTTCACCGCGTCGATGCACGCGGGGCAGGGCTGCGCCATCACCACCCGACTGGTGGTGCCGCGCGCCCGCTACGACGAGGCGGTCGAGGCCGCTGCGGCGACGATGGGCGGGTTGAGGCCGGGCGATCCCCAGGACGCCGGAACCATCTGTGGCCCACTCATTTCCGCCCGCCAGCGCGACCGTGTCCAGGGTTACCTCGACTCGGCGATCGATGAGGGTGGCAAGTTCGCCGTCGGTGGCGGCAGGCCGGCCGACCGTGACGCGGGATTCTTCATCGAACCCACTGTGATCGCGGGACTCGACAACAGAGCCAAGGTTTCTCGTGAGGAGATCTTCGGGCCGGTGCTGACGGTGATCGCTCACGACGGCGACGACGACGCCGTCCGCATCGCCAACGATTCGGCCTACGGTCTTTCCGGCACCGTGTTTTCGGCCGACGAAGAACGCGCGAACCGGGTCGCGGCGCGGATGCGCGTCGGCACCGTCAACATCAACGGCGGCGTCTGGTACTCGGCGGACATGCCCTTCGGCGGATACAGGCAGTCCGGAATCGGTCGGGAGATGGGGTTGGCCGGATTCGAGGAATACCTGGAGATCAAGGCGATCGCCACTGCGGTTTGACCCCGCGAACGTTGGACTACCAGCACGCGGAAGTCCGGGAAAACGTGCATCGATGCCACGCTCGGCAGAGGAGAGGATAGGTATATGGGGCAGTTCAACGACAAGGTGGCGATCGTCACCGGCGCCGGCGGCGGCATCGGACAGGCGTACGCCGAGGCGTTGGCCCGCGAGGGCGCCGCCGTGGTGGTCGCCGACATCAACACCGAGGGTGCGCAGAAGGTTGCCGACGGAATCAAGGGTGAGGGCGGTAACGCGCTTGCCGTGCGCGTCGACGTATCCGACCCCGAATCGGCCAAGGAGATGGCGGCGCAGACGCTTTCGGAGTTCGGGGGCATCGACTACCTGGTGAACAACGCCGCGATCTTCGGCGGCATGAAGCTCGACTTCCTGATCACCGTTGACTGGGATTATTACAAGAAGTTCATGAGCGTGAACATGGACGGCGCCTTGGTCTGCACCCGAGCGGTGTACAAGAAGATGGCCAAGCGCGGCGGCGGGGCCATCGTCAATCAGTCCTCGACCGCGGCGTGGCTGTACTCGAACTTCTACGGCCTGGCCAAAGTCGGCGTCAACGGGTTGACCCAGCAGTTGGCCACCGAGCTGGGCGGGCAGAACATCAGGGTCAACGCCATCGCACCAGGGCCGATCGACACCGAGGCCAACCGGACCACCACTCCTCAGGAGATGGTCGCCGACATCGTGAAGGGAATTCCGTTGTCTCGCATGGGACAGCCGGAGGACCTGGTCGGCATGTGCCTGTTCCTGCTGTCCGATCAGGCGAAGTGGATCACCGGCCAGATCTTCAACGTCGACGGCGGACAGATCATTCGGTCATGAGTGAACAAACCAAGCTCGGCTACATCGGCCTCGGCAACCAAGGCGCTCCGATGGCCAAGCGACTCGTCGACTGGCCCGGTGGGCTGATGGTGTTCGACGTTCGGACCGAGGCCATGACTCCGCTCGCAGAAATCGGCGCGACACTCGCCGACAGCGTCGCCGACGTCGCAGCCGCCGACATCATCAGCGTGACCGTGCTCAACGACGAGCAGGTCCGCGACGTCGTCGGTCGGCTCGCCGAACACGCCAAACCAGGTACCGTCGTCGCGATCCACTCGACCATCGAGCCCGGCACGGCACCGGAGCTGGCAGACCAATTGCGCCCGAGGGGTATTCACATCGTCGACGCGCCGGTGAGCGGTGGCGCAGGAGCGGCCGACAAGGGTGAGCTGGCCGTGATGGTCGGCGCCGACGACGAGGCGTACGCCGCGGTCAAGCCCGTCTTCAAACAGTGGGCCTCGTTGGTGGTCCGCGCGGGCGAGCCCGGCGCGGGCACCCGGATGAAGCTGGCCCGGAACATGCTGACGTTCATCGGATTCGCCGCGGCCTGCGAGGCGCAGGTGCTCGCCGAGGCCGCGGGCATCGACCTGCAGAAGCTGGGACGCGTGGTGCGGCACAGTGATGCGCAGAGCGGTGGACCCGGTGCCATCATGTACCGCGACGACACCAAACCGCTCGCCCCGGACCACTTCCTGCACGACATGTTCATTCACACCCGTGGTCTCGGCGAGAAGGACCTGCGCTTGGCGCTCGAATTGGGCAAGGCCACCGACGTGGAACTTCCACTGGCCGAAGTCGCGCTGCGGAATCTCGCCGCCGGGCTCGGCGTGCCACACACGAAGGAGTGAGTCTGATGGACGAATTGCGTCGCAAGGGCCTCGAGAAGATGAACGAGGTCTACGGCTGGGAAATGCCGAACATCGAGGGCGACCCGTACTTCGACCTCACCGTCGACCACCTCTTCGGCACCATCTGGACACGTCCGGGCCTGTCCATGCGCGACAAGCGAATCATGACGCTGACCGCGGTGACCGCCGTGGGGAACTCCGACCTCGCCGAGATCCAGGCCAACGCCGCGCTCGCCAACGGCGAGATGACCGAGCAGGAGCTCAAGGAGATGGCGGTCTTCTTGACCCACTACCTCGGGTTCCCCTTGGGCTCGAAGCTGGACGGTGCGGTCAGCAAGGTCATCAAGAACCGCCAAAAGGGCAAAGGCGGGGACAAGAAGGCGAACGTCAACGCCGCGGTGAAGATGCATTCCGGCGGAGCGGTGCACGACGAGCATGACAAGTAGGTACTCATCGCTGTCGCGTGAGCAGCTCTCGGTCTTGGTGCCCGAGCTGCTGCTGATCGGTCAGCTGATCGACCGCTCCGGAATGGCCTGGATCATCAGCAATTTCGGCCGTGAGGAGATGCTGCAGGTCGCGATCGAGGAGTGGATGGGCGCCAGCCCGATCTACACCAGGCGGATGCAGAAGGCCCTGAAGTACGAGGGCACCGACGTCATCACGATCTTCAAGGGCCTGCAGCTCGACATCGGGGCGCCACCGCAATTCATGGATTTCCGCTACACCGTCCACGACCGATGGCACGGCGAATTTCACCTCGACCACTGCGGCGCACTATTGGACGTGGAGCCGATGGGCGAAGAGTACGTGCGCGGCATGTGCCACGACATCGAGGACCCAACGTTCGACGCGACGGCCGTGGCGACCAACCGTCGAGCCCAGATCCGCCCGATCCACCGCCCGCCGCGCACACCTGCCGACCGGCAGCCGCATTGCGCGTGGACCGTGATCATCGACGAGTCGTATCCCGAGGTGGAGGACCACCCGGTGCTCGAGGTCGTCGCCCGCACACGTGCCGCCAGAACCGAACTCAACCCCATCGACACCGGCGACGAGGGGGAGTCGGACTACTCCGGTCCGTTGGTCTCGGACTTCGACTTCGGCGCGTTCTCACATTCGGCGCTGGTACGCATCGCCGACGAGGTGTGTCTGCAGATGCACCTGCTCAACCTGTCGTATGTGATCGCTGTCGGCAAGCGGGCCGGTACGAACACCGAACTGGCGACCGAGATCTGCACCAAACAATTGATCGGGCTGGCCGGTATCGCGGCCGAACGCATCCACCGCGCGCTGAACTTGCCCGGCGGAATCGAGGGCGCGGTGCGCACGCTCGAGTTGCATCCGATGCTCAACCCCGCCGCCTACGTCGACGCCGAATTCGGTCCGGACACCGTGCATCTCCGGCGTTCAGCCGCGCACGAGGACGGAGCGTGGGTCTCGTTGGTGTCGCCGCACGAACGGCGCCCGCTGCAGGCGATCGTCGCCGCGGTGGACAAGCACCTCGATGTCGAGGTGAGCGGTGCCGCGCAGGAGTGGACCGCACGCGTCGTCGAGACAGAGACCGAGGCCGAGGAGTTCTCCGAGGTGTCGGTTGTCAGGGTCAGCGGCGGATCGACCTGGGAGTTCGAAAACCGCAAATCGCTGCCGTTGACGGTGCTCTGACCGCACGACCGCTCAGGGCCGGCCCAGCTCCTCGTACTCTGCGCCGAGTGCGCGCATCCGGGCCGCGATGGCCTCCAGGTCGCGATGGCAGCGTTCGATGATCTCGGCGACCTCGCCGGCGCCCTTGCTGACCACCGGCCACAGCATCCGTTCGCCTTCCAGGGTCGCAGGCACCGTCGCCGCGGCATCGACGACCCACTGCCGTACGGCGTCGAGCTCACGGCGGCCGGCCCGCACCACGTCCGCCGACCGGTCCACTTCCGCCGCGAGTCGGCGGTCCAACTCGGCCATCGCGCCGAGAGTCCTTGCCTGGCGCGCGTTTTGGTCGCGATAACCCTCGGCGCCCGCGCCCGTCCAATCCGATCCCGGCCCCGCCGCCTCCACTTCAGCGCGGAGGGACTCCAACAGGGCGCTGCTGTCCAGTCCGCCGCCGTCTTGCGGGGTGCCCTCGCCGAACGTGGCGCGGGCCCGCGACCACGTCGAGAGGAAGACGTCGACGACACTCACGACGGTGAGTTTACGGGCCGGCCGACGGCCGACTGAGCACCAATTCTGCTCCTCAGCGGGCCGTCGTGGGTGCCGCCACGGAGGCGCCGACCCAGCGCCGCAGATAGTCGCGCAGTTCGGCACCGTGACGCGGCGGACGTCCCGGGTCGATGATGAACGACTGAATGATCCGCAACAGGTGCTCAGCCAACTCGTCGAGGTCGTCGTCGGTGAAGCCCAAGGCGGACCAATCCACGTCGAAGCGCCGCAGCATCGAGTTGGCGAACTCCAGGGCGATGTCCGAGGTGACCGTCTGGCTGAAAGCGCTGGCCCGCGCGGGCATCAGCAGCAGGCCGATGTGCTTGTCCCGTGGCAGCCATTCGAGCGCGGTGGCGATGCCCTCGGCGACCGCCTCCTGTGGGTCGCTCAGCCCCTGCAGATGATCGGCCAACCGGTCCAGAAAGCCGGTCGCCGCACGCTGCGCCGACGCCTGCAGCAGCGCGTCGGTGCTGGGAAAGTACCGGTAGACGGTCTGCCGGGTGACTCCGAGCGTGCGTGCGACGTCGGTGATGGAGAACTCCGCACCGCGGGCGTCGATCGCCTTGCCCGCGGCGTCGAGGATGCGGGCGACCGCCTCCTCATCCGTCGACGGCGCCGAGCCCGACCAGCCGTGGGTGCGCACGGCGAAATCCTACTCAGCCCGCCCGGTCAACCCGTGTAGGAGACCTGCAGGTCCTTGACGCCGTTGATCCAGCCCGACCGAAGGCGTTGTGGTTCACCGAGTTTGGTGATGTCGGGAATCTGGTCGGCGATCTCGTCGAAGATCAGTTTGATCTCCATGCGGGCCAGGTTCGCGCCGATGCAGTAGTGGGCGCCGTTGCCGCCGAATCCCAGATGGGGGTTGGGGTCGCGCAGGATGTCGAACCGGAAGGGCTGGTCGAACACCTCTTCGTCATAGTTGGCCGAGCTGTAGAACAGCCCCACCCGCTGCCCCTCGCGGATGGTGACGCCGCCGAGTTCGGTGTCGGCGAGCGCTGTCCGCTGGAAGCAGTGCACCGGGGTGGCCCAGCGCACGATCTCGTCGGCGGCGGTTGCCGGCCTGTCGCGCTTGAACAGCTCCCACTGATCCGGATTCTCGAAGAAGGCGTTCATGCCGTGGGTCATCGCATTGCGGGTCGTCTCATTCCCGGCGACCGCCAAGAGGATGACGAAGAACGCGAACTCCACATCGTCGAGCGACTCCCCGTCGATGTCGGCCTCGATGAGGCGGGTCACGATGTCGTCGGCCGGACAACGACGGCGCTCCTCGGCCATCGTGTAGGCGTACCCCATCAGTTCCGCATTGGCGGCGGTCGGATCGCTGTCGAAGTCGGGGTCGTCGGTGTTCATGATCGCGTTGGTCCAGTGAAACAACTTCTCGCGATCGGCCTCGGGCACGCCGATGAGATCGGCGATCGCCAAAAGCGGCAGGCGCATCGCGATGTCGTCGACGAAGTTGCCGCTGCCCTTTTGCCGTGCCGCGGCGACGATCTCACGCGCGGCGGTGGCCAGCCGTTCCTCGAGCGTCGCGATCGCCCGGGGGGTGAACAGGCGCGAGACCAGCTTGCGCAACCGGGTGTGCTCCGGCGCATCGTGGTTGATCAGTAGTGCCTTGGTGAGCTCGAGCTGTTCGGAGGTGACTCCCTCGGGTAGTCGCATCACCGCACCCTTGCGGTTGGTCGACCACAGCTCGCCGTTGCGCGAGATCGCCTTGATGTCCTCGTGGCGGCTGATCACCCAGTAGCCGCCGTCGTCGAAGATCGACTCTGGCTGCTCGTTCCACCACACCGGTGCGGTCTTGCGCAGCTGGGCGAACTCCGTGACGGGGATCCCGCGCAGTAGCACCTCGGGGTCGGTGAAGTCATATCCGTGTCCGAAGGGGCATGTGGCCTGGGTCATACACTCGACCATACAACGTCATGTCAAGTGTATGGCCTAACTATCGCCGCGGTCAGCGGCGGCGCGGCACGCCCGTGCTCCACAGCGCCCAGGCGACGAGCACCGGCTGAAAGAGCAGTCGCACGAACCGTTTGGTGTCGGTGTCCAACCCGAAGCCGTCGCGCTTGTTGACGTACTGGGCGATGTTGCCGGGGAACACAAGATCGGTCATCCGAACCAAGATCGGCTGTGCAGTTAGGGTGAGCAGTTGTGCGAGTCCTGGTAATCGGATCCGGTGCCCGTGAACACGCGTTGCTGCTAGCGCTGCGGCGTGACCCCGAGGTCGAGAGTCTGGCGATCGCGCCGGGCAATGCGGGTACCGCCGCGATCGCCGACCAGTACGACGTCGACATCACCTCGGGGGAGGCGGTCACCGACCTGGCCCGCAAGCTGGAGTCGGACCTCGTCGTGGTCGGACCGGAGGTGCCCTTGGTGCTCGGTGTCGCCGACGCCGTGCGCAGTGCCGGGATCGCGTGCTTCGGGCCGACCAAGGATGCGGCCCGAATCGAGGGGTCGAAGTCGTTCGCCAAGGATGTGATGACCGCCGCCGGTGTGCGCACCGCGAGAAGCGAGGTCGTCGACAACCCCGCACGCCTGGATGCCGCGCTCGACCGGTTCGGCCCGCCCGGCGGTGAATCCGCGTGGGTGGTCAAGGACGACGGCCTTGCCGCGGGCAAAGGCGTGGTGGTGACCACCGACCGCGCCGCCGCGCGGTCCCATGCCGCGGGGCTGCTCGACGCGGGACATCCCGTGCTGCTCGAGTCGTTCCTCGACGGACCCGAGGTGTCTCTGTTCTGCGTCGTCGACGGCGAGACCGTGGTGCCTCTCTTACCGGCGCAGGACTTCAAGCGGGTCGGTGACAACGACACCGGCCCCAACACCGGAGGCATGGGTGCCTACGCGCCGCTGCCGTGGCTGCCCGACGCCATCGTCACCCAGATCGTCGACGATGTGGTGAAACCCGTTGCCGCCGAACTCGTTGCGCGCGGCAGCTCGTTCTCGGGACTGCTGTACGCCGGGCTGGCCATCACGTCGCAGGGACCGGCGGTGGTCGAATTCAACTGCCGCTTCGGCGATCCGGAGACCCAGTCGGTGCTGGCGCTGCTGGAGACCCCGTTGGGACGGCTGCTGTATGCGGCCGCAACCAGCCGCCTCGCCGGCGAGCCCGCGCTGCAGTGGCGCGACGGCGCCGCGGTGACCGTCGTGCTGGCGGCGGAGAACTATCCGGGTCGTCCACGGGTCGGCGACGTGATCACCGGATCCGAGGCCGACGGCGTACTGCACGCGGGCACCAGCCGTCGCGACGACGGTGCCGTGGTCTCATCGGGCGGACGTGTGCTGTCCATCGTCGGCACCGGTGCCGATCTGTCCGCGGCACGCGACGCCGCGTACGAGCTGATCAAGTCGATTCGGCTGCCGGGCAGTCACTTTCGCAGTGACATCGCACTGGCCGCGGCGGAAGGTCGCATCGCTCTTTAGGCGGTCAGCAGCGGTGCCATCCAGGCCAGTTCGCCGGGGAGCTGCGAACTCCAGAAGCCGGCGTCGTGCCCACCGGGCGAGAACCCGCCTGCGGGAGGGTTCGGCAGCTGCGCGATGAACTCCTTCGTCGCCGAATAAAACGGGTCGCTGGTCCCGCAATCGATCCGGATCGGAATCGATCCCAGCGCGGGCAGCCCCCAGACACTGTTGGCCGCATAGTCTTCCGCGCTGTCGAATGCACCGGGCGCGGCGGCGCCGGAGGACGTCCACAGTGCCGGGCTGACCGCGCAGATCGCGGCGGTGCGGGCGGGCCCGAGCCGCGCCCCGAGCAGCAGCGCCCCGTAGCCGCCCATCGACCAGCCGAGGAAGCCGACGCGCGATGTGTCCAGGCCCTGCGCACCCAGCATCGGGATCAGCTCGTCGAGCACCATCGCGCCGGAGTCCTCGCCGCTGGCCCGCTCGTGCCAGTAACTTCCGCCGCCGTCGACTGCGACGACGGCGAAGGGCGGCAGGCCCGCGGCGACGGCCTCGGCCAGGCCCTGTTCCACGCCGCCGGCCATCACACCCGCGGCATCCTGCCCTTTGCCGTGCAGGGCGATGACCGGACGCAGCGGCGTGCTCTGCCCCGGCGGGCGCGCGATCGCCCAGTTGGTCGTCTGCCCTCCCCGTGCCGCGGAGACGAACGACCCGTCGACGTAAGTGGGTGCCGCGGGTGCGGCAGGAACCGGCGGTGCCATCCGCAGCGCTGCCGCACCGGCCGCCGCGCCGACACCGAGGCGCAGAAGCGATCGGCGACTCAGCTCGGGCATGGCGGCCATGATGCCACCGGCGCTTCATCGCCGACGAGCGGCGGTCGCCCGCCGCACCAGGAACACCAGCCCCGACTTCTTGAGTAAAGCCTGACGATTAGCCGAAAGCGCGATGGGAGGGCCGCCCGACTGGCAGCATGCTAAAGGTGACGGCAGCGGTCACTCCCAAGGGAGAGCGTCGACGCTTTGCGCTGGTCAGCGCCGCTGCGGACCTGCTGTGCGAGGGCGGCTTCGACGCGGTCCGGCATCGCGCCGTGGCCCGCCGCGCCGGCCTCCCGCTGGCGTCGACGACGTACTACTTCTCCTCGCTCGACGATCTGATCGCCAAGGCCGTCGAATACGTCGGAGAGCGCGAAGCCGAGCAATTGCGCGCCAGGGTCGCGATGCTGTCGCGGCGCCGGCGAGGCGCGGAATCGACCGCCGACATCTTGGTCGATCTGTTGGTCGACGACGTGGCGGGGCAGCGGGTCAGCGAGCAATTGATCTCGCGCTACGAGCGATACATCGCGTGCGCACGCCACCCCGGGTTGCGCGAGATCCAACGGCAGATCATGCGACAGCGCACCGATGCGGTGGTCGAGGTCATCGAACGTTCGGGTCGCTCGGTGCGGGCCGAGTACCTCACCGCGTTGGTCAACGCCGTCGACGGCGCGGTGGTGGCGGCGCTCGTCGCCGAGGGTGACGGCCCTCGCGCAACAGCACGCGCGACCTTGATCGACGTGATAGACGTGTTGGCACCGATCGACGAGCGAGTGGCGCAGGTCTAAGTGCCACCAGGAGGGCACCGATGAGCGCTTGCGCGAAGAGCAAAGGGCACCGATGAGCGCTTGCGCGAAGAGCAAAGGGCACCGATGAGCGCTTGCGCGAAGAGCAAACGATGATGAGTACGCCGACCGACAAGCAGCCGGAGCTTCGGCGGGTCATGGGTCCGGGGTTGTTGCTGCTGTTCATCGTCGGCGACATCCTCGGCACCGGTGTCTATGCGCTGACGGGTCAGGTCGCCGGCGAGGTGGGCGGTGCCGCATGGCTGCCGTTCCTTCTCGCATTCGCCATCGCCACCATCACGGCCTTCTCGTATCTGGAGCTCGTCACCAAGTATCCGCAGGCGGCCGGGGCTGCGCTGTACGCGCACAAGGCTTTCGGGATCCAATTCTTCACCTTCCTCGTCGCCTTCGTGGTGATGTGCTCCGGCATCACGTCGGCGTCGACCGCGTCGCAAGCGTTCGCCGCCAACATGATCAAGGGTCTCGGCCTGGACTGGGGCAAGGCGGGTGTCGCCGTCATCGCACTGATCTTCATGGCCGTGTTGGCCGCGATCAACCTGCGCGGTGTGAGTGAGAGCGTCAAGCTCAACGTTGGCCTGACCATCATCGAGATCACCGGCCTGCTGCTGGTGATCTTCGTCGGTCTATGGGCCTTCACCCAGGGTGGTGACCACGACTTCTCCCGCATCGTGATGTTCGAAAGCGGCGAGGAGCGAAGCACATTCGTCGCGATCACCGCGGCGACGTCGCTCGCCTTCTTCGCCATGGTCGGCTTCGAGGACTCGGTGAACATGGCCGAGGAGACCAAGGACCCGGTCCGGATCTTCCCGAAGGTGTTGTTGACCGGGCTGAGCATCGCCGGACTCGTCTACATCCTGGTGTCGATCATCGCGGTGGCGCTGGTGCCGATCGGCGAGCTCAAGGCCAGCAGCACCCCATTGGTGAGCGTGGTCGAGGCCGCGGCGCCGGGGCTGCCGATCGACGAGCTGTTCCCGTTCATCACGATGTTCGCGGTGTCCAACACCGCGCTGATCAACATGCTGATGGCCAGCCGGCTGATCTACGGTATGGCGCGGCAGCGGGTGCTGCCGCCGGTTCTCGGCTCGGTGCACCGAACCCGCCATACCCCCTGGGTGGCAATTATTTTCACGACCGTGATCGCCTTCGGCCTGATCTTCTACGTGTCGGCCTTTGCGAGCAGCAAGGCGGTGTCGGTGCTCGGCGGCACCACGTCGCTTCTGCTGTTGGCCGTGTTCGCGATGGTCAACGTCGCGGTGCTGGTGCTGCGTCGCGACGTGCAGAAGGACGGTGCACATTTCCGGACGCCCACGTTCCTGCCCATCCTCGGTTTCATCACGTCGCTGTATCTGGTGACACCCCTGTCGGGCCGCCCGGGAACGCAGTATCTGCTCGCCGGAATCCTGCTCGTGATCGGTATCGTGCTGTTCCTCGTCACCATGCTGATCAACAAGCGACTCGGCATCACGGACGCCGGGATCACCGATCCGACTCAGCTGGCTCAGACGCCGGATTAGCTAGCCGCCGAGCTGTCGGCGTATCTCGGTGAGCTCGCGTTGCGCCCGCTCGATCAGAAGCTGAACCTGCTCCAAGCGCGGCAGCACGTCGCCGGGTCCGGGGGCCGTCACCTGGCGGCCGCGAGGTGCGGGTGTCAGCCCCGGCGGCAACGCGGGCGTGACGATGTAGCCGTCTTCGCGGTCGCCGTAGATCGTGACGTCCTCGCGTCGCCGTTCGAGGTACAGCGCGACGTACGCGCAGAGCACGGCGTCGACGGGATCCTCGCAGGCGTTCAGTTGGAAGGCCCGGGCGCCGGCCTCGATCCGCTTGCGGAGTTCGAGCCACGCCGGACTGCTCCGCACGCGAAGTCGCGGGTTGGCGTCGTTCAACCCCTCGATCAGCTCCACCATTTTGAGCAGTTCGTCCTTGCGTTTGACGACATCCTTGGCCCGCCGCTTGTACTTGAGCGTCTTGCCGAGTTTGAACAGCGCGATCGTCGCGGCATGCGGGTAGACCTCGATCGCGCGGCGGTCGGCGCGTGACTGCGGGTCGGTATCCAGGTACAGGCGCTCGCAGAGGACCTCGGCACGGGGCGGGTCGAAGAGCGGGTTGCCGGTGTTCGCGGGCTGCGCGGTCGCCTCGAACGGCGCGAAATCCCGGTTGTACAGCGTTTCCCCGAGCCGGTATCCGGTCGGGTTCCTGACGATGAGTGGTGCGTCGATGGCGACGACGCAGGGGCCGTCGACATACTGCGCGACGGCCGCCGCGATCTCGTCGTCGCTGACCGCCGTGCCGACCTGCACGAGCCGGCCGTCGCCGTCCAGAACGGCCACACCGGTTTGGTTTCCTTCCGCCCAGGCGAGATCGAGCCCAACGAAGTACATGGGACCAGCCTGCACTACCCGAGTCGTAAGCTGAGTGTTTGTGACGATCCCCAACGTGCTGGCCAATCGGTACGCCAGCGAGGAAATGGTGGCGATCTGGTCACCGGAAGCCAAGGTCATCGCGGAGCGCAGGCTCTGGCTGGCGGTGCTGCGCGCCCAGGCGGAACTGGGGGTCGACGTGCCCGCCGGAGTGGTCGACGACTACGAGCGGGTGCTCGAGCAGGTCGACCTCGAGTCGATCGCGGCACGGGAACGCGTGCTGCGCCACGACGTCAAGGCGCGCATCGAGGAGTACAACGCGCTCGCGGGCCACGAACACGTGCACAAGGGCATGACCAGTCGCGACCTGACCGAGAACGTCGAACAGCTGCAGATCCGGCGGTCGCTCGAACTCGTGCACTCCCATGCGGTGGCGGTGGTGGCCCGGTTGGCCGAACGCGCGGTGCTGTATCGCGACCTGGTGATGGCGGGCCGCAGCCACAACGTCGCCGCGCAGGCCACCACGCTGGGTAAGCGGTTCGCCTCGGCGGCCGAAGAGCTGTTGATCGCGCTGCAGCGGCTGCGCTCGCTGATCGACCGCTACCCGCTGCGCGGTGTCAAGGGGCCGATGGGCACCGCCCAGGACATGCTGGACCTGTTCGACGGCGACGCGTCGCGGTTGGCCGAGCTCGAGCGGCGGGTGGCTGAATTCCTCGGTTTCACCGAGATTTTCACCAGCGTGGGGCAGGTGTATCCGCGCTCGCTGGACCACGACGTCGTCTCCGCGCTGGTGCAGGTCGGTGCGGGTCCGTCGTCGCTGGCACACACCATCCGGCTGATGGCGGGCCACGAACTGGTCACCGAGGGGTTCGCGCCCGGACAGGTGGGCTCGTCCGCGATGCCGCACAAGATGAACACCCGCTCGTGTGAGCGGGTGAACGGGTTGCAGGTGGTGCTGCGCGGCTACGGCTCGATGGCCGCCGAACTCGCTGGCGCGCAGTGGAACGAGGGCGACGTGTTTTGTTCGGTGGTGCGCCGCGTCGCGCTGCCGGACGCGTTCTTCGCCGTGGACGGGCAGATCGAGACGTTCCTGACCGTGCTCGACGAGTTCGGCGCCTACCCCGCGGTGATCCAGCGCGAACTCGACCGCTACCTGCCCTTCCTGGCGACAACGCGAATCCTCATCGCCGCGGTACGGGCCGGGGTGGGCCGCGAGACCGCGCACGAGGTGATCAAGGAACACGCCGTCGCGGTGGCGTTGGCGATGCGCGAAAAGGGCCAGGAGCCAGACCTTCTGGACAGGTTGGCCGCCGATTCCCGGCTCCCGCTCGACCGGCCCGCGCTCGATGCGGCGCTCGCCGACAAGCAGGCCTTCACCGGCGCGGCCGGTGATCAGGTGGACCGCGTGGTCGAAGCGGTCGACGAGTTGGTGAGCCGCTATCCCGAAGCGGCCAAATACACTTCGGGTGCCATCTTGTGACGCTGGCCGTCGACTTCACCGATCTGGACAACTTCGCGAACGGTTTTCCGCACGAACTGTTCGCGCTGCATCGGCGTGAGGCTCCGGTGTACTGGCATGAGCCGACCGAGCACACGCCCGACGGCGAGGGATTCTGGTCCGTGGCCACCTACGCCGAAACGCTTGCGGTGTTTCGTGATCCGGAGACCTTCTCGTCGGTGACGGGTGGGCCCCGGCCCTACGGTGGCACGCTGCTGCAGGATCTGGCGATCGCGGGTCAGGTACTCAACATGATGGACGACCCGCGGCATTCGCAGATCCGCCGGTTGGTCAGTTCGGGGCTCACACCGCGGATGATCCGCCGGGTCGAGGATGACTTGCGCGCGCGTGCGCGGCGCTTGTTGGATGCCGTCGAATCCGGGGTGCCCTTCGATTTCCTGGTCGACGTGGCGGCCGAGCTGCCGATGCAGATGATCTGCATCCTGTTGGGAGTTCCGGAGTCCGAACGACATTGGCTGTTTCAGGCGATCGAGCCACAGTTCGACTTCGGTGGTTCGCGGAAGGCCTCCGTCGGTCAGCTCACCGAGGAAGAGGCCGGTTCGCGGATGTATGCCTATGGCCAGGAGTTGATCGCGGCCAAACGTGCATCGCCGACGGACGATATGTTGTCGGTGGTCGCGAACGCATGCCTAGACGACACGGTGGGCGACGGTGCGCTGTCCGACCTGGAGCTCTACTTGTTCTTCAGCTTGTTGTTCAGTGCGGGTGCGGAGACGACGCGCAACGCGGTCGCCGGCGGGCTGCTGGCGTTGATCGAGAACCCGGATTCGCTGAGGGCTCTGCGCGACGACCCGAGGTTGTTGCCGTCGGCGATCGAGGAGATGGTGCGTTGGTCGTCACCGTCACCGTCCAAGCGGCGCACCGCGACTCGGGACGTGACGCTGGCGGGATGTCGGATCGAGGCCGGTCAGAAAGTCCAGATCTGGGAGGGTTCGGCCAACCGCGACGAGGCGGTGTTCGCCGATGCCGACGTGTTCGACATCGCCCGCAAACCGAATCCGCACCTCGGCTTCGGCCAGGGTGTGCACTACTGCCTCGGGGCCAACCTGGCGCGGCTCGAGCTGCGCGTGCTGTTCGAGGAGCTGCTGTCGCGGTTCTCCGATGCCCGGCTGGTCAAGCCCGTCGAGTGGACGCGCAGCAATCGGCACACCGGCATCCGGCATCTCGTCGTCGAGTTGCGGTGAGCGGCGGGCGGTGAGGCCCGACGCGTTCGCGTTCGTGATGGCGACCGGCATCGTGTCGATCGCCGCGGCCGAGCACGGCTACACCTACATCAGCGGCGCGCTGGCCGGGCTCGCCGTCCTCGGGCTGCTGGTTCTCGTTGTCGCAGGAGCGATCTCGTGGTCCCGGCAGCGCCTGGATCTTGCCGATACGGACGTCACGATCGGGCTGTTCACGTTTGTGGCGGCCTGCGCGGTGCTCGACAGCCGGCTGATGTCGATCACGGCGGTGTTGTGGACATTGGCCGTGCCGGCGGCGATGGTGTGGCTGGCGTTGGTGGTGCTGACGGCGCGCAACTTCGGCCGTCGGCCCTGGAAGCGGTTTCAGCAAAGGGCGCGGGGGGCGTGGGAACTGTGCAGCGTCGGCACCTCGGGTCTGGCGATCGTCGCGGTCGCGCTCGCTCACGACACGGGCTGGCATGCGCTGGTGACGGCCGGTGTGGCGATTTGGGTGGCGGCCCTTGTGCTATACGCCGTCATGACCACGCTGATCCTGGCGCGAGCCTTTTCGGCGCGGCTGGATCCCAGCGGGTTCGAGCCCGACGCCTGGATCTTGATGGGCGGGCTCGCGATCGCCACGCTGGCCGGTGATCACATCCATCGTGCCGGCATCGACGTTCGTGCGGCGACGATCACGACGTGGTGCCTGGCGTCGCTGTGGATTCCGCCGCTTGTGTACTTCGGTGTTCGTCACATCGGACGGGCGGAGGCACGGCGTTTCGCCGGAGTGTGGTGGGCGATGGTGTTCCCGCTGGGCATGTATTCGGCGGCTACTCACGCCATGGCGATCGAGACCGGATGGCTTGCACTGCCCACGATTTCGCAGGTCTTCTTTTGGATCGCGTTTGCTGCGTGGGTGGTTGTGGCGATCGGGGCGGTATTGCGGTTGAGGACCGTCGGGCTACGCCACCTACTCTCGGAGCATGGACACCGATGACGCGAATGTGCGGGTTTCGGACGTCGACCGCGAGCACGTGAGGCAGCTGCTCGAACGTGCGGCCGGCCAGGGCATGCTCACGCTCGACGAGTTCAGCGAGCGGTTCGACGTCGTGCTGGCCGCGCGCACCCGTGGCGAGTTGCGCCAGGTGTTGGCCGACCTACCGTCGACGGATGCGCTGCAACCGGTGGCGGCCGGCGGCACCGAACCGATGCGCGGCCGGATGTCGTCGATTTCGAGGCGGGGACCGTGGACGGTGCCGTCGCGCATCGAGCTGAACACCCGGATGTGCGACACGACGCTCGACTTCACGTCGGCGAAGCTGCAGGTGTCCACCGTCGTGCTGGACATCGACGACTACTTCAGCTCGACGGAACTGATCCTGCCCGACGGCGCGACCGCCGACCTCACCGGCGTCGAGACGTTCGCGGGCAGCACCACGCTGAAGGTGCCGCACGGTCCGGCGTCGGATCGCCTACACCTCGTGGTGCGCGGCCGGGTGCGGTTCGGGTCGGTGACGGCGCGGTATCCGTTCGGCCATACCCTGCGTCGCATGCTCGGATGACGGACTCTGGCCCGTCGCGGCGGAGATCTCGGCGATCACCCGCTGCGGATACGCCGTCAGGTCAAGCCAGGTGAAGCGCAACACCTTCCAGCCGTGCAAGGCGATGACGTTCTGACGGTTGCGGTCGATTTGGAACACGGCGCTGTCGGTGTGAAACGCCCAGCCGTCGACCTCGATCGCGACCTTCGCTGCCAGGAAGGCGACGTCGACCCTGTAGCCGGCGACGGGATGGTTGGTCTTCCAGCCGGTGAACCCGGCATCGCGCAGGAGCTTGACGAGGAGCCGCTCGGCCTCGGAACGCGCACCGTCCTGGGCGGCGCGCAGGAGTCGCCGTGCGGCGGGTGAACCATGTCGGCCCTTGTTCCGCAGATGTACCCGCCACAGTTGGGCGAGTTCGACGTGACGCTGCAGAGCGGTGTCCATCAGCTTCGGCCCGCCACCGCGCCGGACCGCGGCTTCGACCACCGTCAGCGGCAACGCGGTGACCCGCAGCCCATCGCGCTCGACGACGTCGCGGGGCGACAGGTCCCGCCTTCGCAACCGCGTGCCGGTACGTCGTCGGCCATTGCTTGACTTGGGCACCGTCACCTCGACGACGTCCGGTGCAAACTTCGACACTCGGTGCCACCACGCTGCGGCGAGACCACTGGCGCAGGCGCGGTCGCCATAACCCCATACCGCGGCTCGGATGCGCGCGGCATCGTTGAATGGTCGGTCATCGGCGAAATAGACGCCAGGGCCGCAGCGACGCCAGCGTCCGGACCGGGCGCGTCGGCGGACGGACTGGTCGCTCAGGCCGATTTCACGCGCCTGCGCGAGAGTGATGACGCCGTCGTGATCGCGTAGCAGATCATCGAGCACTTCAATTAGACGTTCGTGACCGTCCGGTCGGCTCCCCGCCCTGCGATTTGTGAGTGAAATCGTTCGGTCAGCGATCGAAATCACTCACAAATCGCGGCGGCGGAGCCGCTAGAGGCGGCGGGCGACGCCCGACGAGCGCAACTCGAGCGCCGCGAGTCCCCGGATCGCGTCGTGGTCGTGCATCCGCCACGCCCCGACCGGGTCGGCGTGGACCGCGACCAGCTTCGCCAGCGGCCGATTGGCCAGCGCCCGCAGCGCCAACAACTGCTCGCCCGCGGGTGTGCGGGCCAGCGTGAGTGCCGTCCACTTGCGGCGGAAGAACCGCAGCCGCAGGTACAGCCACGGCATCGCGACGAACAGGATCGGCGGCGCGGCCACCGCCAACGCCAGCACCCATGCCAGCCACGATGCGGTGGTGTCGAGGCTGTGGCCGGCACCGGCGATGTCGAGCGCCGCTTCGCTGGCCGCCCGCAGCGGCTTGCTCAGCGCGTCGCCGATCAGCGGGAAGTCGTCGGTGCGCTCACCCGCGGAGTCGAGGTTGTCGGCCACGCCGTTGGCGCCGGTCTCCACCTGGCGGCCCACCGCGGCGATGGTGGACACCGCCGAGTGCACGGCCATGCCGACCAGCACCCACACCGTGGTCCAGACGACCACGACGATGTCGCTGACGAGCTGGGCCATGATGCGCGACGGTGTGGTGGCATAGGGGATAAACCGCGAAGTCATGGCAGTAGATGCTGCCCGATAGGCTGGCCCGATGCGCCCCGCTCTGTCCGACTACGAACATCTGGCCAGCGGCAAGGTTCGCGAACTGTATCGCGTGGACGACGAGACGCTGCTCTTCGTGGCCAGCGACCGCATCTCCGCCTACGACTACATCCTCGACTCGCAGATCCCCGACAAGGGCCGCATCCTCACCGCGATGAGCGTGTTCTTCTTCGACCTGCTGAGTCGGACGGCGGGCACACCCAACCATCTCGCCGGTCCTCCCGACGACGAGCGCATTCCCGCCGCCGTGCTGGGCCGCTCGCTGGTGGTACAGGAGCTCGAGATGTTGCCGGTGGAGGCGGTGGCCCGCGGCTACCTCACCGGTTCAGGGCTCATCGACTACCAGAAGACCGGAGCGGTGTGCGGTATCGCGCTTCCCGCCGGGCTGGTCGAGGCGAGCAAGTTCGACGAGCCGCTGTTCACCCCGGCGACGAAAGCCGAACTGGGACAACACGATGAGAACATCTCGTTCGACGCCGTGGTCGAACTGATCGGAGAACAGCGCGCACAGCAGCTGCGCGACCGGACGCTGGAGACCTACCGCCGCGGGGCCGAACACGCGCTGACCAAAGGGATCATCGTCGCCGACACCAAATTCGAGTTCGGAGTAGGCAAGGACGGCGAACTGCGACTCGCCGACGAGGTGTTCACCCCCGACTCCAGCAGGTACTGGCGCGCCGACGACTGGAAAGAAGGCGTCGTGCAGCAGAGCTTCGACAAGCAGTTCGTCCGCAACTGGCTCACGGGTCCGGAGTCGGGATGGGACCGCGCCGGCGGCACAGCGCCGCCACCGCTGCCCCCCGACGTCGTGCAAGCCACCCGTTCCCGCTACATCGAGGCATACGAACGCATTTCGGGACTGAAGTTCGACGATTGGATCGGGGCATGATTCCGCCGGTGGCCAAGCGAGTCGACACCAAACGCGAACATCACGGCGATGTCTTCGCTGACCCCTACGAGTGGCTGCGCAACAAGAACGATCCCGACGTGATCGCGTATCTCGAGGCGGAGAACGCCTACACCGAGCACGTCACCGAACACCTCGCGCCACTGCGACAGGCCATCTTCGACGAGATCAAGGCCCGCACCAAGGAGACCGACCTGTCGGTGCCGACGAGGCGCGACGCGTGGTGGTATTACGGCCGCAGCTTCGAGGGCAAGCAGTACAGCGTGCACTGCCGTTGTCCGGTCGCCGACCCGGACGACTGGACACCTCCGGTGCTCGACGAGAACACCGAGATCCCCGGCGAACAGGTGCTACTCGACGAGAACGTCGAGGCCGAGGGCCACGAATTCTTTTCGCTGGGCGCCGCCTCGGTCAGCCTCGACGGCAACATTCTGGCCTATTCGGTGGACGTCAAGGGTGACGAGCGGTACACCCTGCGGTTCAAGGACTTACGCACCGGTGAGCTGTACGAGGACACGATCGTCGGTATCGGCCCCGGTGCGACCTGGGCGGCCGACAACCGCACCGTCTACTACTCGACAGTCGACGAGGCCTGGCGTCCTGACACGATCTGGCGCCACCGTCTTGGCTCGGGTCTGCCCGCGCAGCGGGTCTATCACGAACCCGACGAACGGTATTGGCTCGGCGTCGGCCGAACCCGCAGCGACAAATACGTCATGATCGCCGCAGGAAGCGCCGTGACCTCCGAGATGCGGTACGCCGATGCGACCGACCCCGAGGCGGAGTTCGCCGTCGTGTGGCCGCGCCGCGACTTCGTCGAGTACTCCGTCGAGCACGCGGTCGTGGGCGGTGAGGATCGGTTTCTCATCCTGCACAATGACGGAGCGGTGAACTTCACCCTGGTGGAGGCGCCCGTCAGCGATCCGACCGCGATCCGCACGCTGATCGCGCATCGCGACGACGTCCGCCTCGATTCGGTCGACGCGTTCGAAAAGCACCTCGTCGTCAGCTACCGCAGTGAGGCGCTGCCGAAAATCCAGCTGTGGCCTCTGTATCCGAGCGGCGAGTACGGCCACCCCGAAGACTTCACGTTCGAGTCCGAGTTGACGTCGGCGGGCCTGAGCGCCAACCCCAATTGGAGCGCTCCCAAACTGCGCATCGGCGCCACTTCGTACACGACGCCCGTACGCATCTACGACGTCGATCTCGCCACCGGCGAACGGACGCTGCTGCGTGAGCAGCCCGTGCTCGGCGACTACCGGCCCGAAGACTATGTCGAGCGTCGCGATTGGGCGATCGCGCGGGACGGTGTGCGGGTACCGATCTCGATCGTTCACAAGATCGGGCTGCAGTATCCGGCGCCCACGCTGCTGTACGGGTACGGCGCCTACGAGGCCTGCGAAGACCCGCGGTTCTCGATCGCGCGGCTCTCGCTGCTCGACCGCGGAATGGTGTTCGCGGTGGCCCACGTGCGGGGCGGCGGCGAGCTCGGCCGGCCGTGGTACGAGCACGGCAAGATGCTCGAGAAGAAGAACAGCTTCACCGACTTCGTCGACGTCGCAGCGCATCTCGTGCAGACCGACGTCACCCGACCGGAGAACCTGGTGGCGTACGGCGGCAGCGCAGGCGGTCTGCTCGTCGGCGCGGTGGCCAACATGGCGCCGGAGCTGTTCGCCGGCATCCTCGCGGTGGTGCCGTTCGTCGATCCCCTCACCACGATCCTCGACCCCTCGCTGCCGCTGACTGTCACCGAATGGGACGAGTGGGGAAACCCGTTGGAGAACAAGGACGTCTACGAGTACATGAGGTCCTACTCCCCGTATGAGAACGTCGAGGCCAAGGACTACCCGAGAATCCTCGCGATGACGTCGTTGAACGACACCCGCGTGTTCTACGTCGAGCCGGCGAAATGGATTGCCGCCCTTCGCCAGACCAAGACCGACGACCATCCCGTGCTGTTGAAGACCGAGATGAATGCCGGCCACGGCGGTATCAGCGGACGCTATGAACGCTGGAAGGAAACCGCATTCCAGTACGCCTGGCTACTGGACGCCGCCCAGGCCGATCACGAGCGCCGCCCCTAAGAAGACGATCTGCTCGGCGGTGCGTAGATCCAGCCGCGTCGTCATCGACTTCGGCGGGTTCGGCATCCGCGCCGCGCAGACGTTGGCCGGGAACATCGCGATCATCAACGCGAAGAGGCAGACCGCCGCGGCGACCCGAGTAGGCGGGTAGAGCAGGCCGATCGCGCCGACGATCTCGAGCACACCGGTGAGAGTCACCAACGACGCCGGGGCGGGTAATCGCGGCGGCACGATCGCGATCATGTCGCGGCGCAGCGGGTTGACGAAGTGGGCGAACCCGGTGACCACGAACATCGCGGCCAGTCCGACGGCCACGGCGGACGGCCAGCTGTCGACGTACTCGACGCCCAGCCAGCCGACCAGCCGCGCGCCGAGCGTCCCCAGTATCAGCGTGATGATGACGGCCATGATCGAACTCCAATCTAGACAGTGACAAGTTTTAACGGTAGGCAACGAACTAGGCACTGTCAAGATTTGCGCTACGATGTCCGCATGAGCAGGACGTCCTATCACCACGGCGACCTGAAGGCCGTCATCCTCGCCGAAGCGGCAAGCCTGGTGGCCGAACGGGGGGCCGACGGAATCTCGCTGCGTGAACTCGCGCGGGTCGCCGGCGTATCGCACGCCGCGCCTGCGCACCACTTCACCGACCGCCGTGGGTTGTTCACGGCGCTGGCCGCGGAGGGTTGGCGCAAGCTCGCCGCGGCGCTGTCCGAGACCGGCCCGGAATTCATCGACGCCGCACTGGCATACGTGCGCTTCGCGCTCGACCACCCCGGGCACTACGCGGTCATGTTCGACCGGGCGCTCGTCGACCCGGACAACGCGGAGTTGAAAGCCGCCCAGGATGCGGCGGGCGCGGAACTGCGGCAGGGTGTCGGCACCCTCGACGATCCGCGCGCCGCACAGGATCCTCAGGCGGCCGCGTTGGCCGCCTGGTCTCTGGTACACGGCTTTTCGCTGCTGTGGCTGAACAAGGCGATCGACGCCGAGGGCGATCCGCTGGCGACGGTGCACCGGGTCGCGGGCATGCTGTTCGAGACCGGGTAACGTGCGGGCATGACCGACACTCCGCTGACCGATATCGCTGTGACCACCCTCGACGGCCGCGAAACCACGCTCGGCGAGCTGGCCGACGGCGCCGCACTGGTGGTCAACGTCGCCTCCAAATGCGGTCTCACACCGCAGTACACGGCGCTCGAACAGTTGGCCAAGGACTACCGGGACCGCGGGCTCACGGTCGTCGGCGTGCCGTGCAACCAGTTCATGGGTCAAGAACCCGGCACAGCCGAGGAGATTCAACAGTTCTGTTCGACGACGTACGGCGTGACGTTCCCGTTGCTCGCCAAGACCGACGTCAACGGCTCCGACCGCCATCCGCTGTATGCCGAGCTGACGAAGACACCCGACGACGGCGGCGAGGCCGGCGACATCCAGTGGAACTTCGAGAAGTTCCTGCTCGCGCCGGGCGGCAAGGTCGTCAAGCGGTTCCGGCCCCGCACCGAGCCCGATGCGCCCGAGGTGATCGCCGCCATCGAAGACGTCCTACCGCGCTAGCCCGTCGGCTGCCTGACGTCGTAATGGCGTCCGCCGCTTGGCCCGTCCCGCTAACGTGGCGGCCATGGCAGATGCTGACGTCATCGTCGTGGGAGCCGGGCTGGCGGGTCTGGTGGCGGCCTGCGAACTCGTCGAACGCGGCCGACGCGTACTGATCGTCGACCAGGAGAACGCCAACAACATCGGCGGTCAGGCGTTCTGGTCGTTCGGCGGGCTTTTCTTTGTCGACAGCCCGGAGCAACGGCGGATGGGCATCCGCGACAGCCACGAGTTGGCGCTGCAGGACTGGCTGGGCTCAGCGGGATTCGACCGCCCGGAGGATCACTGGCCGCGGCAGTGGGCTCATGCCTACGTCGATTTCGCGGCGGGGGAGAAGCGCGGTTGGCTGCGCGAGCGCGGCCTGCGGACGTTCCCGCTCGTCGGATGGGCCGAGCGCGGTGGATACGACGCGCGCGGCCACGGCAACTCGGTGCCGCGCTTCCACATCACCTGGGGCACCGGCCCCGCGATCGTCGACATCTTCGCGCGCCGCCTCACGGGGCGAGCCCGGTATGCGCACCGCCACAGGGTCGACGAGCTCATCGTCGAGAATGGCACCGTCGTCGGTGTGCGCGGAACCGTGCTCGAGCCGTCCGACGCCGCCCGCGGCGTCGCCACCTCGCGAGAACCCGTCGGAGAGTTCGAATTTCGCGCACAAGCGGTGATCGTCGCCAGCGGCGGCATCGGCGGCAACCACGACCTGGTGCGGCAGAACTGGCCCAAGCGGATGGGCCGGGTACCCGAACAGCTGCTGTCCGGTGTGCCCGCGCACGTCGACGGTCGGATGATCGGCATCACCGAGGCCGCGGGGGCACGCGTGATCAACAGCGACCGCATGTGGCACTACACCGAGGGCATCACCAACTACGACCCCATCTGGCCGCTGCACGGCATTCGCATCCTGCCCGGGCCGTCGTCGTTGTGGTTGGACGCCAACGGCAATCGCCTGCCGTCCCCGCTGTACCCGGGTTTCGACACGCTCGGCACGCTGGAGCACATCGCGCAAACGGGTCAGGACTACACGTGGTTCATCCTCAACGCACGAATCATCGCCAAGGAGTTCGCACTCTCGGGTCAGGAGCAGAACCCGGACCTGACCGGTCGCAGCATCCGCGACGTATTGTCGCGGGTCCGTCCGGGGGCGCCGGCGCCGGTGCAGGCGTTCGTCGACCGTGGCGTCGACTTCGTCAGCGCGGATTCACTGCGCGATCTGGTCTCGTCGATGAACGCCGTGCCGGATGTGGTGCCGCTGGACTATGCGACGGTCGAAGCCGAGGTCACCGCGCGCGACCGGGAGGTCGCTAACAAGTTCACCAAGGACATGCAGATCGCCTCGATCCGCGTTGCGCGCAATTATCTCGGTGACCGATTCAGCCGCGTTGTCGCGCCACACCGCCTGACCGACCCCAAGGCCGGACCGTTGATTGCGGTGAAGCTGCACATCCTGACGCGAAAGTCGTTGGGCGGACTCGAAACCGACCTCGACGCGCGCGTGCTCAAATCCGACGGAAGCGCGTTCGACGGTCTGTACGCCGCAGGCGAGGCCGCCGGATTCGGCGGAGGCGGCGTGCACGGCTACCGATCGCTCGAGGGCACCTTCCTCGGCGGTTGCGTGTTCTCCGGGCGGGCCGCGGGCCGGGCCGCCGCGCGCGATACGGCCTGACTCAGAGTTCCGCGGCCGAGCCGCGGATCAGAATTCCGTCCCGTTCTCCGGTTCGAGCACCCGGAAGTCGGTGTCGGTCATCTCCGTCAGGCGACCGTAGAAGATCCCGCGAGCGCTCGGATCGATGATGCCCTGGTGGATGGGCACCGCATGCGTCGGCGCCACCGCGCGCAGGTAGTCCACGGCCTCGGAGATCTTCATCCAGGGCGCGGCGGCGGGCGTGGCGAGCACGTCGACGGGTTCGCCGGGCGCGAACAGTGCGTCGCCGGGATGCATCAGCCGGGCTCGATGGGTGCCGTCGTCGACGAGGTAGGAGATGTTGTCGATGACCGGGATCTCCGGGTGGATGACGGCGTGCTTGCCGCCGACGCCGCGCACGGTCAGGTGATCGATGGTGAGGACATCGCCGACGTTGACCGCGCGCCACGGCTCACCCAGCTGTGCGGCGGTCTGCGGGTCGGCGTAGAGGGCGGCCTGCGGGTTGGCCTCGAGCAGGGCCGGCAGCCGGTCGGTGTCGGCGTGGTCGGGGTGCTGATGGGTGATCAGGATCGCCGACAGACCGGTGATGCCCTCGAATCCGTGCGAAAAGACACCCGGGTCGAACAGGATCGTCGCTTCACCACCGGATTCGCCCTTGAAATTGGCCAGTAAGCAGGAATGTCCGAAATGGGTCAATTGCATGCCTATATTGTGGCGGCGCAGGCCGTCTTCAGGGGGTACTTGAGTCGTGCGATTGGTGCTTGCGGTGGCCCTCGCGACGTTCGGCCTGGCGTTGACCGCCGGCCCCGTACCCGCCCCGACGTCGGGGGCGGTGCCGGGCGTGTGCCCGCCGATCTGCGACGCGATTCCCGACGTCGCGTGGCCGCAATCCGACGCGCTTCCCCTGTTTCCGGTGTACCGCTGGCCGGGGCTGGCGGGCCTGGCCGTCAATGCGCCGGCGCCGCGGTTCATGTTCGAGGAGCTCTGCGCCAGCCCGCCGGTGCCGGGCGACCCGCGCGACTACGTGGTGGCATCCCGTGCTCAGATCAACAATCCCGCAGGTCAGTGGCAGTTGCGGGCGCAAGTGCTGCACTGGCGCGGCGATGTTGCGTACAACGGCCCGCTCACAACATCGGTGCTCGATTCGGCGCAGACTCGTCTGCGAACGTGTCAGCTGACCGCCCCGCTGGTGTCGCCGTCGATCACCACGGCCGAACCCGAGCGGGTGGCGGCGGTGATCAGCGTCGCCGGCCAGAAAGTGGTGCGTCAGTACCTGCTGGCCCACCCGACCAGCGGCAGCATCGTCGAGCTCGCGCTGTGGTCGACGCTGCCTCTGCAGGTGCCCTGGCCCGCAGTGTCGGACGTGCAGGTTCTCGATGCGCTCGCGGGCCCGTTGTGCGAGGCCTACCTCGGTTCGTGCCGGTGAGTCGCGTGCGCGTCAACCGCCGGTACAGTTGACGCGTGGCAAGGGTGGTGGTGCACGTGATGCCCAAGGCGGAGATCCTCGATCCGCAGGGGCAGGCGATCGTCGGCGCGTTGGGCCGTCTGGGCTTCAACGGCGTCTCAGATGTCCGGCAGGGCAAGCGTTTTGAGCTCGAGGTCGATGACGGCATCGACGACGCCACCCTGGCCGAGATCGCGGAGTCGCTGCTGGCGAACACCGTGATCGAGGACTGGTCGGTGAGTAGGGAGCAATCATGACCGCTCGTGTGGGCGTCATCACATTTCCGGGCACGCTCGACGACGTCGATGCCGCGCGCGCGGTCAGGCTGGCGGGCGCCGAGGCGGTTCCGCTGTGGCACGCCGACGCCGACCTGAAGAACGTCGACGCCGTCGTGGTGCCCGGTGGCTTTTCCTACGGCGACTATCTGCGGGCCGGCGCGATCGCCAAGTTCGCGCCGGTGATGGGTGAGGTCGTCCGCGGGGCCGAGCGCGGTATGCCGGTGTTGGGCATTTGCAACGGTTTTCAGGTGCTGTGCGAGGCCGGTCTGCTGCCGGGTGCGTTGACCCGCAACGCCGGGCTGCATTTCGTGTGCCGCGACATCTGGCTGGAGGTGGCGTCGAACACCTCGGCGTGGACGACGCGCTTCGAGAAGGGCGCCGATCTGCTGATCCCGCTGAAGTCCGGCGAGGGCCGTTATGTCGCCGGCGACCAGGTGCTCGACGAACTCGAGGGTGAAGGCCGGGTGGTGTTCCGCTATCGCGACAACCCCAACGGCTCCCAGCGCAACATCGCGGGCATCAGCTCGGCCAACGGCCGCGTCGTCGGCCTGATGCCGCACCCCGAGCACGCCACGGAGGCGCTCACCGGTCCATCCGACGACGGCCTCGGTCTGTTCTACTCCGCGCTCGACGCGGTGCTGACGCCCGCCTGACCGCGAGGCTCACGCACCAAGAAGACTAGGGCGTCAGGGCGACCGAGGCTTCGGCGGTGTAGCACAGGAACGTCAGCGTCTCCTCCAGATACAACTGGACGGAACGCGCATCGTGCGACAAGTAGCCGATCGACACGTCCGTGCCCAGCTGCAGGTCGAAATCGCCGCCACGCGTTGACAATACGAACGCACCGTCGATCGCCGGCGCCCAGATGATCTCGCCGTCAACCAGCCGGTTGAGGTGCTCGCGGATCGGATAGCCGTGTTGGGTGGTCTCGCTGACCTTGGTGTACACATCGGCCGACAGCAGCACCGAGTACGGGCCGTCGACACCGCTGAGCCGCAACTCCGACAGCGCTTGGGAGATGACGTCGGGGATGTCGCGCTCGTCGTCGGGCAGCGCGAGCGCGGTGTTCGAACTGCACGCCCGGATACCTTCGATCGACGCCGCCTCGTATCCCTCGAAGATCGCGCGGTCCTCGGCGAACGCCAGTTTCATCGCGGCGTCTTTGACCGGATCCCAATCCGAATCCTGCGAACCGCGCTCCACATCGTCGATTGCGGTGCGAGACACCGTGAACGGCACGCGCAACCGGACCAGCGGCTTGGCCTCCCGCAGATGCGCCACCACACCGTCGCCGGGCGGTGTCACGTCGCGCAGATGGCCCGTGCTGACCGCGGCGGTGGTGGGCCCACCGGGCTCGCTGACGTCGACCACGCGCCGACCGGCTATGTGGCGCTTGAACGTTCGTGCCGCCTCGAGCTCGATCTCGGCCCATGCCTCTTGAGTGATCGGTGCCAGATCGCGGTACAGGTTGTTCATCAGCGGGTTCCTTTCAGGCTGCCGATGCCGAGCGAGCCCTCGTACTCGGCGGGAGATGTCACGGTCGCGGTCGGTGCGTCGTCATCGGCGGCGACCGAACCGGGCAGTGGGGGAGGATCATCGAGGAAGTCGACGGTCGGCGTGAAGAACAGGCCACCGGTCAAGGCGGTCGAGAAGTCCAGGATGCGATCGGTGTTCCCGGGCGGATCGCCGATGAACATGTTGTCGAGCATCCGCTCGGTGACCGACGGCGTCCGTGAATAGCCGATGTAGTAGGTGCCGAACTCGCCCTTGCCGATCTCGCCGAACGGCATGTTGTGTCGGACGATCTTCAGTTCGTTGCCGTCGTCGTCCTCGATCACGTTGAGCGCGACATGCGAATTGGCCGGCTTGACCGCGTCGTCGAGTTCGATGTCGTCGAGCTTGGTGCGGCCGATTACCCGCTCCTGCTCCTCCACCGACAGCGAGTTCCACGACGCCATGTCGTGCACGTACTTCTGCACGTGCACGTAGCAACCGCCCGCGAAATCGGGGTCCTCGTCGCCGATCTGGGTGGCCGAGCGGGCGAGTGGACCGTCCGGATTCTCGGTACCGTCGACGAAACCCATCAAGTCACGGTTGTCGAAGAACCGGAAACCGTGGGTCTCGTCGACGACGGTGATCGCGCCTTCCATGGCCTCGGCCAGTTTGGTGGCCAATTCGAAACACACGTCCATCGATTCGGCGCGGATGTGGAACAGCAGGTCGCCCTCGGTGGCCGGTGCGTGGTGACGGCCGCCGCGGATCTCGACGAACGGATGCAGTTCGGCCGGTCGGGGACCGCTGAACAGCCGGTCCCAGGCGTCCGAACCGATCGACGTCACCGCCGACAGCCGCTTGGCCGGATCGCGGAATCCGATGGCCCGCACCAGCCCCGAGATGTCCGGAAGCGCATCGTGCACGGTCGCCTCCCCGCCGTCGGCGATGGTCGCCACCAGGAAAACCGCCGCGGGCGTCAACGGTTCGAGCACCGGCTGCGGTTGGATCTCGGGCACAACAGGACCCTATCGTCAAACGATCTTGAATCACCCGCAAAGATGAAGAGATGGCAGCTAGCCCCCAGAGCCTGTGCGAGTTCATCGACGCGTCCCCGTCGCCGTATCACGCCTGCGAAACGGCGGCGGCCCGCCTGCGCGACGCGGGTTTTCGCGAGCTCTCCGAAGCCGACCCCTGGCCCACCCACGGCGACTTCTACGTCCTGCGAGCCGGATCGCTGATCGCCTGGCGGACGGACCCGGGCCGACGTAACGCGTCGTTTCGCATCGTCGGCGCCCACACCGACAGCCCGAACCTGCGCGTCAAACAGCACCCCGACCGGTTCGTCTCGGGGTGGCGCGTCGTCGCGCTTGCGCCGTACGGCGGTGCGTGGCTGAACTCGTGGCTGGACCGCGACCTCGGCATCAGCGGGCGGCTGTCTGTGCGCACCGGCAGCGGGCTGGAGCATCGGCTCATCCGGATCGACGAACCGATCCTGCGGGTACCCCAGCTGGCCATCCACCTCGCCGAGGACCGCAAGGCCGTCGAGCTCAATCCGCAGCGCCACGTCAACGCGGTGTGGGGTGCGGGCAGCGGACCCCGCTCCTTCTCCGACTTCGTCGCCGAGCGTGCCGGGGTGGCCGGCGACGACGTGCTGGGCGCCGATCTGATGACGCACGATCTGACACCGTCGCGGCTCGTCGGCGCTGACCGCGACCTGGTCAGCGCGCCACGGTTGGACAACCAGGCGACCTGCTACGCCGGGCTGGAAGCGTTCCTGGCGGCCGACCCCGGCGCGCACACACCCGTGCTGGTCCTGTTCGACCACGAGGAGGTCGGCTCGCAGTCCGATCACGGCGCCCAGTCGGATCTGCTGTTGACAGTCCTCGAGCGCATCACGCTCAGCGAGGGCGGTGGCCGTGAGGACTTCCTGCGTCGGCTGCCCGGCTCGATGGTGGCGTCCGGTGACATGGCCCACGCCACGCATCCGAACTACCCGGAGCGCCACGAGCCGGGGCACCTCATCGAGGTCAACGCCGGTCCGGTGCTCAAGGTGCAGCCGAACCTGCGATACGCCACCGACGGACGCACGGCCGCCGCGTTCGCGCTGGCGTGCGCGCAGGCCGGAGTGCCGCTGCAGCGCTACGAACACCGCGCCGACCTGCCGTGCGGGTCGACGGTCGGACCGATGACGGCGGCCCGCACCGGGATTCCGACCGTCGACGTGGGCGCACCGCAGCTGGCCATGCATTCGGCTCGCGAGGTGATGGGTGCCGACGACGTCGTCTCGTACGCGGCGGCCTTGACGGCGTTCCTGTCACCGCGCTGATCTAGGGTCGGCGCCATGCCCCTCGCCATGGTGAACGTGACCTTCGACAGCACCGACCCCGACCGGCTCGCCGAGTGGTGGGCTCGTGCCCTTGGTGGGCAGGTAAACCCGTTGGCACCAGGCTTTTTCGTCACCGTCTCCCGTCCCGACGGCGGTCCCGGTCTCGGCTTCCAGAAGGTCGACGACCCCACGCCGGGCAAGAACCGGGTCCACCTCGACTTCGGCTCCCCCGACGCCGAGGCCGAGGTCAAGCGGCTGGTCGAACTCGGCGCCACCGAAACTGGGCGGCACAGCATGGGTGACTTCGGCTGGGTGGTGCTCGCCGACCCGGACGGCAACGAATTCTGCATCGGTTCCGCCGACCATCCCTGACCGATCCGTCCCGTCGCCGGGTAGCGACGCCGATCCGCTGGAAAGATCGCCGGCGTGCTGCTCTCACTGATCGCCGTCTCGGCGGTGCTGGCCGCGTGGGCGCTGGGTGCCAAGCGCTTCGAGCAATGGCGGCTGACCGCGCCGATGGTCCTGGTGCTCGCGGGCATCGCGGTCGGCTTCACCACGCGCGACGGGCTGGCCGATTCGCTGAACACCGAGGTGGCTCAGCACACCGCCGAAATCATCTTGGCGATCCTGCTTTTCGTCGACGCCACCGACATTCGCGGCGGGCTGTTCGGCAGGGATCCGCGCGCCGCGATGCGGCTGCTGTTCATTGCGCTGCCGCTGAGCCTGGCCGCAGCGCTGGCCCTGGGGCTGTGGCTGCTGCCCGAATTGCCCTGGGCGGTGCTGCTGGTCCTCGCGTGTGTGGTGGTGCCGACGGATTTCGCGCCCGCGGCGTCGATTCTGCGCGACGAGCGTGTGCCCGAGCGGGTGCGCGATGTGCTCAACGTCGAAGCCGGTTACAACGACGGCATCATCTCCCCGCTGTTCATCTTCGCCCTGGCCGTGGTGGGCGACCGGTCGCACGCCTCTACACCCATGGAGGCGTTGGCGTCGGCCCTGCCCCAGGCGATCAAGGCCATCCTCGTCGGCCTTGCCGTCGGCGCCGCGCTGGCCCTGCTCACCAACCTCGCCGAGCGCCGCGGCGCGATGACCGACCGCAGCAAGCGGCTGATTCTGGTCGCCGCACCGATGCTCGCCTTCGGGCTGAGCCTGGCGGTGGACGGCAACGGGTTCGTCGCCGCGTTCGTCTGCGGCATCGCGTTCCACTACCTGCGGCGGTCGTCGGCACTGCAGGCCGAACTGGCTTTGGTGGACGACATCGGATACCTGCTCACCATCGTGATGTGGTTCGTCGTCGGCGCCACCGCGGTGCTGGCGCTGACGCTGGGCCTCAGCTGGTGGTTGGTGCTGTATTGCCTGCTGGCGTTGACGGTCGTGCGGCTGGTGCCGGTCGTGATCGCGCTGTTGGGCTCGCCGTTCACCTGGCCGGAGCGGCTGCTGGTCGGCTGGCTCGGCCCGCGGGGCACCACCTCGATCGTGTTCGGTCTGCTGGCGTTCAACGTGCTGCTCGGCGAGGCGGAACGGGAAGTGCTGATGGCCGTCGTCATCGTCGTCCTCGGCAGTGTCGTGCTGCACGGCGCCACCGCCCCCGCCGCCGCCCACGCGTTTAGCAGGTCACGGCCCTAAAAGCGGGGCCGCCCTCTAACGTCTTCTTCGTGACCCGACCGGCTCGGGCGGCGACGGCAGCCCTGGCGACCATCCTGGTGATCGGCGGCTGCGCGAACGAAGCACCGAGCGTCGAGGCGGCGACCGAGTCCGACGACCGCGCCGTCCGCAGCCAGACCGTGCTGAACGACGCCGTCGCAGCCGACGCGCCGGGATGCTCCGCGGCGGTGGGTGTCGAGGGTGCCGTGGCCTGGGTCGGCGCGCGAGGGATCGCGGATACCGCCACCGGCGCCGAGATCACGACCGACACCAAGTTCGACATCGCCTCGGTGTCCAAACAGTTCACCGCCACCGCAATTCTGCTCTTGGCCGACCGTGGCCGGCTCACGCTCGACGATCCGCTGGCGACGCACGTGAGCGGGCTGCCGCCATGGGCGGACACCGTCACCGTCGGGCAGCTGATGCACCAGACCAGCGGCATCCCCGACTATCTCGGCCTGCTCGAAGACAACGGCTACACAATGAGCGACCGGACGACGAACGCCGACGCCCTGCGGGCACTGTCGACCGTGAGTGAACTGAACTTCTCGCCGGGCACGGCCTTCGAATACTCGAACTCGAACTACCTGTTACTCGCCGAGATCGTCGAACGGGTGGCGGGACAACCGCTCTCAACGTTCCTGTCCGCGCAGATCTTCTCGCCGCTCGAACTCGACATGATCCTCGATCCCGGTCATCCCGTCCCCGGCGCCGCGGTGCCCTACACCGAGGACGACGGCGCCTACACCCCGACCCTGAGCGCGTGGGAGCAGATCGGAGACGGTTCGATACAGACCGCACCGAGCCAGCTCGTGCGTTGGGCAGACAACTACCGCACCGGGAAGGTCGGCGGTCGAGAGCTGCTGGGCGCGCAACTCGCCGGGGCGGTCGAGACTCCGGACGGCGACCGGTACGGCGCCGGTATCTACGAATACGCCGACGGCACGCTGGGCCACGACGGCGCCTGGGGCGGGTTCGTCACCGAGTTCCGGATCAGCCGCGATCGGGGGTGGTCGGTGGCGGTGAGCTGCAACACCGATTCGCAGGACCCCGCTTCGATCGCCGATGGCCTCACGCAGGTCTGGAGTTAGCCGCCCGCCGCCCGCGCGTTTCGCAGGTCACAACCTAGAATGGCCCCGTGACGTCGGAGCTAACCCACACCCTCGACACCGTCGACAGAGCCGCCGCCACTCCCGACCACCCCCAGCCGTTCCGCGAACTCGGCCTCAAGGACGACGAGTACCAGCGGATCCGCGAGATCCTGGGTCGCAGGCCCACCGACGCCGAACTGGCGATGTACTCGGTGATGTGGAGTGAGCACTGCTCGTACAAGTCGTCGAAGGTGCACCTGCGGTACTTCGGCGAGACCACCACCGAGGCGATGCGCAAGACGATGCTGGCGGGCATCGGAGAGAACGCCGGCGTGGTCGACATCGGTGACGGTTGGGCCGCCACCTTCAAGGTCGAGTCGCACAACCACCCGTCCTACATCGAGCCCTACCAGGGCGCCGCGACCGGCGTCGGCGGCATCGTGCGCGACATCATGGCCATGGGGGCGCGCCCGGTGGCGGTGATGGACCAATTGCGGTTCGGCGCGGCCGACGCGCCCGACACCCGCCGTGTCGTCGACGGGGTGGTCCGCGGCATCGGCGGCTACGGCAATTCCCTGGGACTGCCGAACATCGGCGGCGAGACCGTGTTCGACGCGTCCTACGGCGGCAACCCGTTGGTCAACGCGCTGTGCGTCGGGGTGTTGCGCAAGGAGGATCTGCACCTGGCGTTCGCCTCCGGCACCGGCAACAAGATCATCCTGTTCGGCGCGCGCACCGGTCTGGACGGCATCGGCGGCGTGAGCGTGCTGGCCAGCGAGACGTTCGGCGGCGACGAGGGCGGCTCGGCCGGCCGCAAGAAGCTGCCCAGCGTCCAGGTGGGCGACCCGTTCATGGAGAAGGTGCTCATCGAGTGTTGCCTGGAGCTGTACGCCGCCGACCTGGTCGTCGGCATCCAGGACCTGGGCGGAGCCGGACTTTCTTGTGCCACATCGGAACTCGCTTCTGCGGGTGACGGCGGTATGCGCATCGAGCTGGATGCCGTCCCGCTGCGGGCGGCGAACATGACACCCGCCGAGATCCTGTCGAGCGAGTCGCAGGAGCGCATGTGCGCGGTCGTCACGCCCGAGAACGTCGAGAAGTTCATGGCCGTCTGCCAGAAGTGGGAGGTGCTGGCCACGGTCATCGGCGAGGTGACCGACGGCGACCGGCTCCAGATCACCTGGCACGGCGAGACGGTCGTCGACGTGCCGCCGCGCACCGTCGCCCATGAGGGCCCGGTCTACGAGCGGCCGGTGCAGCGGCCCGAGACGCAGGATGCGCTCAACGCCGACACCTCCGCCACGCTGCCGCGGCCTTCGACGGGCGACGAGCTCAAGGCCACTTTGCTTGCGCTGCTTGGCAGCCCGCACCTGTGCAGCCGCGCGTTCATCACCGAGCAGTATGACCGCTATGTGCGCGGCAACACCGTGCTGGCCGAGGACGCCGACGGCGGGCTGTTGCGGGTCGACGAGGCCACCGGACGCGGTATCGCGATCTCCACCGACGCGTCGGGTCGCTACACCGCGCTCGACCCGTACACCGGGGCACAGTTGGCTCTGGCCGAGGCGTATCGCAACGTCGCGGTCACCGGAGCCACACCGGTCGCGGTGACGAACTGCCTGAACTTCGGCTCGCCGGAGGATCCCGGCGTGATGTGGCAGTTCAGCCAGGCCGTGCGCGGTTTGGCCGATGGTGCTGCGGCACTAGGCATTCCGGTCACCGGCGGCAACGTGAGCTTCTACAACCAGACCGGCACCACCGCGATCCTGCCGACGCCGGTCGTCGGTGTGCTCGGTGTGATCGACGACGTGCGGCGCCGCATTCCGACCGGATTCGGCGACGAACCCGGTGAGACGTTGATGCTGCTGGGCGAGACCCGCGACGAATTGGACGGATCGATCTGGGCCCAGGTCACCGCCGACCATCTGGGCGGGCTGCCGCCGAAGGTGGACCTCGCGCGCGAGAAGTTGCTCGCCGAGGTGCTGACCTCCGCATCGCGCGACGGCCTGGTCTCCGCCGCACACGACCTGTCCGAGGGTGGGCTGATCCAGGCCGTGGTCGAGGCCGCGCTGCGCGGCGAAACCGGTTGCCGCATCGTGCTTCCCGAGGGTCTAGATCCTTTCGTCGCGCTGTTCTCCGAGTCGGCGGGCCGGGTGCTCGTCGCGGTGCCGCGCACCGAGGAAAGCCGCTTCCGCGCGATGTGCGAGGCCCGCGGCCTGCCCGCCATCCGCATCGGCGTGGTGGACCAGGCCAGCAACGCAGTCGAGGTCCAGGGGCTGTTCACCGTCACTTTGGAGGACCTGCGCAGCACGTCGGAAAGCGTGCTGCCCGGGTTGTTCGGGTGAGTGAGCCGACCCGACAACGACACCCCCTCTACGTCTGGGCGTGGAGCCTGGTCCGCCTCGACTTCGTCGGAATCGCGTTCAGTGCGCTGCTCTTCTGCCTGTCACTGACCCCGTCGCTGCTGCCACGCGACTGGCTGTTCGCCGGGCTCATCGGCGGCATCAACGCCGCCATCGGCTACGGCATCGGCGTTTTCGTCGCAAAGATGTTGCGCCGCTTTGTGTTACGCCGCCGTGCCTGGTGGCCGCCGTCGAGGCGCGTGCTGTGGACGGCCGAAACCGTGACGGTACTGCTCGCGCTCACGGCGTGTGTGCTGATGGTGATCCCCGCCGCGGCGTGGCAGCGCCAGGTGTCGGCGGTGATGGGTTTGGAGGGCCCCACCACGCTCGGGTATCTACGCACGCTGGTGCTCGCGGCGTTCGTCGGCGCGGTCTGTGTGGCCACCGCGCGAGTGCTGCTCGACATCATCAAGACGATGGCCCGGTACTTCATCCGGCGGTGGCACCTGCACGACGAGGTGGCGCTGTTCATCGGCACCGCGATCGTCGTGGTGCTCGCCATCACGCTCATCAACGGTGTCCTGGTCCGCGGCTTCCTCGCGGGCGCCAACCGAGTGTTCCAGCCGCAGAACACGACGACCAGGGCGGGCATCGTTCAACCGCTCGAACCCGAAAGATCAGGCAGCCCAGAGTCGTTCGCGGCGTGGGACACGCTGGGCTATCAAGGCCGCAATTTCGTCGCGACCGGCCCGCACGCCGACGAGCTCACCGAAATCAACGGCGCGCCCGCCAAGGAGCCGATCCGGGTCTACGTCGGACTGCAGACCGCCGACACCGATGAGCAGCGAATGGCGGCGCTACTCAGCGAACTCGAGCGCACCGGCGCCTTTGAACGCAAGCTGCTGGTGATCATCCCCACCACCGGCACCGGCTGGGTCAACCCCGTGGCGGCCCGATCGCTGGAGATGATGTACAACGGCGACACCGCGCTGGTGGCTTCGCAGTACTCGTTTTTGCCGAGCTGGATTTCCTTCCTGGGCGACCAGCAGAAGTCGATGGAATCCGGACGGATGATGATCGACGCCGTCCACCAACGCTGGGAACGACTTCCGGAGGACCGGCGGCCCAAACTCGTGCTGTACGGGGAGAGCCTGGGTTCGATGGCCGGCCAGGGCGCCTTCGACTGGCTGCCCGACATCTCCCGGATGGGCTTCTCGTCGGTGCTGTGGGTGGGCCCGCCGAACGCCAGCCCGCTGTGGAGGGCCATCACCGAACGCCGCGATCCGGGAACCCCGGAAGTCGAACCGCGCTACGACAACGGCCGCACCGTGCGCTTCTCTCAGGGCACCGATCCGCGCGAGATCGCGAAGGTGACCGCCAAGCCATGGGAGGGCACGCGCGTGCTGTTCATGCAGCACCCGTCCGATCCGATCGTGTGGTGGTCGCCCGACCTCCTGTTCACCCGGCCGGACTGGCTACGCGAACCGCCCGGACGCGACCGCACCGCGTCGATGAGGTGGTACCCGATCGTCACGTTCGGACAGGTGGCCGCCGATATGACGAATGCTAGTTCGGTGCCCGACGGGCACGGCCACAACTACGGCGATCTGGTCCTCGACGGGTGGGCCGCCGTCGCACCTCCGCAAGGCTGGACACCCGAGGACACCGAGCGGATCCGCACCGCACTGACCAAAACCCAGTCCGAGGACGGGCCCGAATACTGATGGCCCGGGCGAGGTTTCGCGCCATCGCGATCGCGGCCGTCCTGGTCGCGTGGAGCTTCGTCGCGCCGCGGGTGCGGTTTCACCCGGTGTGGAACGCCGCGTTGGGCGCCGTCCTCTACGCGCTCGTACGTCCCCCGCTGGGGTTGCGCCCGCCGGCCCTGTGGTCCGGCCTGCGCTACGGCCTCGCCGCCGCGGCGCCGATCGCGCTCGGAGTGGCCGTCGCGACCGCGATCCCTCCGGTACGACAGGGAATGGCCGCGCGCGACCTGCCCGACCATCCGCTGCGGTGGATGGCGTGCGACATCCCGATCGGCACCGTCTGGCCCGAGGAGGTCGCCTACCGGGCGTTGTTGGGTCACGCCGCCGAGTCCGCGTTTCCGCCCGCCGGCGGACGGTTGCTGCAGGCGGTGGCGTTCGGCCTGTGGCACATCATGGATGCCCGCATCACCCGCAACCCCGTGTTGGGCACGGTCATGTTCACCGGTGTAGCGGGGTGGATGTTCGGGTGGCTGCACGCGCGGTCGGGCAGCCTGATCGCCCCGATGCTGGCGCACCTGGCCGCCAACGAAGCGGCGGCATTGGCGGCCCTGACCGTTCAGCGGCGCATAGAGTCCCGAACATGAGCACATCCGGACGCGCCCAGTCGCGAACTTTCGTCGTGACCGGTGCGGCATCGGGCATCGGCCTGGCCACCGCGCAGCGGCTGCTCGCCGAGGGCGGCACCGTGATCGGTGCAGACGTGGCCGAGCCGCACGAAAACCCGGGCGACGGTTTCGAGTTCGTCCGTACCGACGTCACCGACGAGGCCGCAGTGAATTCGCTGTTCGCCGCCGTGAGCGGGCGCCTCGACGGTGTCGTGCACGCTGCGGGCGTGGCGGGCGGCGGCCCGGTGCACCTGCTGGACCGCGCCGAGTGGGACCGCGTCATCGGGGTCAATCTCACCGGGACGTTCCTGGTGGCCAAGGCCGCGCTGGCCAAGATGATCGAGCAGCCGCGGGTGGACGGTGAACGCGGGTCGCTCGTCACCCTGGCCAGCATCGAGGGTTTGGAAGGCACGGCAGGAGGCAGCAGCTACAACGCGGCCAAGGGCGGCGTCGTACTGCTGACCAAGAACATCGCACTCGACTACGGCCCCAGCGGTATCCGGGCGAACGCCATCTGCCCCGGCTTCGTCGACACGCCGATGCTGCACAGCGTGATGGGTCTCGAGGGCATGGAAGGGCCGCTGCAGTCGATCACCGAGGAGCATGCGCTGCAGCGCCGCGGCAGGCCGGACGAGATCGCCTCGGTGGCAGCGTTTCTCGTATCACCCGATGCGTCGTTCGTGACCGGCCAGGCGATCGCGGTGGACGGCGGCTACACCGCCGGACGCGACCACGGCGTGGTGAAGCTGTTCGGCTTCCCCGACTGAGATCCTCACGGGTTGATCGTGAGCTCGCCGATCTGGCGACCCCACACGTACTCGATGAACAGCGGCTGGCCGAATTCGAGGTGGTTGTACGGGGCGATGCTGGCGCCGGTGTCCATCACCAGATACGGCGTCGGATACAGGTCGCGGGTGATGTCCTGCCAGCACCCCGGTCGGCCCTCCGGCCCACCCGTGGCGTTGACCCGCGGCAGGTTGTCGGGGTAGATGTACGGATTGCCTGCGCCGGCCAGGATGCCGCCACCGCCGGTCAGCGAGAACCCGTTGCCGCCCAACGTCTTCGCGACTTTGGGCTGCACCTCGGCGTACTTGCGGATCGAGCAGAGGATCGCAGGGCTGTGGTAATCCAGAAGTTCCGAGGTGGGCACCAGGTCGGCGGCGCCGCGCACGAGATATGGTCCGGCGCGTTCGAAGGTATCGGCGGCCTCGTCGGCGAAGCCGAGCGCCGCGATGAGGGCGGCGTCGAGTTCGGACTGGTGTTCGTTGAGCGTGCGCGCCGACGTCACCGCGTCGCGCAAGCCGTCGAACAGGTCGCCAGAGGCCTCGGCGTACACCTCGGTGAGATCGGCCAGCAGGCGGGTGTCGCTACGCAGCGACTGCATGCGCGGGTTGAGATCGTCGAGGATTCGGTTGCCGTTGACGAGCGACTCGCCGAAGGCGTCGCCACCCACGCCGTTGAGCGCTGCGGCCGTCGCCGCCAACGTCTGGTTCAACTTGATCGGGTCGACCTTCTCGGCGAGCGCGAGGACCGTCTCGAAGACTGTGTTGAACTCCGTCGTCACCGCCGATGCCTCGATCACATCACCCGGCGATATATGGTGCGGCGAAGCGTCTTTGGGTGACTCGAGCGAGATGTACTTGTTGCCGAACACTGTGGTGGCCCGAATCTCGGCCGTCACGTTCGCCGGAATGCGTTCCAGGTAGCGAGGATTGACGTCCAACGACAGCTGCGCCTGCTGACCGACGGCGGTGTCGACGTGGGTGATTGCGCCGACGCGCCCGATCTCCACGCCGTTGTATGTCACCTTCGCTCCCCGCTCGACGACCAGGCCTGCGCGAGGCGACAGCAACAGCAGCTGCGTTTTACGGCTCAGGTCACCGCGGAACTGAAGGTAGAGAAGCGTCGCCGCGACCGCGGCGACGATCAGCAGCACCGCACCGGCCACCTTGTACGGCGGCTTGTTGCGGTCGACAAACACTTTGAGACAGTAGATTATGGCCACCGCTCGAAGGGACCGTACGGCCGATCCGGTGAAGACCCGTGCCGCAGTCGCGAAGCTGGCCGCATGGTTGCGCGACGAGTCTCAGGCTGAACCGTCACGCACCGAGGTCGCCGAAGCGGTGCGGTTGACTGCGCGCACCCTCGCGGCGGTGGCGCCGGGCTCGAGCGTGGAGGTCCGTGTCCCGCCGTTCGTCGCTGTGCAGTGCATCGAGGGTCCGGCTCACCGCCGCGGCAACCCGCCCAACGTCGTGGAAACCGATCCGCGGACGTGGCTGTTGTTGGCCGCCGGGCTGACGACGGTGGCCGACGCCGCAGCGAGCGGAACACTGGTCCTGTCGGGCTCGCGCGCCGGCGAGATTGGCGACTGGCTGCCGCTCGTCGACCCGGGGTCGGCGCCGGTCACCGGAAGTACGGATAGTCCTGAACCCGGTTGAAGCCACGCGTGCGCAGGGGGAAGACGTTCAGATCCATGCGTTGCAACGACATGGTGACGGCAGAAAGAGGAGAACCCCGGCGAGCACTTCGGCCGAACCCGTAGAAGAACATCTGGCTGCCGAGGAACATCCCGCAGCAACACGAAGAACCAGGCACTCAGGCGCGGGTAGAACGTTCGGCGTCGGACGAGGACCGACCACACCGCGGTGTTGCAGGGATGCGGCGACGTCGGCAGCAACGTGTCCCACGACACGCTCCGCGGCTTCGTTTCCGGTCGCCGATACCCGTAGACTCGTGGCATCAGCCGTCCTCCCCCCGGAGCAGCCATATCGTGACCGGCGAACAGACCGATCCAGAACCCCGCGAAGAGTGTGGTGTATTCGGCGTCTGGGCGCCGGGTGAAGAAGTCGCCAAGCTCACCTACTACGGCTTGTACGCTCTGCAGCACCGCGGTCAAGAAGCGGCGGGCATTGCCGTGGCCGACGGTTCGCAGGTGCTGGTCTTCAAAGATCTGGGCCTGGTCAGCCAGGTGTTCGACGAGCAGACGCTGGCCGCGATGGAGGGCCACGTCGCGATCGGGCACTGCCGCTACTCCACCACCGGTTCGACAACCTGGGAGAACGCCCAGCCGGTGTTCCGCAACACCTCGGCCGGTACGGGCGTCGCGCTGGGGCATAACGGCAACCTCGTCAATGCGGCCGAACTCGCGGCCCGCGCGCGTGAGGCCGGACTGCTCGACACCCGCGGGGCTCCCGCGGCGACCACTGACTCCGACATCCTGGGCGCGCTGTTGGCCCATGGTGCAGCCGATTCGACCCTCGAGCAGGCCGCGCTGGAACTGCTGCCCACGGTGCGCGGCGCCTTCTGCCTGACGTGGATGGACGAGAACACCCTGTACGCCGCCCGCGACCCGTACGGGGTGCGGCCGTTGGCGCTGGGGCGGTTGGACCGGGGCTGGGTCGTCGCATCGGAGACCGCGGCGCTCGACATCGTCGGCGCCTCCTTCGTCCGCGACATCGAGCCCGGTGAGCTGCTCGCGATCGACGCGGACGGGGTGCGCTCCACCCGCTTCGCCAGCCCCGAGCCCAAAGGTTGCGTCTTCGAATACGTCTATCTGGCACGGCCGGACAGCACGCTGGCGGGCCGATCGGTGCACGCGACCCGCGTTGACATCGGCCGGCGGCTGGCCAGGGAGATGCCGGTCGAGGCCGACCTCGTGATCGGCGTCCCGGAGTCGGGCACACCCGCCGCGGTGGGCTACGCGCAGGAGTCCGGAATCCCGTACGGCCAGGGCCTGATGAAGAACGCCTATGTCGGGCGCACGTTCATCCAGCCGTCGCAGACCATCCGCCAACTCGGCATCCGGCTCAAGCTCAACCCGCTCAAGGAAGTGATCCGCGGTAAGCGCCTGATCGTCGTCGACGATTCGATCGTGCGCGGCAATACCCAGCGCGCGCTGGTCCGGATGCTGCGGGAAGCCGGAGCGGTCGAGGTGCACGTCCGGATCGCGTCCCCGCCCGTCAAGTGGCCGTGCTTCTACGGCATCGACTTCGCCACACCGGCGGAGCTCATCGCCAACGCCGTCGACGACGAGGACGAGATGCTCGAGGCGGTGCGCCACGCCATCGGCGCCGACACACTCGGATACATCTCGAAGCAGGGCATGATCGCGGCCACCGAGCAACCCGCGTCGCGCTTGTGCAGCGCATGCTTCGACGGCAAGTACCCGATCGAGCTGCCGGGCGAATCGGCGTTGGGCAAGAACGTGATCGAGCACATGCTCTCGACCGCCGCCAAGAGCGGTATCCCACTGCAGTCCGACAACGACAACGCCTCGGCGCTGCGCCGCCCCTGATTACAGACCGACGCGCGCCCAGTGCGGGTCGGTCGGCAATGGACCCCGCTGCAGCGCCGTCGCGACCGCGTCGCGGTAACCGGTCACGCCGCCTTCGGGCGGGGCGATGACATCGTCGATGTCGTGGTTGGCCATCACCGCGTCGCATTCCAGCGACTCCACCAGCGGCCGCGCCAGCCCGCCGGGCAGCGGCGTGACCAACCCGATCCACCAGCTCGCGATTGTCGGTGTGAGCCAAGGCAATACGACCATCACACGGCGGCGTCGGCCCGACACCTCGGCGTAGACCTGCATGGCCTCGCCGTACTCCAGCACGTCGGGGCCGCCGATGTCCCAGGTGCGCGACGTCGGGACCGTCGCCGTCGCGGCCTCGGCGAGATAGTGCAGAGCGTCGTCTATAGCGATCGGCTGGATCTTGTTGTGCACCCACTTCGGCGTGGTCATCGCCGGGAGACGGTTGGTCAGGTGGCGAATCATCTCGAACGACGCCGAACCCGCGCCGATCACGATGCCAGCCTGTAGTACCACGGTCTCGATGCCCGACTCGATCACGATCTCGCCGACGTCGGTGCGCGATTGCAGGTGGGGGGAGAGGTCGGCTCCCGACGGGTGCAGCCCGCCCAGGTACACCACGCGCCTGACGCCCGCGTCGCGGGCCGCCTCCACGACATTGCGGGCCGAGCGCGCCTCCTCTTCGACGAAGTTCGGTGAGGTGCCCATCGAGTGCACGAGGTAGTAGACGACGTCGATGTCGGCGAACGCCTTGCGCAGCGAGTCGGTGTCGCCGAGATCGCCGCGCGCCACCTCCACGCGGTCGCGCCACGGCACGTCGTCGAGTTTGTCGAGGTTGCGGGCCAGCGCCCGCACGGCGTGCCCGCGGTCGAGCAGTGCGGGCACCAGGCGTCCGCCGATGTAGCCGGTCGCTCCCGTCACCAAGCAGCGAATATGGTCAGTCACTCCGCCGGGATCGCCGATTTCGGCGTCAGGCAAACCCGCAACCGGGATCGGGCATGTCCACCGACAGCGTCGGCCCCAGGTTGCGGCCCATGTGCACGTTGCCTTCGCGGATCGGGCCGAACACCGCCAGCGCGAGCGCCGCGCACGGACACATAGCCGTCGCGCTGCGGCGAACTGCTGTCATGAGCGGTCAGGTTGTCACACTGGCGGGGCGCGCGACATCTCAGCTGGAGCGATACCTCCCAAGGCGGTTACCGCAGCGCGGCGAACACCGGTAGCCTTTACCGCGATGACCGAACGCGCCGAACCTGCCGGCATCTCCTACGCGTCGGCCGGGGTCGACATCGAAGCCGGTGACCGAGCCGTCGAACTTCTCAAACCGCTCGCCGAGAAGGCGACCAGGCCCGAGGTGCGCGGCGGCATCGGCGGCTTTGCCGGACTGTTCGCGCTGCGCGGCGGCTACCGGGAGCCGGTGCTCGCCTCCTCCACCGACGGAGTCGGCACCAAGCTGGCCGTTGCACAGGCCATGGACAAACACGATACGGTCGGAATCGACCTTGTCGCGATGGTCGTCGACGACCTCGTCGTCTGCGGCGCCGAACCGCTGTTCCTGCAGGACTACATCGCCGTCGGCCGCACGGTCCCCGAACGGATCAGCGAGCTCGTGGCCGGCATCGCCAACGGATGCCTTCAGGCCGGTTGCGCGCTGCTCGGCGGTGAGACGGCCGAACATCCCGGTCTGATGGCCCCCGACCACTACGACATCTCGGCCACCGGCGTCGGCGTGGTGGAAGCCGACGACGTGCTCGGCCCGGATCGGGTCAAACCCGGCGACGTGCTGATCGCGATGGCCTCCACCGGTCTGCACTCCAACGGCTACTCGTTGGCGCGAAAGGTGCTGCTGGACATCGACCGGATGAACCTGGCCGGCCACGTCGAGGAGTTCGGCCGCACGCTGGGCGAGGAGTTACTGGAGCCGACCCGCATCTACGCCAAGGATTGCCTGGCGCTGGCGGCCGAGACGCAGGTGCGGACGTTCTGCCACGTCACCGGCGGCGGACTGGCAGGCAACCTCGAACGCGTGGTCCCGCACGGCCTCGTCGCCGAGATCGACCGCGGCACGTGGACTCCCGCACCCGTGTTCGCGATGATCGGGCAGCGTGGCCGGGTCGAGCGCGCAGAGATGGAGCGGACCTTCAACATGGGTGTCGGCATGGTCGCGGTGGTTGCACCCGAGGACACCGACCGCGCGTTGGCGATCCTGACCGCGCGTCACTTGAACTGCTGGACGCTGGGAACGGTCAAAAAGGGCGGTAAAGACGGCCCACGAGCCAGGCTCGTCGGGCAGCACCCGCGCTTCTAGAGGTCAGCGACGCCAGTCGTCCTCTTCGACCCAATCGTCGGCCACCGCGTCGGTGCCCGCCAGGTCGTCATCGGAAGCGCCCGACAGCTCGCGCTGAAGCCGCTCGAAGTCGGTCTGCGGTGAGCTGTATTTGAGCTCACGAGCAACCTTGGTCTGCTTTGCCTTTGCCCGGCCGCGGCCCATGGGGGGACCCCCTCGCGCAATAACGGAGCGGCCCGATTAGCAGGCGGCTCCGATCTGATCTGTCTTTTATCGTCCTGCCAACACTTTACCGTGCCTGGCTGCGGTCTGCTGCCAGGCCCTCGGCGATCAGCGGGTTCCGCCCCGTAGCCCTTCGACCGCGCGACGCCCGGCACCTGCGACGTCAGGCGGTGGCATCGAATCGACGTCGATGCCCGCGGGCACGCCGTCGACGGTCAATTCGGTGTCCGCAGGCAGCCCGCGCTTGAGCAGCGCCAGCGCGATCGGCCCCTCATCGACGTGGTCGACCACGGTGCCCAGGCGGCCGACCACCCGTCCACCGGCGAGCACCTGAGCCCCGGTCGCCGGCCGGTCGGTCGAGCCGTCGAGGTGCAGCAGAACCAGCATCCGGGGCGGTTTTCCCAGGTTGTGCACCCGCGCGACCGTCTCCTGGCCCCGGTAGCAGCCCTTGTCCAGGTGCACTGCGGGGCCGATCCAGCCGACCTCGTGCGGGATCGTCCGCTCATCGGTGTCCACGCCGAGGCGCGGTCGCACCGCGGCCACCCGGTGGGCTTCGTACGCCCAGACGCCGGCGGGCCGCACCCCGGCGTCGGTGAGCCGGCGCAGCCACGATTGCACCTGTTCGCGCGGGACGACGAGGTCGAGTTCGATCCCGTCGGTGTCGAGACGACGCACGAAACCGCCGTCGGGGAGCGCGACCGCCGTCCGTTCGGGCGGTAGCGAACCGATGCCGAGCGCATCGAGCACCGCGGGCTCGCCCAACCGCGGCCCGAGCAGCGACAACACCGCCAGGTCTGCCGGTTCCACCGCGACGTCGGACCAGAACACCATCTTGCGTAAGTAGGCCAGCAGCGGCTCGCCGCGCGAGGGTTCGGTGTCGAGATAGGTGACGTCGCCGAGTTCTGTTTGTACCCAGTGATCTTCGACACGACCCTGCCCGTCGAGGCTGAGATTCTCGGTGACGGCGCCGTCGGGAAGCTCGCTCACGTGCTGGGTGGTGAGGCTGTGCAGCCACGTCTTGCGGTCGGCGCCCGTCAACGTGAGCACGGCGCGATGGGAGCGGTCCACGACGACGGCCTCGTCGGCGGCCGCTCGTTGTTCGCCGAGCGGGTCGCCGTGATGCCAGACGGCTCCAGCGTCGGGTCCGGTGTCCGGGGCAGGCACAGCTGACATACGTCAACTCTACGTTCGGCGTCCGGCGGCCCCGCGGCTACGCTTTGGGCCCATGGCTGGCCAACCCGGCGTCGTGGTGACGCTCGACGGGCAACTGCACGCCCCGGCGGTGCCGCTGCTGCATGCCGACGACCTCGCTGCCGTCCGCGGCGACGGTGTCTTCGAGACGCTGTTGATCCGCGACGGGCGGCCATGCCTGCTCGAGGCGCACCTGTCCAGGCTCACGCAGTCCGCGCGGATGCTCGACCTCCCCGACCCCGACCTTTCGCGCTGGCGCTCGGCGGTGTCCGTAGCGGTGGCGCAGTGGACCGCGGCGACGGGAGAGGAAGGCGTGCTGCGGTTGGTCTACAGCCGCGGGCGGGAAAGCGGTTCGCCCCCGACCGCGTTCGCCACGATCGGCGCACTGCCCGGGCGAGTGGGCGAGGTGCGTCGCAACGGCCTTGCGGCACTGACGCTGGCGCGCGGGCTCTCCGCAGACGGCATCGACGCGATGCCGTGGCTGCTGGCAGGTGCGAAGACGTTGTCCTATGCGGTCAACATGGCCGCGCTGCGGCACGCCGAGCGAAACGGGGCCGGGGACGTGATCTTCGTCGGCTCCGACGGTTTCATCCTCGAGGGGCCGCGCTCGACGGTGGTGATCGCGGCGGAGTCCGAGCCGGGCGCGGGCGACGTCGCGTTCTTCACTCCGCCGCCGTGGTTTCCGATCTTGCGCGGCACCACGCAGCAGGCGCTGTTCGAGGTCGCGAGGGACAAAGGTTACGACTGCGATTACCGAGCGCTGCGGCCGGCGGATCTGCTTACCGCACAAGGTGTTTGGTTGGTGTCGAGCATCACACTGGCTGCGCGGGTGCACACCCTCGACGGGAAGCCGCTACCGGCGAGCCCGTTGGCGGCCGAGTTCTCCGAACTCGTCGACGCCGCGATCGTCTGTGATCGCTGAACGCTGAATCCCCGACAATTCGGTTGTCGCCTCCTGCGTGCGCGAGTACCGTCGCTCGTACACAGGAGAGGAGGTGGTCCGAGATTTTGAGTGACTTATGGACTTGTGAGGTGGCTGCGAGCTAGCAGCGCCAGGGGAATGAGCTGACGGCTCTTCGCGTCCTGCGCGCGCTGGCGAATTCCCCGCAGTCACCCGGCCCCCGAGCCCCTCGGTTTTGTCCGCCAGGAACACACGGCTCGGGGGCCGCTCCATATCCGGTGTTCGACATCTAATGGCCGAATCGGTAGCGAACCGTTGCACGCCCGGACTGGCGCGTCACCGGTGCGCCGGGCGATTGTGCGCCCCATGCGCATCGTCAGGAAGCTCGGCGTGCTGCTGGCCGCCCTCGCGACCGTGACGGCCTGCGCACCCACTGCCGAGCCCTACAGCGCGCCGCGCCCCCAGGACTGCCAGAAGGACAGGTTGGCGACCCTCTACAAGGGCGTGTTCACCTTCGGTACCGACCAGCCGGTGTACCCGCCGTGGTACATGGGCGACAACCCCGCCAGCGGCGAAGGGTTCGAATCCGCGCTCGCCTACGCCATCGCCGATCGGCTCGGTTACGCCCAGAGCGACGTGCGATGGGTGCGGGTGCCGTTCAGCGAGGCCATCGCATCGGGCCCGAAGACGTTCGACGCCAACCTCAACCAGTTCTCCATCACCGAACAGCGCAGGGCCGCCGTCGACTTCACGACTCCCTACTTCGACGTGAACCAGGCCGTCGTCACCGTCAGGAACTCACCCGCGGCGAGGGTGAAGAGCCTGGACGACCTCAAGGCGCTACGGCTGGGCGCGCAGGTCGGCAGCACCAGCCACACCGCGGCGTTGGCGGTCGGCGGACGCAAGGCGGTCGAGGTGTACAACACGACCGGCGATGCGAAGCTCGCGCTCAGCACCGGCGAAATCGACGCGCTGGTCGCCGATCTGCCGACGGCGTTCACGGTCGCGAGCGAGCTGCGCAACGGAATGATGGTCGGCCAATTGCCCGCCGCCAACGACGTCGCGGAGCAGTTCGGTGTGGTGCTCGCCAAGCGCAGCGGGCTGACGGCCTGTGTGTCCTCGGCCGTCGACGCGCTGCGCGATGACGGCACGCTGACGCAGTTGCGCAGCGAGTGGTTGGCCGAGGCCGGCAAGGCCCCGCAGCTCGCTTAGCCGTCTAGCCGGCGGGTCCCGGCGCGAACGTGGCGCACGCCTGCATGGCCTCGTTCCAGACGCCGGGGTCGACACCGGCGGGCGGTCCGGCAGGACCGGGCGCGGCGGGGACGCCGTGGTCGGTCAGGCACTGCGCCAGCGACCCGTGGCCGGACGGCGTCTCCGAAGCGGTGGGCTGGGCGGGGGCCTCTGAGGTGGTGGAGGCAGTGGTCTGCGCCGGCGTTCCCGACGTCGTGGTCGGCTCCTCGGTAGGCGGTTCTGACGAGCAACCGGCCAGGGTCGCGGCCGCGGCGAGTCCCGCGGCGAACAGGATCGCGCGCATCAGCCGACGAACCTCGACAATCGGGCCGACAGGTGGGGGACCAGGCCGCCGTCGGCGTCGACACGTTCCTCGACGTAGGCCAGATCGCCACCCTCGACGATGCCGTACAGCCGTTTGGCGCCGCCGACCAGCATCCCGGACTTGCTGCGCGCCAACGCGTCGGTGACCAGCTCCCACGACGACTGGGTGAGGGGACGGCCGTAGAACAGCTCGATGTATCCCGCGGAATGGGCCAGCAGCAACTCGATGGCCTGCGACTCAGACGGGTCTGCGGGGTCGTTGACGAAGCGCCAGTAACCCGACTCGCGCAGTGACGGCTGTTCGTAGTCGCCCGACTCGGTCAACCGCCAGGAGCGGGCTTCCCAGATCAGGTAGTCCCCGCCGTCGTGCGAGACGACAATCTGCTGGCCGAACCGGTAATCACCGTCGGTTCCGCGGCCCTCGCCCTCACCGCGCCACACGCCGACCAGCGGCAGCAGGGCGAGCAGCGCGTCGTTGAGGTTCACACCCTCGCGGAGATTGGCGGTATCGGCGGGGGCGGGCAGATCGCCGAATACCGGAATGTTGCGCGCCGCGGTCGATTTCGCGCGTTCAGCCGCGGCCGCTACAGCGTCGTCGCCGGATGTCACGACTCGTCGGTGATCAGCCGGTACAGCGCGTACAACGCGAACCAAGTGATCACCACGACGGCTGCCACCAGCAGGATCTCGTAGAACAACACCACGGCCACGAGTCTAGTCGGCCGCGGAAGGCCGAGCGCACCAGCCTCTGCATGGCCTCATGCACCGAACGTGAGCCTGTGAGCGAGATCTGCGCGGATCGTCGATCACAGGCTCACGTTCGAGCCAGCGGGTCTCAGGCGACCTTGACGTCGACCTCGTGGATACCGGCACCCGACGGCGCGACGACGGCGTCGCCGTTGCCGACCTTCGACAGAGCGCGCAGCGTCCACGTGCCCGGCGCCGCGAAGAACCGGAAGTCGCCGGTGGCCGACGCGACCACCTCGGCGGTGAACTCGTCGGAGCTGTCCAGCAGGCGCACGAACGCGCCGCCGACGGCCTGGCCCGACCCGTCAACGACGCGGCCGGTGATCACCGTCTCCTTCTCGAGGTCGACGCTGGCAGGCAACGTCAGGCCTTGTTTCGGGGCAGAGCACATATCAACTTCCCAACTCGATCGGGGCACCCACGAGGGAGCCGTATTCCGTCCAACTGCCGTCATAGTTCTTGACGTTCTTGTGTCCGAGCAGCTCCTGCAGCACGAACCAGGTGTGCGACGAGCGTTCACCGATGCGGCAGTACGCGATGGTTTCCTTCTGGCCGTCGAGACCGGCCTCGGCGTACAGCTTCGCCAGGTCCTCGTCGGACTTGAAGGTCCCGTCGTCGTTGGCCGCCTTGCTCCACGGAACGTTGATGGCGCCGGGGATATGCCCGGGCCGCTGGCTCTGCTCCTGGGGCAGGTGGGCCGGCGCGAGGATCTTCCCGGAGAACTCGTCGGGGGAGCGCACGTCGACGAGGTTCTTGTTGTTGATCGCCTCGATCACCTCGTCGCGGAAGGCGCGGATGCTGTTGTCGGGCGCCTTGGCCGTGTAGCTGGTCGCGGGCCGCTTGACCACGTCGGTCGACAGCGGGCGCCCGTCGAGCTCCCACTTCTTGCGGCCGCCGTCGAGCAGCTTGACGTCCTGATGCCCGTACAGCTTGAAGTACCAGTAGGCGTATGCGGCGAACCAGTTGTTGTTGCCGCCGTAGAGGACCACGGTGTCGTCGTTGCTGATGCCGCGTTCGCTCAGCAGCTTCGAAAATTGTTGCTGGTCAACGAAATCGCGACGGACCGGATCCTGCAGGTCAGTCTTCCAGTCGATCCTCACGGCGCCCTCGATGTGGCCGCCGTCGTAGGCGCTGGTGTCCTCGTCAACCTCGACGAACACGATGTTCGGCGCGTTGAGATTGCTCTCGGCCCAGTCAGCCGTGACCAGGACGTCGGAGCGTGCCATAGATGAGAGTCCTTTCGTTGCTTCGGTTTTGAAGTTTTATGTGGGTGAGGATGCGCGCGCGACCTTGCGGAAGCGCGCGACGAGCGGATAGAGCTGGCAGCCCAGGCAGATGCCGAAGGCCGCGTTCAGAAAGGCCGCCACCAGCGCGAACGCGGTGGCGATCAGTCCGAGAAGAGACATGCCGGCGGCGAAGCCGACCACGCCGAGCACCGCGAACACGAGGCCGACGAGCTGGGCGAACTGCAGTGGCGCCACCGGTTCCTTCTCGGTGACGGGTCCCAGGCGCGGGGCGATGAGGCGGGCGAAGATCAGGCCGTAGGGGTGGGAACGCGGACCGCGCCAGGCTCCAACGGCGAAGACGACGCCCTGCACGCCCAGCACGACCGCCGCGGCGACCGGGCTCACCGGCGACACCAGCAGCGTCGCCACCAGCACGGCCGTGGTCAGCCACGCGGCGAACCGTGGGCCGCGCACATCTACCTGGTCGGCGGTCTTGCTCTGGGCTGTCGACATATTTGTCGTTGACATTCATGTGCTCCTGTTGCGGTCATCGGGTCGGGCTGGGCTGAGAAAGGAAGGACCACAGGGGGTCGTTCCCGAGTGCGGCGCAAAGAGAAGGCGCGGCTACTCAGCAGCTACAACAACAACAACAGCAACCCGCGACGCGGCACAGATCGACTGCGCGGCGCTTGGTGAGCATCGGCTCGAGGCGGGCGGACACGCCGGACAGCTTACCAATCGAGACGGTGATCAAGCCAACAGCGGTTCCAGCGCCGAGCGCAGGTCAGCGGCCTTGGGAACACCGTGGGTCCGGTAGCGGGGCCGACCGTCGCGGTCGAACACGATGGTGGTGGGAAGCGACAGCACCGAAAGCCGCCGCGCGGCTTGTGGGTTGGCGTCCATGTCGATCTCGACGTGCGCCACCGCGGGCAATTCCGCGCAGACCTCGTCGACGACCCTGCGCACCGCGCCGCACGGGCCGCACCACTCGGCGGAGAAGTGCAGGACGGTCGGTCCGGTCGACGACAGGCCGAGATCGCTCGTGTCGACATTGGACGCGTCCTCGCTCGCCTTGAGCAGGCCTGATCGGAGCGCGAGCAGCCGCCCGATCACGTACGCCACCCCCAGCGCCGCGACGAGCACGGTGATCACCAACACCCAGGAAGAGCTCATGACAGGTGGAACTCATCCAGCGCGACGGATACTCCCTCGGCGATGCCCTCGATGATGATGTCGGAGCCGCGCGCACCCTGCGCCGTCGGCGCCAGCCCGAACGGAAGCTTCTGACCGGGCACGATTCCGGTGAACGCGGCCAGCACCGCGTCCCTCTTGTCCTCGGGGACCTCCTGGTCGGCGGTCCCCGGCCCGGTCAGCACGCCGGTGGCCGTCATCACCAGCGTCGTCTGGTCCGGTCCGGCCATCTCGAGGTCCACCGCGATGCTCACCCTGTCGTGGAAGTCGGCCTTGGCGGGCGTCCCGGTGAACACCACACCCGTATTACCCGAGATACCCGATTCCGTCGTGCCGCCCGTTGCGTCGTTGCTCTCCCGTGTCGGGGCCTCCACCAGCAGGTCGGGGATGTCCATGTACCGACCCAGATGCGTCGAATCGACGATGATGCGGCTCTCGGCCTTGCCGACAGGCAGCGCGGCGTCGGGTCCGACCAGCCACGAATCGCCGGGCAGGTCGATGTCGTGCAGCGTCGCTTCCAGTGAGGCCTTGCCGACCACCCGGTTGTCGACGCCGTTGGCCCTGATCTCCACCTCGTCATAGCGGCTGTCGGTGGCCTGGGTGATGAACGGGAACCCGAGGATCGCCACCGAGGGGTCGTTCTGCAGGTCAGCGGCGGTGCGCACGCTCCTGGCCAGCCGGTATTCGGCGTAGATCGCCGCGCCGAAGTCGGCCCCGACGGCGCAGACGGCCACCGCGAGCACCGTCGCCAACACCCCGATCAGCAGCTTGCGCACCCGCACATTCTGGCCCACGGCGGGGCCGTCGTACCGTTCGGCGCAGCTCTGAGGCGGGTTGCGGGTTATCGTTAGAAAACCATCGGCCCGGTAACGGGCGTATGTCGAGCATGAATCTGGGAAGTCACCGACCGACAAAGATGTCCAGGCGTGGTCCCTATGGCTGTTGGAGGGCCAGTTGGATCTACTGCTATTGACAGTCGACCCACACCCTGAGTCTGTGCTGCCATCGTTGTCGCTGCTCGCTCACACCGTGCGGACCGCGCCGACCGAGGTCTCGTCCCTGCTGGAGGCCGGTAGTGCCGACGTCGCGATCGTCGACGCACGAACCGACCTGGCCGCGGCCCGCGGGCTGTGCAGGCTGCTGGGCACCACCGGAACCTCGGTCCCCGTGGTGGCCGTCGTCAACGAGGGCGGCCTGGTGGCCGTGAACGTCGAGTGGGGCCTCGATGAGATCCTGCTGCCCAGCACCGGGCCCGCCGAGATCGATGCGCGGCTGCGGCTGCTCGTCGGGCGCCGCGGCGGGGTGGCCAACCAGGAGAACGTCGGCAAGATCAGCCTCGGTGAACTGGTGATCGACGAGGGCACCTACACCGCGCGGCTTCGTGGCCGACCGCTGGACCTGACGTACAAGGAATTCGAGCTGCTCAAGTACCTCGCTCAGCACGCGGGCCGGGTGTTCACCCGCGCCCAGCTGCTCCAGGAGGTCTGGGGCTACGACTTCTTCGGCGGCACCCGCACCGTCGATGTGCACGTGCGACGGCTGCGCGCCAAGCTAGGCCCGGAGTACGAATCGCTGATCGGCACCGTGCGCAACGTCGGCTACAAGGCGGTCCGCCCGGCGCGCGGCCGCCCATCCGCCACGGACGCGGCGGCGGTGCCCGACGACATCGACAGCGCCGACTACGAGGCGCCGGACGGTATCGCCGAAGCGCTGGCCGACCCGCTGCGAAGTCCGTGACGGAACTCTCCTGGCGCACCGGACTGTCCGGCGACGAACAGCGTCGCATCCGTGAACTGATCGAAGCCGCCACGGCGGCTGACGGCGTCGCCCCGGTGGGCGAGCAGGTGCTGCGGGAACTGGCCCACGACCGCACCCGCCATTTGGTGGCCGATGAGGACGGGAACATCGTCGGCTATTTGAACCTCGCCGCGGACGAGGAGCCCGCCATGGCGGAAGCGGTGGTGCACCCGGGGTCCAGGCGGCGCGGGATCGGTGCGGCGCTGGTGCGCGAGGGCCTCGCCGAGGGCGGCGACGACGCCAGGGTGTGGGCGCACGGCAACCTGGAGGCGGCGCGGGCCACCGCGGCCTCGCTCGGGCTGACCGTCGTGCGTGAACTGCTGCAGATGCGACGTCCCCTCACCGAGCTGCCGCCGACCCCGGCGCCCGACGGCATCCGCGTCACCACCTATTCCGGTCCCGCCGACGACGCCGAGCTGCTGCGCGTCAACAACGCGGCCTTCGCCTGGCACCCCGAACAGGGTGGGTGGACCGACTCCGACATCGCCGAACGCCGGGGTGAGGCGTGGTTCGACCCCGACGGGCTGTTCCTCGCGGTCGACGAGGACACCCGTGAACTGCTCGGATTCCACTGGACGAAGGTCCACGGCCCCGATCTGGGCGAGGTCTACGTCGTAGGCGTCGATCCCGCGGCACAAGGTCGTGGGCTGGGCGGCCTGCTGACCTTGACCGGCCTGCACCACCTCGCCGAGCGGCTGGCGTCGAGCTCGGCGCCCGTCGTGATGCTGTACGTGGAGGCCGATAACGCCGCGGCGGTGAAGACGTACCGCAAGCTCGGTTTCGAGGTCGCCTCCGTCGACGCCGCCTACGCGCGGAGTGCCCAGAGCTGACTGGGAAATCGCGGTGAACCAACTGAACGTGTTCACCGGTCGTTCACCTGTCATCCGCGATCCGTTGACCAGCGCCGCATACGTTGCCAGGAGTTCAGGCGCTCCGATGCGAAAGTGGGATCAGTGAACCTCAACCTCGGCAAGTCGACGCTTCTGACCACGCTGTCAGTGGGCGCGATCGCGGTGCTGACGCTGTCCGGATGCGGCAGCGACAACAACGTCGCCGCACCGTCCGGCGACGGCGCGGCGTCCGCGGAATGTGGCGGTAAGAACTCCGTCACCGCCGAGGGTTCGACCGCCCAGCAGAACGCGATCGGCGAGTTCAACAAGGTCTGGGGCCAGCGCTGCCCGGGCAAGAACCTGTCGTACAACCCCACCGGTTCGGGTGCGGGCCGCGAGCAGTTCGTCGCCGGTCAGGTCGACTTCGCCGGATCCGACTCCGCGCTTTCGGGGCAACAGATTCAGCAGGCCGCACAGCGGTGCGAGGGCAATCCGGCGTGGAACCTGCCGCTGGTCTTCGGCCCGGTCGCCCTGGCCTACAACCTCGAGGGCGTCGACACGCTGGTGCTCAACGCCGACCTGCTCGCCAAGATCTACCAGGGGCAGATCACCAGATGGAACGACCCCGCGATCGCGGCGCTCAACACGGGCACCCAGCTTCCCGATCTCGCCATCACGCCGATCTATCGCTCGGACTCCTCGGGAACCACCGACAACTTCCAGAAATACCTCGCGGCCGCGGCGCCTCAGAGTTGGACCAAGGAAGCCGGCAGCGAATTCCAGGGCGGCGCTGGTGAAGGCGCGCAGAAGTCCGCAGGAGTCATCCAGGCCGTCCAGGCCACCGACGGTGCGATCGGCTATGTGGAGAAGGGTTTCGCCGATCAGGCCGGAATCCCGTTCGCCCAAATCGACAGCGGCGCAGGCGCGGTCGAGTTGACCGACGAGTCGGCCAAAAAGGCCATCGACGCCGCCGAATTCGCCGCTGCGGGCAACGACTTGGCGCTGAACCTGGATTCGTTGTACGGAACGAAGGAACCCGGTGCGTATCCGTTGGTGCTCGCCACCTACGAGATCGTCTGCTCCAAGGGCTATGACCCCCAGACCTCCGCCGCCGTCAAATCGTTTCTCACCATTGCCGCGAACGACGGCCAGCAGAACCTTTCGCCGGCGGGTTACGTGCCGCTCCCGGACCGCTTCAAGGAACGACTCCTGACCTCCGTCCAGGCGATTGCCTAGTTTCGTGGCGCGCCGGCGCGGATACGGTGAGGATGGGTCCTGGGACCGATGACCGATAGGCGCGAAGTGACAATCCCCAATCCGTCCGACGCGGGATCGGGTGAAGCGCTCGCTTACCCCTTTCCCGAGCCGACGCCGATCTCCACCGACCCGTCGAGGAACGCCAAAGAGCGTGTCGGCGACCGCATCTTCCGCGGGTTGGCGCAGGGTTCGGGTGCCTTCATCGTCGCCCTGATCGCGGCGATCGGGGCGTTTCTGCTGTGGCGCGCGATCCCGGCGCTGGCGCGCAACCAGGAGAACTTCTTCCTCTACGGCGGCACGTGGAAAACCACCGACACGTCGGCGATGCATTTCGGCATCCTCGACCTGCTGCAGGTGACCGTGTTCGTGTCGATCTTCGCGCTCATTCTGGCGATGCCTGTGGCGCTTGGCATCGCGATCTTTCTGACGCAATATGCGCCGCGACGGGTCGCCGGACCGCTGGGCTACATGGTGGACCTGCTGGCCGCCGTCCCGTCGATCATCTACGGCGTGTGGGGACTGTACGTCCTCGCCCCGGTACTGAAGCCGATTGCGTTGTGGCTGAACGAGAATCTCGGCTGGCTTTTCCTGTTCAAGACGGGAACGGCCTCGGTGTCGGGTGGCGGCACGATCTTCACCGCGGGAATCGTGCTTGCCGTCATGATCCTTCCGATCATCACCGCCGTCACCCGCGAGGTGTTCGTACAGACACCGCGAGGCCAGGTGGAGGCGGCACTCGCACTGGGCGCCACCCGCTGGGAGGTGGTGCGTACGACCGTGCTGCCGTTCGGAATGTCCGGCTACATCAGCGGCGCCATGCTCGGCCTCGGCCGTGCGCTGGGTGAGACGATCGCACTGCTGATCATCCTGCGGGGAACGCAGCAGGCGTTCGGATGGTCGCTGTTCGACGGCGGTTATACGTTCGCCAGCCTGATTGCCGCTACGGCAAGCGAATTCAACGACCAGTACAAGGCGGGCGCCTACATCGCGGCCGGCCTGGTGCTGTTCGTGCTGACGTTCGTGGTGAACTCGTTGGCGCGTGCCGCGGTGGCCGGGAAGGCGCAGAAATGACGTCGACGCTGGACCGCCCCGTCAAGGCGACCACCTTCCAAGGGGTGAGCCTTCGGCGCAAGGTGGCCGACAAACTCGCGACGGTTCTGGTCACGCTCAGCGTCCTCGTCGCGCTGGTGCCGTTGTTGTGGGTGCTGTACTCGGTGGTCGCCAAGGGATTTCAGGCCCTGACTTCGCCGCAGTGGTTCTGGCACTCACAAGCGGGTATGACAGCCTTTGCGGCCGGCGGCGGTGCGTACCACGCGATCGTGGGAACCCTGCTGCAGGGCCTGGTGTGTGCGGCGATCTCGATACCGATCGGGGTGTTCGTCGGGATCTACCTCGTCGAGTACGGCGGCGGAACGCGTTTCGGCAAGATCACGACGTTCATGGTCGACATCCTCACCGGCGTACCGTCGATCGTCGCGGCGCTGTTCATCTACGCCCTGTGGGTGGCGACGTTCGGCTTCCCACGGTCGGGCTTCGCGGTGTCGCTGGCCCTGGTGCTGCTGATGATCCCGGTCATCGTGCGCGCCACCGAGGAGATGCTGCGCATCGTCCCGATGGATCTGCGGGAGGCCAGCTATGCGCTCGGAGTGCCGAAGTGGAAAACCATTGTCCGCATTGTGATCCCGACGGCGCTGTCCGGCATCGTCACCGGGATCATGCTGGCGTTGGCCCGGGTCATGGGCGAGACGGCGCCGCTGCTGGTCCTGGTCGGCTACTCGCAGGCGATGAACTTCGACATGTTCGACGGCTTCATGGGTTCGCTGCCGGGCATGATGTACGACCAGACCTCGGCGGGTGCGGGCGCGAATCCCGTTCCCACCGACCGGCTGTGGGGCGCCGCACTGACCCTGATCCTGCTGATCGCCGTGCTCAACGTCGGGGCGCGGTTCCTCGCGAAGATCTTCGCCCCCAAGAAGGTTTAGGAGCTTTCGATGGCCAAGCGCTTGGATCTCAAGGACGTCAACATCTTCTACGGGGCGTTCCACGCCGTGGCCGATGTATCGCTGGCGGTTCCGCCCCGCAACGTGACCGCCTTCATCGGTCCGTCAGGCTGCGGGAAGTCCACGGTGCTGCGGACGCTCAACCGCATGCACGAGGTCATTCCGGGCGCGCGTGTCGAGGGTTCGGTGTTGCTCGACGGTGAAGACATCTACGGTGCGGGGGTCGACCCCGTCGGCGTGCGCAAGACCATCGGCATGGTCTTCCAGCGTCCGAATCCGTTCCCCACCATGTCGATTCGCGACAACGTGGTCGCCGGCCTCAAGCTGCAGGGTGTGCGCAACAAAAAGACGCTCGACGAGGTGGCCGAACGCTCGCTGCGCGGCGCCAACCTGTGGAAGGAGGTCAAGGACCGGCTGGACAAACCCGGCGGCGGCCTTTCCGGCGGTCAGCAACAGCGCCTCTGCATCGCCCGCGCGATCGCGGTACAACCCGACGTGCTGCTGATGGACGAGCCGTGCTCCGCGCTCGACCCGATCTCCACGCTGGCCATCGAGGACCTGATCGCAACCCTGAAGCAGGACTTCACGATCGTCATCGTCACCCACAACATGCAGCAGGCCGCGCGGGTCAGCGATCAGACCGCGTTCTTCAACCTCGAGGCGACGGGAAAACCCGGTCGGCTCATCGAGATCGACGACACCGAGAAAATCTTCTCCAACCCGTCTCAGAAGGCCACAGAGGACTACATCTCCGGCCGATTTGGCTGAGGCTTTCACTCGCGAGCAGACGCGAAACTGCCCCTTTTCGCGGAAAAAGAGGCAGTTTCGCGTCTGCTCGCGCTGGGTCAGCGCCGCGTCGGGGATGTCCGGGTCAGCGCTGGGTCAGCGCGGCGCGGGGATGTCCTCCTCGGCGGGATGCTTACCGGTGACCTGGAAGATCACCCGGCGAGCGACCTCGACCGCATGGTCGGCAAAGCGTTCGTAGAACCGGCCGAGCAGCGTCACGTCGACCGCGGCGGCCACGCCGTGCTTCCACTCGCGGTCCATCAGGACGGTGAACAGGTGCCGATGCAGATCGTCCATCGCGTCGTCTTCTTCGCCGATCCTGGCGGCCTGCTCGGGATCTCGGGTCACCAGCACCTCCTGCGCGCTGTTACCGAGCTCCACTGCGAGACGGCCCATTTCGGCGAAGTATCCGTTCACCTCTTCGGGAAGCGCGTGCTGCGGATGGCGGCGTCGCGCGATCTTGGCGACGTGCAGCGCAAGCGCGCCCATCCTGTCGACGTCGGCGACGATCTGGATCGAACCGACGATCGCCCGCAGGTCGCCCGCCACCGGCGCCTGCAGCGCGAGCAGGACAAACGCCGCCTCCTCGGCCCTGGCGCTCATCGCGGCGATCTGTTCGTGGTCGGTGATGACCTGTTCGGCCAACACCAGATCGGCCTGCAGCAGGGCCTGGGTCGCTCGCTCCATCGCCGCGCCGGCCAGCCCGCACATCTCGCCGAGCTGGTTGGTCAAGGCCTCCAGCTGCTCGTGGTACGCAGTACGCATACTTCCACCCTACGGGCATCGTCACCGAAAGGGCATGAAGCGAGCGGTGAACGAAAGGTGAACCTCACCTGCCCAAACGCTGCGCTCGGCGCGTCTACTCGCAGGTGACGTCGGCGGCGTTGGTCACCGACAGATCCTCCGGGAGTTCGGTCGGCGTGCTCTTGGTGCCGCGCACGACGTGCACCTGGACCGGGGAACCGCTCGGCTCAGGAGGCGTCACGTTGTGGAAGTCGCTGCCCAAGACGACGCGGACGGTGTCGCCCATGCCCGAGATGCGCTCGATCTTGGCGTTGGCGAAGGAGGAGGCCACCGTCGCGGCCGCCTCTTCGTTGCCGGGCGAGAAGAACACCGTCGTCGAATCGAGCGGGCCCGGGTAATCATCGGGCGACGTGACGTTGAAGCCGTGGGTCTGCAGTTCGCTGGCCGCGGTCGCGGCGAGACCGTCCTCACCGGTGGAGTTCGAGACCTGGACCGTGATGTCGGCGGGGTCGGTGGTGATCGCGTCCACGAGCTCACCCGAGGGTGCCGAATCGTGGGTCGGCGCGGCCGACTCGGGCTCGGCGTTGGTCGACGACTCGGGTGTGCCGGGCACGGGGGTGTTGTCGGCGTTCTTCTCCTCGGGCAGCGGATCGTCGTTGATGATCGCGTCGAAGATCGCCCGGGTGTCGTCCTCGCGGAGGTGCTCGTTGCCGTACTCGTCCATGTAGCCCGTCGTCGGCACCGTCAGGAATGTGATCCGTCCCGCCGCGATGCCCTGGACCGACTGACCCAACGTCACCAGATCCTTGGTGTCCATGTTGTCGACGTAGCTGTCGTTGATGAACATGTTGACCACGTTGTTGAGCTTCGACAGCGAGAAGAAGACCTCCTTGGAGATCATCGACCGCAGCAGCGACGACAAGAACAGCTGCTGGCGCTTGATGCGGCCGTAGTCGCCGTTGGTCTCGGTGGTCACCTGACGGGCGCGCACATACTGAAGTGCGGTGTGCCCGTCGACGATCTGGCGGCCAGCCTGGGGCAGCACCGTGCCGAGTTCGTAATCCTCCAGCGGTGTGGTGCTGCACACCTCGACGCCGCCGAGGGCATCGACCATTTTCGAGAAACCGGCGAAATCGACTGCCATGAACCGGTTTATCGACAGCCCGGACATCTTCTGGATGACCTTGACCAGGCACTTGGGGCCGCCGACCGCGTAGGCCGAGTTCAGCTTGTACTCGGTGTAGACCTCGTCGGCGCCGTACATCGGCGAATCGGGATCGGTGATCGGGCCGTAGTTGCCGGTCTGCGGGTCCCACGGTTCGCACTTCATCGGCTCGATGGCGAGGTCACGCGGAAACGACACGGCGACAACGCGTTCGCGGTTCGCGGGGATGTTGACCAGCATCACTGTGTCCGACCGCGCGCCCGCGGCGTCGTCGGTGGTGCCCGCGCCCATGTCGCTGTTCTCGCCGATGCGGCTGTCGACGCCGACGATCAGGAAGTTCTCGTCACCGAACTGCGCGTTGGGGTCGAGGATGTCGCGGGAATCGGGGTCCAGCGCCGAGATCCGGTTCAGCATGTTGTTCTTGGCCGACTGCCACTGCCAGGCCCCGCCGGTCAGTGCGAGCGCCAACACGGCGATCAACGCCGCGACCGCGCGCCCGGCGATCAGCGTTCTGCGCCGACGGCGCCGTGAGGGGGCAGCCTTGCGCACGGCCGTCGAGTGTGCGGCGGGCACTCGGCTCGGCCTGCGAATGAGCGCGAGGTCGGGCAGCTCCGCATCGGCGTGCGCGACCGGCAGCACCTCGGTGTCGAAGTCGTTGGCCGCGCTGCCGGCGGGGATCTCCGGCTCGTCCGGGAACTCTGGTTCGTCGAACGCCGCGTCGTCAGGAACCGCCGGCTCGTCGGAGAACGGTGGTTCGTCCGGCACCGGTGGTTCGTCCGGCACCGCCGCGATGATCTCCGTGGGCGGCGCGGGCGGCTCCGGCTCTGCGGGCTCGGGCTCGCGGCGGCGCCGTCGACGCGGCTGCGGGGGCACCGCGGTGTCGCCGTGCAGTTTGGCGATCAGGTCGGCGACGGTGACGCCGTCGGTGTGGTTACCGGTTGGCTCGGCCTCCGCCGGGTCCGACGGCTCGGGTTCGGCGGATCGGCGAGGGAACTCCGCACGCTCCCACGGCGCCGCTCCCGGCGCACGGCGCTGGCTGCGGGTCAGCCAGCGGTTGTCGTCCCCACCTGCGGGGTCGGAAGGGCCAGGAGTGGCGTTATCGCCGTCACTCATGTTCCTACCGGCCTCCGACTCTCAACACGTGCAGCTCAGGGGCGAACACGGCGCCGCGCGCCATTGCTACGGCACCTCGGTGACTCCGCGACGGGAGCGCATTGCAAACGAGACTCATATCGTACTGAGACATCCTGAGAGATGTGATGTCAGAGTCGTCTCAGGACGGAGACGACTGGGAGACGGCTGATAGACGGCCTAACCTCCGGAGTGCATGACCTCGGCACCCGCCGGCACCGTGCAGTCGTCCGGGTCGGCCAACCAGGCCTCCGGCAGCGCGACCGACGCCGCCGAGCCCTGGCGGCCACGCGGACCCGTTGCGGCCTCGGGAAACGGTACATCCGCGTCGAGCCTGCCGAGCAGCTCCTCGAGCTCGGTGAGGGACTTGACCAGCGCTAACGACCGCCGCAAGTCGGCGCCGGCGGGGAATCCGTGCAGATACCAGGCCACGTGCTTGCGGATGTCGCGCATGCCCTTGTCCTCGCCGAAATGCGCGGCCAGCAGCTCGCCGTGGCGCAGGATGATCGACGCCACCTCGCCGAGCGTGGGCGGCTCCGGCGCGGGGCTCCCGGTGAACGCCGCCGACAGTTCGGCGAACAACCAAGGTCGGCCGAGGCAGCCGCGGCCGATGACCACGCCGTCGCACCCGGTGGCCGACATCATCGCCAACGCATCGGAGGCTTCGAAAATGTCACCGTTGCCCAGCACGGGCACGTTCGTCACATGCGCCTTGAGCGCCGCGATCTGCTCCCAGTCGGCCGTGCCGGAGTAGCGCTGGGCCGCGGTCCGGGCGTGCAGGGCGACGGCCGCGGCGCCTTCCTCGGCGGCGATCCGGCCGGCGTCGAGGTGGGTGCGGTGCTCGTCATCGATGCCGATGCGGAACTTCACCGTCACGGGGATGTCCGTGCCCTCGGTGGCCCGTACCGCCGCGGCGACGATCTGGCCGAACAATCGGCGCTTGTACGGCAGAGCAGCGCCCCCGCCGCGCCGCGTCACCTTGGGCACTGGGCAGCCGAAGTTCATGTCGATGTGGTCGGCGAGCCCCTCGTCGACGATCATCTTCGCCGCGGCATAGGTGTTCTGTGGATCGACCGAGTACAGCTGTAGCGAGCGCGGGTTCTCGTCGGGCGCGAACGTCACCATGTGCATGGTCCCCGGATGACGCTCCACGAGCGCCCGCGCGGTGACCATCTCGCAGACGTAGAGCCCGCTGACCGTGCCCGCCCGCGCCATCTCGAGTTCGCGGCACAGGGTGCGGAACGCGACGTTGGTCACGCCGGCCATCGGCGCCAGTACGACGGGGCTGCGGAGCCGTATCGGGCCGATCAGCAGCTCGCGCCTGTCGGCCAGAACCGTCATGACGTCGAGGAGGCCAAGACCTTCTTCGCGGAAGCCTTCTCGGCCTTGCGCGCCTCGCGCTCGAGGCGACGCTGCTTGGATTCCTCGAACTTCTGCGAGGCCTCCTCGAGCTCCTCGACCAGCACGCCGAGGTCGTCGCGCATGCGCGCGGCCTCGCCGGTGAAGTCTTCGCGTTCGAAGATCCGCCACTTCTTCAGCACCGGCATCACCACGTCATCGAGGTGGATCCGGGGATCGTAGACGCCGCCGACGGCGATGATCACGGCCTTGCGGCGGAACTCCGGAACCGTGTACCCGGGCATCTTGAAGTTGCGCAGCACGCGGTGCAGCGAGTGCATCGCCTGGTCGGGCGCGATCTCGAAGCCGGCCTCGCTGACGTCGCGGTAGAAGATCATGTGCAGGTTCTCATCGGCCGAGACCCGCGCGAGCAGCTGGTCGGCGATGGTCTCGTTGCACGCCTTACCCGTGTTGCGGTGCGAAACGCGGGTGGCCAGCTCCTGGAAGGTCACGTAGATGACCGAGTCGAAGAGGCTCTCGGCGAAAAGGTCGCCCTGCTGGTTCTGGCCGGGCGAGAAACCGCGGGTGACCTGCTCGATGCGCAGCTGCTCGAGCTGAACGGGATCGACCGCACGGGTCACGACGAGGTAGTCGCGCAGCGCGATGCCATGCCGGTTCTCCTCGGCGGTCCACCGGTTGACCCACTGGCCCCACGCGCCGTCCATGCCCATGTTCATCGCGATCTCGCGGTGATAGGACGGCAGGTTGTCCTCGGTCAGCAGGTTCTGGATCATCGCCACCTGCGCGACCTCGGAAAGCTGCGACTGCTCGGGATGCCAGTCCTCGCCGCCCAGCGCGTAGTAGTTCTTGCCGTCCGACCACGGAATGTAGTCGTGCGGGTTCCAGTCCTTGCGCATCGTCAGGTGCCGGTTGAGGTACTTCTCAACGACAGGCTCGAGCTCATGCAGCAGATGTAGGTCAGTCAAGTTCTCGTGCATTGATCCTTACTCCTTCTCGCGTGCGAGAGCCCCACCCAGTTAGATATCTGTACCCGTTGGTTGCACTCAATATATCTGTGTACCCCGGTGACATTCAAGTTCCGGCAACCGTGTCACAACCGCCCCATCAGACGCACCTGTCGTTGTAGTATCCCGTCGGGCAAACTCCCACGCCCGGAATTCGGCATCACTGGAGACTCGGAGGACGGGCGTTGTGCACGTTTCGCCATTTATCGGTAGGCGCAACCGCCGCGGCGGTGGCTGCGGGTGCCGCGCTCATCGGCGCGGGTCAGGCGGGCGCCGTCCCCGACGTTGTCGACCGCCCTTATAAAGACGCCAAGAGAATCATCGAGCAATACGGCGGTAACGCCGTTGTCGCGACTCGGGTGGGCAGCAGCGCCGACGAAGGTGACTGCCTGGTGACGAACGCATGGGATGCGGCGGTGCGCCGGCCCAACTCACGTGGTCGCCCGATCGCCAACAGCGATGTGATGGTCGCGCTGAATTGCAACGGCGCGCTGGCCGCGCCCGGGGTGCCGGGCAACTCGGCGATGAGCCCGGTGGGGCGCGACGCCAAGGCCGAACAGCAACGCCGAGAGGCCAAGGCCGCCCGCGAAGCGGCCACTCTGGAGGAGCAGGAGCTGACCGCTCCTGTGACGCCGGACAACTGAGCTTTCGGCGCCCAGACCTTCGCGCCTTCTTCCGGTGGCGGTGTATATCGAACCGCAATAGACTGCGGCCAGCGTTTACACGGCGGTCATCGCCCGGACACGGAGGTTGGGGCACGTGAAGAAGGTCATCACGATCGGCTGCATGTCGGCGATGAGCGTCGCGGCGGCGTCGGCCGTCCTCCTGGGTTCGGGCGCCGCCTCCGCCGCTCCGAGTGTTGTGGGAATGAAGTACTCCGACGCCCAGGAGCAGATCGAGAACGCCGGGGGCAAGGCGGTTGTCGCCTCTCGGGTCGGCGACAAGCTCGACCTCGGCGACTGCATCGTCACCAACATCTGGGACTCGTCCTTCCTACGCATCGATCAGGCCGACTCGAGTGAGATGTCCGTCGCGCTGAACTGCGCCGGCGAGTACGCGACCGCCACCAATCCCGGTGCGTCGGTTGCCAATCCGCTCGGGCGTGCGGCCAAGTCCAAGGCCGAAGAGGAAGCCGCGACCGAGGAACAGCAAGAACTGGAAAGCCCGGTCACGCCCGACGAGTAACGCAGTCTTCACAACCCGCAACGTTTTTCACTCGGCGTCAACGCCGCGGCCTCGCTGCGTTCACATCACCCCGTGAGGGTTGCCTGGAATCCGCACCGGGGGTGGACGGCCGCACGCCGCACCCGCCCCGGAGCACACTCACGGAGGCGAGCAGAGCATGCGAATGCGAGTGTTGGGGGTCGGCATTGCGGTGTCGACGATGCTGTTGAGCGCGGCGCTGTTGACTACAGCGCTGTTGACTACCCCGAAGGCGACGGCCGCTCCCGACGTCGTCGGACAGACGTACTCCGATGCGGCGTCGGCCATCGAGGAGGAGGGTGGCACGGCGGTGGTGGCCGCCCGAGTGGGGGACAAGCTCGACCAGGGCGACTGCATCGTCACCAACGCCTGGGACGCGTCGTTTCTGCGCATCGACGCCTCCGGCAGCCAGGTCCATCTCGCGCTGAACTGTGCGGGCGGTTACGCGACGGCGACCAATCCCGGTGCGTCGGTTGCCAATCCGCTCGGCCGTGCGGCCAAGTCGAAGGCCGAAGAGGAAGCCGAGAACCAGGAACTCGAAGAGCTGGAAGCGCCGGTCACGCCCGACGAGTAGGGCCGTCTAGTAGCTCGAGACCCGGCCGAGCAGCATCTCGACGCAGTAGTCGATGAAGTGCTCGCGCGTCACGGTCAGCCTGCCCTCGAGGTAAGCGATGAACAACGCGGTCAGGGCGCCGATCAAGCCGGTGGCCGCCATCGCCGCCCGATCCGGATCGGTGACGCGGGTGAGCTTGCGGTGCAGCAACTCAATGAAGCTGGGCATCCATTCGGCGCCCGAGCGCGTCAGCACCGGCTCGCTGGTCGGCGCGAGCAGCAAGACCCTGCCCCGCGTCGGGTCGTCGACCATCAGGGCCACGAATCGTTCGACCGCGTCGCGTGGTGTCTGCGCAGAAGACAGCGTCTCCATCGCTTTGGCGCACACGTCGTCGTAGACCGCGCGGACGAACTCGTCGCGATCGGCGAAGCTTTCGTAGAAGTAGCGCTCGGTCAACCCGGCCGCCCGGCAAACGGCGCGGACGGTGAGAGACGGGCCCCCGGCGGCGCCGAGAAGCCCTACACCCGCGGCGATGAGTTCGTCGCGGCGGAGCACCTGACGGTCTTGCAGCGGCACGCCGGACCATCGGCCCCGTCTTTGACCTGACGGCACAACCCTCCTAAGCTCGGCATGACAACGCCCGTAGTCAGAATCTGATCCAGCCGGACGGAAGTACACCAGTGACTCAAGATACGTCGGAATCATGCCCCGTGTCCTGGGAGCACCACGCGCCCGCCGGGCAGGCGATGGGGTCCGGAATGGCTGCCGGCTGTCCGGTGACGTCCGGCGGATACGATGCGCCGCCCCTGCCGCTTGGGCCCGACTCGCTGACGTGGAGGTACTTCGGCCAGTGGACCGGCCTGTTCCAGGGCACGTGGGCCGGATCGATGCAGAACATGCACCCGCAACTGGGTGCCGCCGTCAAGGAGCACTCGATCTTCTTCATGGAGCGCATCCCGCGGCTGCTGCGCTCGATCTACCCCATCGGCGGGGTGGTCTTCGATGGTGAGCGCGCACCGAAGACGGGTGCGGAGGTGCGTGATTACCACATCGGCATCAAGGGCACCGACGAGCGCGGCCGGCGATACAGCGCGCTGAATCCCGACGTCTTCTACTGGGCCCACGCGACCTTCTTCAAGTCGACCCTGCTGGCGGCCGAGAAGTTCGGCGGCGGGCTGACCGGGGACCAGAAGCGCCAGCTGTTCGACGAGCACATCACTTGGTACCGGATGTACGGGATGAGCATGCGTCCGGTGCCCAAGACGTGGGAGGAATTCCAGGAGTACTGGGATCACATGTGCCGCAACGTCTTGGAGAACAACTGGGCTGCCCGCGAGGTGATGGACCTTTCGACCATGCCCAAGCACCCCTCGCTGGAGTGGATCCCGGATCCGTTGTGGCGGTTGAACTTGAAGGTGATGCAGCGCTTCCTGACGTTCATGACCGTCGCGCTCTATGACCCGCCGGTGCGGGAGCTGATGGGCTACACCTGGTCACCGCGGCAGGAGTGGCTGCACAGGCGCTTCTGCGATGTCGTCACGTTCGCCACCAAGGTGTTGCCGAAGCGGTGGCTGATGCACCCGCGCAAGCGCTCGGCGATGGATCGCGCGACGGGTCGACTGCCCGCCGACGCGCCGCTGGTCGAGACGCCGGCACGCAACCTGCCGCCGGTCGAGTACCGCGGGCAGCCCCAGTTCTATTGCCCGCAGGTGTGATTCGACGTCCTATCACCGACACCAGGTGCGGTGATCGTCGCGCCGGAACCCGCGGCAGTCGGTCGCCTGTGCCTTGGGGAACACGACATAGGGCGGTTCACCCGAGCCGGTGAAGTAGTAGTAGTTGCGGTCGTCCTGACCGTAGACCCACCAGTCGCCCGAACCGTCGTTCATCTGGATGGGCGTGAAGCGCCACGGCGACGATTCCGCGGGAATGACATACGCCGGCTCCGTCACGGCGAACCAGGCATTGGACGCGATCGGCGTTGCGGCGATGACGACGACGCCCGCCGCGGCCACCAGTGCCGCCAGGATGGTGAGTACGCGGACACGGTGGCGTGTCATGGCGGGAACTTACCTCAGTGCCCCCACCAGGGCTCGAACCTGGGACCTGCGGATTAAAAGTCCGTAGCTCTACCAACTGAGCTATAGGGGCGCGCTGCACAGAATACTGGGTGCCGTTGGGCGACCTCGTTTGAGGATTCGGGTGCCGGTACCCTAAGCTACTGAAGCTCCCAACGTCATCGCGTTGCGAGTACCCCGGAGAGATTCGGCTGGCCCCCTTCGTCTAGCGGCCTAGGACGCCGCCCTTTCAAGGCGGTAGCGCGGGTTCGAATCCCGTAGGGGGTACACGCAGCGACCCGTACGATGGGACGCACAGCAAGGCCCTGTGGCGCAGTTGGTTAGCGCGCCGCCCTGTCACGGCGGAGGTCGCGGGTTCAAGTCCCGTCAGGGTCGCCATTGCGGCGAGGCATCTGGGTTACGCCCGACCGGTGCCTTCCGGGCCAGGTAGCTCAGTTGGTACGAGCGTCCGCCTGAAAAGCGGAAGGTCGCCGGTTCGATCCCGGCCCTGGCCACCAAGACGTCGTCGCGTTGACGCCCCTCTCCCCGCAGCACGCGACCGGCGGCTCCGGTTCCCCGAAGCCGCCGGTTTTCCGACATCACGCCGCCGCGCTCACACGGGTTGTGGCACGTTTACCTTCTCCTCGGCGGGCACGACCTCGACCGGGGCCGGACCGGCAGCCGGAACGGTTTCGTCCGTCCCCGCGGTCCGCCTCGCCAGGGCTGCCGACAGACCCGCAGCCAGCGCCAGAACGGCCAGCGCCGCGACACCGGCCACCGGCGAGTCCGTCCAGACCCCGTTCAACAGGAAGATCGCGGGCACCGTACATGTCGGGATCCCGAGCAGGATCAGCACCCAGCCCGTGAAGTGGCCGAGGTCGAAGGACCGAACTCGGGTGATCCCGAGGCCGAGCAACACGAAGAACAGCGTCCACATGGTCGCCCAGGTGGCCCAGATGACCGCGAAGACCGGGTCGGTGCCGATGTTCTTGACGGCGTAGACCGCCGCGATCGCGGCGACAAACACGCTGTACCAACCGAACCCCTGCGGCTCCAGATCGTAGATCTGGATGAGCCCGAACCACAGATAGGTGAATCCGAACAGCAGGCTCGGCCAGGTCCCGTTCACGATGCCGGCGTCGCCGCCCGCCTGGACCAGGATCAGCGTGGGCAGGATGACCTGCGCCGACCCGACGAAAAGGTTGAGCGGCGCGGCGCTTCTGGGCTTGACGACCCCGATGGAGACGAGGCCGTTGACGAACAGGACGACGCCGACGAGCAGCAAACCGACGTTTCCCATCAGCGGCTCACCCACTCCACGAACTGGTCCGACGTGATCACCGGCGCGAAGAAGTCGTTGATGCGCTGAAAGGCCGCCGGTTCCTGGTCGGGGCGCACGGCGCCGGTCGCGTCGCCGACGATAATCGGCAGCAACCCGTGGTCGCGCGCCGCCCGGGCGTTGCCCTCGATGCACCAGTCGAGGTGGATGCCGGTGATGACGACGACCTCGACCTTCTGCCGAATCAGCGCGCCCGGCAGGTCCGTGCCGACGAACGCGGTCTGCAGCGCCTTCTCGTAGAGCTCGTTGTCACCCGGCTCGACAAGGTCGCGCAACTCGTCGACAAGCGCGTTGTCCCAGGCGATCTGCTCGGGCGTCGCGTCGATGTGGCCGGTCCAGCTCTCGTACTGGACGCGGTCGAAGTCGGTCTGCGGATAGTCCTGCCGGAACACCGAGAAGCCGATCCAGTTGAACGACACGAAGTTCGGCGCCCTGCGTGCCGCCTTGACCGTCTTCACCGTGGCCTCGAGGCTTCCGCGCAACGCGTGGCCTTCGGCGTATTGCACGCCGCCCGGCTTGTAGAGCGAATTGGACTGGCTCACGGACAGGAAGGCGGCCGGCCGGCTCAGGATCTCGCGGAAGTCGAGCTTCTGCCACTGCTTGGCCAGTGGCGGGATGGAGCCGACGTTGGTCGGCGGGAATTGCGTGGGATCGAGTTCGACCGGCTCAAGGGGAGTCGGTCGCGACGGGGCGTTGATGGTGGCGGTCAATCTCGTGACTTTCTTCTCGGAGGACGGGCGTTTCGGGGCGGCGGTGAAATGTCCACGGGCGCCGGTGTTTACACGGAGGAAACGGATACGACCGAAGCGTCCCACGAGGTCAACGGCGGAGAGACACTTAGAATCGGCGCGAGTCCATCGTCTCCGGACCGGGACACGCGCGGGGAGTGTGCCGCCCGGCCACCCTTGTCTTCTGCGGTACCTGCGCGTACCGTACATCGGTACCTCGGTGTACCAGGAAGGCGGCGCATGGCCGAAGTGACGACCGACCCCGTGCGGCTCCCGCCCGGGCCCCGGCTGCCGAAGGCGGCGGTCGGGCTTGGATTCCTCGCCGGCCGGCACCGCGCCCTGACGGCGGTCGGCCGCAGGTACGGCGGCGCGTTCAGCGTTGAACTTCCCATCTTCGGCGATGCGATCGTGATCAGCGACCGGGACCTCATCAGGGAGTTGTTCACGACGAACGGCGACCTCGTGGCCCGGGCCTCGAACCTCGGTGCCGTGCTCGGACCCGGGTCGACCTTCAGCCTCGACGGCGCGGCGCACCGCGAACGCCGCAAGCTGCTCGTGCCACCGTTCCACGGCAAGCGGATGGCCGGATACGAGGCGATCGTCGAACAGGAGGTGATGCGCGAGATCGCCACGTGGCCCGAGGGCCGCGAGTTCGAGACGCTGCAGCCGATGATGCGCATCACCTTGAACGCGATCCTGCGCACCGTGTTCGGCGCGGAGGGCGGCGCATTGGACGAACTGCGCGACCTGCTGCCGCCAATGGTTCCACTGGCGTCGCGGCTGGCGGTGCTGCCCAAGGCCTTGCGGCGCGACCTCGGTCCGTGGAGCCCGTGGGGCCGCGTCCAGCGGTCGCGGCGACGCTACGACGACATCGTCGCCACCCTGATCGCCGAGGCGCGCGCGGACACCGCCCTCGCGGACCGCAGCGACATCCTGGCCCTGCTGTTGGCGGCCCGCTACGAGGACGGCTCGCCGATCGCCGACGCCCACATCGCCGACGAACTGCTCACCCTGCTGGCGGCCGGGCACGAGACGACGGCGACGACGCTGGCGTGGGCGATCGAGCGGTTGCGCAGGCATCCCCGACTGCTGTCACGGCTCACCGCTGAGATCGACGCCGGGGGAAGCGAGTTGACGCAGGCCACGGTGTGGGAGGTGCAACGGGTTCGCCCGGTGGTTGAGGCGACGATCCGAGTGACCCGCGCGCGGCTTCGATTGAGAGAGTGGGTCGTCCCGGAGGGGCACACCGTCATCGCCAGCATCGGGATGGCGCACCAGTCCCCGCGCCACTTCACCGATCCCGGCACGTTCAACCCCGACCGGTTCCTGGGAACTAACCCCGACACCTACACCTGGATCCCCTACGGTGGCGGAATTCGTCGCTGCATCGGCGCCGCGTTCGCGAACATGGAGTTGAACGTGACGCTGCGAACCCTGCTGCGGGAGTTCGAGTTCGGCACCACCACCGAGACGGGGGAGGGGCGTCACTCACGCGGGGTGGCCACCGCCCCCGCACGCGGTGGTCGCGCCGTCGTCTTCCGGCGGTCCCGAGCCCGCGACACAAGTGATACGCAACGGGCGATCGCCCCCGAGCGCTCGACAACGAAGGAGTCCGTGTGAGCAAGCAGCGCAGAGTCATCAGCGGCAGGACCGCGGTCATCACTGGAGCGGCATCCGGTATCGGACGCGCACTGGCGCAGCGGCTTTCGTCATACAGCTGCCCGGTGGCCATCGCCGACGTCAACGAACAGGGACTCAAGGAGACAGAGGCGTCGCTGCGGGGTCCGGCGCTGCTGCGGGTGCTCGATGTCAGCGATGCCGATGCACAGCGCGACTTCGCCGCCGAAGTGCGCGAGTGGGCGCCGCGGCCGATCGGAGCCGTGTTCAACAACGCCGGCGTAGCGCTCGGCTCCACCGTGCTCGACGCCGTTGTCGAGGACGACGACTGGTTGTGGAACATCAACTTCCACGGCGTGGTGAACGGCACCAGGGCCTTCCTGCCGATCCTCGTCGAACAGGACGAGGGCGTGATCGTCAACACCTCCAGCGTCTTCGGCCTCGTCGGCATGCCCGGCCAAAGCGCTTACTGTTCGGCGAAATTCGCTGTTCGCGGGTTCACCGACTCGTTACGCCAGGAGTTGCGGGGGACCGGTGTGTCCGCCGTCAACGTGCACCCCGGCGGTGTGAACACCAACATCGTGCGCAACGGGCGCTTCCGTGAGGAGCCGGGTGGACCGACCAAGGAACAGGTGGCCAAGGAGTTCGCCGCGATGACGCGAACCCAGCCCGACAAGGCCGCGGAGATCATTCACCGGGGTGTGGAGGCGGGCAAGGCCCGAATCCTCGTCGGACCGGACGCCTACATGTTCGACGCCCTCGCGCGGATCGCACCGTCGCGCTACTTCGACGCGCTCGAGCGCGTGGAGACCTTTCTGCGCAAGCGCGCCGCCAACAGCTAAGCGGTCTCCTGCGCATACTTCAGCAGACCCGGATCGTGCGCGCACAACAGCAACAGGTCGGGCTCGCCACGGCCATACAACTCGGTGAGCCGAGAATGGTTCTCGCGCACCTGTTTCAGGTCGAACGCGGCAACCTTCTCGAACGCGCCCAGCACCGGCGGAATCCGTGATGGGCCGCCGATGGTGTCGGGATGGTAGAAGGCGTCACCGCAGTGCAGAAGCCACCGGTGGCCCGCGTCGACCGCGACGCAGGCGTGCCCGCGGGTGTGGCCGGGCAGCGAGATCAGCGCAATGCCCGGAGACACCTCGGTCAGTTCCTTGGCCGCCGCGAACCCGCGCCACTTCTCGCCGTCGGCGGTGTGCTCGACGATCTTGGGTCCGTGTTCCCACTGGGCCGAGCGGAACCGGAAGCGTTCGGCCCGCGTGGGCGGATGCATCGCGCCGAGCACTTCGGCCGCGGTGCAGTGGATTTCGGCGTCGGGAAAATCGGAGAGTCCGCCGATGTGGTCGACGTCGAAATGCGTGACCACGATGTGGCGGACGTCCTCGCGGTGGAAACCCAACCGCTCCACCTGCCGGACCGCGGTCTCGTCTCGGTCGAAGAACGGCCGGAAGAAGCGACGGGTGGGGCCGGTCCGGCGCGCCGGTTCGTCGCAGTCCGCCAACCCGTACCCGCTGTCGACAAGCACGAGACCGTTGTCGGTCTCGATGAGCAGTACATGGCAGACGAGGACGGGCACACCCCATGGATGCATCGACCCGCAGTTGAGGTGGTGCACCTTCACGAAGCGCCTCCGGTGAGCAGCTCCGTGCGGCCGATCTGCGACACCAGGCTCGCGGAGTCGAAGTAGATGCGCTCGTTGACGATGCGGTCGTCGTCGAAGAAGAACACCGCGGCCACCGGCACCCGGAACGCCTTACCCGTTGGTGGCAATCCGTAGAACTCGCCGAGATTGGTTCCCAGCAAGTCGAATTCGACGATCACCGAGTCGTCCGCGACGTGGAACCGGACGTTGTCGTGACGCTGATCCGGGAACGCGGTGCGCGTGCTGCGGTAGTAGGCCATCACCTCGTCGTCGCCGTCGAAAACCTGGCCGGTGGCCATGATCTCGTAGTGGGGACGTCCGCCGGACTCGTTCTTGAAGGTCGCGAGGGTGGCGTCGAACTCCTTGGTGACCTCGGTGTCCATGTGCACACGGATCACGTCGAGTCGGCGTTGGCGCAGCGCGTCGGTGATCATGCACGCACTGTACGGCCGCTTGAGGCGTCAGGCGGGCGACTTGACCTCCGCGAGGGTCTGCTGATGCCGGTGCTGGCGCTCGATCGTCGCGAGGTAGAACGCCCACGCGAATGCCGAACTCGCGAACAGGATGAAGCCCAGATACAGCCACGCGTGCTTCACACCGCGCCTGCGGCCGTCCACCAGCAACCAGGCCGGGAACAACAACAGGCTCATGATCGTGTAGTCCTGGCTGGCCGAGCTGGCGGCCGGATTGTCATAGCCCAGCGCAATGAACTCCGACCAACTGCCCGGCCCCCAGACGAAGTTGTGCAACCCGCCGTGCGGGGCGTACTCGGCGACGAACTGGTTGTTGAAGTAGTAGCCGAGGATGACCGACGCGACGCCCGCCACGTAGTAGAACAACTCGAGCTTGGTGACTCGAGGTCCCGAGGAGTAGCGCGCGAAGATCGCGGGGTTCGCCTTGACGATCACGGCCAGCGTGGCGAATCCGAGGACGAGGTGGATGATCAACGAAACCATTTCCGGAGTTTCTCATCACCGACCCGAGTTTTGTCAATATTGACACAACTGGTGTCGGGTACGTTCAACCACATGCCCCGTCCGGCCCAGACCGCACGCAGCGAGCGCACCCGCGAAGCGCTGCGGAAGGCGGCGGTCGTACGGTTCCTCGCGCAGGGCGTGGAGGAGACGTCGGCCGAGCAGATCGCCGCCGATGCCGGCGTTTCGTTGCGCACCTTCTACCGCCACTTCGCGTCCAAGCACGACCTCCTTTTCGCCGATTACGCCGGGCTGGACTGGTTCCGTTCGGCACTGGCCGCCCGGAATCCGAAGGAGTCGATCATCGACTCGGTGCACGGCGCAATCATGGCCCGCCCCTACGATGACTGGGCCGTCGCGCAGACCGCAGCACTGCGCGCACAAGAGCTCGAACCCGGCCGAGTGGTGCGACACATGCGCCAGGTCGAGGCCGACTTCGCCGAGGCGATCGCGGACCACCTCGCCGAGGGCCTTGCTTCGAACGCCGACATCGACGAGCGGATGCGGATCACGGTCACCGCCCGCTGTATCGCCGCCGCCGTATTCGGGGCGATGGAGGTGTGGATGCTCGGCGACGAGCGCTCACTTCCGGAGTTGTCGCGGCTCACCGGAGAGGCGTTGCGCGCGCTGGCCGATGGCATCACCGGCTGAGTTTTGTCATTATTGACAAAACTTTCCACCCGTGCCAGCCTCAGCGAATGACTGACTTCGACGCCATCGTGATCGGTGCCGGGCACAACGGGTTGACCGCGGCCACGCTGTTGCAGAAGGCCGGCCTGCGCACCGTGTGCCTGGACGCGAAGCTCTACGCCGGGGGCATGGCGTCGACCGTCGAGTTGTTTGACGGGTTCCAATTCGAGATCGCCGGCTCGGTGCAGATTCCCACCTCGGCGGTGGTCAGCCGGGAGCTTGGGCTCGACACGCTGCCGACCGTGGACCTCGACGTGATGTCGGTGTCGCTGCGCGGCGTGGGTGACGAACCGTTGGTCTATTACACCGATCCGGTGAAGCTGCTGACCCACATCAACGAGGTGCACGGCGCCGAGGCGGTCAACGGCATGGCCGGCCTGATGGCGTGGTGTCAGGCGCCCACGCGGGCGTTGGGCCGCTTCGATGCCGGCCAGCCGCCGAAGACGCTCGACGAGATGTACGCCTGCGCGACAAACGAATTCGAACGCTCGACGATCACCGACCTGCTGTTCGGATCGGTCACCGATGTGCTCGACCGCTATCTACCCGACAAGGAGAAGAACGGCGCGCTGCGCGGCATGCTGTCGCTGCTGGCCTGCAACACCACCTATCGCGGACCGGCCACCCCGGGCACGGCCGCCGCTCTGGCGTACGGGTTCGCCGTCCCCGACGAGAACGCGTTGCTGGTCAAGAAACTGCGCGGCGGTATCGGAGCCCTCACATCGCATCTGTGCGACGGCTTCACCGCGAACGGTGGGGAACTGCGGTTGCGGAGCAGGGTAGTCGAGGTGACGGTCGCGGACGGTCGGGTCACCGGGGTGCGGCTCGAGGACGGCACCTCGCTGTCGGCCCCGATCGTCGTGTCCGGCGTCGCGCCCGACCTCACCGTCAACGGTCTCGTCGACTCCAACGCGGTGCCCGCCGACGTGCGGGATCGGTTCTCGCACACGGACCACCGGGGCAGCTATCTGCAGATGCACTTCGCGCTCGACGGCGTCCCGGAGTTCGCGGCGCCTTACGAACTGCTCAACGACCCCGCAATGCAGTCCAATATCGGCATTTTCAGCACGCCCGAGGAACTTCAGCAGCAGTGGGAGGACGCCCGGCGCGGCATCGTGCCCACCGACCCGTCGATCGCCCTGCAGATTCCTTCGGTCAACGATCCGGGCCTGGCGCCGCCCGGTAAACACGCGGCCTCAGCGTTCTCGCTGTGGTTTCCCATCGAGGAAGGCGAGCAGGGCTACGGCGAGATGAAGGCCGAGATGGGCAAGCGGGTCATCGAGAAGATCACCCGGCTGGCGCCCAACTTCGAGAGCCTCATCCTGCGCCACACGACCTTCACGCCCAAACACATGGGCACCATGTTCGGTGCGCCCGGCGGCGACTACTGCCACGGGTTGATCCACCCCGACCAGATAGGTCCCAACCGGCCCGGGCCCAAAGGCTATGTCGATCAACCGCTTCCGATCGACGGCCTGTACCTGGCCAGCGCCGGCTGCCATGGCGGCCCGGGCATCACGTTCATCCCCGGTTACAACGCGGCCAAGCAGGCGCTCGCCGACATGTCCTGATCCCGTTTCCCCACCCCTTGCACCGGGAATGCGGCGGGCATGGGAATCACGGTGGCGGTGACAGGGCCGACGGGCGAGATCGGCAAGTCGGCGGTGCAGGCACTCGAGGACGTCGACGAGGTCGACGAGATCCTCGGGATGGCGCGGCGGCCCTTCGACCCGGCCGAGCACGGGTGGACGAAAACGACATACCAGCAGGGCGACATCCTCGACCGCGAGGCCGTCGACGCGCTGGTCGGGCGCGCCGACGTCGTGGTCCATCTGGCCTTCATCATCATGGGCTCGCGGGAGGAGAGCGCGCGCATCAACCTCGCGGGCACCCGCAATGTCTTCGAGGCGACGGTGGCCGCGGAGCGCCCGCGGCGGCTGGTGTACACCTCATCGGTCGCCGCCTATGGATATCACTCCGACAACCCGGTTCCGATCACCGAGGACGTGCCACCGCGGGGCTCGTCCGAGCACTACTACTCCGAGCAGAAGGCCGCGTGCGAGGCGGCACTTGCCGACATCGTGGGCGGCTCGTCGCTCGAGGTGTACGTGCTGCGGCCCTGCATCGTCGCGGGTCCGAAGGCACCCGCACTCGCCGACAACATGCCGTGGACCCGGCTGCCCGGTTCGGTCAAGCGTCTCTCAGACGCAGTTCCGCTGTTGAAGACACCCGTTCCGGATCCCGGCATCCCGTTGCAGTTGGTTCATCACGACGACGTGGCGACCGCGATCGCGTTGGCCGCCACCACATCGGCGCCGCCGGGTGCGTACAACATCGCGGGCGACGGGCTGATCTCGCTGTCGGACGTGGCCCGCGAACTCGGAGCCCGCGGCGTGCGCGTGCCAAAGGTCGCCGCGACCGTGGCGTCGGAGGTCGTCGCCCGGTTGCCGTTCGTCCCGTCGGCGCTCGAGTGGTTGCACGTCGGGCGCACCTCGGTGGTCATGGACACCACCAAGGCGAAGACTCAGCTCGGCTGGGAGCCGAAATACACTGCCGCGCACACACTGCGGGAGTTGGCGGACTCCGTGCGCTGAGTCACTGCGTGGGATCGCCGGTGTCGGCGGGGCCGCTCGGGGTGGCGCCGCCCTCGTCCGACCAGTCCACGCCCTCCTGTTCGGAGTCGTCGGTGCCCCTTGCGGGGTCGCTCTGCACGTCGTCGTCGGCGTTCGCAGGGCCCGCGTCGGTGTCAGCCGTGCCGGGATTGTCCTTCTTGTCGTCACTCACCGCGGCTGAATACCCGCCCGACAGGGGTTTCAGTCGCGGCGACTGCGCAACTGGGCCATCCAATCGACGGGCACCCTGCCGCGCGGACCGGGCGCGGTCTGGTCCGCGGGACGGGATTGGGGCTCGGCGAGCGGTGGGCCGTCGTAGTACTCGTTCGTGGCGTAATTCCAGAACCAGTCCTCACCGGGCTCGAACGACCGGATGATCGGATGGCCGGTTTCGCGCCAGTGCGCCGACGCATGTCGCGCCAAGGAGTCGTCGCAGCACCCGATGTGACCGCACGCCGCGCATCGGCGCAGATGCACCCACCACCCGTTCACTGCGTCGCATTCAGCGCATCCGGTGCCACTGGGCGGCACCGACGGGTCCACTGCAGTGTCCATAGCCGGTGAGCCTACGCCCCAATTGCCTTGGCGTGCCGCCGATTTCTGCAGGAGGGTTGTGATCGACGCGATTCCACAACCCTCCCGTAGAAATCGACGTGAATGACGCGGGGCTAGCGGGCCATCGTCGAATTCCGCGCGCTCCAATCGGTGGAGACGAACCGGTGGCGGATCAGCCAGTCGTCACCGACCGGCGCGAACACATCGCGATAGCGCCCGTAATGGTCGAGGCCGATCTCGGTGAACACCGTGAAATAGCAGGAAACCCGCGCCTCGTCGGGCGTCACCTCGGTGAACCGGATGTTCGTGACGTTGTGGCGCACGATGCGTTTGACGTTCGACTCGGATGCGGCCGCGTTCGGCGCCGCGACGGCTCCGCCCAGATAGTCGACGATCGCCGCACGGCCCCGCACCGGTTCGGTTCCCCGCACCTCGAGCACCCCGTCGTCGCAGAAAGCGGCCGCGAGTTCGGGAAGGCGCATCGCGTCACCCGACCAGTTGTACTGCGCGAGGGTGTCCCTGATGCGTTCCCGAGCGCAAAGCTCCCAAAGCTCCATGCGGACAACCGTAACCGGGCTAGGGTCGCGCCATGGCTACCAGCGATTCCCGCGAGGTCGTGATCGACGCGAGCCCGGCCGAAATCCTCGACGTCATCGCCGACGTCGAATCGGCGCCGGACTGGTCGCCCCAGCACCAGGGGGCCGAGGTACTCGACAGAGACGCCGACGGCCGGCCCGGGCGGGTGCGGCTGAAGTTGAAGACCATGGGCATCACCGACGAGCAGGTCGTGCAGTACACCTGGGGCGACAACACGGCCGGCTGGACGCTGATCGAATCCAGCCAGCTCAAAACCCAGAGCGCGTCGTACACACTCACCCCCGACGGCGACAAAACCAAGGTCCGGTTCGAGATCACCGTCGACCCCGCCGTACCGATCCCGGGCTTCGTGTTGAAACGCGCCATGAAAGGCGGGTTGGAAGCCGCCACCGACGGCCTGCGCAAACAGGTTCACAAGCTCAAGCGCGGCTGACCCGTTTCGGAACGCACCGGGCTGGCAATCAATCCGGCATGGCTGTCACCGAAACTCGCGAAGTCGTCATCGAGGCGACTCCTCAGGAGATCCTCGACGTGCTTACCGACCTCGAGTCGCTGACGGAGTGGTCCTCGGCGCATCAAGAGGTCGAGGTCCTCGAACGCGACGACGAGGGGCGGCCCAGCAAGTCACGTCAGGTCGTCAAGATCGTCGGCGTCTCCGACGAACAGGTGCTCAACTACACGGTGCACGACGACGGGGTGAGCTGGACGTTGGAGAGCTCGAAACAGCAACGCGCACAGAGCGGTCGGTACACATTGACCCCCGACGGCGATTCGACGAAGGTCCACTTCGAGCTGATGGTCGACCCGCTGGTGCCGCTGCCCGGCTTCCTGATCAAGAAGGGCGCCAAGGGATTGATGGAAACCGCCACCGACGGGCTGCGTAAACGCGTGAAGCAGGTCAAGAGCCGTCAATAGACTGCTGCTCGAGCTCATCGGGTTCGGCGATCGTCAGCACGGCGTCCACGATGTAGGGGTCGGCCTGCAGTTGCGTCTCCAACCGCCGCAGCGTCTCGGCGACCCGCGACTCGACCGCGTCTCCTCGCAGGTCGACGCTCGCCACCAGGAACAGTTGCTTCGGGCCGACGAAGACCAGGCGCACGAACCGCACCTCGGCCACATCGGTTAACCCTCGGATCCTCTCGATCGCGGCCTCTCGCACCCGCGGACTCGCCGGCTCGCCGACCAGGAAACGCCGGTTACGGTCGATCAGGATCACCGCGATCACGCCCAGCAGCAACCCGACCAGGATCGACCCGATCGCATCCCACGCGGCGTCACCGGTCAGCTGATGCAATCCGATTCCCGCTGCGGCGATGAGGATTCCGATCAGTGCCGCCGTGTCCTCGGCGAACACCGCCCGGGTCGTCGGATCCGAGGTGTCGAGAACGTGGTCGAGAAGGTCTTTGTCGTAGCGATGTGCCTCGGCCCGCAACTGCCGCACGGCCTGGATGAGCGAGACCGACTCCAGGGCGAATGCGACCGCCAGCACGATGTAGGCGACCAGATAGTTCTCCGGTCCCGACTCCGGATGGCGCAGTTCGGTGACGCCGTGCCACACCGACAGGGAACCACCGACGACGAACAACCCCACCGCGGCCAACAACGACCACACGTAGGCCTCCCGGCCGTAGCCGAACGGCCGGTCGGCGTCCGGCGGTCGCCGGCTGCGGCGGTTCGCGATGGCGAGCAGGCCCTGGTTGCCTGAGTCGGCCCACGAGTGCGCGGCTTCGGCGGTCATCGACGCCGACCCGGTGATCACGGCGGCCACGGTCTTGGCGACGGCGACCGCGAGGTTGGCGCCGAACGCGATCAAGACGGTCAGCGTGCTCTCACCGGAGGTCGCTTCGGTCGGGTCCTGTGTCTCGGCCATCTGACTAGTGTGCGACTCATGGCTACAGCGGGACCCCTCGCGGGGGTGAAGGTCATCGAGCTCGGCGGTATCGGCCCCGGACCTCACGCCGGGATGGTGCTGGCCGATCTCGGCGCCGACGTGGTGCGCGTGCGCAGACCCGGCGGCCTGCAGATGCCGCCGGAGAACGTGGATCTGCTGCACCGGGGTAAGCGCGTCGTCGACCTCGATCTGAAGAAGGAGTCCGCCGCGCTGCTCGGTCTCGTCGAAAAGGCCGACGTCCTGATCGACGCTTTCCGGCCCGGCACGTGCGAACGACTCGGCATCGGACCCGACGACTGCGCGGCGGTGAACCCGCGGCTGATCTTCGCCCGGATCACCGGCTGGGGCCAGCACGGGCCACTGGCGCAGACCGTGGGCCACGACATCAACTACCTGTCGCAGACCGGCGCGCTGTCGGCCATCGGATACCGCGACCGGCCCCCGGTGGTGCCGCTGAACCTGGTGGCCGACTTCGGTGGTGGCTCGATGTTCGTGCTGCTGGGCATCGTGGCCGCGCTGTACGAACGGGAACGCTCCGGACAGGGTCAGGTGATCGACGCGGCGATGGTCGACGGCGTATCCGTGCTGGCGCAGATCGCGTGGACGATGAAGTCGACGGGCACGCTGCGCGACGAACGCGAGTCCTTCCTGCTCGACGGCAGCGCACCGTTCTATCGCACGTATGAGACCGCCGACGGCAAACACGTGGCCGTCGGCGCGATCGAACCGCAGTTCTACGCCCAACTGCTGGCGGGGCTCGGCCTCGACGCCGACGAACTCCCACCGCAAATGGACCGCGACGCGTTTCCGGAAATGTGCGAATTGTTCGCCGAGCGGTTTGCGCGCAAGACCCGCGACGAGTGGGCCGCGATCTTCGCGGGTACCGATGCGTGCGTCACGCCGGTGTTGACCTGGAGTGAGGCCGCGCAGAACGAGCACCTGCGCGCGCGGTCAACACTGGTGCAGGCCAACGGTGTCGACCAGGCCGCACCGGCGCCACGGTTCTCCAGGACACCGGCCGGACCCGTCGGCGCACCGCCGCGAGCTGCGAATTCGATAATCGATATTGACTGGTAACATTAATTTGCTGGAAAAGGCTATGCACTAGGCAGTTGAGTTAGCTACGATTTGCCGCATGGCCGTGCAGGCATCGAGGGAAGTGGTCTTCGAGGCGCCCAAAGAAGTGATCATGGATGCGCTCGCCGACATCGACGCCGTGCCCACGTGGTCGCCCGTGCACAAACGTGCCGAGGTGCTCGATCGTCATCCCGACGGCCGCCCGCACCACGTCAAGGCAACGTTCAAGATCATGGGTGTCACCGACAAGGAGCTGCTCGAATACCACTGGGGTGATGACTGGGTGGTCTGGGACGCCAAGGCGACGATGCAGCAGCGCGGGCAGCACGGCGAGTACAACCTCACCCCGATCGGCGAGGACCGCACCCGCGTCCGCTTCGACATCATCATCGACCTCGCGGCGCCGATTCCGGAGTTCCTGTTGCGCCGCGCCAAGAAGATGGTGCTCGACGTCGCGACCGAGAACCTGCGGCGCCGGGTGATGGCCGATGACAACGCTTCTGATCGGGCGACGTAGAACGGAATAACTCTCGGCCGAGTGCCGGTTGCGTCTGACATGGCAACCGGAGTCGTGCTCTTCGCAAACCCGAACGCCGACAACATCGTCGACGACCTCGTCGCTCAAGCGAGACAGGCGCACGATCTCGGAGTCCGACAGGTCTGGCTTCCACAGCGGTTCGACTACGACGCGATCGGCGTTGCCGGGGTCATCGGTGCGGCAGTACCCGGGCTGGGCGTCGGCACATTCGTCGTGCCGTTCAACCCTCGTCATCCCCTGATCGTCGCGTCGCAGGCGCAGACGGCGCAGGCGGCCGCGCACGGTCGGTTCACACTCGGTTTGGGGCTCGGGGCGCACGAAGTCGAGCACCGGGCGTTCGGCGCCGCGTGGCCCCACACCATCGCCCGGCTGCGTGAGCACCTGACCGTGCTGCGCTCGATCTTCGACTCCGGCGTCGCCGAATTCCACGGCGCGGAGTTCACCGCTAATCCCGAATGGCCGGTTCAGGTTCCGGGCGGGACGCCCGTCCCGCTCTACGTCGCCGCCATGGGCCCGAAGGCACTGCAGGTGACCGGCGAACTGGCCGACGGCACGCTCCCGTATCTGGCAGGTCCGCGCACCATCGCGGAGTTCATCGTGCCCACCGTGGCGCGAGCGGCCGCCGAGGCCGGGCGGCCGATCCCGAAGATCGTCGCCGCCGTGCCCGTTGTGGTATCCGACGATGTCGACGCGGGACGGCGGCGGGCCGCCGAACACCTGAGCTTCTACGAGCAGATCCCCTCGTATCGCCGGGTTCTCGAGCGCGAGGGTGTCGACAGCGCCTTTGAGGTCGCCGCCGTCGGGCCGGCGGAAGCGGTGGCCCGGCAGCTCAAGAACTACCTCGAGGCCGGCGCGACCGACGTCGTGCTCAGCGCCGTCGACGGCGTCGATCCCGCACAGCGCGAAGCCATTTGGACGATCGCCGCACAGCTCTAAGCGCGCAGGACGCCCAGTCGGCGGATCGCCTCGTCCAGGGTGTCGTCGCGTTTGCAGAAGGCGAAGCGCACCAAATGGTTCCACGCACCCGCGTGCTCGGCACCCGGGTCGCAGAACGCCGACATCGGGATCGCGGCCACCCCCGCGCGATGCGGTAGCTCGGCGCAGAACGCGGCGCTGTCGCTGAAGCCGAGCGGACGCGGATCGGCGCACAGGAAGTACGTGCCGAAGCTGTCGTGCACCTCGAAGCCGAGGTCGGTCAGCGCCGTGCCCAGCCGGTTCCGCTTCTCCTGCAACGACTCCCGCAACGCGGCCACCCACGCGCCCTCGTTGTCGAGCGCGTGCGCCACCGCGGGCTGGAACGGCGCGCCACCGACATAGGAGAGGTACTGCTTGGCGGCCCGCACGCCCGCGATGAGATCGGCCGGGCCGCACGCCCAGCCGATCTTCCAGCCGGTGACGTTGAACATCTTGGCGGCGCTCGAGATCGTGACGGTGCGATCGGCCATGCCGGGATAGGACGCGAGCGGGATGTGGCGGCGGTCGTCAAAGACGAGGTGCTCGTAGACCTCGTCGGTGATCACCAGTAGATCGGCCTCGACGGCCAGGGCCGCCAACTCCCGCAGCTCGTCGTCGCCGGCCACCATGCCGGTGGGGTTGTGCGGTGAGTTGACGATCAGCGCCTTGGTTTTCGGTGTGATCGCCCGGCGCAGCCCGTCGACGTCGATCCGGAAGCCGCTGCCCTTTTGGATCATGGGCACGGCGCGGCGCTCGCAGCCCGCCATCGCGATCACGGGGGAGTAGGAGTCGTAGAACGGCTCGATCAACAGCACCTCCGAGCCGGGTTCGACCAGCCCGATGACCGAGGCCGCGATCGCCTCGGTGGCGCCGACGGTGATCAGCACCTCGGTGTCCGGGTCGTAGGTGATGCCGTAGGTGCGTTTCCGCTGCGCGGCGATGGCCTCGCGCAGCGGTGCGATGCCCAGGCCGGGCGGGTATTGGTTGACGCCGTCGGCGATCGCGTTCTCGGCGATCTTGAGCATCTCCCGCGGGCCGTCCTCGTCGGGGAACCCCTGGCCGAGGTTGACGGCGCCGATGCGGGCGGCCAGCGCCGACATCTCGGCGAAGATCGTCACCGCGTACGGCCGCAACCGTCTGACTGTCACGGTTCCCGAGCGTAATGCCGCGACGCGAGCGTAATGCCGCCGCGAACGTGGGTGACCGTCACGCAAATCCCCCGATCGGTGTGCGGCTAACCCACGTTCGGCGGGTGGTACGGCCGCCCAACCAACAGGTTGGTCTGGGCTGTTACGCTCGGGCGCATGTCTGAAGAAGCCTTCATCTACGAGGCGATCCGTACGCCTCGCGGCAAGAACAAGAACGGCGCGCTCAACGAGGTCAAGCCGGTCAACCTGGTCGTCGGTCTGATCGAGGAGATCCGCAGCCGCTATCCCGACCTCGACGAGACGCTGATCAGCGACGTCATCCTCGGGTGTGTGTCGCCCGTCGGTGACCAAGGCGGCGACATCGCCCGCACCGCGGCCCTGGTGGCCAACCTCCCCGAGACCACCGGCGGATTCCAGCTCAACCGGTTCTGCGCCTCGGGTCTCGAGGCCGTCAACACCGCCGCCCAGAAGGTCCGGTCCGGTTGGGACGACCTGGTGCTCGCGGGCGGTGTCGAGTCGATGAGCCGCGTTCCGATGGGCTCCGACGGCGGCGCATGGGCGTCCGACCCGGAGACCAACTACCGCATCGGCTTCGTGCCGCAGGGCATCGGCGCCGACCTGATCGCCACGATCGAAGGCTTCTCCCGCGAGGACGTCGACCGCTACGCGCTGCGCAGCCAGGAGAAGGCCGCCGCGGCATGGTCGGGCGGCTACTTCGCCAAATCCGTCGTCCCGGTCAAGGACCAGAACGGCCTCGTCATCCTCGACCACGACGAGCACATGCGCCCCGACACCACGCTCGAGGGCCTCGGCCAGCTCAAGACCGCGTTCGACGGTGTCGGCGCGATGGGCGGCTTCGACGACGTGGCGCTGCAGAAGTATCACTTCGTCGAGAAGATCAACCACGTCCATACGGGCGGCAACAGCTCGGGCATCGTCGACGGCGCCGCGCTGGTGCTCGTCGGCAGTGAGAAGGCCGGGACCTCGCAGGGCCTGACCCCCCGCGCCCGCATCGTGGCCACCGCCACGAGCGGCGCCGATCCGGTCATCATGCTCACCGGGCCGACCCCGGCTACCCGCAAGGTGCTCGACCGCGCCGGCCTGACGGTCGACGACATCGACCTGTTCGAGCTGAACGAGGCGTTCGCCTCGGTGGTGCTGAAGTTCCAGAAGGACCTGAACATCCCCGACGAGAAGCTCAACGTCAACGGTGGCGCCATCGCGATGGGCCACCCGCTGGGCGCCACCGGCGCCATGATCACCGGAACCATGGTCGACGAGCTCGAGCGTCGTAACGCGCGGCGTGCGCTGATCACGCTGTGTATCGGCGGCGGCATGGGCGTGGCCACCATCATCGAGCGCGTCTGAGCGCGGGTTTAAGGAAAAGTAATGGCAGAGAACACCATTCAGTGGGACAAGGATGCCGACGGCATCGTCACCCTGACGCTGGACGATCCGACGGGTTCGGCCAACGTGATGAACGAGCACTACACCGAGTCGATGCACAACGCCGTAGAAAAGTTGGCACGGCTTGTCGCCGAGGATCCAGATTCGATCACCGGCGTCGTCATCACCAGCGCGAAGAAGACCTTCTTCGCCGGCGGTGACCTCAAGGGCATGATCAACCTCGGCCCGGACAACGCGGCCGAGGCGTTCGCCACCCCGGAGGCGATCAAGGCCGACCTGCGCAAGCTCGAGACGCTGGGCAAGCCGGTCGTCGCGGCCATCAACGGCGCCGCGCTCGGCGGTGGCCTGGAGATCGCGCTGGCCTGCCACCACCGGATCATCGCGGACGTGAAGGGCGCCGTCGTCGGCTTCCCCGAGGTCACGCTGGGCCTGCTGCCCGGCGGCGGCGGTGTCGCCCGCAGCGTGCGGATGTTCGGCATCCAGAAGGCCTTCATGGAGGTGCTGAGCCAGGGCACCCGGTTCAAGCCGGGCAAGGCCAAGGAGGTCGGCCTGGTCGACGAGGTGCTGCCGACCGTCGACGAGCTGGTGCCCGCGGCCAAGGCGTGGATCAAGGCCAACCCCGACGCGCACACCCAGCCGTGGGACGCCAAGGGCTACAAGATGCCCGGCGGCACGCCGACGAGCCCGGGCCTGGCGAGCATCCTGCCGTCGTTCCCTGCGCTGCTCAAGAAGCAGCTGAAGGGTGCGCCGATGCCTGCGCCGAGGGCGATCCTGGACGCGGCCGTCGAGGGTGCGCAGGTCGACTTCGACACCGCGAGCCGCATCGAGAGCCGTTACTTCACCCAGTTGGTCACCGGGCAGACCGCCAAGAACATGATCCAGGCGTTCTTCTTCGATCTGCAGGCCATCAACGGCGGTGCGTCGCGGCCCGACGGCATCGAGCCCGTCAAGATCAACAAGATCGGTGTGCTGGGCGCGGGCATGATGGGCGCGGGTATCGCCTACGTCTCGGCCAAGGCCGGCTTCGACGTCGTGCTCAAGGACGTCAGCATCGAGGCCGCCCAGAAGGGCAAGGGCTATTCCGAGAAGCTCGAGGCCAAGGCGCTCGAGCGGGGCAAGACAACGCAGGAGAAGTCCGACGCGTTGCTGGCCCGCATCACGCCGACCGCCGATCCGGCCGACCTCAAGGGCGTGGACTTCGTCATCGAGGCCGTGTTCGAGGACCAGGACCTCAAGCACAAGGTGTTTCAGGAGATCGAGGACATCGTCGAGCCCAACGCGCTGCTGGGATCGAACACCTCGACGCTGCCGATCACCGGTTTGGCGACCGGGGTGAAGCGCCAGGAGGACTTCATCGGCATCCACTTCTTCAGCCCCGTCGACAAGATGCCGCTGGTCGAGATCATCAAGGGCGAGAAGACCTCTGACGAGGCGCTGGCCCGGGTGTTCGACTACACGCTGGCGATCGGCAAGACGCCGATCGTGGTGAACGACAGCCGCGGCTTCTTCACCAGCCGCGTGATCGGCACCTTCGTCAACGAGGCGCTGGCGATGCTCGGCGAGGGCATCGCGCCCGCGAGCATCGAGCAGGCCGGCTCGCAGGCCGGCTACCCGGCGCCGCCGCTGCAGCTGTCCGACGAGCTCAACCTCGAGCTGATGCACAAGATCGCCGTCGCCACCCGCAAGGGCGTCGAGAGCACGGGCGGCACGTACGAGCCGCATCCGGCCGAGGCGGTCGTCGAGAAGATGATCGAGATCGGTCGTCCGTCGCGCCTGAAGGGTGCCGGGTTCTACGAGTACGCCGACGGCAAGCGCGTTGGCCTGTGGCCGGGGTTGAAGGACACCTTCAACTCGGGCAGCGCGTCGATCCCGTTGCAGGACATGATCGATCGCATGCTGTTCGCCGAGGCGCTGGAGACCCAGAAGTGCCTCGACGAGGGTGTGCTGACCTCGACCGCCGACGCGAACATCGGCTCGATCATGGGTATCGGCTTCCCGCCCTACACCGGTGGTTCGGCGCAGTTCATCGTCGGCTACGAGGGTCCCGGCGGCGTCGGCAAGGAGGCCTTCGTGGCCCGCGCCAAGGAACTCGCCGCCAAGTACGGCGAGCGGTTCAATCCGCCGGCGTCGCTGACCTGACGAACTAGACGGGCTGAGCGCTCACCCTTGTACGGTCTTCCGCCGAGGATTCGTACAAGGGTGAGCGCTCGCCGCTATCGCGGGCGTACTGTCCGGACATGGCGCAGTCGACCCTGGTGTTCGACCCGTTTTCGCAGGAGTTCTTCGACGACCCCTATGAAACGTATCGCTGGATGCGCACCGAAGCGCCGGTCTACTACAGCGAGCGATACGACTTCTACGCGCTGACCCGGCACGCCGACGTCGCCGCCGCGTTCAAGGATCCCGCGACGTACTCGTCGGCCTACGGTGTCGACCTGTCGATGGTTCGGTCGGGCGGGCCGCCGCCGGACGTGCGGCTTCTCCAGTTCATGGACCCGCCCGAACACCGGCACATGCGCAGCGTGTTGAACAAGCTGTTCACACCGCGGGCCATCCAGGCGCAGCGACCGCGCATCACCGCGATCATCGACAAGTACCTCGGCGCCATCGACGGCGACGAGTTCGACATCGTCCGCGAGTTCACCGCGCCGTTCCCCGTCGAGGTGATCACGACGTGGTTGGGGGTGCCGGAGGACCACGTCCAGCACGCACGCCTGTGGACCGACGCGTCGATGCGTCGCGAGCCCGGCCAGATCGAAACCGACGAGGCGGGCCGACGAGCGGTCGCCGAATCGGTGGCGTACTACTACGACTGCGTCCAGCAGCACCGCGCGCACCCCCGCGACGATCTGTTCACGCTGCTGATCGACGCGGAGATCATGCGCGACGACGGCGCCACGTCCCATCTGACCGACATCGAAATCGTCGGCTTCGCACAGCAATTGGGCGGGGCAGGCGCTGAGACCGTGACGAAGCTGCTCGCCAGCGCGGTGTATCTGTTCGCGCGGCACCCCGACCAGTGGGTCGAGCTGATCGAGGACCCGGGCAAGATTCCCGCCGCGGTGGAAGAGTTGCTGCGCTTCGACAACCCGGTGCAGTACGACGTGCGCCGCTCGATGCGGGACGTGACGTTGCACGGCGTGACGATCCCGGCGGGTAAGCCGGTGTTCCTGATGCTGGCCTCGGCCAACCGCGACCCCGAGGCGTGGACGGATGCCGACACCTTCGACATCGACCGCAACCGCACTGAGGCGCAGAACCTCGGCTTGGGGTACGGCATCCACAGCTGCCTCGGCGCGGCACTGGCCCGGACGGAAAGCGCGATCGCGTTGGAGAAACTGCTCGCCTTCATGCCGCGGTACGAAGTCGACTACGACCGGTGCACGCGCGTGCACATGACCAACGTGATCGGCTGGAAGAACGTCCCGGTACGGGTGATTCGCTAGATTGGCGCCGTGCCGGAAAGCTTCACCGAAAGGTTCGCGGCCGGGTTGGCCCGCTACGGCGAGGACCCCTGCATCGAGTTCGCGGGACGCTGGTACAGCGGCCACGAGGTGAGCGCCTACGGCCGCGCCATCGCGCAGGCGCTGCGGGAGTCCGGTGTCGCCGACGACGCGCCCGTCGGCCTCGTGGTCAGGAACCGGTTGGCGCACGCCGCGGCGATCATCGGATTCCTCGCTGCGGGACGCGCGGTGTCGATGATCTACTCGTTCCAGTCGCCCGAGTCCATCGGCCGCGACATCGAGACGCTCGGACTGTCGGCAATCGTCGCCGACGTCGAGGACTGGACCGCGCCGGTCGTGGACGCCGCGCGGCGGGTGGGCAGCGCGGGCGTGGCGATAGCCGGTCGGCAGCCGATCGTCGCCGCGGTACCCCAGCTGGAACGTCGCGACCCACAACGAGCTCACGCCGACGCCGAACCCGGTGTGGCACTGCAGATCCTGACCAGCGGCACGACGGGACCGCCGAAGCGGCAGTCGATCAGGACCGCGGTGCTCGAGCGGACCGTGTTCAGCGTGACCAGCGGGGAGGCCGCACCCGCCGACGCGCCGCCGGAACTCGCGTACTGGCAGTTCGGCGGAATCGGCGTGTGCCAATTGATCGCCGGTGTGTACAACGGCAGGCGCATCGCGATGCTCGAACGGTTCACCGTCGACGATTACGTGGACATGGTGAAGCGCCACCGCATCACCCGCTCGGGTGTACAGCCGGCCGTTATCCGGATGCTGCTCGACGCCGACGTCGCCAAGGAGGATCTCGCGTCGCTGGCCTTTCTGATCAGCGCGTCGGGACCACTGGACCCCGAGACCCGCGACGAGTTCGAGGCCAAGTACGGCATCCCGATCGTGCTGGCTTACGGCGCAACGGAGTTCGCGGGATCGCTGTGCGCATGGACACCGCAGATGCAGCAGGAGTTCGGCTCGGCCAAGCGCAACAGCGTCGGCAGGCCCTTGCCGGATGTACAGGTGCGCATCGTCGACCCCGACGACGGGGCCGAGCTCGCCGTCGGTGAGCCCGGGCTGCTGGAGGCCAAGGTCGCGCCGATCGGCCCGGACTGGATCCGCACCACCGACGTCGCATCGATCGACGCCGACGGTTTCGTCACACTGCACGGAAGGGCCGACGGCGCCATCAATCGGGGCGGGTTCAAGATTCTCCCGGAAACCGTTCGGCGCGTATTGATCTCGCATCCGGCCGTCCGCGATGCATGTGTGGTCGGGGTGCGCGACGCGCGCCTCGGCGCGGTGCCTGCCGCGGCGATCGAGGTGTGTCCGGGGCTGCCGGTGCCCTCGGCCGACGAGCTCGCCGAGCTGGTGCGCCGATCGCTGCCGGTGTACAACGTGCCGGTGGCGTTCGCGGCCGTCGACGAACTACCGCGCAACCCGGCGCTGAAGGTGAGCCTTCCCGCCGTCGCCGCCCTGTTCGAGCCGCGCTAGAACGCCCCGAGGTCCGACGACAGCCAGTGTTGCGGCTTCATGAAGATCACGACGCTGGCGCCGTGCTCGCGCCGGGCGTACTCGAGGTAGGCGTCGACCTTGTCGGGCGGCATATACCGTTTGGTCACCTCGACGAGCTGCTCGTCGGTGGCCGGCTCGATGCGGCTGACCGGGCCGTCGACGGCCACGTACCGGACCGTCGGCTCGAGCCGCTGAACCATCAGCGTGAACTCGCCCTGGGTCTCGATGAGTCGATGTTTTCGGGAGCCGTCGCCGGTGAGCACCCACGGCTCGCCGCCGGGTGAGTACTGGTACCAGACAGGGACTGTCAGCGGGCCGCGCTTGTCACCGGCAGAGACCGACAGCGCGGCAACGTGAGGTTCGGCCAGAAATTGTTCGCGTTCGTCTTTGGAGAGGGCCATGACGTCACGCTAGACCCGACATCCGTCAGGCCGGTGGACTCAGGTCAGCAGCCGACCCGCGAGAAGAACGCCACGGCGACGAGGCCGATCACGAACGCCACCTGGGGCTGACCCATCGCGAGGGTGCTCGCGACGCCCGCGATCGCGGCGATCGCGATGACGGCGAGCAGAAGCAGGTAGAACCACCGGACGTGGTGGTGAGCGGCGCCGCCGGCCCGCACGTGGTGCGATTCCATTCCCGTCGCTGGGTCACGGACCACTGCGGCCTCCTTGTGGCTTACGTCACACGTAATACTGCTTTGTGAGCCACACCATACAACACCTGATGGCGAACGCAAACGCGCACGCGGCGATGCCCGCGTTGCGAGCCGATAACGGCCCGACCACTGCTTTTGTGGGAGACACTGCGGCGTGAGCCGTAGTTAATTCGAAAGCTGAGCTAACAATGACGGACCTGTGCGAGCTGCCCGCCCATACGCTCGTCGCGCTGATGGTGGGCAGCGAAGTCGCGTGCCGCGAGGTGCAGATCGCGGCCCGACCGTGGGAGGACGCGACGGTGCTCGCAGTGGCGGCGCGGCTGGAAACGGCGTTGGGAGGATGGCGTCCTCCGCGGCCGGTTGCATAGAGTCGGGAGCCATGCGCTTCGGACTGTTCATCCCGCAGGGCTGGCGACTCGATCTGATCGACATTCCAACCGCAGAGCAATGGGCGGTGATGCGCGACCTCGCCGCGTACGCCGACGGAAGCGGTGCGTGGGACTCGCTGTGGGTGTACGACCACTTCCACACCGTGCCGGTGCCCACGTCCGAGGCCACACACGAGGCGTGGACCCTGATGGCCGCCTACGCCGCGACGACATCGCGCATCAAACTCGGCCAGATGTGCACGGCGATGGGCTATCGCAACCCGGTGTATCTGGCCAAGGTCGCCGCCACCGCCGACGTCATCTCCGGAGGCCGCATCCAGATGGGCATCGGCGGCGGGTGGTACGAACACGAGTGGCGCGCATACGGTTACGGGTTCCCGTCGGCGGGTGAGCGACTGGGCCGACTCGACGAGGGAGTGCGGATCATGCGCGACGCCTGGCGCGACGGGACAGTCAGCCTCGACGGCAGGCACTATCAGGTGTCCGGCGCGATCGTGGAACCGAAGCCCCTACAGGACGACGGGATTCCGCTGTGGGTCGCCGGCGGCGGCGAGAAGGTGACGCTCAAGATCGCGGCGAAATACGCGCAGTACACCAACTTCACTTGCGAGCCGGGAGGATTCACCCATAAGTCACAGGTGCTGGCCGACCACTGCCGTGACGTCGGCACCGACTACGACGCGATCGTGCGTTCGGCCAACTTCAACGCCGTGATCGGCGAATCGGAGTCCGACGTGAAGGACCGGGTGGCGAGGCTGCGCGCCCGGCAGGTCACCAAGGCCGACGAGTCGGCGGTCGACGCGATGCTGAGCACCGTGTCCGCGCCCGAGTCGGCAAGCGGCACACCCGAGCAGGTGGTCGAAAAGCTCGAGAAGATGCGCGGACTCGGTTGCGAATACGCCATCCTCTACTTTCCGGAGGCCGCATACGACCGCTCCGGTATCGAATTGTTCGAGCAGCAGGTGATCCCCGCCCTGAGCTAGGGCCACGAGGAAGTTTCCGCAGCCGTAACACGACGGGACTCAAAAACGGCTCGGCTGGTGTTGTGGTGGTCATCAGCCGAGAGGAGCGCCGCCATGACAGAGAACATCACCGCCCTGGTGACCGGGGCCAACCGAGGACTCGGGCGCCGGCTCGCGGCCGACCTGGTGTCGCGCGGCGCCAAGGTCTACGCCGGGGCCAGGGATCCCGCGACCGTCGACCTGCCCGGAGTGGTTGCGGTCCAGCTCGACATCACCGATCCGGAGTCGGTGCGCCGCGCGGCAGAGACCGCCGACGACGTCACGGTCCTGGTGAACAATGCCGGGGTGTCGACGAGGGCCGGACTGCTGAGCGGGCCGATCGAGGACATCCGGCTGGAGATGGACACGCACTACTTCGGCACGCTCAACGTCGTCCGCGCGTTCGTGCCCGTCATCGAGAAGAACGGCGGCGGGTCGATACTCAACATCCTGTCGGTGCTCTCCTGGTATCACCCCCCGACGTCGGGCGCCTATTCGGCCGCCAAGGCCGCGGCCTGGGCGATGACCGATGCGCTGCGAACGGAGTTGGCGCCGCGAGGAATTCACGTCTCGGCGCTGCACGTGGGCTATATGGACACCGACATGGTCAGCTACATCCCCGCGGAGCAGAAGATCGATCCGTCGGTGGTCGCCGAGCAGGCAATCGCCGGTCTGCTCAACGGTGACGCGGAGATCCTCGCCGACGACCTGTCGCGGTCGGTGAAGGCTCAGCTCTCGACCGCGAACACCTGATCACGGCGTCGGCGGAATCGGGCCCTCCGGCGGTATCGCGGGCCCGGGCGCGGGAGCGTCGTAATAGCCGGGCGGCGGCGGGCCGTTCAGCGGGTAGTACCCGGGCGGCAGCGGTGGACCGCCCTGCTCCGGCGGCGCGACGGGCGGGCCGTTGGACTCCGGGGCGTTGATCGACTTGTATCCCGGCGGCAGCTGCGGTGCGGGCCCCGCGCCGGGCGGTGGCGGCGCCCCGACCGGCATCTGACCGGGCGGCATCGCGGCGAACCCGTACGGGTCCTGCGCCTGATGCCAGGCGTCCCGGAGGAAGCCGAGCGGACCCGGGCTAGAGCCCTGGCCGTACTGCGGGTTCTGGATTTCGGGCACGGGCGGTGGGCCGACCGGGGGCGGCGCCGGCGGCGGATCCGCCGCGTCCGCGGGGGCGGCGTAGGGCTGACCAGGCGACGGCGGCGCGCCGGGCGTTCCGGGCGGGACCTCGGGGTCCGCGTACGCCAAACCGGCCGATGCCAGCGCCAGGCCGACGGCCGCGCCGACGAGCCCGAGCTTGACCGCCTGGACGGACGTGGCGCGACGGCGTCTGGTCATGGGTAAGCAGGCTAGCGCCTCGGTGTGACGGGCGCTCAGTTACGACGGTGCCGGTGCGACCGCCGGCGGCGTGTGCGCCGTCATTAAGATTGGCTTCTCCGCCGAATTGCGACTCAGCCCTCGATAGGAAGCCCGCGATGAACAAGACCTCGCTGACCGCGCTCGTACGTGAGCAACTCGAGACGGCCCGCGCCGCCAGCAGCGGCCGCAGCGCGCACACCGTGTACGGCGGCCACGAGCACTCGCTGCGCCAGACGTTGATCGCGCTGACCGCCGGCAGCCAACTCGACGACCACGAGACCAACGGTGAGGCCACCCTGCAGGTGCTGCAGGGACGCGTTCGGCTGACCCAGGACACGACCAACTGGGAGGGCTCGGCGGGTGATCACATCGTCGTGCCGAAATCCCGGCACGGCCTGCAGGCGCTCGAGGACTCCGCGGTCCTGCTGACGGTGTCGAACCCGGTGGGTCCGCACGTCTAGTACCTAGATCGTCGGCCCCAACAGGTCGTCGGCGTCCTTGATGACGTAGCCGTAGCCCTGCTCGGCGAGGAATCGCTGGCGGTGCGCGGCGTATTCGGCGTCGAGGCTGTCACGGGAGACCACGGAGTAGAAGATCGCGCCGCCGCCGTCGGCCTTGGGCCGCAGCAGTCGGCCCAGCCGCTGCGCCTCCTCCTGGCGTGACCCGAAGGTTCCCGAAACCTGCACCGCCACACTGGCTTCCGGCAAGTCGATGGAGAAGTTGGCGACCTTCGACACCACCAGCGTGGAGATCTCGCCGCGACGGAACTGATCGAACAGCGCCTCACGTTCGGCGGTCTTGGTCGAGCCCTGGATCACCGGTGCGTCGAGCTCCTGGCCGAGTTCCTCGAGCTGGTCCAGATAGGCGCCGATCACCAGCGTCTGTTCACCCTTGTGCTTGTCGAGGATCGACTTGACCACCGCGATCTTCGTGTGCGCCGTCGAGCACAGCTTGTACCGCTCGTCGGGTTCGGCGGTCGCGTACAGCATCCGCTCGTTGTCCGTCATCGTCACACGCACCTCGACGCATTCGGCCGGTGCGATCCAGCCCTGCGCCTCGATGTCCTTCCACGGCGCGTCGTACCGCTTCGGGCCGATCAACGAGAACACGTCGCCCTCGCGGCCGTCCTCGCGAATCAGCGTGGCGGTCAAGCCGAGTCGGCGACGGGACTGCAGATCGGCCGTCATCCGGAACACCGGCGCGGGCAGCAGGTGCACCTCGTCGTAGATGATCAGGCCCCAGTCGCGGCTGTCGAACAACTCCAGGTGGCGGTATTCGCCCTTGGTGCGACGCGTGATCACCTGATAGGTCGCGATCGTCACCGGGCGGATTTCCTTGCGTTCACCGGAGTATTCGCCGATCTCGTTCTCGGTGAGCGAGGTCCGGTTGATCAGTTCGCGCTTCCACTGCCTGCCCGCGACGGTGTTGGTCACCAGGATCAGCGTGGTGGCCGACGCCTTCGCCATGGCGGCGGCGCCGACGAGCGTCTTACCCGCACCGCAGGGCAGCACCACGACGCCGGAGCCGCCCTCCCAGAAGGAGTCCGTGGCCATCTGCTGGTAGTCGCGCAGATGCCAGCCGTTCTCAGCCAGGCTGATCGGGTGCTTCTCGCCGTCGACATAACCGGCGAGATCCTCTGCAGGCCAGCCGATTTTGAGCAGCATCTGCTTGACGCGGCCGCGTTCGCTGCCGTGCACGATCACGGTGTCGTCGTCGATGCGGGCGCCGAGCATCGGCGCGATCTTCTTGTTGCGCAGCACCTCCTCAAGCACCGCGCGGTCCAGGCTCACCAGGGTCAGGCCGTGCACCGGGCTCTTTACCAGCTGCAGGCGCCCGTAGCGGGCCATCGTGTCGACGATGTCGACGAGCAGCGGTTGCGGCACCGCGTAGCGGGAGAACGACACCAGCGCGTCGACGACCTGCTCGGCGTCGTGGCCCGCGGCGCGGGCGTTCCACAGCGCCAGCGGGGTGATCCGGTAGGTGTGCACGTGCTCGGGCGCACGCTCGAGTTCGGCGAACGGGGCGATCGCGGCGCGCGCGGCGCCCGCCTGTTCATGGTCGACCTCGAGCAGCACCGTCTTGTCGGACTGCACGATCAGGGGGCCGTCGGTCATTTTGTCCATTATCCAGAACCCCCGGACGTGCCTATCGGCGAGCGATCGTGTCTAACCGCCGCCACGCCGTGTGAACAGGCATTTTGCGGTCACTCGCGCCTACTGTTCGTCGGCGGCGACCACGGAGGTGACCCGGTGAATGGCGAAGTCGCGGACCCGGCCCGAGGCGGGGTCGTAGGCGGTCAACTGCCCGCCGCGAACGTTGATCGGCGCGACGACGCGCTGCGTGGCCACCCCAGCGGGGTCGACGTATCCGATCACGACGGACGCCTGGGTATGGGCGGCCTCCTGCAACTGGCTGATCGCGACCCCGGGGTCCAACCGCAGACCGCCGGTGGGCGCGGCCGCCACCTTGCGCAGCACCGAAACGATCGCGCCGAGCGTCTGGCTGGTGGGTGTCGGGGCCAGGCGATAGGCGCGCCGCCGTCCCGGCGGGGCGGGCACTCGGGCGCCGCGAGCCCGGATGTCGACGATGGTGCCGGTCGAGTCCTCGGCCGCGGGGGCGAAGCCGGCCTGACGCAGCGCGGCGAGCACCTCGGAGATCGGGGCCTGCGACACCGCGACCGTCGGCGCGAGTAGACGCATCTCCAGCGGCTCGGTCGCCGGTGCGCCGACCGCCTGCGCGAGCAGCGCGGCGTCCTCGCATCGCACGAACGACGCCGCCATCCCGACCCGCAACTGCCCATGCCTGCGGGCGACGTCGTCGATCAGATACGTCAAACCCTGGGGGACAGGGGTTTTCGAGTGACGGTGGAAGAACGCGTGTAACTCGCCGGCGGTCCGGCCGGTGTCGAGTGCCCGCCGGATCGAGGCCTCGCTGATCCGGTACACCATCGCCGCGCCCGCGGACTCCACGCTCGCGACCGCGGCGAGTTGCTCGGCGAGGTCCCGCTGCAGCGGACCGGGAACGATCACCGTGAGGTCGGCCTGCAGCAGGAAGTGGTCGATCGGCGCGGGCAGCACCTTGTCCATGGCCTTGACCACATCGTCGGCAGACGCGTCGGTGAGGAGCGTTCGAGCCGGGGTGGCCAGCGCGCCGCGGCCCACCAAGCCCAGCGCATGGGCCTCCGTCAACAGGTCGCCGACCGGACCGGGTTGCAACCGGACACCCCAGCGCGGCCTGCGCCAGATCATCGCGCGCGAGGCCTCGGTGGCATCAACGCCCGCACCCGGCGGCAGGCCGGCCAGCACCTCGAGGAGCAGTCGCCGGTCCAGTGGAGCGGCGGTGGAGAACAGCGAATCCGACAGGGCGGCATAGGGTTTGCCGTCGGGCCCGCGGTGCCCGACCAGGCTCGGCCGGCCGGGCAGATCCAGCCAGGTGGTGGCCAGCAGATGCCATCTGACTGCGGTCGGGGATTCGACGAAGCGGTCGGCGGAGACCGTCGGCGCCCAGTAGGGGCCGTCTCCTGCGTCCGGCTCCGGTTCCGGCATGCCCGCCGCAATGAGCCCGGCGGCCGCGGTCACTTCGAGGATCAACCCGAGGCGGCGATCATCGATGCCGGTGGCCTTGGTCAGCCGTTTGACGTCGCGCACGCCGAGCCCGCCGCTGCGCAACTCGGGAACCGGTGTGGCGCCAAGTGTTTCGAGCACCACCTCGACCTCGCGCAGCAGATCGAGCGCGGCGCCCGCGGCGACCGCGTCGGCATCGGCCGCCGACGTCGTGGACACCACCGGATCCGGTTCGGTCAGCTGCACCGGCCCGGGCAGCTCACCGCGCAGCACCTGGCCGACCAGCCGCGGCAGGATCACGGTGTCCGCGTCGACCTGGCGCAGCAGGCCCGCGGCCAACAGCCGCTGCACCGGGCGGTCCGGCGGTGTGCCGGGCGCGGCGTCGCGGGTGCGGCCCATCGGCGAACCCTCGAGAAGTTTCTGCAGCAGTTCTGACTGCGCCTCGTCCAGCGTCTGTAGCCGCGCGTCGATCTCCTCGGGCGTCGCCGAGCTGTCCTCGACCGAGGCCTGACCGGGGTACCACGGCAGGCCCGCCGCGGCCTCGGCCGCCACCCGCACCGTCGCATCACCCCATACCAGCGCGCGGTCGCGAAGGTCGTCGACGGCCTCGTTCACCGCGGCTTCCGGCACACGGTCGCCGATCAACTCCATCAGCTTGGTGAGCGGCACGGCAGCGGTGTCGGCGTGCAGCACGAGCAACGCGTCGAGAACGGCCAACCGCAGAAAGTCGAGGTCATCGGTGGCGGCCTTGACCGACTGGCGCGCCTGCGCGCGGGCGGCCAGTGCGGCGATCGTCCCCGGAGGCGGTTGGGTCAGGTCGGGCCGCAACTCCAGCAGACGGATGAGCCGCTCGTCGGGGAGATCGGCCAACCAGGCGCCGAGGGGAAGGCCTGGTCTGTTCTCGGTCATCGTTGACCAGCGTAAAGGAGTGTGGCGGTGTCGCCACCGGCCGGAGCATTTGCCACAATGTGGGCGTGGCAGACAACAAAGGGAAGAAGCGGTACGTCGATCCGGGCTGGCCGGCGGTCGACGGGGACGATGACCACGCGGTGAGCGAGCTCGCCACCGACCGTACCGGCGCGCTGTCGCCCTTCGGGGAGCTCACGTTCCCGCTGCCCGCGGACGAACTGCCGTACGTGCACGCGGTCACGGTCGTCAACAAGTAGGTGTCCGAGCGGCCCCGCCTCTCACACGTCGACGAGACCGGCGCGGCGCACATGGTCGACGTCACGGCGAAGGACGTCACCAAGCGCACCGCCGTCGCCGCGGGGACCCTGCACACCACCGCCGACGTCGTCGCGATGATCGCTTCGGGCGGGCTGCCCAAGGGCGACGCCCTGGCCACCGCCCGGGTCGCGGGCATCCTGGCCGCCAAGCGCACCAGCGACCTCATCCCGCTGTGCCATCAGCTGGCGCTCACGGGCGTCGACGTCGACTTCGAGATCGGCGACGCCTTGCAATCAGGGCGAGTGGACATCACGGCGACGGTCCGCAGCACCGACCGCACCGGCGTGGAGATGGAGGCGCTGACCGCGGTGAGCGTGGCCGCGCTGACGCTCTACGACATGCTCAAGGCCGTCGACCCCGCCGCCCGCATCGACGACGTGCGGGTGTTGCGCAAAGAGGGCGGCAAAACCGGAACGTGGACCCGCTGATGCGCTCGGGCCGGGTCGTCATCGCATCCACCCGCGCCGCCGCCGGGGTGTACGAGGACCGCAGCGGACCGGTCGTCGTGGACTGGCTCACCGCCCGCGATATCGACACTCCGGCGCCCGTGGTGGTGCCGGACGGCGACGCGGTCGCCGAGGCGATCTCCGCCGCGGTCGCCGACGGGGTGGACGTGGTGATCACCTCCGGCGGCACGGGCATCTCGCCGACGGACCGCACCGCCGAGGCCACCGCGGCGTTGGTCGACTATCAGATCCCCGGGCTGGCCGACGCGATCCGCCGGGCCGGCGAGGACAAGGTGCCGACGTCGGTGCTCTCGCGCGGAGTATGCGGCGTGAAGGGCCGCACGCTGATTGTGAACCTGCCTGGCTCACCGGGCGGGGTCAAGGACGGCCTCGGCGTGCTCGACCGGGTCCTCGAGCATGCACTCGACCAGCTCGTCGGAAAGGACCACGCACGATGACCGCCGTTGTGCTGCGCGCCGATGTAAGCGAGCAGCCGATCGAGCTGGCCGACCACGAGGCCCTGGTCGCCAACGCCTCCGCGGGTGCGGTGGTGGGCTTCGCCGGTGTCGTGCGTGACCACGACGGCGGGCGTTCGGTGATCCGGCTGGAGTATTCGGCGCATCCCCAGGCGCCGGAGACGCTCGCGGAGGTGGCCGCGCAGGTCGCCGCGGAGGCCGACGGCGTGCGGGCGATCGCGGTCAGCCACCGCGTCGGCGTGTTGGAGATCGGCGATGCCGCGTTGGTTGCCGCGGTCGCGGCCGATCACCGCGCGGCGGCGTTTGCGACGTGCGCTCGGCTGGTCGACGTCGTCAAGGAGCGTCTACCGGTGTGGAAGCACCAGTTCTTCGCCGACGGCTCCGACGAATGGGTCAACTCCGCGTAGCGACTCTGTTCGTGATCAGGCGGAGGGCAGCGGCTGCGCGGCCGGATCGACCGGTGCCGGCGCGGCCGGGAGATTCGGCGCCTGGCCGCCCGGTGCGTCCGGCGTGGTGAGCGGACGCTGGGTCAGCGCCAGCAGCGCGTCTTTGCCGGTGATGTCCTGCGTCTGGATCGCGTGCCAGATCTCCTTGAGGTAGGAGACGTTCGGGCTCTCGGCACCGGCCTGTGCCCGGTCGACGGTCGTCCCCGGCGGGAGGTTGTCCGGGCTCGCGAGATGCGGCACACCGCCATCGGCGGCGAGTGGATCGGCAGCAGGCGCGGGCGGCGCCGGGGGCATCTGCGGAGCGGGCTGCAGCGCCGCGTCGACGGGCAGCGACCAGAGCTCGGGCTGCTCGCCGGGGACCGGCACGTCCGGTGCGACGTCCCAGTTCGCGACGGACTGCGCGTCGACCGGGGGCGCCTCGGGCACCGGAGCGGCCAACGGATCGAACGGCGCGGGCGGCGCTTCCGGCACGGGCGCGGCGAGCGCGTCGAACTGCTCAGGGGCGGGCGGCGCCGCCGGAGCCGGAGCCGGCGCGGGCGGTGCCTCGGGAACCGGCGCGGCCAATGCGTCGACCGGCGGAGCCTCGGGAACCGGGGCGGCCAGGGCATCGACGGGCGGTGCCTCGGGTGCGGGCGTCGGCGGTGCCTCTTATACACATCTCCGAGCCCACGAGACTGCAG
>NZ_LZSQ01000007.1 GCF_001665535.1 Mycobacterium sp. 852002-51961_SCH5331710
CGGGTGTGGGGGTTGCTGTGGGCAACGCGGTGCGTACCTCGCTGGTGGTCGTCGTATCGGTCACCTTGCTGGTCTCGCTGTCCATCTACGGTTCCAACGGCAACTTCAACCTGTCCGGGTAGTGGCACGTTGACGACGAACCAGCAGACGCCCGCCCCCGCGGAGCCGCGTGAATACGCAAGACCGGCAGCGGGATTCGTCGCCGTCCTGGCGATCGTCGCGATCGTCGCCATCGCCGTCGCGCTCTTCCGGGGCGATTTCACGAAGACCGAACCGGTCACCGTGATCACCGACCGCGCCGGTCTGGTGATGAACCCCGACGCCAGGGTCAAGCTGCACGGGGCCCAAGTGGGCACTGTCGCCTCGGTCGAACCCCTGCCCGACGGCCGTGCCGCGATCCACCTCGCAATGGACCCCTCCGCGATGGAGCTGATCCCCGCCAACGTGCGCGTCGACATCGCGTCGTCGACGGTGTTCGGCGCGAAATCTGTTGCGCTGGTTCCGCCTGCGAACCCGTCACCGGAGGTGCTGCGCGCCGGCCAGGTGCTCGACGCCGACCACGTCACCGTCGAGATCAACACCGTCTTCGAACAACTCGTGTCGGTCTTGAACCGCATCGAACCCGCCAAACTTAACGAGACGCTCGGGGCGCTGGCCTCGGGTCTGAGCGGACGCGGCGAGAAGTTCGGGCAGACGATGTCCGATCTGGATGCAATGCTCGCGACGATCGATCCCAGCCTGGATAATCTGAGTCACGACATCGCGGTCATGCCACAGGTTCTCGAGGCCTATGCCGACGCCAGCCCGGACCTGCTGAACATCGTCGACAACGCCACCAGTATCAGCGGCACGATCGTCGACAAGCAGCAGGACCTCGACACCCTGCTGCTCAGCACGATCGGGTTGGCCGACATCGGCGACGAAGTGCTCGCCGGCAACCGCAAGGCGATCACCGACGTCTTCCACCTTCTGGTGCCGACGACCGACCTGACCAACCAGTACCATCCGGCGCTGAATTGCCTTCTGGCAGGTATGGCCCCGCTGGCCACCGCCGCACCCGCGCCGGTCCCCGGGGTGCTGCTGCTCGACTCGTTCGTGTTGGGCTCCGAACGCTACCGCTATCCGCAGAACCTGCCCAAGGTCGCGGCCAAGGGCGGGCCCCAGTGCGCGGGACTGCCCGACGTCGGATACGAAACCCGGGCACCTTACATCGTCAGCGATATCGACGCGAGCCGTGCGCAGTACGGCAACCAGGGCATCCTGCTGAACTCCGATGCGCTCAAGCAGGCGCTGTTCGGCCCGATCGACGGTCCGCCCCGCAACTCCTCGCAGATCGGACAACCGGGATGAGCGGCGCCAAAACTGCGATCAAACTGGGCGCTTTCGGCGCGGTGATGCTGCTGTTGACCGCCGCGCTGTTCGCCATCTTCGGCCAGTACCGCACCGGGTCCGCACACGACTACTCCGCCGTGTTCACCGACGTCTCCGACCTCAAACCCGGGGATTCGGTGCGGGTTTCGGGTATCCGCGTCGGCACCGTCCACGACGTCTCCCTGCAACCGGACAACACCGTCGTAGTCACCTTCGACGCCGCCTCCGACATCGTGCTCACCACCGGGACCAAAGCCGCGGTGCGTTACCTCAACCTCGTCGGGGATCGCTACCTCGAACTCCTCGACGGACCCGGCTCGACGAGGGTCGCCGGACCCGGCTCACGAATCCCCGCCGACCGCACCGAGCCGGCCCTGGACCTCGACCTCCTTCTCGGTGGGCTGAAGCCCGTGATCCGCGGCCTGAACCCCGACGACGTCAACGCCTTGACCCGCTCCTTGATCCAGGTCCTGCAGGGGCAGGGCGGGAACCTCGAATCGCTGTTCGCCAAGACCGCGTCCTTCACCAACTCGATCGCCGACAACGGCGAGACGGTTCGGAACCTGATCGACAACCTCAACGCCGTGCTGGCCACCATCGCCAAGGACGGGAAGAAGTTCTCTGGCGCGGTGGACCGCCTCGAGAAATTGATCACGAGCCTGGCCGCCGACCGTGACCCGATCGGGGAGGCGATCACCGCACTGGACAGCGGGACCGCGTCGCTCGCGGATCTGATGACCCAGGCGCGGCCACCACTTGCCGGCAGCGTCGACCAGCTCAACCGCGTCGCTCCGCTGCTCGAGAAGGACATACCGCTTCTCGACATCTCCCTGCAGAAGGCGCCGCAGAACTACAAGAAGCTCGTGCGTCTCGGCGCGTACGGCAGCTTCCTGAACCAATACCTGTGCGGAATATCGGTCAGGGTCACCGACCTTCAGGGGCGTACCGCGCACTTCCCATGGATCCTGCAGAACAACGGAAGATGCGGGGAGCCCTGATGCTGAAATACCGTGCCCCAGAGCTGATTCGAGCCGGATTCATCGGCGTTGTTCTCATCGTCCTGATCATCGCTGTGGGGCTGCAACCCGAGCGGCTGTGGTCGTGGGCGACCGCCGTCAGGTATCAGGCACTGTTCACCGAGGCCGGCGGTCTGGCGCCGGGCAACGACGTGAAGGTCTCCGGTATGACGGTCGGCTCGGTGTCCGAGGTATCCCTGGACAAGGGCAAGGCCCTCGTGACGTTCACCGTCGACGGAAAGGTCCGCCTCGGATCGCAGACCACGGCGCACATCCGCACCGGCACCCTGCTGGGGGAGCGCACGCTGGCCCTGGAACCGGCGGGTGATGACCGGGTGAAGCCGCTGTACGTCATCCCGGTGTCGAGGACCTCGTCGCCGTACTCGCTGACCGAGGCGGTCAGCGAATTCACCGCGAACACGGCCGACACCGACACCGCATCGATCAACCAGGCCCTCGACACGCTGTCGGACACGATCGACCGGATCGCGCCCCAACTCGGACCGACCTTCGACGGGCTGAGCCGGTTGTCGCGCTCACTGAACGGACGCGACGAGTCGCTGGGCCGACTGCTCAAGAGTGCCGCCGACGTCACCGGTGTGCTGTCCGAGCGCAGCGAGCAGCTGAACACCCTGATCCTCAACGCCAACGACCTGATGGGTGTTCTCGAGACCCGCCGGCACGCCATCGTCAGCCTGCTCGCCAACACCTCGGTGGTCGCCCAACAGTTGACCGGCCTGGTGCACGACAACGAGCAGGAACTGGCGCCGACGCTGCAGAAGCTCAACGCGGTCTACGAGATGCTCGAGCGTAACCGCGACAACATCGCCAAGGCGCTGTCCGGGCTGGCGAAATATCAAGTCACTCAGGGCGAGGCGGTCAACAACGGGTTCTACTACAACGCGTTCGTCGGCAACCTGCTTCCTGCGCAGTCGCTGCAACCGTTCCTCGACTATGCGCTGGGCTATCGCCGCGGCGTGAACGCCGGACAGCCGCCGGACAACGCGGGGCCCCGCGCCGAATTCCCCTTCCCGTACAACGGTATTCCGGGAGGGTCGCGATGATCGGCCGCAAAACGCTGTCGACCGTGCTGCTGGTGGTCCTGGTGGGCCTGCTCGTCGGAGGAACCGCGATGGTCATCCGCCAGGCGTTCTTCGGCCCCAGAACCATCACCGCGTACTTCACCTCCGCCACCGCGATCTACCCCGGCGACGAGGTGCGCGTCGCGGGAGTGCGGGTCGGCACGATCAAAGCGATCGAGCCCGACGGAGCCCTGGCCCGCATGCGGCTGTCTGTCGACCGGGACGTGCCGATCCCCGTCGACGCCAAAGCGGTCATCGTCGCGCAGAACCTGGTGTCCGCCCGTTATGTCCAGCTCGCCCCCGCCTACGAGACCAGCGGCCCGACACTTCCCGACAACGCCGTCATCGGCGTCGACCGGACCGCGGTGCCTGTCGAGTGGGACGAGGTCAAGGAGCAACTGACGCGGCTGGCGACGGAACTCGGCCCCAGCGGCGACATCTCGACGACATCGGTCAGCCGCTTCATCGACAGCGCGGCCAACGCCATGAACGGCAACGGCGACAAACTCCGCGAGACCATCACGCAGCTGGCGCAGGTCGGCCGAATCCTCGCCGACGGGAGCGGCGACATCGTCGACGTCATCGTCAACCTCCAGACCTTCGTCAACGCACTGCGCGACAGCAACGCCCAGATCGTGCAGTTCCAGGACCGCCTCGCCACGGTGGGCAGTGTGATCGATTCGAGCAGGTCCGATCTCGACGCCGCACTCACGTATCTCGCCGAAGCCGTCGGCGAGGTGCAGCGGTTCATCGCGGGCAGCAGGGATCAGACCGCCGAACAGATCCAGCGCCTGGGCGCCGTCACACAGAACCTCGCCGACAATCGGCTGACCCTCGAGAACGTGCTCCACGTCGCGCCCAACGCCATCGGCAACGGATACAACATCTACAACCCCGACACCGGCACCATGATCGGCGGCTTCGCATTGGCGAACTTCGCCAACCCGGTGCAGCTGGTGTGCTCGTCGATCGCCGCGGTGAAGAACGCCACGGCGCCCGAGGCGTCGAAGGCGTGCGCCGAATACCTCGGTCCGGCACTGCGATTGCTCAACTTCAACTATCTGCCGATGCCGTTCAACGCCTACCTGCAGAAGTCGCCGAGCCCGGGCAACCTGATCTATTCGGATCCTGCGCTGGCACCCGGGGGAGCCGGCGGGGCTCCGCAACCTCCTGAGGCCCCACCGGCGGTGTCGGCGTACACCGGCGCCGGTGATGTGCCGCCGCCCGCGGGGTGGGCCACCGCGCCCGGTCCGCCCGGCGCCTACGCCCCGAACGGGCTGCCGGCCGCACCCCAACCCGCCCTGTATCCGGGCGCGCCGATCCCGCCGGGCCCGCCGACGACGGTCTCGCAGCCGACGACGCTCGAGGACATGTTGCTGCCTGCCGAGGCGCCGGCACCGCCCGCGACCCCGATGGGGCCGTCATGATGAGTGCCCGCTCGATCCGCCGCCTCGTAGTCATGGCGTGCTGCGTCGCCCTCGCGGTGACCGGGTGCACGTTCGAAGGCGTGAACTCGCTGCCGCTGCCGGGCACGGTGGGCCGGGGTGAGGGCGCCGCCGTGTATCACGTCCAGGTCGCGAATGTTGGTTCGCTGGAACCCAATTCACCGGTCCTCCTCGGTGACGTGGTCGTCGGCAGCATCGGCAGGATGAAGGTGACGAACTGGCACGCCGACATCGAGGTGTCGGTGCGGCCCGACGTCGTGATACCCGCGAACGCGGTGGCGACCGTGGGACAGACCAGCCTGCTCGGCTCGATGCACCTGGCGCTCGACCCGCCCCTGGGGCAGGCACCCAGCGGCGCGCTGGAAGCCGGGTCGACCATCGGACTCGACAGGTCATCGACGTACCCGTCCACCGAACAGACGCTGTCGTCGCTGTCGGTCGTGGTCAACGGCGGCGGCCTCGGGCAGATGGGTGACATCGTCCGTGAGTTCAACGCCGCACTGAACGGACGCGAGGACCAGATCAGGGACCTGCTGGTCCGCCTGAACGATTTCATCGGGATGCTCGACACCCAACGCGATGACATCAACGCCTCCATCGCCGCGATGGACCGGATGTCGAGCACGTTCGCCGCCGAACGGGACGTCATCACGGCTGGGCTGCAACGCATTCCGCCCGCTCTCGATGTGCTGATCAAGGAACGGCCGCGCATCACCGAGGCGCTCGAGCGCCTGGGACGATTCAGCGACACGGCCACCGGACTGATCAACGACACGAAAGACGACATCGTGCGCAACCTCGCCAACCTCGAACCGACGTTGCGCGCGCTCGCCGACGTCGGCCCGAACCTGGGCACCGTCCTGGCCTACGCGCCGACGTTCCCCTACACGCAGAGCTTCATCGACCGTGCGATCCGCGGCGACTACATGAACCAGTTCATCATCTTCGACTTCACCATTCCGCGGCTCAAGCGGGGGTTGTTCCTCGGCACCCGCTGGGGGCAGGAGGGCGCGCCGATGGTGCCCGCGCCGGGCGATCCCTGGTACCTGACCTACACCCTGGACCCGTTGAACGCGCCGATCACACCGGCGCCAACCGAGGTCGCCGAGCCACCACCGCTCGTCGAAAGCGCCGACGGCTCAGATGATTCGGCCGCGGTCGTCGTCGACCATGGATCCGGCCTCGCGGCGGACGGCGCGGGTGTTGCCGGGGGAGGCGGCAACTGATGTTGACGCGCTTCGTCCGCAATCAGCTCATCATCTTCACCATCGCCTCGGTGATCGGCATCGCGTTGATGGTGTTCGGTTACATGCAGGTGCCGACGCTGCTGGGCATCGGCCGCATCACGGTGCAGCTCGAACTGCCCGGCACCGGTGGCCTTTACCGGTTCTCGAACGTGACCTATCGCGGTGTCCAGATGGGCAAGGTCCTCGACGTGCGCGCCACCCGCGAGGGGGCCGTCGCGACGCTGTCGCTGAACACCTCACCGAAGGTTCCGGCCGACACCCGCGCCGCCGTGCGCAGCGTGTCTGCCGTCGGGGAACAGTACGTCGACCTGGTGCCCGACGACACGCACGGACCGTTCCTGCAGGACGGCTCGGTGATCCCCCGGGAGAAGACCTCGGTACCGCAAGCCGTCGGCCCGATGCTCGATCAGGTCAGCGCCCTGATCGACAGCATTCCGAAGGACAAGATCAGCGGTCTGCTCGACGAGTCGTTCAAGGCATTCGACGGGGCCGGATACGACTTCGGCTCACTGATCGACTCGTCGGCGAAGATCGTCGGTGACGGCAACGCGATCGCCGACAAGACACGGGCGTTGATCGACGACAGCCGTCCGCTGCTGGACGGCCAGGCGCAATCGGCCGACGCCATCCGCAGCTGGGCGCGCAGCGTGGCGGGCATCACCGGTCAACTCCAGGCCGATGACGCGCAGGTGCGCACGATTCTCGAGGTCGGTCCCGGCGCGGCCGACGAGGCCTCGCGGTTGTTCAACGACGTCAAGGCGACCCTCCCCGTGCTGTTGGCCAACCTGACGTCGGTCGGCGAGGTCGGCGTGACGTATCACGCCGCGCTGGAACAACTTCTGGTGCTGTTTCCGCCGTATGTGGCGGCCACGCAGACCGTCGGCGTTGCGCGCAACAACCCCACCGGCATGGCGATGGGCGATTTCACGCTGGTGATCAGCGACCCGCCCGCGTGCACGGTCGGGTTCCTACCGCCGAACCAGTGGCGCTCACCCGAGGACGAGACGATCGTCGACACGCCCGACGGCCTGTACTGCAAACTGCCGCAGGATTCGCCCATCGGGGTGCGCGGGGCGCGCAACTATCCGTGCCTGGCGCATCCGGGCAAGCGCGCGCCGACCGCCGAAATGTGCCAGAGCGACAAGCCGTTCGAGCCGCTGGCGATGCGCCAGCATCCGCTGGGCGCGTACCCGATCGATCCGAACCTGATCGCCCAGGGCTTCGCACCCGACGACCGCGTCGACTTCGAAGAGCGGATCTACGGTCCGGTGCAAGGCACGCCGATGCCGCCCGCCCAACCAGGCGAAGCTGCGTCACCGTCACCGCCACCGCCGCCGCCCGGCGGTGCAGCTCCCGCCACGGCCCCGAGTTCCTCGAGCTCGGGTGGCCCGTCCGTCGCCTTCGCCCCCTACGATCCGCAGACGGGTCAGTACGCGACGCCGGACGGACAGGTGTTCCGGCAAGCCGACCTGGCGGCGCCGGCGGGCCCGAAGTCGTGGCAGGACCTACTCGTCCCGAATGGGTAAGCGGGTCAGGCGTCGTTCTTGACGAGCTTGAACGGCATGTTGATGAAGACCGGCTTGCTGACGCCGCACGCGCCGCTGGGGCCGGTGGTCTGGTCTTCGCCCGCCAGCGTCGTCGATGCGGGGTCGGTCAGGCTGCCGTCCTCATTGACGGGGACGAACCGGAACACCTGAAGACCGGGGGCCGCCGTGCCATCGGGACACGGAATCCAGTCCTCCACCGTGTGCTTGACGTACCAGACGCCACCCGTCTTGTAGATCGGGGCGGTCCAACCGAAGTCGCTGACGACCGTGCCGGTGCACTCGGTCGGATAGCTGCACGTCGTGGTGATGGTCCAGGTGCTGCGCAGGCTGGCCTCGTCGCGGAACCTGTCGTTGGTCTTGGCGTATTCGCCGTTCGAGGTGGCGGTGTAGCGGCCGTTGAGGCCCCACTCGTTGTCGGTGGCCTGGGCTGCACCGGTCAAGCCGATGCCCGTCACGGCGGCAGCGACGACACCCACCGCGACACCGGTCATCCGCATCGCCGTCTCCTTCACCGATCGTGACGAATGATCAACCTAGGCCGGTTCCGGCGCGCAGGACGATCCGCGTCCGCTCAGTGGAACAGGTGATCCCGCTGAGCGGCACCACCGCCGTCGGTCGTCGTCGACATGACGTATCAAGGACACTGTGCCTGTCCGACGCCGTTCCGTCGCCTCCGCATTGATCGGTGTGACGCTGGCCGTCGCGGCGTTGTTCGCCCCGGGGCCAGCCCGCGCCGAGACCGTCTACGGCAACTTCCATCTCGTGATCGACGGGCGCTACGACTTCCACACGTGGCTGTGGGCCATCTCGCGCTGCCCCGGCGACTGCGTGCACATCCAGGCGACCCCGCAGCCCATCGCGAAAGCGTTTGCCTACCGCGGTGATGCACACCTCGTCGATGGCCGGTACACGCTGACCGTCGACGTTCCGGACGGACTGCGGTGCGGCAACGTCTACTACGGTCCGGTGATCCCGACCCGGGATGTCTATTCGTGGGATGCGGCGACTCGGTCGGGCACCCTCGAATCGTCGTTCGCGACCGGCTGCGACGGTGCGCCGGGCGGGACCTTCACCTACCCGTTCAGCCTCGCTCGCCTTTAGCTTGCAGCCACGGAAATCCCGTGGACGGATCCGGTCGGCATCCCGTTCAATGCACTAATGACGGGCCACGCACGCACCGGCGCTCTGATGGCGGTCGCGTCGATGCTGTGTGTGCAGACCGGCGCGGCGATCGCCGTCACGCTGATCGACCGCATCGGCGCCGAAGGAGCGGCGTGGCTGCGCCTGGCCTGGGCGGGTGTGCTCATGCTCCTGATCGTCCGGCCGCGCCCAAAAGCCTTCACCTGGGCGAGCTTTCGGATGTGTGTGGTGCTCGGAGTGGTGACCGCGGGCATCACCCTGCTCTTCATGGCCGCACTGGCCCGCATCCCGTTGGGCACCGCCAGCGCGATCGAATTCCTCGGCCCGTTGGGTGTGGCGGTGGTGCACGGTACGGGGCGCGGTCGCGTGCTCTGGCCGGGCTTCGCCGCCGTTGGGGTCATCCTGCTCACTCAGCCGTGGGCGGGGCACGTCGACGGTGTCGGCGTGCTGTTCGCGCTGGCCTCCGCGGTCTGCTGGGCCGGCTACATCCTGCTGACCCAGCGGGTGGGGGACGAGGTGTCGGGCATGAACGGGCTCGCCGTGTCGATGCCGGTTGCGGGCATCGTGGCCACGCTGGCCGTCGGGCACCTCGTGTTGCCGCGCCTCTCGGTCGACATCCTGCTGATCGGGCTGGGCCTGGCGATCCTGTTGCCCGTCGTGCCGTTCGCGTTGGAGTTGCTGGCGTTGCGACGGCTCACCACCGCGGCGTTCGGCACGCTGATGGCGCTCGAACCGGGCTTCGCGATGGGCGTCGGCCTCGTCATCCTGCGTCAGGTGCCCGCGGCGCTCGGCGTGCTGGGCATGTGCTTCGTCGTGGCCGCCGGGATCGGTGCCGCCCGCAGCGGCGCGCGCCAGCCCGCGGTGCCGGCCGAGGTCGGTGTGTAGCTAGACGTCGATCCGCTTGCGCCGGTAGAGCGTGCCGAGGGCCAGCAGGATGAGGCTGATCACCAGGATCGCCGTCGCGAGGACGTTGATCTGCGGCGGCACCGCGGCTTTGACCGCGGCGTTGACATACAGCGGATACGTCACCGTCGAACCGCTGACGAAGTAGGTGATGATGAAGTCGTCGAGCGACAACGCGAACGACAGCATGCCCGCCGCGACGATCCCCGGAACGATCAACGGAAGCGTCACCCGGAAGAACGTGCGTGTGGGGCTGGCGCCCAGATCCATCGACGCATCCTCGAGCGTCCAGTCGAAACCGCGCACCCGCGCGCGCACGGTCATCGCGATGAAGCTGACCTCGAACGCGATGTGGGCCAACACGATCGTCGTATAGCCGGTGGCCCAGCCCAGGTCGAGGAACAACACCAGCAGCGCGGCGCCCATGACCACCTCGGGCGCCGTCAGCGGCAGAACGAGGAACGTGTCGACCGCGCGCTGTCCCCGCCACCGTTGGCGCACAAGGGCTATGGCCACCAGTGTGCCCAGCACCAACGCGATGGCAGTGGAGACCGCCGCGACGTTGATGCTCAGCTTCAGGGCCTCGGTCAGCGCCGGGTACTTGAACGGATCGGCCCAGTTTTCCAGGGTGAAGCCCTGCCAGCTGTAGTTGAACTTGCCCTTCGGATCGTTGAACGAGAACAGCACGATCACGAAGATGGGCAGGAACAGATACAGCAGCACCAGGCCCGCGACGATCCGCAGCAGCCAGTCGCCCCACTTCGGCGAGCCCTTCACCCGACTCGCCGGGGCCGGGTTCGTCGCGGCTTCCATCGCCTGCACGGTCATACGAGTTCCTCCGTGCCCAAAGCCCGCGTGTAGAGCAGGACGCCGACCAGGATGATGCCCATCAGCACCATGCTCAGCGCCGCCGCGGCGGGATAGTCCTTGACGACCAGGAACTGCTGCTGGATCACGTTGCCGATCATCGTTGTCTGCGTGCTGCCAAGGTATTCGGCGTTGATGAAGTCGCCCGCAGCCGGGATGAAGACCAGCAGGCTGCCGGCCAGCAGGCCCGGAAGTGACAGCGGCAGGATGACTTTGGTGAAGCTGCGGGTGTTCGACGAGTAGAGGTCCTTGCTGGCTTCGATCAACCGCGGGTCGATCTTCTCCAGGCTGACGTACAGCGGCAGGATCATGAAGATGATCCAGTTGTAGGTGAGCCCGCCGATGACGGCCCAGCTGGTCGACAGCAACCGTCCGTCGGCGGGCAGCAGCCCGATGGCGTCCAGCGCGTCGACCACCCAACCGTTGTCGGCGAGAATGGTTTTCCACGCGATGGTGCGGATCAGGAACGTCACGAAGAACGGCAGGATCACCAGGCCCAGGAGCAGGTTCTTGAACCGGCCTGCCTTGAAAGCGATGACGTACGCCAACGGGAACGACAGAAGGATGCACAGCACCGTCGCTGTGGTGGCGTAGCCGAACGACCGCAGTATCTGTTCGTGATACTTGCTGAACGCCTCACCGTAGTTCGCGAAGTCCCACGAAAACGTCAGAGTGGGAAGGAAAATCGACCCGCTCGTCGTCGACAGTGACATCCGCGCCAGGGAGACGAACGGAACGACGAAGAACACCGCGAGGTACACCATCGCGGGCAGGATCATCAGATACGGGGCGATCCTGCTGCGTTGCCGGCCGCTACTGGCGACGCCTGCCATTCATCAACCGCCGGTGATTTCGGCGTACATCGAGGCGTACTCCTGCTTCTGCTCGTCCTTGAGCGGAGCCCACGCCTTGACGCGGTCGAGGGTGGACTGCGGAGGATTGATCAGCTCGTTCTTGGCGAGGTTGGGGTCGATCTGGTCGAGCTCGGCGGTCATGTCCGAGAGCACCGGCACGAATTGCGTGAACGCGATGAGCTTGGCGTAGTTGGCCCGGTCGTAGACGTAATCGATCCACGCCTCGGCGGCCTTCTGGTTCTGCGTCGTGTACGGGATCACCATGGTGTCGAGGAAGTCGGTGCCACCGGACTCCGGTACGACGAACTGAAGGTCTGGATTGTCGGCCTGCAGCTGCACGACATCGCCCGAATAGGCCTGCGCGATCACGACATTGCCTGCCGCCAGGTCGTCGGCGTAGTCGTTCCCGGTGAATCGGCGGATCTGTCCCTTGTCGTTCTGTTCGCGGACCAGATCGACCGCCTTCCGCACCGTTTCGGTGTTGGGCGACGCCGGGTCGCCGCCCTGCGACTGCATGATCATGCCCAAGCCGTCCTGGAAGTCGGAGAGCAAGCTGACGCGACCCTTGAACGCCGGATCCCACAGGTCGTCGATCTTGGTGATGTCGCGACCGGTGGCCGCGCGGTTGAACGCGAGGCCGACCATGCCGGTCATGTACGGGGCGCTCCACTTGCGGCCCGGGTCCATCTGCGCGTCGAGCAGATCGGGGCGCAGGTTCTTCTTGTTCGGGATGCCATTCTCGCTGAAGTCGTTGACCCAGTTGAGCGATCGGATCTGGGACGCCATGAACGCGGTGGGCACCACGAGGTCGGTGCCGATGTCCTGCTTGCGCGACAACGGTTCCTTGACCTTGGCGAACCATTCCTCGTTGTCGTTGAAGTCTTCCTTGTAGTCGACGGTGATTCCCGACGCCTGCTGGAACGCGGCGATGAACCCGTCGGCCATGTACAGCGGCCAGTTCGAGATCCGCAGGGTGCCGCTCGCGGGTCCACCTTCGGCCGTGGTGGTCCCGGATGTGCCGCTGTCCGAAGCGCAGGCCGCGAGGAACGACGGGCCGAGAACCATTGCGGCGGCCGCGGCGGCGCCGCCGCCGATGAAGCGGCGGCGCGACGTGCGGTTGGTGGCGAAGCGGGCGAGGCGGGGGTCCATCTCGTAGGGCATGGCGACTGTGCCTTTCGTCGGAGGGAGGGGAGGGGCCGACAGCTTTCGAGGGCGCCGCTCGCGGCGGTGTCGGTGCGCCACATGACGATCAGGAATCGTCGAGCATCTCCTCGAGATCCTCGGCAGTCGGGATGTCGGCGGCCGGCAGCACGAGCGAGGCGTCCGGCGTCCAGCAGACATGAACGTCGTCGCCGGGGCGCAGCATCGGCAGATCCTCCTCGGGACCGATGTGGGCGACGATCGTCGAATCGTCCGGCGCGGCCAGCGACAGCCGCACCACCGGACCCTGGAAGGTCAGGTCGGTCACCGTCGCAGGCACACCGGCGAAGTCGCCGGTGGGGGCGTCCATGCACACCCGGATCCGTTCCGGGCGCACCATCAGCGTCGCGTGGCCGCCGGGTTCGATCGTGGTCTCGCCCGGACGCGCCTTGAGCGTCGAGCCCAGCACTTCGATCTCCACGTAATCGCGGTTGGCCCGGCCGGTCTGGCGACCCGCCCACAGGTTGGCCTGCCCGATGAAGCTCGCGACGAACACGGTGGCGGGCCGGTCGTAGATCTCGGTGGGTGTACCGATCTGGTCGACGTTGCCGGCGTTCATGACCGCGATGCGGTCACTCATCGTCAGCGCTTCCTCCTGGTCGTGGGTCACGTAGATGAACGTGATCCCCACCTCGCGCTGGATGCGCTTGAGCTCGAACTGCATCACCTGGCGCAACTTGAGGTCGAGGGCGCCGAGCGGTTCGTCGAGCAGCAGCGCGCTGGGGTAGTTCACCAGTGCGCGGGCCAGCGCGACGCGTTGTTGCTGCCCTCCGGACAATTGGCCGGGGCGACGGTCGGCGAAGTCGGTCAACCGGACGATCTCGAGGAGTTCGTCGACCCGCTTGCGGATCTCACCCTTGGCCAGCTTCTTGCTGCGCGGTCCGTAGGCCACGTTGTCCCACACCGACATGTGCGGAAACAGGGCGTAGTGCTGGAACACCGTATTGACGTTGCGTTTGTGCGGCGGGACCTTCGAAACGTCGACGCCCTCGAGCCGGATCGCGCCGGCGGTCGGGCTTTCGAACCCCGCGATCATGCGCAGAGTCGTGGTCTTACCGCAGCCGGACGGACCCAGCATCGAGAAGAATTCACCCGAGGCGATCGAGAAGTCCGCCTCGGCGACCGCGACATAGTCACCGAAGCGTTTCGTGACGTGGTCGATCTCGATGACCGGGGCCCCACTCGGGCGGGTCGCCTCGTTGTGCCCCGAAGATTGGTCGACGGCGGTGGTGTGTGAGCCGGTCAGTGCGGATCCTCCTACAGGCTGCCCCCCAGCTGTGGGTAAACAATCGCGGATCAAGCGGTCCTTCGCAAGCGATTCCGCACGGAATTTACATATCCACAATGGAATCCTTTGTCTGGTGTGATCCCGGGCACCAAATTCGCTGTGTCCGAGCAGTCGGATATCTGGCCGGCTACCGCACCCGGCGCCGACGCTGAACCGGTTTCTGCGGTCAGTTTTCCAGCCGGAACTGCGCCGTTTCGGCAGAACCGCCGTTTACCTGCCCGGCTTCGCCGGGTAAGGGTCTAGGCATGGCATCAGTGGACGTGTCGGTTTCGTCGGATCTCAGCCCCCACAAGGCGTGGGAGTTGGCTTCGGACCTGAGCCGGTTCGACGAGTGGCTGACGATCTTCGGCGGGTGGCGCAGCGAGGTGCCCGACAACATCGAGGTCGGCACCTGCGTGTCGTCGCTGATCAAGGTCAAGGGATTCCGCAACACCATCCACTGGCAGGTCAAGCGCTACGACGAGCCGAAGGTGGTGGAGATGGTCGGCAGGGGCAGGCCGGGTATCCGCATCGGGTTGACGCTCTGCGTCCGCGACGACCAACCGGGGTCGACGTTTCAGGTGGTCGCCGATCTGTCCGGCGGGCTGCTGAACACGCGGGTCGGCAACCTGGTGGCCAAGGTGATTGAATCCGACGTGCGCAAGTCGGTGTCCAACCTCGCCTCGCTGCGCTGACCGAGCGTTCTCAGCCCCACTCGTGGTTCATGGCACGCGTTTCGTAGCGTGCCTCCGCGGAATCCGCTGACCGCGACGATGGACGCGACACGGCGATCAACACCAGCGCGAGCGTCGAGGTGATCGCGCCGCCGAGGAAGATCGCGAGGAAGCTGCTCTCCATCGGCACCCCCGCTCCCGGCACCGACCGGCTGAGCAGCATGGCGACCACGGCCGCCGCGATCGAACTGCCGATCGTGCGCGCGATCGCGTTCATGCTCGTGGCCACGCCCGTCTCGCCGGCGTCGACCTCGCTGACGACGAGGGCCGGCAGGGCGCCGTAACCGAGGCTGATGTAGGCGTTGGCGAGGATGCTCGCGACGATGATCTGCCAGGTGTACGAGTGCACCAACGCGATGAACAGGAATCCGGCGATACCGGCGAGCGCCGCGACCACGAGCACCGGCCGGGCGCCGAACCGGTCGATGAACCGCCCGCTGATCAGCGCGACGACGAAGCCCGTGAACGCGCCCGGCAGCAGATACACCACGCTCGCTTCCAGCACCGTCGCACCGAAGCCGTAACCGGCTGCCTCACGCGGGATTTGGACGAAGAGCGTCAACCCGAGGAACGCGAAGTACAGGCCCATGCCGACGAAGATGGTCGCGATGTTGGTGAGCAGGATCGGTCGGCGGGTGAGCATTGCCGTCGACACCAGCGGGCGACGGGTGTGGCGCTCCCACCACCACCAGCCGGCCAGCACCGCCACACCGCCGAGGATGCAGCCGAGGGTCGCGGGCGATACCCATCCCCACGTCTGGCCTTGCGTGATCGCGAGCAGGAGGGCCGACAACCCCACCGCCAACCCGGTCGCGCCGAGCCAGTCGATCGATCCGGCGACGTCGTGCGGTCGTCGAGGCACCACGAACAGCACGATGGCGATCACGCCGACGGTGAACGCCGTCGTCAGCCAGAAGACGCGGTGATAGCCGGCGTCCCCGTTCATCAACAGCCCCACCACGACGAGTCCGGTCCCGCCGCCGAAACCCAGCGTCCCGGACAGCACGGCCATCGCCGACATCAGGCGCTCCTCGGACAGCTCCTCGCGCAGGATCGCGATGCTGATGGGGTAGAGCGCGTAGGAGGCGGCCTGGAGCACGCGGGCGATGATCAGCAATTGCAGCGACGACGTGAGGGCCGCTATCAACGATCCGGCCAGCACGACGACGAGCACGCCGAGCAGCACCCGGTGCTTGCTGTGGAGGTCGGCGAGGCGGCCGAGCAGCGGCGTGGCCGCGACCGCGGCGAGCAGGTTGGCGGTGACCGCCCAACTCACGCCGACGATCGAGGCGTGGAGTTGGTCGGCGATGATGCCGAGCACCGGAACGACGGCGGTCTGCAGGACGGCGACGGTGAGGACGACGACGGACAACCCGGCGATGAGCAGGCCGGGGGAGCGCTCGCGACCGATCACGGGCGACTGCGACGCGCTGGTCTCGACCACAGCCACTCCGATCCTTAGACAACCTCCGTTTCGTCGATTATGTCCGTCCTCCTGTCGCTGACCGCATCAGGTGGTGCGAACCGTCGAGCCGCTAGGGATCGGGATGGGTGACCGGTTGCTCGGCCGGTCGACCGGTCGTGTTGATGAAGTCGTCGATGAGGTCCACGACGTCGGATGGTCGCTCGACATGGGCGAAGTGCCCGACGCCCTCGAGCACTTCGAGCCGGCATTCCGGCCGCGCCTCGAGTGCCGCGTACGCGTGGGCGACGGGGATGATGCGGTCCTCGTCGCCCCAGATCGCCATGACCGGCAGCTCGGTGGTCACGTGCAGGCGGTTCAACGCGCTGACCGCCTGGCCGCGATAGTCGACGACCGACCGCAGCGTGCGCAGGAACGCCTGGCGGGTTTGGCGGTCCGCCAATGACGAATAGGCACTCCACATTTCGGCCCCGCGGGGCGACTGGATGCCGGCCGACCGGAACCAGCCGCGTAGTGTGTTGCCGACCTTGAGAACGGGTGGCGGGGCGATGGCGGGCAGGATGAACTCGGCTCCGGGTGCCGACAAGAGTCGAAGTGTCAGCCCGACGTCGGGCCCGAGGCCGCCGCTGCTGATCAGGACGAGCCGCTGGCAGTAGTCGGGATGTTGGTACACGAACTGCATGGCGACACCGCCGCCGAGCGACTGGCCGACGATCGTGGCGCGAGACACTCCCAACTCGTCGAGGAGGTCGCGCAGCCACACCGCGAATGCGCCCAGCGAGTAGTCGCCGCGCGGCTTGTCCGACTGGCCGTGGCCCAACAGGTCGGGAGCGATCACCCGGTACCGCCGCGAGAGCTGCGGGACGACGGCCCGCCAGGTCTCGGAGCTGCCCGCCATCCCGTGGATCAGCAGGAGCACGTCCTGACCACCGCCGACGTCTCGGTAGGCCACGCGGTCGCCGTGCAGTTCCAGGTACTTCAACTCGGTCATGAGTGGGTCCCTCCCGGATGGTCCTCCCGGACTACCCACAAACGCCGGCCGCTATTTGGTACTTGACTGTGAGCCGATGCGGCGCGGCAAGCTCGTATGCATGGGATCACCGAACGAGTTGCCGGTCAACCATCACGCGGACCATCCCGGCTTTTCGGGCGCGATGGGCATGTGCGTCGGGCTGGTCCTGCTGCTGATGGGCCGCGCGAGCGCGCGCTTGGCGGCGGATCTGGCAGGGGTGACGGGCGAGGACACGGTCGTCGACATCGGGTGCGGGCCCGGCGGAGCGGTCCGCGAAGCGGCGCGGCGCGGCGCGGCGGCGACGGGGGTCGATCCGGCGCCGGTGATGCTGCGGCTTGCGCGCAGGTTCACCCGGAGCGGGAACATCAACTGGGCGACCGGGACGGCCGAGCAGGTGCCGTTGCCGGACGGTTCGGCGACGGTGCTGTGGTCGCTGGCGACGGTGCACCACTGGCAGGACGTCGACGATGGAATCGCGTCGGCATACCGAGTGCTCGCCTCGGGCGGTCGCCTGCTCGCCATGGAACGTCAGACGACACCCGATGCGACGGGGCTGGCCAGTCACGGCTGGACGCGCCGGCAAGCGGAGTCGTTCGCAGCGCTGTGCCGCTCGGCGGGTTTCACTGACGTGACGGTCGGCGGCCACAAGGCGGGACGACGCAAGGTGTGGGCGGTCCAGGCGGTGCGTCCGTAGGTTCCTGGGTTCTGGGGCGCTGAGGCCGCGTGACGCAACTTTACGATCGGCTAGTAGTCTCCTTGTCGATCGTAAAGGAGCCAGGATGGCGGTGGTCGACGTCGAGCCGAGCGGCACTCGGCAGCGTCTCATCGACGTCGCCGTCGATCTGTTCACCCGGCACAGCTATGCCGGTACGTCGCTGCAGATGATCGCTGACGAGCTTGGCTTCACGAAAGCCGCGATCTATCACCACTTCCGGACTCGCGAGCAGTTGCTGGGCGCGGTGCTGGAGCCGATGTTCGCGCAGTTGCGCCTCATCGTCGACGCCGCCGAGGCGCAGCGCACGCCCCGCGCCAGGGCCGAACGGATGCTCAGCGGTTACGCCGATCTTGCGGTGCGCAACCGCGGGCTGGTCGCCGTGCTGGCGGTGGACCCCAGCGTCGCCACTGCTCTGCAGCAGGACGGCGACTGGCGAGACTTGATCACGCGGCAACTGCGGTTGCTCGCCGACGTCGAGGCGGGGCCCGCGGGCGAGATCCGCGCGGCCATGGTCTTCGCGGGCATGGCCGGTGCGGTGGGACCGGCGTGGGTGAAATTCGACGATCGCGCGCTTGCGGAAAATCTCAAAGATGCGGGCAGACGGACCTTGGGGCTGCGTGCGCCGCGTCGGCCGACCTAAACAGCCTCTACGACAGTCAGTTACGAAAGGACAAGCGAATGAAGACAGCTGTCGTCACCGGTGGCGGCTCGGGAATCGGACGTGCGATCGTGGACCGTCTGCGCGCCGACGGCTACCACGTCGCCATCATCGACCTGGCGCCCAACGACGACGAGTTCGCGTTCACCGCCGACGTCACCGATCGCGGGCAGGTTGATGCCGCGCTCTCGGGCATCCGCGGGCAGTTGGGGCCGGTGTCGATTCTGGTCAATGCCGCAGGGCTGGACGGGTTCTCGCGGTTCGGTGACATCACGTTCGAGAAGTGGCAACGCGTCATCGATGTCAACCTCAACGGGGTGTTCCACTGCGTCCAGGCGGTGCTGCCCGACATGGTGGAGGCCGGCTGGGGTCGGATCGTGAACATCTCGTCGTCGAGTACGCATTCCGGCGCGCCCTACATGGCGCATTATGTGGCGGCGAAATCCGCGGTGAACGGACTGACGAAGACGTTGGCTCTCGAGTACGGGCCGGCCGGCATCACGGTGAACGCCGTGCCGCCGGGTTTCATCGACACGCCGATGTTGCGTGCGGCCGAGAAGCGCGGGTACCTCGGCGACATCCAGACGACGATCGATGCGACCCCCGTGCGCCGCATGGGTAAACCCGAGGACATCGCGGCGACGTGCGCGTTCCTCGTTTCGGAAGAGGCCGGTTACATCACGGGCCAGATCATCGGCGTCAACGGCGGTCGCAACACCTAGCTGAGGTGGGCCGGAAGCCCTGTGCGAGGATCCGCAGATGAGCACTGATGCCGCGTATTTCACGCCGACGGCTGACGGCGCGTACATGCCGTCAAGATTCGCCCAGAGCCACTGGGGCGATGATCACCTCAACGGGCCGGCCATCGTCGGGCTGGCGGCGCAGGCGCTCGAGAAGGACTGCGGTTCGCCCGAGTTCATGCCGACGCGCATCACGGTGGACCTGTTCCGGGCGGCGCGGAACCTGCCAACCACCGTCGAGGTGCGGGTGATTCGGGATGGCCGCCGGGTGCATAATGCGGAATGCGAAGTGCTGCAGGAAGGTCGGGCAGTCGCGCGTGCGACGCTGGTGCAATATCGGCGATCGTCCGCGCCTCCCGGCGAGGAGTGGATCGCGCCGGTGAACCTGCCGGAGTTTCCCACGCCGGACGAGGATTTGGTGCCGTTCATCGGCAGCGACGACGGCGGGTGGACGCGTTCGCCGGAGGCTCATCAGAACACGTCTCGCAAACGGTTCTTTCATGCTTGCGCGAACATCGTTCCGGGCGAACCGGTCACGCCGTTCGTCAGGGCGGTGACGATCGGCGAGTCGACCAGCCTGGTGACCAATCTGGGCACCGACGGAATCGGATACATCAACGGCGACCTGACGGTGGCGTTGTCGCGCTTACCGTTGGACGACTGGATCCTCGTACAGGGTGACTCGCATTGGGTCGCCGACGGCATCTCCGTCGGTACAGCGACGCTGTTCGACCGGCAGGGCGCGTTCGGGTCCGGGATGGTGACCGCGGTGGCGAACCCATCGGCGCAGATTGACTTTCGGGGTCGACCGTTCCCGCGCGGTGAGGTCAACTACGAATGATCACCTGACGATTCGGTGTCAGGGCTTCCTGCGGGTCCGCCCGCCGGGGGGTTTCTTGTCTGACTGCTGATTGGAGGTCCGCGACGCGAAGCGGCCAACGGTCGCGACACCTGGGATTCGTCCTACCGCGTTGTAGACGTCGTTGCCGGTGGCAATCAGCGCCTCGAGTTGCGGCAGGATGGCATCCATCGTGCGGATCATCGGATCGGCCAGTGCAAGATAGCGTTCGGCACGGTCGATGGCCGCGTTGAGGCGCTCGGTCGCAGCGGCCAAGTTCTCGATCAGGTCGGGCACTTGGGCCATCATCTTCACGGACGCCGGCGGGATGCGCATCGCTTCGGTGGCGGCCGCCTGGGCGGTCTCGGCAGCGGCCTGCGCGGCTTCTCTGATCTCTTTCGGAGAGGGAACCTTGGGGCTCATGCGACAACGATCCCGCACGGCGACCGGGTTGTCCGGTATTTACCGCGAACCATTCGCGTGGCGGACAGGGCGCAAAACGTCACGTGACGAAAAATGAGCCCGCCGTCGGGTTGTTCGGGGCCTCAACCCGCCATACCCAGGCGTAGCGGGCGACGTGATCGAGGCTCGTGCCGCGGGACAGCGCTGCTCGACGAAGCGGTCGGTGCAATGGCTCCGCGCCGAGCGTGACTCCGAAACCCGGTTCGAGGGATCATCATTCGCGGTCAGTCCGACGGCGACGAATCGTCATCGCCGTTTCGCCGCCGCCGCGCATCGAGCGTCGGGCTCGCCGAGGCGTTAACGGGTTGATCGCACGCATCAGGTGAGGGCAATCGACCCGTTAAGCGCCAACCACCGCGAGAGGCACCGGCTCTACGGCGGGATTGTGACGGCTGTCTACGGGCACGGGCTCCCAGATGGGTGCACCGGTCACAGGTCGGAAGCCCCGCCGTCGACGACCAGTTCGGTGCCGGTCGTATAGGTGGCATCGAACCCCAGGTAGAGGATCGCCCTGGCGACCTCCTCGGGTTTACCGAACCGCCCCATCGGATTGGTGGCCTTGACCTGCTCCAGGAATTCCCGCGCCGCCGCCGCGGGCATGGTCCGTTCCAGGATGCCGGTGTCGATCGGGCCGGGGGAGACGGCGTTGACCCGGATACCCCGGTCGATCAGTTCCCGGGCGAACGTCCGCGTCAGCGACCGCAGGGCCGCCTTCGTCGCGGAGTAGACGCTCGTGGTCGCGATGCCCTTCGAGTTGCTCACCGATGTCGTGAATACCGCGGCACTGCCGGATGGCATGAGCGGCAGGAACTTCTGCAAGGTGAAGAACGGTGCCCTGGTGTTGACCGCGAACAGCTCGTCGTAGGTCTTCGCACCGGTGTCCTCGATGGTCGCGGTGGCGGTGATGCCGGCGTTGAGCACCAACAGGTCGACGGCACCGAATTCTGCGGCGGCGCGTGCGGCCAGGGCATCGATGCCGGTGACGGCGTCGGAAGCCAGCACGACCGCATCCGGACCCAGTGCGGCCCTGGCGGTTTCGAGTGATGACGGTGTCCGTCCGGTGACCAGCACGCGGGCCCGTCCAGCCACCAGCAGTCTGGCGGCAGCCAGACCGATGCCGCTGGTCCCGCCGGTGATGACGACCCGCTTGCCCGCATAGTCGCTCACAGTTGGGATTCCCCACCGTCGACGACGAGTTCGATCCCGGCGACGTACGTCGCGTCAAACGCCAAAAAAGCCACCGCCGGAGCGAATTCGTCTGGATGGCCCCACCGCTTCATCGGGCTGCTCTGCTCGAATTCGGCCTTGAGCGCAGCGGCCTTGTCCGGAACCTCCTTGTCCAACTTCCCCGTGTCGATCGAGCCGGGGCTCAGGGCGTTGACCCGGATGCCCCGGGGCAGGAGTTCCCGGCTCAACGTCCGGGCCATCGAGCGCAGCGCGGCCTTGCTGGCCGAATACACGCTGAGAGCGTCCCAGCCGGTCTGGTTGGCGATCGAGGTCGTCAGTACCACGCCGGCGCCGTCGGACAGCAGCGACGCCAATTTCTGCACCGTGAAGAACGGCCCTTTGGTGTTGATCGCGAACACCTCGTCGAACGTCTGCTCGGTGACGTCGAAGAACGGGTCGAAGCTACCGATGCCCGCGTTGGCCACCAGCGCGTCCACGGTCCCGAACTCGTCGTGCACCCGGTCGGCCAGCGCCTCGATATCCGGGAGCGAACCGGTGTCGCTGCGCACGGCGATGCCGTTGTCGCCGAGGCGACGGGCGGCGTCGTCGAGAGTGTCCTGGTTGCGCCCGGTGACCAGAACCCGGGCACCGTTGTCCACCAAATACTGCGCGGCCGCCAACCCGAGCCCGCTGCTCCCGCCGGTGATGACCACACTCTTGCCCTCGTATCTACTCATGCACCCGAGTGTTCGGCCGTCCCGTGCCGCTGTCCAAGACCTGCTCGGCACCGCGGTATGCCGAAAATGCATAGCGCGGAATATGGCCGGATGACGGCAGGTTGGACGGCGTATGGAGATGACCGGTGAATGATTCCGGGGCCGACCTGGAGTTACGCCTGGTCCGCTACTTCACGGTGCTCGCCGAGCATCTGAACTTCAGCCGCGCGGCCGCGGAGTTGCACCTGGCACAGCCCGCGCTGAGCCGGCAGATCCGGCGCCTGGAACACAATCTGGGCGTCTCCCTACTGGATCGCACCCCGCAGGGGGCGCTGCTCACCGAGGCCGGTAAGGCGTTTCTCCCCGAGGCGCATGCGCTGCTGCGGGCCGCGCGCCAGGCGACGCTCACCGCCCGCGCATACACGCCCACCGGCCGGATCGTCGTCGGATACGTCGAGGATCTTGTCATCACACCCGCTGTTCGGGAACTGCGCCGCCGCCACCCTGAGGCCGACATCGGAACCCGCCATCTCGGCTGTCACGAGGAGGGCGCGTTCACCGATGGCCAAGTCGACGTGCTGGTCGCTAGGGCGCCGCTGTTCATACCGACCGACGGGGTGCGGACCACGGTGCTCTATGAAGAGCCGCGGATGTTGGTGCTGCAGGTGGATCACCCACTGGCCGGCCGCGAGTCGGTGTGGTTGGAGGACTTCGCACCCGGCGAATCGGTCATCTGCTCACACGGCGGTACCCGGGCGATCTTTCCGGCGGGCTCCTATCGGCCAAGCGATCCCGGCCCGTTGTCGGCCGGACCGCTCATCGAGAGTTTCGAGGACAGGCTGGAGCTCGTCGCGGCCGGACAGGCGGTCGCGGTCCTCCCGGTCGGCGACCGGCGCAGCTCGGTGCGCCCCGACCTGACCACCGTGCCGTTGAGCGGGTTCCCCGCCAGCACCGTCGTTGTCGCGACCCGCATCGGGGAGGCGAACCCGCTGGTCGCCGAGTTCGTCGCTGCGGCACGCGAACACCTCAACGGGTGAGCGGATCGAATAGCACTGCGCCACACAACAATTCGTCACAGTGACGTTTCAAGGGTGGTAAGGCCGGTCATCCCGGTCGACGTCTTGACGGGTTGCTTGCACGTACCTGACGCAAGCAATCAACCTGTTAGCGGCCGACGGGGGAGTCCGGCCGTGCCGTAGGTCATACGGGTTCGCCCATGACTGCGGCGACTGCCGCGCAGACCGCGCGCAGGAGCCGTCACTTCGTACATGTTTCCGTCTGGCGACACAGTCGGTTCAATTCGCCTGCCCGGCACCCGGTTTCCATCCTCAACGGTGAGATTGAACATCCCGTCGAAGGGGCGGCGTTTCGTCACTGTGACGAATTACTCTGGGCAACAGGGGGAACCGGAGAGCGGCAACCCGCGGCGAGTCTCGGCCGGTCGGTCGTCATCACAACGTAGGCCTCGGCTGCGTGCACCGGCGGCCAGAGTTGAGCGGCCAACCGTGTGGAGGCGACTCGCGCCGACGCTACGGGATGGATTACTCGCACGAGGTTTGGGCAATCAACGCCGGTAAGGGGCCATAGTCAGGAGTTCTCGTGACAGCCCAGGTAACGAAAATGCCGATAAGCCACATTATGTCAAGTTTTGTGGAGTCGGCGGCCCTGCCCCGCATATCTGTCGTGTGCCTCGTACTCGCGGTCGTCAGCGACGCTTGTTGGCTGGCCGCCCATCTCAACTCCGAGGCCGGGGTAATGCGCCTGCCGAGCCCCGTCATCACGCACACTATGACCCGTGGCCGAATACGACTACATCATCGTGGGTGCGGGCAGCGCGGGCTGTCTGCTCGCCAACCGGCTCAGCGCCAACCCTGATCACCGCGTCCTGCTGGTCGAGGCCGGGGGCAAAGACAACTGGTTCTGGATCAAGGTGCCGGTCGGCTACCTGTACACGATCGCCAACCCCCGCACCGACTGGTGCTTCACGACCGAACCCGACCCAGGCTTGGCCGACCGCAGCATCATCTACGCGCGGGGTCGTGTGATCGGCGGCTGCTCATCGATCAACGCCATGATCCACATGCGGGGGCAGGCAAGCGATTACGAGCTGTGGGCACAAGCCACCGGCGACGAGCGATGGCTCTGGGGCGGTCCAGGCCGTCCCGGCGAGACACTGGCGATCTACAAGGAGTTGGAGAACTACTTCGGCGGAGCCGACGAGTGGCACGGTGACGCCGGCGAGATCCGGGTCGAGCGGCCGCGTGTGCGCTGGAAGATTCTCGACGCCTGGCAGGCCGCCGCTGCCGAGCTGGGCATCGAGCCGATCGAGGAGTTCAATCGCGGAGACAACTCCGGTAGCGCGTACTTTCACGTCAATCAACGACGCGGCAGGCGCTGGTCGATGGCCGACGCCTTCCTGCACCCCGTCGCCCACCGACCCAATCTCACCGTCTACACAAACACCCAAGCTCTACGGCTGCTGATGGACGAGCAGGTCCACGAGGATCAGCGTCGCGGCGCCTGGACCACGGCCCGGCACCGCGTCACCGGCGTGCATCTGCTCAAGGACGGCCAACTCATCGACGTTCACGCCCGCCGTGAGGTGATCCTGAGCGCCGGTGCCATCGGCTCCCCTCATCTGATGCAGGTTTCGGGCCTGGGCCCAGCCGGGCTGCTCACTCAGCATCAAGTGCCCGTGGCCGTCGACCTGCCCGGAGTCGGTGAAAATCTCCAGGACCATCTACAGCTCCGAATGGTCTTCCGCATCCGCGGTGCCCGGACCGTCAACACGCTGTATCGGAACTGGATCACCCGCGTGGGCATGGGAATTCAGTACCTGCTGCTGAGATCGGGGCCCTTGACCATGCCGCCGTCCACGCTGGGAGCCTTCGCGAAAAGCGACCCCGCGCTGGCCAGCCCCGATCTGGAGTGGCACGTGCAGCCTCTGTCCCTGCCGAAGTTCGGCGACCCTCTGCACCCGTTCGCCGCCATCACTCCCTCGGTCTGCAATCTGCGCCCCAGCTCGCGTGGACATGTGCGGATGGCCGATCCGGATCCGCTGGCGAAGCCGAAGGTCTCGTGCAACTACCTGTCCACTGACGCCGACCGTGAGATCGCGGTGCGAGGACTCCGGATGACTCGACAGATCATGGCGGCGCCGGCGCTTGCCCGCTATTGCCCTGAAGAGATGCTTCCCGGTCAGCAGGCGGTGAGCGACGAAGACCTGCTGAAGGCGGCCAGCGAACTGGGAACCACCATCTTCCACCCCGTGGGCACCTGCCAGATGGGAGCGTTCGACCCACGCGGCCTGCCGCACTCGGCAACCACGGTTCTGGACACTGACTTTCGCGTGTTTCGTGTCGCCGGCCTTCGCGTGGTTGACGCTTCGGCAATGCCCACCATCACTTCTGGGAACACCAACGCGCCGGTCATGCTCATCGCGGAGCGTGCTGCGCGGGCGATCCTGAAGTGAGTCGACCCGGTCAGGCGAAGTAATGCCCCGCGTTCAGGTCTTCGAGCAGGCTCGGTTGCTCGGGCGTCCATCCGAGCAGTTCCCGGGTGATCGTGCTCGACGTCGGATTGTCCAGCGAGGCAATCAATCCGATGAAGGCGAGCTGTTCCAACGCTTCCTCCGCGGTGACGCTGACGGCTGGTACGTCCAGCTGCTTGCCGATGGCTTCGGCGATATCCCGGAACGGAATACCCTCCTCGGCGGCCCCGTGCAATCGGGACCCGGCCGGTGCGGACTCAACGGCCAATCGGTACAACCGTGCGGCGTCGACGTTGTGGACGGCGGGCCAGCGGTTGGTTCCAACGCCAATGTAGATGGCCTGCCCCGTCTTTCGTGCATTCTCGATGAGCGTCGGGATGAACCCGTGACGGTCGGTGGGCCCGTGGACCGTCGGCGCCAGCCGAATGATCGACGCGCGCACGCCCTGGTCAACCAATTCAAGGCTGGCCTTCTCCGACGGTACGCGGGGTGCTCCCGCGGGCGGCACGGTCTCCTCGGTTGCCAACGCGCTCGACGAACCGGAGGCCAGCACTGCGGTGCCGGACGTATTGACGAAGGGCTTACCCGAGCCGGCCAGCGCCGTCCCGATTGCCTTCACCGCCCGAACATCGGCTTCGACGGCGCTGCCGTAGTCGTCGAAGTCATGCTTGAACGCCAGGTGAATCACTCCGTCGGACTCCCCCGCCGCGTTCGCCAGCACGTCGAGATCGTCGAGTGTGCCGCGAACGGGCCGGGCTCCCGCCTGCTCCACCGCCACTGCCCCCGAGTCGGAACGGACCAGACCCGAGACCTGATGACCGTGGTCGAGAAGCTCGCGCACCACCAATGAACCGATGTGGCCCGACGCGCCGGTGACGAATACTCGCATTTGCTTTCCTTCCACCAAGATGACAGTGACTGACATCAGATTTATACGTCATGTCAGCGCCTGTCATCCCCGTACTATTCCCTCATGGGTCGATGGGAGCCGGACGCGAAAGGCCGCCTCGAGCGCGCAGCGCTCGAGCTCTACGGCGAACGCGGTTTCGACGAGACCACCGTCGCGGACATCGCCGAACGGGCAGGCGTCACCGAGCGCACCTATTTCCGGCACTTTTCCGACAAGCGCGAAGTGCTCTTCCGCGGTGACGAATTGGCCCGAAACGTCGCCGACGCGCTGCGGGCGGCACCCGGCGACCTGTCCCCTCTTGATGCCGTCGCCGTGGCATTCGAATCGACCGCCGAGTTCTTCGAGGGTCGGCGATCGCAGTCGCGAAAGCGCCAGGACGTCATCGATGCCCATCCAGCACTGCGCGAACGGGAACTCATCAAACTCGCGAAGATGGTCGAGTTGATCGGGCAGGCACTACGCGATCGAGGAGTCCCGGACCCAGCGGCCGGCCTTGCCGCAGAGGCGGGAACCTCAGTGTTCAAGGTCGCCTTCGCCCGCTGGCTCGATGATTCCGCCGAACGCAGCATCGCAGTGCACATTCAGGAGACGCTGGCGGAACTCAAGTCGGTCGCCGGGAACTGAACACGGCCCGAGCGGCGCATCCGAGCCCGGAATAAACACCGCGCCCCTCGACTTGGCTCAAGAGTCGCCCTTTGCCCGAACAGGAGCATTCATGACTCGTCCCATACGCGTCGCCGTGCAGATCCAGCCCGGCGGCACACCCGATTACCGTACGTGGCGCGACGCCGTGCTGGCCGCCGACGACCTCGGCGTCGACGTGATCTTCGGCTACGACCACTTTCACCGCCCGGCGATGGAGGGCATCGTCGACGGCAAGCCCGTCCTGACAGACGAGCAACCCGACGTCGCCAACTTCGAGGGCTGGACCGCGCTCGCGTCGTGGGGTGAAATCACCTCACATGCCGAGATCGGGCTCCTCGTTACTGGTGTCGGCTACCGCAACCCCGACCTTCTCGCCGACATGGCGCGCACCGTCGATCACATCAGCGGCGGCCGGCTCATCCTGGGCCTCGGCGCGGGGTGGTACGAAAAGGACTACACCACATACGGTTACGATTTCGGCACCTTCGGTTCCCGTTTCGATCTTTTCGACGAGAGCCTGATCCGCATCGAGAACCGGCTCGCGGCTCTGATTCCGCAGCCCGTGCGCAAGATCCCGATTCTCATCGGCGGTACGGGACCAAAGCGCTCGCTGCCCGCTGTGGCAAGGCATGCCGACATCTGGCACGCGTTCCAGGACCTCGACGCGTTCCGCAGATCCAGTGACCGCGTCGACGAACTGGCAGCCACATTCGGTCGCGATGGCGCCGATATCGAGCGCTCGACGCTGTGGGAGGGGGCCGATAGCGCCGACGCCTTCCGCGAGGTCGGCGTCACGCTGTTCCAGACCGAACTCACCGCCGACAACGGTTATGACCTCACGCCTCTCAAGCAGGTGGTCACATGGCGGGACAACGGATGACGCTGCCTGAGGCTGGAGTTCAACCGGATTCCGCCTTGGCCCACAGCTCGTAATCTTTGCGGGTATGACCGACCGCACGCAGCTGGGCGCCGCGACCGTCACGCGGGTCGTCGAGTGGCGGCTTGACCTGCCGCTCAACATGTTTCCCGAAACCCCACCCACGGTGTGGCAGGAGCTGGCGACCGAACTGAGCCCCACGTTTTGGGACGCCCGTAACTGGCACGCCCTGGTGCAGACGTGGGTGATCGAGGTGGATGGGCTCACGGTTCTGGTCGACACCGGCGTCGGTAATGGCCGCGACCGGCCGGCGATGCCGTTTCTGGCCAATCTCGACACCGATTTTCTGGAATCGCTGCGCGCTGCGGGCGTCGCCCCGGAGTCGGTGGACGTCGTCGTGAACACCCACATCCACACCGACCACGTGGGCTGGAATACCAGGCGCGAGACCGACGCATGGGTTCCGACGTTTCCGAACGCGCGCTACCTCGTGCCGGAAGTCGACTACCGCTACTACCATCCCGACAACGCCGACGCGCGGGACCCGGGCCGCTCGGAGGAGCATCAGGCGCGACTCGATGCGAGCCGAATCCTGTTCACCGACAGCATTCTTCCGATCGACGCGGCTGGACAGCTCGAACTGTGGTCCGACGGCTATTGGGTGAGCGACTCGTTGAGGCTGCGCCCCGCGCCCGGACACACACCCGGGTCATCGGTGCTCTGGCTCGATGCGGGCAGTCCTGCGGTGTTTGTCGGCGACCTCACCCACAGCCCCATGCAGTTACACAGACCCACGGATTCGTGCGTGCTCGACGAAAACTTCGATGAAGCGGCGGTGTCGCGCCGGCGTGTGCTCGCCGAGGCGTCGGAGCGCCGCGCAGTGGTCCTTCCTGCGCACTATCCGGGGCACGGTGGGGCTACCGTCTCGGCGCGCGGCGACGCGTTCACGATCGACGACTGGCTCCAGATCAGCGCCCTGTAAATCGGCGCACATCGCCGGACGCTCCCAGTTCATTGGATAGACGTCTGATCTGTATTTGTATGATCTCTGGTGGATGAGCAGGCAATTCATGTCCTGAATTAGGAGGTTTTCATTGACCCTGGAGGGTAATGGTCATACGCTTTGCCGAGTAATGTCCAACACTGCCGGAGGTTGAACTCGATGGTCGTGACCAGCACCGCGCCCAATGTCTTCGAGGCTGATCTCCCCACCTTCACCTACGACCTCAACGCCGCCCCGCACGACATCCTCGAGGACGTCCGAACGGCCCAAGATCGCGCGCCCATCGCGATCGGCCCTCTCGGCCCGGAGGTCCTGTCATACGACCTGGCGAGAGAAATGTTGCGCGACGATCGGTTCCGTTTGCCCCCCGGTATCACTTTGGCGTCTCAGGGCATCACTTCGGGGCCGTTGTTCGAGAAGATGGCGAACAGCCTCCTGGGCTTGGAGGGTGAACCACATGTGCGTTTACGCAAGCTCGTGTCCAAGGCGTTCACCCCTCGTGCAACGGCAGGTCTTCAGGACACGATCCGTGAGGTGGTCAACGGATTGATCGATCGGGTGGTCGACGCCGGCCACTGCGACGTCGTCACCGACATCGCCCGTCCCTACCCCACCCCGATCATCTGTGCACTCATCGGTGCGCCGCGCGAGGATTGGCACCTGTTCGCAGACTGGACCGAAGAGGTCTTCAAGGCCATCAGCTTCCAACCGGACGTCAACTTCGACGAGTCCGCGATCATGCAGGCGTGGGGTGAACTCGACGCCTACGTCGACGACATGGTCGCCGCTCGCCGAGGCAACCTGACCGATGACCTGCTGTCCGAACTGATTCGCGCCGAAAGCGATGGCGACCGGCTGAATCTCGACGAACTCCGCATGCTGGTCGCGGGCTTCCTGATGGCAGGAACCGACACGACGCGCAATCAACTCGCGGCATCAGTGCAGGTGCTTTGTGAGCACCCCGATCAGTGGATGACGCTGCGCGAGCAACCCGAGCTGGGGATGCAGGCGGTCGAAGAAAGCATGCGCCACTCACCGGCAGCCAGTATCGCACCGCGCGCCGCGACGGAAGATGTCGAATTCGGCGGTTACATGTTCCCGGCTGGAACCTTCATCCTCGTGAACACCTTCGCGGCGAACCGCGACCCGGCGATCTACCACGACGCCGAGCGCTTCGACATCACGCGCAAGGACGTTCCTCCGATCCTGACGTTCGGTGGCGGCGCCCACTACTGTCTGGGAGCTAATCTCGCCCGGCGTGAGTTGGCTGAAGCACTGATAGTTCTCACCCAGCGCCTGAATACCCCCCGTCGCGTCGGTCCGGCGCCATGGAAGCCGCTACTTGGGATGACCGGTCCCACAACACTTCCGATCACATTTACCAGTAACGATCCTGCGGGCGCCCATGCGTAGTCGGGGCTGGGCGGGTTCGGCACCCGCCACGGACGAGGAGGCCATAGACCGAATTCTCGACGCGGTAGACGACGTCATCGCCGAACACGGACCAGCGATACGCCTCGCCGACGTGGCACGCAGGCTCGGCGTCACGCGGCAGACGGTGTACCGCTACTTTCCCAACGCTGACGCTCTGCTGATCGCCAGCGCGATGCGAGCCGTGGACGGATTCATCGACCAGGTCGTAGGTCACGTCAGCGGCGTCAACGACCCGGTCACTGCACTCGTCGAATGCGTTTCGTTCGCGGTCGAGAACCTCGTCGGTGATCCTCAGCTGGAGAACATCTTGGCCCGACGACAGGAGGGTGAAGAGGCCATCTCCTTGACTTCCGACACGGCGAAAGCATTCTGCAAGTCGTTCCTCAACCGTCTCGATGTCGATTGGCGGCTGCACGGTTTCGATAGGGTCGCCCTCGAAGATCTGGCCGAAATGGTCCTGCGCACAGTGCAGTCCATGCTGACCGATCCTGGACAGCCGATGCGTGACAGTGTCGCACTACGCCGCTTTGTTGCGCGATGGCTCGGGCCGGCGATCCTCTACCCGCGGATGACGTCACTGATGATCCACGAAGGTGATGCCGCGGGCTCATTGTTCGGCGGCTAACACCGCTGCGAAACTCTCTTGCATATCCTTGACGAAATATCCCGGTGTCTCGAGCGACGGGCCCAGGGACGTGGGCACTTCTCGATATGGCGGGATACACACTGATCGCCGACGGAACGTCGACCCGAAGCTCGAGATCGAGCGACGTCTCGGTATCCGGAAGCCTCGCGGCGGCCAACCGAGCCCGTAGATCGTCGATATCAGCGTCGGCCACGTGGGCATGGTGCGGCTTTGAGACGTGCACACCGCGGACCTATAGGCCACGCGCGTGTGGTCGAGAGTACGTTCGCCCGTATGGAGAACAACGGACCCAGCCGGACAGCCCTTGTTACCGCCTATGCTCACGCCCACCACCAGATCGCCGATAAGCCAACCATTCTCACCGACCCGCTGGCAGCTCCCCTGCTCGGTACCACCTCCGACGAGCTCACCGCATTGGGCTCCCGTACGGCCGATCGCCTCGGTGCCGTGGTCGGCGACCGGGGCCGCCGGCTCTTCTTCGCCGCCCGCGCCCGTTTCGCCGAGGACTCGATCGCTCGGGCTGTGGCCACCGGCGTCCGGCAGGTCGTCATCCTCGGCGCCGGACTCGACACCTTCGCCTACCGCAACCCCCATCCCGACGTGCGAGTCTTCGAGGTCGACCATCCGTCGACCCAGGCGTGGAAACGGGACCGTCTGCTCGCGGCCGGGATCGACTGCCCGGAAACGCTGAGCTTCGTACCGGTGAACTTCGAAACGGATGACCTCGCAACGAGACTGGAGTCGACCGCGTTCGCGCGAACCGCACCCGCGATCTTCCTATGGATGGGCGTCGTCTTCTATCTAACACCCGACGCCGCCCGATCCACGCTGAAATACATCGCGGGTCAGGCGTCTCCCACGGAGGTCGTCTTCGACTACCTGCACTCGGCGACCACCGACGAGGAGCGCGCGCATCTGCAAGCCCGCTCCGATCGGCTCGCATCCTCGGGTGAACCTTTCGTCAGCTACTTCACGCCTGACGGCATCGCGCGGGAGCTGCGCGACCTCGGCTTCACCGAGATCGATGACCGCACCGCCGAGGATGTCATCGCTCTGTACCTCGGCGAACCTCCCCACCTCGGTGTGGAACCGACTCGCACTCTGCAAGCCAGTCGGATTTTGTATGCGCGACGCTGAGGTCTGAAACCTCAGTAGCCTGAACCCATGTCTCGCCGCACGCACCGTACGCAGGCTGCGCAGCTCCTCGCCGGCGCAGCTGCGGGCCCGGCGTTCGTCACCGCCTACAGCGTCATCGGCGCGACGCGACGCGGCTACGACTGGAGGCGCTACCCGGTCAGTTCTCTGGCGGTCGGGCGTCACGGCTGGCGTCAGCGCGTCAACTTCGTCTCGGCCGGCACCCTCTACCTGTGCGCTGCCGAGCGCCTCTGGCGGTCCGATCGCCGCCGCATAGGACCGCGCGCGGTCCCGGCGATCGTCGCGGCGGTCGGGGTCGGCATGGTCGGTTCGGGCCTGTTCGTCACCGACTACGTCGGAAACCTTCTGAATGACGACGGAACTGACACCGACAACCCCCCGTTTGCCGCAGGCGTGCGCCCGCGCACCCCTGCGGGGCGACTGCACGATCTCTTCGGGATTCCGGTCTTCGTGGGCATACCCGTCGCCGCTCTGGCGAGTGCCGCCTCTGCGGCGCGGAGCGGGAACCACCGCTGGGCGTGCTACTCCGCGGCGTCGAGCGCAGCGATGACTGGCAGCCTTATTCTCTTCGGCGTCGCGATCGGTGGTCGATGGGGGCTAGGCGGCAAGAGCGGTGTCCTGCAACGTGTCTCGATCGCGACCGGACTCGGCTGGCTGAGCTCTCTGTCGCTGCGTGCTCTGTCCGGGTAACCGGGCTAGGCCATCAGCCGGCCTCTTCATCAGCATCGCGGTACGCCTCCAGCAGGCGCAGCCACACCTCGCTGATCGTGGGAAAGCACGGCACTGCATGCCAGAGGCGCGACACCGGAACCCGCCCGGCGACCGCGATCGTCGCCGCGTGCAGCAGTTCGGCCACGCCCGGGCCGACGAGGCTGACGCCTAGAACGTGGCCCTGTTCTTCGTCGACGACCATCCGGGCGTGCCCGGTATACCCGTCGGCGTAGAAGTTTGCCCCCGGCACCGCCTCCCCCATCTCGACGTCAACGACCTTCACCCGATAACCGCGACGCTTCGCCTCCGCGCTGCTGAGGCCTACCGAACCGGCTTCAGGGTCGGTGAAAAACGCCTGTGGAACGGCCAGATCGTCCGCGGTGACGACGTGGCGGCCCCACGGTGAGCTGTCCAGTGATTGTCGGCGGGCGCGCGCGCCGATGACGGCAGCGGCGATGCGCGCCTGGTACTTGCCCTGGTGTGTCAGCAGTGCCCGGTGGTTGACGTCTCCGAGTGCATACAGCCACTCTCCTTCCACTCCGGCTGCCAAGCACGTGTCATCGACATCCATCCAGTCCCCCGGCTGCAGGCCGACGGTTTCCAGGCCGATGTCCGCGGTGTTGGGATCTCGTCCCGTCGCGAAAAGAATCTCGTCCACGTCCAATTGGTCACCGGTGTCAAGAAGCACCTTCACCGGTCCCGCACTCTCGGCGCGGCGAACCTCGGTGACCGTCACGCCGGTCCGCACGTCGACTCCGGCCTGGACGAGGCCCCGACGCACATACTCTCCGACGAACGTCTCCATCTTGGGCAGCAGACCCCGGGTACGCGCCAACAGCGCGACCGATGATCCGAGACCTCGCCAGGCGGTGGCCATTTCGACGCCCACCCCGCCACCGCCCACGATCGCGAGCCGTGCCGGTACGGCGCTGCTGTCGGTCGCCCGCCGGTTCGTCCACGGCGCCGCCTCGGCGACGCCCGGGATGTCAGGGATCGCGGCAGTGCTCCCCGTGCAGATCACCACCGCATGACGGGCCTCGAATGACCTGAGTCGGCCGTCCGTGCTGGCCAGCGCGACCCGGCGCTCACCCACCAGGCGGGCATGGCCGCGAAACAACGTCGGACCCATCGCGGTCAAGTCATCCGAAACAGGCGCGTCGTCGTAGTTCGTCACATAGCGGTCGCGCCGGGCGAACACACCTTTGGGGTCGACGGGCCCGGTTACCGCTTCGCGGGCGCCGTCGACCCGGAGAGCGTCGGCGACGGCCAACGTCGGACGTAGCATCGACTTGCTGGGCACGCAGCCCCAGAAGTTGCATTCGCCGCCGACGAGCTCGCGCTCCAGGACGGCCACCGACAAACCCTCGGCGTGTGCCCGCGCGGCGGCGTTGATGCCTACAGGGCCCGCACCCAGCACCACGACGTCGTACTGAGTCGCTTCGCCGCCGACCGACCCCGCATCGTCCCGTTCTACTGCTGTGTCCATGGTGACCGTTTCTCACTCTCTCGGATTGTCGGATCGGTCGAATCGTGTTGGATCTACGTGACGTCTCGGTCGTGGCCCCTTTCCTGCAGCACCCACCGGTTGCCGTCGGGATCGCAGAATTTCGCAAAACTCGCGTAGTCGGCGTGCTCCGGGTCCACGCCCGATCGGAACGTTCCCGGCCAACTGCCGGCGGTGGTGTCCTTGTGGTGGACGTCGGTCACCGCCACTCCCGAGGCGATGAGCCCCTCACGGCACGCCTCGACGTCATCGACCATCAGGTACAAACCTGCGACGGAATTCAGGGGCACGTCGGACAGGCCGACACCGAACTGAATGGATGCGTGGGATCCGTTGGGTGTCAACTGAACCACACGAAAGCTCGGCGACGGCGAGTAGTCGACGTCGAGGTGAAATCCGACCACGTCGCGGTAGAAGCGCAAGGCGCGGTCCACGTCCGTCACACGGAGTACGACCACCTCGAGAGCGGCATCTTGGATCACCGCGTCACCAGGCGATCGCGGTTGAGCTCATCGGTGTCGAGTCCCCGGTCGGGCCCATGGGCGATCACCGTCTGTCCCGGCTCGAGGTGAAGTTGCTCGCCGTCGATTTGCACGTCGATTTTGTCCGGCTCGAAGGAGACGAAATTGCGCACCCGGTCGACCTCCGTCCAGGCGTCGGTGTAGGACCACGCTGCGCGGCGGCGCTCCCCCACGTGGTAGTAGCTGGCAAGTCCCTTGTAGGGGCAGAAAGTCTGTCCGTCGGCCGGTGTCAGCGCTGCCTCGTCCACGTCGTTGCGAGGCACGTACCAGCGCGGCGCGAAGCCGGACTCGTAAAGCGCCAACGGGGAGACGGTATCCGCAATCACCCGGTCACCGTCCCGTACAGTCAAATGCCTTGACGTGAAACGGATATCGATACGGTGGTACAAGTCCGCTGCGTGTCCCAGAATGCGTTCGTCTTCTTCGTAGAAGGCGTCCATGGCACGCCATGCGAACGCGACGCGTCCGGCGAGCACGGCCCCGTGCGACGGGAGGTCGGAGAACTGCCACGCCGCGCGCCGCACCTCCTGCCCGGAAATCCTGACGTTGAACCATCTGAGGGGTCCGAGGTCGGCGTGTTCGGTCCTGTGGCCGTCCTCGACCAGCGCACCAGCCTCGACGTCGCGACTCGGGAAGTATGCCACCGGGTAGCGGCCGGGCTCATGCAGCAGCACGACATCCTCGCTGTCGGCGATCCACGTCCCTCCCAGGCGAACACGCATGCGGCGTCTGAGCGGCTCGGCGAACAGCAGCCTTGGAATCGGTTCGGCGGCGAGGAACTGGCCGACGGATCCGACGGCCAACGGGCCCTGCTGCCAAGCCAATCCCATGATTCCTCCAATTACTACGGTCATCGCGAATGGCGCCACGTCGCATGCTCAGCGCAGCCCCTGGAACACATATCGGAATATTGGGATGTTCCTCCCATAATTCTGGGCTATATAACCCAAAAAGTCCAGACCCTCGCTGAGAAATTGCTGATGCCCAGATTATCGCCCTCAGGAGGGGCGTGCCCGCCCGGCGGCAGGAGAGTTTCTGCGTGTGCGCGTGGAGGCGGCGAAGGAGGAAACGTAGTTCAGGGCGGCTTCCACGACCGCCTTGAAGGGCTCGGACGAACCGGTGATGTGTGTGAGCAGAGTGCCACCTTGATGAGCGGTGACGAGCACGGCCGACAGATGACGAGGATTGGCCTCGGATGTCAGGTCACCGCGTTCACGCATCGCCGTCAGTCCGTCCTCGAAAAGGCTGAGCCAACGGTCGTATCCGGCGGCGAGGTCGTCGAGAACCACATCGTCGGACTCGAGTAGCTCACCGGTCAACGACCCGTAGACGCACCCGTTGCGCAGATACTTCTGACCGTCCTGAGTCCAGCACAGATCGGCCCACTTCCGAAGTGAATCAATGGTATCCAGACGGCCCATCCGGGGTTGGGTGTGGAAGTCGACGACGAACTCGGTGCGGGCGGCGATCACCTGACGGGTGAGCGCCTGCTTGTCGGAAAAGTAGTGTGACAGTTGAGATCCGCTGACTCCGACGGCGCGTCGAATGTCTTCCAGACTGGTGCCGTTGACCCCGCGTTCGAGGATGAGTTCCGCGGCGCCGTCGATGATTCGTGCCCGCGTGGCCATGCCTTTCGCCGTGTATCGGGCCGCATCATCGGGTGCGGTCGAGGCGATGGCGGCGCGTCTGCTCAGGCGGCGCGGAGCACGGACGGTCCGTAAAGCCGGGTCCTTGGCCAATAGATGCAGATAGTTGACGATGAAGCCGGTGGCATCGGCCAACGGCCATTCCTGACGATAAGCGAAGGACAGTATTCCGGCGCCCTGGTGCATGCTGACGACCATCAACGCGAGTTGACGCGGTTCGGCCGACTTGATCAGCAGGCCGCGGTTCTTCATCCGGGCGAACGAATCCTCGAGGAGATTCACCCACCGCCAATAACCTTCGGCGAAAGTCTGGCGGGTACTGTCGTTCGACTTAGCAAGCTGGCCTGCCAATGCGTGATACGTGGCGGTGCCGCGGTACCCGATTTTGCGCAAGTACCGCAGGTTCAGGTCGGCCCACCGCGACCAGTCCTCGAACGTGTCGAGTCCGCCGACCTTCGGCTGGCGGTGGAATTGCAGCACCGTCTCGGTCTGCCGTCTGATCACCGCCCGGATCAGTTCCTGACGGTCGACAAAGTAATGGTTCAGTTGGGAGCCGCTGACAGACGCCGCGCGACGCACCTTGTCCAGGTTGAAGGCCGACAGACCCGTCTCGAGCAACACATCTGCTGCGGCACGCAAGATCTTCTCTCGCGTCGCGAATCCCTTGGCTGTGAAACTTCGCGATTTCGAAGCATCCGCGGTGGTCATCTCCCCTATGAAGATACCTGGTGGCGGGGCTCGAGGACGGCGGACTGGCCGACAGCAGTCGATCGTCAGCTGTCTCTCGGTAGCTGGGAGAGGAACTTCCGCACAAGCGCTGCGACCTCGTCGAGTGCCGACTCGAGAAGGAAATGCCCGCCGTCGAGCAGATGAATCTGGGCGTCGGGCAGGTCTGCGGCGAAGGCCTCGGCGCCGGCCGGGCCGAAAATTGGGTCGTGGCGCCCCCACGCCGCCAGAAGTGGGACGCCGGAATTTCGGAAGTAATCCTGCACCCGCGGATAGAGCGGCGGATTCGTCGCGTAGTCGCGAAACAGTGCGAGCTGCACTTCGGCGTTCCCGGGCCGTGCGAGCAGAGCGAAGTCGTGGAGCCAAGCCTCCGGGTCGACCAAACTCTCATCGGAGACCCCGGTGAGATACTGCCATCGCGTGGCGTCCAGCGTCAGGAAGGCGCGAATCGCAGACTCGGTGTCCTCGTCATTTCGTTCGTGGTACGCCCACACGGTCTTCCAAAAGGTTTCGACGAATCCGGCGTCGTAGGCGTTTCCGTTCTGGCTGATGATCCCCGTGATCGCCGCTGGATCCCTCAGCGCGAGACGCCATCCGATAGGTGCGCCGTAGTCCTGGACATACATGGCGTACTGACCAATGCCCAGTTTCTGCAGTAGGCCCGCCGTCAGGTCCGTCAGCGCATCGAACGAGTACGCGAACTTCTCGGCGGTCGGCGCATCTGACAGCCCGAACCCGAGGTGGTCGGGGGCTACCACGTGATAGTCCTCGCCCAGCAGCGGTATCAAATGGCGAAACATGTGGGAGCTGGTGGGAAATCCATGCAAGAGAACAACTGTGGGCGCACCGCCGTCGCCAGCTTCCCGGAAGAACAAACGATGCCCGTCAACGGTGGTGTAGCGGTGATGAACACTGACCATCAGCAATCCGCCTTTCCGGCTGGATGTTTAAAAAAGTGGGTCAAGCCACCCATTATGCGCGCAACCGGCGTGCCCGGCAACCACTTTCTAGACGGCGACGGGCATTGATTCTTGAACACAGTGACGTAGAGTCTGGTCATGCCCCTTGGGCATGCCGTGGAGAGGAGGCGCCCGTGCCGACGCTCCACGCGGTCAATGTCGGGTTGCCGAGGGACGTGCCGTGGCGCGGACGCACGGTGCACACCGGAATCTTCAAAACGACGGTCTCCGGACCGGTCGTTGCCAGGCGCCTCAATCTCGACGGCGACGGCCAAGGCGACCTTCACGGCCACGGCGGTGAGAATCGGGCCGTCCTGGTCTATCAAATCGAGGCCTATGACCACTGGAAGTCCCACCTCGGGCGTGACGATCTGCGGGCCGGAGCATTCGGCGAGAACTTCACTGTCAGTGGATTGCCCGACGACGAGGTGTGTATCGGTGACCGGTACCGCATCGGGGAAGCGCTGTTCGAGGTGACGCAACCGCGGGTCACCTGTTTCCGTGTCGGGATGCGTCTCGATGAGCCAAATCTCCCACAGCTCATGGTTTCTCACGGCCGACCCGGGTTCTACCTCCGCGTGCTTCACGAGGGACGGGTACAAGCGGGCGATGACATCGTCCTCACCGAGCGCGGGCGGAACCAACTGACGGTCGCCGAGGTCGACGCGCTTCTCTACCTGCCCGACCGTGATCCGGACCGTTTGCGCCTGGCGTTGGATGTCGCCGCTCTGAGCCCGGGCTGGAAGGAGTCCTTCCGCGACCTCCTCGACCCGCCCGTCGAGCCAACGGGCGCTCCGTCGTGGGACGGATTCATGCCACTTCGTGTCGTTGACGTCCATCACGAAACGCCCGCCGTGATGTCGATCGAACTCGGCGCCGACAAGCCGCTGCCCGTTGCGAAGGCCGGTGATCATCTCGTGGTCCGGGCCACCGGGGCCGGTGACCCGCCGCCGCTGCGGAGCTACTCACTATCCGGCGATTCGACCGCGGGCACTTATCGGATCAGCGTGAAGCGTGAGCCTGGCGGCGTGGTGAGCGGATGGCTGCACGAGCGGATCGGCCCCGGGGCGACCATCGACGCCGCAGCGCCGCGCGGCGACTTTCACCTCTCCCCCGAGGCGCGCCCGATACTGCTGATGTCGGCGGGAATCGGGGTCACGCCCCTGCTCGCCATGCTCTATGAACTCGCCGCCCAGGCGTTTTCACAACGCATCGTATGGATCCACAGCGCCAGGGACAGAGAGTCTCACGCCTTCATCGAGGAGGCCGCCGGTCTCCTGCGGCAGTTGCCGCGTGCTGAGCAGTACGTCCATTACACCGGCGGAAGGCCGGGCCGCCGGTTGGATCGTGACTTCCTCGCCGCATTGGACCTGCCGCAGGACGCTGACGTCTACCTCTGCGGACCAACGGGTTTCATGGCGGCGATGCGTGAGGCCTTGACCAACGTCGGGTTCGAGCCGGCACGGATTCGAGCCGAAACGTTCGGGACGCTTCCACCGATCAACCCCGGGTTGAAGGCCGTTGGTCCTCCAGTACCCCCGCATCCGCCCGAGATGCAGTCTGCGGACGGATCACGTGTCACGTTCTCGCGAGTCGGTCTGACGGTTCGCTGGAGCGAGTCCTATCAGACCTTGTTGGAACTGGCCGAAGCCTGTGATGTGCCGACGCGGTACTCGTGCCGCAGTGGTGTCTGTCATGTGTGCGTCACCGGACTCGTCGCCGGGAGCGTGGCGTATCCGAGACAGCCCTTGGAGCTACCGGGACGGGATTCGACGCTGATCTGTTGTGCGGCACCGCTAACCGATGTCGTGCTCGACCTATGAGCGGCGGATCCATCGGGCTGGGTCGGATTCAGCGACAGACGCGTCAATAAATGCCAAGAAAACGCACAGCCGTCTGCTAGCTTCGCGAAGTGCTACTTCGCCAGCGACGCGAGCGAGGCCGGATGGTTCTCGCCGCGACCGTGATCGCCAGCCTGACCGTCGTCGGCGGTGCGGCCTGCGGTGGTTCTACCGAGCCCTCCGAGTCCCCGGCGGCGAAAGCCGACGAATCAACCACGGCCCCGCCGGCCGAGGTGGCCGAGAACAAGCCGAAAGACGAGCAGCAGGATTCCCAACCCCAGTTCACCGGTGGCGTCTACGGAGATCCGGCGGCCGCCATCGATTACTGGGAGGAGCAGACCGAAAGCGATTGCGGGCTGATGGCCACCCGCATGGTGATCGGCGAGATCAACGGGTCCGCGCCGACCGAGCGCGAAATCATCGACCTCGCAGCGAAAACGCCCAGCGACTGCGATCCAGGGCAGCCGGTGTACGACGAGAGCGTCGACCCCAGTGACGGCGGTGTCGGCCATGGCACGTGCACAACCGATCTTCTGCTCCTGCTCAAGCATTACGGCATCGAAGCCGACTACACCAACGACGAAACCGCTTCCAAGGGTGGGCTCGCGACGGGGATGGACGCCTTGGCGGGATATCTGGGTGACGACCGGCAGGCGATCGTGTGTGTGAACTCCAATACCATCTGGGAAACCGATGGTGACAAGACGGGATGCGGTCACTTGGTCACGGTCGCCGCGATCGATTACGACAACGACGCCGTCTATCTCGGCGACAGCGGCGGCGACGATACGAAGGGCGAGCACGTCACGACCGATGTGTTCGAATCTGCCTGGGCCGCAGGTGACCACGAGCTTGTGGTCACCGCACCCCGTTGACATCGACAGTGGCGTAACTGCTTAGAGAGCGCTGAGGGATACCACCCCCGTCAGGCCGGCCGCCACCGTCATCGCGGCGGTGGCACAGGTGGTCCGCCACCCGAAACTGCGCTCACCGCCGGCAAGGTGATCAGCAGAGCGCCGATCACCAGCACCAGAATGAAGTACTCCGGGATGAATCACGTTGCCACCGTGCGTTCCACGACACAGCCAGGTAAATGCGACTTCACGAGGAGAACAGCCATGAGCGTCGACAGCATCTCGGGTTCGGCTACGACCGGACTCGACGAGTTGGTTCCGTCGCGTTATGCGGTGCAGATCGGTGACATCGAGGTTCTGGTGATCAGCGACGGCGTGCTACCGATAACGGCCCGGACGATGGCGACCAACGCCGACCAGGACGAGTTCGGGAGTTGGCTCGACGATCGGTTCCTCCCCCACGACGTGCTCGACTGGCCGCTGAACGTCGTCGTGGTGCGCAGCGGCGACCGGACCATCCTGGTCGACGCCGGGCTCGGTGTGGAGTTCCCCGACTTCCCGCGCGCCGGGCAGACCGTGCATCGCCTGGAGGCCGCCGGCATCGATCCGTCGGCGGTGACCGACGTGGTGCTGACCCATCTGCACATGGACCACGTCGGCGGGCTGCTGACCGAGGGTCTCAAGCAACGGCTGCGCTCGGATCTGCGGGTCCACGTCGCGGCAGCCGAGGCCGAGTTCTGGGAGGCACCCGACTTCTCCCACACCGACATGCCGGCACCGGTGCCGGACGCGCTGCGATCGATCGCGTCGCGGTTCCTGTCCGAATATCGCGGCCAGATGCGGACCTTCGAATCGGAGTATGAACTGGCGCCGGGCGTGCTGGTCGCGCGCACCGGCGGCCATACCCCGGGGCACGCCATCGTCCGACTCGACTCACGGGGTGACCGGTTGACGTTCGCCGGTGACGCCGTGTTCGCTCCGGGCTTCGACAATCCGGAGTGGCACAACGGGTTCGAACACGATCCGGAGGAGTCCGCCCGCGTCCGCATCGAGCTGCTGCGCGAGCTGGCCGCAACCGGCGAGGCTCTGGTCGCCACCCATCTGCCGTTCCCGTCGGTCTGCCGGGTGGCGACCGCCGGCGACGTCTTCCGGTGCGTGCCCGAGGTCTGGGGCTACTGACGGTTCGGCGCGTGGCGACCACCCGCGCGATCTGCCTGGGGTGCATCAGGATTGTCCCGGGATCGACGCCTTGCAGCATCCGAAGGAAGGTCTCGGACATCGCAATGTCATTCGACGCGGCTGCCATGTAGGCGGTGACGTAAGAGTTGAGCGCCCGCTGCGGACACGCTTTCCATCCGCTCGTCGGTAGGAAGCTGAAGTCGTTGAGCCGGTTGGCCCACCAGAAAGGCGTCAGCCGCCGAGCGACACCGCGGAAATAGTCGTGGGTCGCCGAGGCGCCGTCGGCGGCCAACGTCTCCTGAAGACTGAGAGCCTGCAGCAGTGCCGACGTCATGCCCTGCCCGTACATCGGGTTGAGGCTGCACACCGCATCGCCGATGACCAACAGACGCTCCGGGAACGAGGACAACTTGTCGTAGCGACGCCACACGCTGGTCGGAAACTGTCGGTGGTGTGTCTCCCCGACCGGTTCTGCGGCCGCGAGTGCGGTGCTGACCTCCGGCGGGACACATGCCGCCACTGCTGCCAGCATCTCGGGCAACCGGGTCGGCAGCTGGTGTCCGGCCACGCCGATCAGCGTCACGACCATTGTGTCGTTCTCGTGGGCGAGCATCCCGACGCCTGTCGGTCGTTCCTTCGTCGGGCTGACGAAGATCACCCTGTCGCCCAGGGCGTCCGGCGTCAGGCGGAAGAGCTGGCTGGTATAGGTCAGTCGCACCCGATACGACTGCTCGACCGGACGCGGAAAGCCATGCGCTGCAAGGAACGCCGGTGTACGTGCCGAACGACCGGTTGCGTCGACCACGAGATCGGCGGACAGTATCGTTTGATGCGCGCCGGTGCGGTCGACGATACGAACTCCGGTCACCGTGCGGTCGTTCAACACGGGTCCGACGACGTCGTGGCCGTCGAGGACCTTGACATTCGGCAGTGCACAAACCCGTTCGCGCACAACGGATTCCAACAATGGACGGCTCGCAGGCTGAACCGGCATGTCATCGGGCTTGGCGAGCGCCCCCGTTCGACATAACGCATGCCCGCGAACCTCGACGTACACCCCCGACAGGTCGCGGTTGTCGAAGATCGGGGCGCCGGCGTCCTGCAGCTCCTTCGTCGCTCCGGGAAACAGCCCCTCGAGAATCTTCAAGCCCAGGCTCATCAGCATGTGCACGTGGTGTCCCTGCGGCACCCCGGCTCGCTGCGACACGTCCTCGGGCAGTCTGTCCCGTTCGACCAGCGTGACCGAGTCATAAGCATCCGACAGCACTCTCGCGGCGAGCAGCCCACCCATACTCGCGCCGCACACCACGGCTTCTCGCGTCGTCATCGCGCCCCTCTTCGGCCCGGCCGTACCCCAAACGGTGGCACACAGCGCCGTCGAGAGTGCGGTTTCAGGCCAAGAGTGGCCAGTCCGCGACCACTGAGACCCGACCGGCCGGGCAGTCTGTAGCCTGACGGCCGTGAATCCCTCGCGTGTGTCACTCCCCGCCGGACTGCTGGCCTGCACCGCATCGCTGGTCATGACCCTCGCCGCATGCGGCTCCGACACAGAGGCGTCGTCGACCACCACGCCGCCCTCGACGAGCACGTCGTCGCTGGCCGACGAGTTGGTTCCACCGCCCGTCGAGACGGGCGACCCCGCCAGCGCAATGTGTCCGACAGGGGCACCGCAGCCCGGCGGCACTCCGGAGTGGACGCTCAGCGGCGACACCGGCAGCGTGAACGTCACCGGATCCACCGACTCGGCGGCACCGCTCATCGAGGTACAGTCGCCGTTCAGCGTCACCGAGACCCAGGTGCACACACTCAAGCCCGGCGACGGACCGGTCGTCTCCGATACGGCGAAGGTCCTGGTCTGCTACATGGGCGTCAACGGACGCGACGGGTCCGTATTCGACAGCAGTTACGAGCGCGGTATGCCTGTGGACTTCCCGCTCGACGGCGTCGTACCGGGCTTCCAGAAGGCCATCGCCGGACAGAAGGTCGGGTCGACGGTCGCCGTCGCGATGACGTCAGCCGACGGCTACCCCGAAGGTCAACCCGCGGCGGGCATCCAGGCCGGCGACTCCCTCGTCTTCGCGATCAAGATCCTCGACGCCTCGAGGTAGACCCGGAACGGTCAGCCGCCGCCGGTGACCGGATTCATCGACAGCGTGATGAAGGCGCCGTTCTTCCACACGCCCCAACGGCCGCCCCAACCGGAGAACCAGACGACGGGCTCTCCGAGCCAGGTCTCCGCCGGTTTGCGCGGTGCCCATGCCGGAACCGGCTCCCCGGCCATCGGCCTCGCAGGCGGCGGCGGAGCCACACCCGGCGGAGGCGGTGGCGGAGGCATTTCGGCGGCCAGGGCCGGCGGCGGAGGCGGCGGCGGTGGAGCGGGCTGTGCGCTTGCCGGAGCGCTCAGCCCCAGTGTCGTCGCTGTCAATCCGCCTGCGATGGCAGCCAGCGTGGTCTTGGACAACCTCATGAGCATGCCTCCAGCGGTCGAGCGAATCCGATGCTTCGAATTTATAGCCTGCATTTGCTGCGGCCAAACCCGGGGCGTGTCGCCGCCTACTGTCGTTCGGGGCTCTCGCCGCCGTTGGACGCGTCGGGTTCCTCGGGTTCTTCTTCCGAGTCCCCGGTCGATTCCGGCTCCAACGCGACACTGCGTGTGCGCGGGATGATCTCCGTCGGCTGATCCTCGGCCGGACGCAACTGCACGACGCGGCCCACGGCACGACGAAGCCCCGGCGGGCCTTCCTTGCGGACGAAGTCGCCGATCCGGCCCGCCCGGAAACGCAGTGGAGAGCCGATGAACTCACCCAGCACCACCCCACTGCCGAGGGCCAGCGCGATGGCGATCGCCGACATCATCTGCCGTATCCCGTTGTCGAAGTTGCCGTCGACGGCGAAGGAGAACACCGCGCGGAACACCGCCAGGCCGGGCAGCATCGGCATGATGCCCGCGGTCGCCGTCACCAAGGCGGGCGCTTGTCTACGGATCGAGATCAGCGTGGCGACGAGGCCGACTCCCACCGCGGCCACGCCGCTGGCGAAGACCTGACCGAATCCCGCGTTGCCCAGCGCGATCAGCACCGCCTCGGCGAGCCCGGCAACCAGCCCGGCGGTGAGGATGGCCCGCAACGGCGCGTAGCTCGCCACGGTCAGGCAGGCGCCCGCCAACCCCGCGCCGAACACCGCAAGCGAGATCTGCACCGCTCCGCTCGGCGCGATGAACGACTCGGTCGCGTCGACGTGCAGTGAGATCGTGACGCCGGCGATCTGGGCGATCTGCAGTCCCGCGAGGATGCCCACCACGATCCCCGACGTCAGCAGCACCGCTTCCCCGAGACGTGCGAGTGAGGTCAGCATGTAGCCGGTCACCGCATCCTGCATCGCGCCGACGAACGTCAACCCGGACAACAACATCACGATGCCGGTGGCCACCATGACCGTCGGCCCGAGGTCGGCGTAGAGGAAGGCGGCCACGGCGACCGAGGTCGCGATCGCCGCACCCGCGGCGTGCTGGAAGAAGAACGGCGTGCCGATGCGGTTCAACCGTCGGCCCACCTGGTCGATGACCCCCGACGTCACCGCGGCCAGGATGCAGGTCAACCAGCCACCGCCGAGCAGCATCGCAATGCCCAGCGCGAAACCGGCCCACCCCGCGGTCGCCAGCCACCGCGGATAAGGGTGCGGGCGTTCGGTCAACTCGTCCATCGCGTCGTGCGCCTGGTCGACGGTCACACCGCCCGAGGTGATCCGCTGCACCAGCTGGTCGAGTTCCCCGAGTCGCGTGTAGTCCGTCGAGCGGTTGTGAACGGCTCGGACGATCGTGACGGGTGGGCTGTCAGCGGTCGGCAGCGCGGACACGATGACGGTGGTGACGAAGATGTCGACGACGCAGTCGGCCAGCCGGTACGCCTGGGCGACGTCCTGGGCGGTCGCGACGACGTCGGCGGTACCCGATCCGGAGGACAGCATCACCTCGGCGAGGCGGATGGTCAGGTCGAGCACCTTGCGGGTGTGCAGATCGCCCATTCCGTCGGAACGCCGGCGCCGCTGACCCGCAATGGGTGCGGGGTCGCGCGGGCCGCGCAGCGCGCTTCGCAGGCTACGGCGGACGCGACCGCCTGGCGTTCGATCTAGCGGCATCGAGGTGAACGATACTGACGTGCGCGCACAGTGGCCCAGGCGGCTAATCCCGCTGCGGCGCCCGACAAGATGTGCCACGCGCCGTGGTACTGCCACACGCTTTCGGGCCGGCACAGCGGTGAGCCCGTGCGTCCGGCGGCATACGCGGCGAGCCCGAGCGCGAAGCTCGCGGCCGCGACGACCACAACCGTCCGCCGCCGTCGCGCGCCTCGGATGAGCGCGACCACGCATGCCGCAGCCAAGACTGCGATGGGCCAATCGTGGACCGGCCCTGCCCAGGCCGGCTGAGGACCGTGATAGACGAAGCTGCCGAAACCGACGACGACCAGTGCGGCTCCCACGGCCCCGGCCGCCAGTGCACGCCCCCGGAGCGCCCAGCACAGCGCGGCAAGTCCCGCGCCGACGTACATCAGGCTGGTGAGCGCGAGCACGGGCTGGGCCAGGAACGCGTCACCGATGCGCTCGCAGTCCGAGCCCCCTATCGCCGCGGCGGCGGTCCAGTCCTGCATGCCAACCCACGATAGCGGCGCGAGGCGATACCGCGCGTATTCGACTGTCACACAGCGATATCGGAGGATCGGCCCTGCGTCCGAGGTGGCAAAGACTGTTGGCTAGATTCCGTCGGTCATTGTCTCTTTTGCCACTAGCCGGGTGCGGTTGCGCCGGGCACTGTGAGAGGTATGGGCAATGAAGAATCGGCCACGCTGGCCGACATCGAACCCCTTGCCGGTGGGTGGAATCTCCCCGACTCGCAGATCTGCTCGGCGGCAATGCGATTCGTATCCGAGGTGTCTCCGGAATTCGTCGTCAACCACTGTGTCCGCAGTTACCTGTTCGCGCGGGAGATCGCGGCGGCGCAAGGGGTGCGCAGCGGCGCGCACTACGACGACGAACTCGTCTTCCTCGCCTGCGTCCTGCACGACCTCGGCGTCACCGGCGTCGGCGGAGGGGATCAGAGGTTCGAGGTCGATGGCGCCGACGCGGCCGCGGACTTCCTTCGCCGGCACGGCCTTTCGGGGCAGGGGATCGTCACGGTGTGGCAGGCCATCGCCCTACACACGAGCGTCGGGCTGGCACACCGGTTCGGGCCCGAGCAAGCGGTGACGTTCAGCGGTATCGCCCTCGACATCAACGGCATGGACAAGCATCTGCTCTCCCCTGGTTTCGCCGACCGCGTTCACGCCGCGTGGCCGCGCCACGATCTCGGGTACGCGATCGCCGACGCCATCGTCCGCGATGTGCGCGACAACCCGATGAAGGCTCCACCGTTGTCGTTTCCCGCCCATCTTCACGAATTGATCACCGGGTCGGCGATCACGTTCTTCGATCTGTTGGATGGTTCCGGGTGGGGCGACCGACCGCTGCGCACCGGCGCAGTCCCCCAGTGACGCCGATGCACGCGCAGATCCTATTGTTCGACGGCTTCGACCCGCTTGACGCGATCGCCCCGTTCGAAGTGCTCGTCGCGGGTAGCGACTTCGTCGGCGGTGAACTCGACGTCGAGTTCGTCTCGGCGGAAGGCCCGCGGTCGGTGGTCAGCGGTTCGCGCGGGATGGTCCTGAACGCCACCGGCCGACTCGATCCCACCAAGCCGGGGTACGTGATCGTCCCCGGCGCATCGGGACCGCTCGACGGCGACCCGGACGAGGTTGCCACCATTCCCGTTCTGCTAGCCCGCTTCGGCGATACCGCGGCCGTGCCATTGATGCGCGAAGCCTTCGCCAACCCGGACGTCACCGTCGCGACCGTTTGCGGGGGGTCACTCGCGCTGGCGATGGCCGGTCTCATCGATGGTCGCCACGCCAACACCCACCACCTCGGTGTGGACGTTCTCGAAGCGACGGGCGCAATTCCGGTGTCGGCCAGGGTTGTCGACGACGGTGACCTGGTGAGCGCCGGCGGGGTCACGTCCGGTTTGGACCTGGCTTTGCATCTGCTTGATCGAAGCTACGGTCCGCGGATCGCGCTCGCCGTCGAGGAACTGTTCGCCTACGAGCGACGCGGTACCGTGTGGACCGACACCGGCCGCGAAGTGTCGGGCGCATGAGCGTGGTCGGCGACTGGGACGTCAGTATCAAGACGCCGGTCGGCACCCTGCACGTCGTGTACAGCTTCACCAACCAGGCCGGTGGGATCAGCGGCACCGCGGCGAGTAATGCCGAGAGCGTGCCGCTGGTCGACATCGCCGTCGTCGAAGACCTTGAGGGGCAACGGGTCACGTGGCGGCAGACGGTGACCAAACCGATGAGGCTCAAGCTCGACTTCGATGTTCACGTGCGTGGTGACCGGATGAGCGGCCATTCCCGTGCCGGACGGCTGCCTCGGTCGACGGTGTCCGGGGTGCGACGCGTCTGACAGGCGAAGGGTCACTCGTCGTCTGGCGACGCGACCGGTGCCTCCCACCGTCGGCGCCGCTGTTCGCCGGTCTGCTCCCACCACGGCGGTGTGCCTCGCTCACCGAGGGCGACCTTGGCCGCCTCCACACCGGCGCGCGCCGCCTGCTCGCCGTCAGTTCCTTTGGTGCGGCGCACTTCTCGGCGCCATGCCATCAGTATTCGCGTCAACTCCGCGCGTCGGTCCTCGGGTATGGCGGGATCGGTGGCGCGCCACCGGCGGCCGTTGACGACGATGAAGTGGCCGTCATCGGTCAGTTGCGGCTCACCCATCGGCCGATACTAGCCGTGTCCTCAGGGGCACGGTCCGGCGAGGAACAGCGACCAGCACCAGCCCGGCGGAAGTGGCGGTGTGAAGTTGGGCGGCGGCGGAGGCGGCGGCGGTGGCGCCTCGCCTTCGAAGATGTTCTGCGCCACGTTGCCCTGCCCGTGGTAGACGTACCAATAGGTGTGGCACACGTTGTTGTCCCACACCACCGGGTTCACGCGCAGGTTTCCGGTCTGCACGGGCGGATCGCCCGGGCACCAGTGGCACGGTCCCGAGGGATTCGAATTCGGGCATCCGGGCCAAGCCTGCTCGGGCGCCGGCCCACCGGGCAGCGCCGAAGCGATGCCCGGCACCGACCCGAGACCCGCGCTCGCCAGCGCGAGCGACATCAGTGCCGCGCCTAAGAATCGCTTCGGCGTACGAGGTGCTTTCATGTTGGGTCCTCTTGCTCAGTATCGGCGCCGACAGGCGTCGTACAGGCAAGTAGACGGAAACCGGTCGGCTACCGATCCCAACTACGCGGTTTCTCCGGTTATGGGCGGGGGTATCGCTCGGCGAGACGATCACGGACTAGGAGAGAACCGATGAGCTCACCCGAACAACCGGCCGACGACGCGAACCAGGACGACAGCTCGGAGCAGGGCATTCCGCCGACCGCTCCTGCGTACTCGACGCCGCCGCCCGAGGGCCTGCCCTCGGCCGACGACAAGGACGGCACCGAGTAAACGGGGATGCCGCTAGTGTGCATGCAGATCGCAAATCAATACCCCATCAAGGGTTTCAGCGATCTGAACGCACACTAGCTGCCGTGCAGATCGGCAAGCGAATTCCGCAGACCGCCGTCCATGCGAATCTGGATACCGGCCACCGCCAACATCACCGCGGCGGTCACCAAGTGCACCACCGCATCGGTGATGTTGTTGGGGAACGTGAACACGTACGCGACCTGGTGCGAGAAGAAGGCCCAAATGCCCGGCAGCGCCCCGGCCACCGCCGCAGCGAGCAGATATAACACCGACCAGGACTTGCGGAACGCGAAGACCAGCCCCGGTCCGAAAAGGGCGAGCCCGGCGACGGCGTGCCACCCGTTGTAGTCCATACCGAAGATCTGCGCGGTCGGCGCGTCCGGGCCTGTCGCGAAGCTCGGCTCGACGATGAACCCGATCACCGCCTGGACAACGTGGAAGGCGGCGATGACCACCAGGCCGATCTGGGCGAAACTCCACTTCAGGGATGCATCCTCCGTGTTCGTCGACATTGACACCGCAAATACTACGCTCGGTAGTAGTCCTTGTTAAGGGCTCGACCGGAAAATCTCGGGACGCGATGTCCGGCGCCCGTAGATACCCTGTCCGGGTGTCTGAAGTGCTGTCGGTCAACATCGCGCGGGTCCGGGTCAATCCCGATGCGCCATCGAGGAACACGGGCATCGACAAGATCGCCGTGCCGGACCGGGTGGCCGTGCGTGCGCCGGGACCGCTGCGCGGTGGCCTGGGCAGTGGGCTGGTCGGCGACACCATCGGCCACACGAAGCTGCACGGCGGCGACGACCAAGCGGTCTACGTCTACGCACGAGAAGACCTCGACGAGTGGGAAAGCCGACTCGAGCGTCCGCTGACCAACGGCATGTTCGGCGAAAACCTCACCACCACAGGCGTTGAGGTGACACGGGCGCGCATCGGCGAACGCTGGCGCGTGGGCTCCGACGGCCTGTTGCTCGAGGTTTCCGCGCCGCGCACGCCGTGTCGGACATTCGCGGCTTTCCTGCAGATCGACCGTTGGATGAAAACGTTCACCGCGGCCGCCGAACCCGGTGCGTATCTTCGCGTTATCTCACCCGGAACGGTGGGCGCAGGTGACGAGATCGTCGTCGAGCACCGCCCGGATCACGACGTGACCGTCGAGTTGGCTTTCCGCGCAAGGATGTCCGACTCGTCGTTGCTTCCGGAATTGCTCGCCGCCGACGCGTTGTCCGCCGAACTCAAGGGATACGCACGGCGGCGCCTGGCGGCCAGCGGGAAGTGACGGCTACTGAGGTTCGCCGGTCGGAATGGTGTAGGGCGCCGTGGTGATCGGTGGGACCGCGACCGACGTCTCCGGAGTCGAGGGTGCCGTCGACTTGGTCGACGTCTCCCCCGTGGTCAACTGCGGTGCCGCGACCGCCGGCGCCCCGGTCGCGGAGTGGGTCTCGGCGTAGGCCAGCGTCAACCCGCTCGCAAACACGGCCCCGGTGCCGACCATCGCCAACAACAGCTTCAATCGCCTCGAATTCACGTCTGATCGCTCCACTCGAAATATCTCGGCAAACCTGAACGCCGAGCTCTTCTGTTCCAAACGGCGCTGTCATATACGGATTCGACAACCGCCCGCACAACCGGAACATTCCCGCTTCACGTCGGATTCTCAACTGAATTTCGCCAGGGTGGCGATGTGCGCATCCCACGCGTATCGACAACCGCTCCCGCTCTAGAGTCTTGACGTGGCGAAAACCAGTCCAGTCGATGACCGGGTGCGGCTCAACGGCGCACACGTCGCGGCCACCGTCGAGCAACTCGAACGTCGCATCGACGCGCGGTTCGGACAGCGTGGCCTGACCAAGACCGCGCGCGAACTCGGCCAGCTCGTGATGTCGGTCGACGACGAGGCGACCCTGTCCCACGCACGATTGCGCCGCACCACGCTGGCCGCACGCGCCACCGGCATCGCCATCGTTGTCGCCGCCCTCATCGCCCTCGGGTACGGCCTGCGCTCGGCGGTTCTCGACGGGTTGGACCGCACCGCCGACTGGGTGCCGCTGACCGAAAGCGTGGTCAACGACCTCATCTTCGCCGCGATCGCCGTGGTGTTCTTGTGGGCATTCCCTGAAAGACTCGAGCGCCGTTCCCTGCTCGGACTCTCGCACCGCTTGCGGTCACTCACCCACGTCATCGATATGCACCAGCTGTCGAAGGATCCCGAGCAGGTCAACCCGAATTACGTACCCACCGCGCAGAGCACGCCGCACGGGCTCGACGCCGAGCAGCTCCACCACTACCTCAACTACTGCTCCGAACTGCTGAGCCTGACGGCCAAGACGGCGGCGCTGTGCGCCGAACACACCACCGACGGCGTGGTGCTCGAAACCGTTTCGGACATCGAGAATCTGACCACCCAGCTGTCGAGGAAGATCGGACAGAAGATCTCGTTGTTGCCGCGCGGTTAGTCGCGCGCCTTCGGATCGCGCCACCCCTCCCAGAACAGGCCACCCCTCCCAGAACAGAAGGTGCGACCGAGCACGAGGACACTGGCGCCTGTGCGGGTCGCCTGCCACGCCGCCGCCGATCCGGCCGGCCCGCCCCCGGGACCACCATTACGGAACAGTGACGCACCCCACGCCCGGTAACGGGGCCGCCGCCGATGCCGACATATCCCTCAGCAGCGGCTACGCGCGGCAGGTGTTCCCGACGCGGCAGGTGTGAAGCATCCGCACCTGAATCGGCAGCCGAGACCAGGCGCCGGTGTGCCTCGTCCGCGAGACCGCTCGGCGGTATCACACAACCAGGAAGTTCACAGCGATGACATTGCTACACAGATGGACGCGCCGCATGATGGCCGGCGCGCTGGCGGCCCTGCTCATACCGGGCCTTGTCGCGGTCGTGGGTGGCACGTCCACCGCCGCGGCCTATTCGCGGCCCGGCCTGCCCGTCGAGACGCTGATGGTTCCCTCGGCGGCCATGGGCCGCGACATCCCCGTCAAGTTCCAAGGCGGCGGACCGCACGCGGTGTATCTGCTCGACGGCCTTCGGGCGCGTGACGACAACAGCGGGTGGGACATCGACACCGCCGCGTTCGAGACCTACTTCGAGTCGGGGCTGTCGGTCGTGATGCCGGTCGGCGGCATGTCGAGCTTCTACACCAACTGGCAGGGCCCCGCGGTCGGCAACGGCGGCAGCTACAACTACCAGTGGGAGACCTTCCTGACGTCCGAACTGCCCGCGTATCTCTCGGCCAACAAGGGCATCTCGCCCAGCGGCAACGCGGTGGTCGGCCTGTCCATGTCGGGCAGCGCGGCGCTGATCCTTGCGGCCTACCACCCCGGCCAGTTCCGTTACGCGGCGTCCCTTTCGGGCTTCCTCAACCTCTCCGACGGCATCTGGCCGCTGCTGGTCGGCGTCGCGATGCGCGACGCGGGCGGATTCAGCGCCACCGCGATGTGGGGCCCGCCCGGCAGCTCGGCCTGGAAGCGCAACGACCCGACGGTCAACGTCGGCAAGTTGGTGGCCAACGGCACCCGCATCTGGGTGTACTGCGGTAACGGCGTCCCCTCCGAGCTCGGCGGCGGCGGCGATATCGCCGGTCAGTTCCTCGAGACCATCACCCTGGACAGCAACAAGAATTTCCAGAAGGCCTATGCGGCCGCTGGCGGAAGCAACGGCACGTTCAACTTCCCCGCCAACGGCACGCACGGCTGGGGCTACTGGGGTTCGCAACTGGCCGCGATGAAGGGCGACATCCAGGCCACGCTGGGCGCCTGAGGTCCTGACGCCACTGGGCGACCGCCTCGTGCGGTCGCCCAGTTCGCGTTGGAGACAATCACTGCGTGACGCAGCAGCCGCGACCGACCGTTCCCGCGCTCCTGGCGCGCGCCTCCACCGAGTTCGGCGACCACACCTATCTGGTCACCCCGACCGAACGCCTCACCTACCGCGACGCCGACCAGCGTTCGGCGGTCCTCGCGCGGTGGCTCCTGGGCCAAGGTGTCGGCAAGGGCACCCGCGTCGGGCTGTACTTCCCCAACGGCGTCGACTGGATCGTCTGGTGGCTGGCCATCTCGCGCGTCGGCGCGCTGGCCGTCCCACTCAGCACGCTCTACGCGCCCGCGGAGATCGCCAAAGTCGCAAGGCTGGCCGACGTCGCGGTGATCGTCGCTCCCGGCCGCGTCCTGAGCATCGACGTCGCTGAGCGGTTCGAAGCGGCATGGCCGGAGCTGACGACCCAACAGGGTGGACGGCTGGCGCTAATCGCCGCCCCGTACCTGCGTCGTGTCGTAATCGTCGACGGCCCTGTTCCCTCCTGGGCGGCCGGGTGCGACGGCGAGGGGGTGCCCGCCGAGGTGCTGTCCGCAGCCGAGGCCGAGGTTTCGCCAGCCGATCTCGCGGTCGTGATTCACACCTCGGGCTCGACCGCGGACCCGAAGGGCGTCATGCACACCCACGGCACCCTCGTACGGCAGACGTCCACGTGGCCCGCCGCGATCCGAATGGTCACCAAAAGCGAAGGCGCGGTGCGGGTCCTGTGCGCGATGCCGTTCTTCTGGGTGGGCGGGCTACTCGCGGCCACCGGTGCGCTGCACGAACCCGTCACCGTGCTCGTCCTGCCCCGTCTGGAGGCCGAGGGCGCGCTGGATCTGATCGAGCGCGAGCGGGCCGCCGGCGTCATCGGATGGCCCGCGTTCACCCAGCGCATGCGCGAACACCCGAGCTTTGCCGACCGGGATCTGTCCAGCGCCCCGATGCTGCGCGACGGGCCGCTCGACATCGCGATGGTCGACGTCCCCGACGGGTATCCCGTGCACCGCACCATGTCCGAAACCGCGGGCGGGTTCGCGTTCACCGACATGTGCATCGTCGACGACGATGGCGCCCCGGTGCCCGACGGCGAGGTCGGCGAACTGTTGATCCGCGGGATCGGCGTGATGGCCGGCTACAACAAGCGCGAGCGGTGGGAGACCTTCGACGAAAACGGTTGGTATCACACGGGTGACCGCGTCTACCGAAAACCGGGTGACCCGCGGCTGTTCTACGTCGGCCGCACCACGGACATGATCAAGTCCGCGGGCGCCAACGTCTCGCCGCTCGAGGTCCAAGCTGTCATCGAGGACTTCCCCGGCGTGGCACAGTGTCTGGTGCTCGGCATCGACGATCCCCGTCGCGGAGAGCAGGTCTGCGCCGTCGTCGTACCCACCGCCGCCGGTATCGACGTCGAGGCGCTGGCCGCTCACACCCGCGCGCACCTGTCCGCGTACAAGGTGCCGGGCCGCTGGGTTCTGGCCTCGAGTGAGCAGATCCCGATCCTGTCCAGCGGTAAGTTCGACCGCAGGTCGCTGAGCGCCATGATCGCCGACGGCACCCTCGAATCGGTCGGTGGGTGAGCCGGATGGCGGTTCTGAGAACACCCGACGAGCGTTTCGCCGCGCTGCCCGACTACCCGTTCAAACCCTCCTACGTCGAGGTCCAGACGCGCGGAATCGACCCGCTGCGAATGCATTACGTCGACGCGGGACCGGTCGACGCGCCCGTCGTCGTGCTGCTGCACGGCCAACCCACCTGGTCGTATCTGTACCGGCACGTCATCGGTGCCCTACTCGATGCGGGTCTGCGCGTGATCGCGCCAGACAACATCGGTTACGGTCGGTCCGACAAGCTGACCGAGCCGACGGATTACACGTTCAAGCGCCACGTCGACTGGGTGCACAGCGCGATCACCCGGTTGAATCTGACCGACATCACGCTGGTCGTGCAGGACTGGGGCGGGCCGATCGGGCTCAGTGTGCTTGCCCGCGAACCGGACCGGTTCGCCCGCGTCGTCGCGAGCAACACGATCCTGCACACGTGCGACCCCGCTCTCGCGGGCCGGCTCGAGTGGCCGCACCACGGTGTCGGCGACGGTCAGGTCATCCACCAGGAGACCCTCCTCGACTATGTGGCGTTCTACCAACGGTCACCGGATCTCGTTCCAAGCCTTTTCCTCGACGCGGTGGCCGGGCCGTTGAGCCCCGACGTACTGGCCGCCTACGACGCGCCGTTCCCGGATCGGGCGTACACCGCCGGCCTGCGTCAGATGACGGCATTGATCCCGTTGACCCGCAACGATCCCGGCGCCGCGATCGGGCGCGAGACCATGGCCGCGCTCGGCGAGTGGCGACGGCCGTTTCTCACGGCCTACTCCGACGGTGATCCGCCGACCCAAGGCTGGGACAAGGTTTTCGCCGACCACGTGCCCGGCGCGAAGGGCCAACCCCATACGACCATCGAGGGCGCGGGCCACTTCGTGCAGGAACAGCGGGGCGGCGAACTCGGGCGCATCGTCGCCGAATTCGTCACCCGCACCGCATGATCAGAGCCCGAACTGGTCGTCGATGATGCCGAGCCAGACCTGGGCCGCGTCGATCGCCACCTTCTCGCTGATGAACGCGTGCTGCGTGCCGGTGTACATGTCCCGGAACGCCCGTTCCAATCGGCTGCCCTCGCGAATCGAACTGGTGCCCGCGACCAGATGCGCCCACTCCGCACACTGGCGCGCCACATCCGTGGCGTACACCGCGGCCACCCGCATGTCCGCCCGCAGGGCCGGGGTGAGGTCGTCGCCCGCCGCGACGGCGGACTCGGCGGCGGCGAAGGCGTCGAGCACCAGCAGCCGCGCCGCCCGCCACGCCGCGACGTGATGAGCCAGACCTTTCTGAAACGTCGGCCGACTGGCCAGCGACGCCATATCGCTCATGCGGAACTTCGTGGCGGCGAGTTCTTCGACGTCGTCGAGCATGCTCTTGGCCACGCCGAGCGCCCACGACGCATGCCCGGCGGCGGTCACCGGCATCATGCCCATCCGCGTCGCGGGTGACGATCCGCGCAGCGGCTCCCGGGTGAACAACGCGAACGTGCGCTCGGCGGGCACGAACACGTCCTCGACGCTGTAGTCGTAGGAGCCCGTTCCCTTGAGCCCCTGCACATACCAGCCGTCGTTGAAACTCACCTGCTCGCGCGGCAGGATCGCGACCTGCATTTCCGGGATACCTTCGCTGACCCAGCGCATCTCGGTGCCGTCCATCGGCAGAAAACCCGCAGCGACATATTGCGAGTGACCGATCCCCGAACCGAAGCTCCACGACCCGGTCAACCGGTATCCGCCCGACACGGCGGCGCCCTGACCGTTGGGAAAGAACTGCCCGCCCATGGTGACCCGGTTGTCGTGGGCGGTGAACACCTCGGCGAACCCGGCATCGGGCAGATACGCGGCGGCCGCGAACGACGACGGCAGGTTGGCGATGCCGACCCATCCGAAAGAACCGTCCTGCCATGCCATTTCGATCCAGGTCTCGATCATCTCGGCGAACGACGGCTCGCTGCCACCCGCGGGCGCGGGGTTGAACGCCGTCATCAGCCCGCATTCCCACATCGCATCGACGACGGCCGGGCTGAGCGTGCGCCTCTGCTCCGACTCCCCGGCTTCCCGTTGCACGATTTCGCGCAGGCCGCGCACCCGCCCGGCGATGCCCCCGGCGGCTTCCAATGTCGACGTCATCAGTCCTCTTTATCAGCGATCGTCTCGCCGCACATACACTTCGCCCGTGCACGTCACCGCACTCAACATCGCTCCGGGCAGCCGGCTGCCGATGCGCTCCGTCGGTGAGGTGGTCGCCGAGGCGGCAACCGGCCTGGTCGGCGACCGCTACCACGGCACCCGCCACCGCCACGTGACCGTCCAGTCGCAGGAGCTGTTGGACCGTGCGGCGGCCGATCTCGGCTACGCGTTCGACCAGGCCCAGACCCGACGCAACGTGACGGTGGACGTCGGCGAGATCCCCACCAGGCCGGGTACGCGGTTGCTGATCGGCGGTGTGCTGTTGGAGGTAGTGCGGGTGTCGGCGCCGTGCCGCCTGCTCGACGACTGGATCGGTGCGGGCGCCGCGGCAGCGCTGCGCAGCCGGGGCGGCTCGGCCTGCCGCCTGCTCAGCTCGGGCACGATCCGTCTCGGCGATCCGGTCGAAGTGCTGACCGCGTCAGAGCCGCAGTGACCTCACTTGATGATGCGAACCAGGTACGGCGTCATGTTGGCGGTCCGCACCGGCGACACCGCGACGCCCTGCTCGGTGGCCTCCAGCATCTGCCCGTTGCCGACGAACAACGCCACGCTCTGGTTTCCGTTGGGGCCGTAGAAGATCAGATCACCCGGCAGCGCCTCGGAGGGCAACACCTTCTGGCCGACGTTGTACTGCGCGCCCGACGACCGCGGCAGCTTGACCCCGACGCCGGCGAACGAATAGACCATGAGACCCGACGCGTCGAAACCGACGGTGCTGACGGCCGGATTCAGGCCGACGATGTGGCCTTCGCGGTCGAGTCCGGCGACGTTGTCGGCCGTGCCACTGCCCTTCGTCGGCCCGTTCGCATCTCCCCCGCCGTAGGAGAACGGGACACCGCGCTGGGAGAGCCCGCGGGCGATGACGAGATCGACCGCCTGCTGGTTGGCCGCGGACCGCGGCGATGGTGCGGCGGCCGCCACCCCAGGAACGGTCACCAACAGGGCGACGCCGATCACCAAGGCGTAGATGCGTTTCATGGTTCGTTGCTCTTTCTCGACTGCGCGCACACTTATGGCGCTGTATTCACTTGTACCGGTTTGTTTGCTCGGAGTGCCAATTCGCGCCTGGCCCAGCGCCAATGAGATGCAGTACCGTAACCGAACAGTGATTACTCCCCTGCTTTGCGGCGTGTGGCGATGACCGAGCGGGTCGCGGTGGTCGGCGGCGGCATCATCGGCGTCGCGGTCGCCCGCGAGATCGTGCGGCGGCGTCCCGACTCCGATGTCACGTTGTTCGAGAAGGAAGACCGCCTGGCCTCGCATCAGACGGGCCGCAACAGCGGCGTCGTGCATGCCGGTCTGTACTACGAACCCGGATCGCAGAAGGCCCTGCTCTGCCGTCGCGGGGTGGGTCTGCTCGAAGCGTTCTGCACGGAGCGCGGGATCCGCCGCATCGCCTGCGGCAAGGTGTTGGTCGCCCTCAATGACGCCGAAAAGGGCCGCCTCGCCGACATCGAGCGGCGGGCGGTGGCCAACGGTGTACCCGGGGTTCGGATCATCGGGGCGCAGGAACTGCACGAGCTCGAGCCGAACGTGCGCGGGATCGCCGCCCTGCACTCGCCGTCGACCTCGATCGTCGATTACGCCGAGGTCACCAGGGAGCTAGCCGCCGACGCAACCGGCGCCGGTGCGAAAGTGCTTCTCGGACAACGGGTGACAGGCCTGGAGGTGGGTGACACCGAAGTGCTCGTCAGCGCCGGCGCCGACGGCGACCAGACGCAGGCCGGTTTCGACCGGGTCGTCGTGTGCGGCGGTCTGCAGAGCGACCGGCTCGCCGAGATGGCCGGGGACGGGCCGAATCCGGTGATCATGCCGTTCCGGGGTGAGTACTACGCGCTGAAACCGCATCGGCGCGATCTGGTCAACGGTTTGGTCTATCCGGTGCCCGATCCGCGGTACCCGTTTCTCGGGGTGCACGTCACCCCGCGGGTGGACGGGGAGGTGCTGATCGGACCGAACGCGGTCCTGGCTCTGGCGCGTGAGGGCTACACGTGGGGAACGGTGTCGGTGCGCGATCTGGGCGCAATTGCGTCGACACCGGCCTTCTGGCGATTCGCCCGACGGCACTGGCGCACGGGGATCCGCGAAGTGGCCGGATCGCTGTCCAAGCGTCGCTTCATCACCGCCGCGAGGGCCTACGTGCCCGGGTTGGCCGACGACGACGTGGTTCCCGGCACCGCTGGAGTGCGGGCGCAAGCCCTCGATCCCGACGGCGGTCTCGTCGACGACTTCCGGATCAGTGTCCGCGGCCGCGTCGTGGTGCTCCGCAATGCACCGTCGCCTGCCGCGACATCGTCGCTGGCGATCGCCGAGCACGTCGTCGACACCTTCGAAGCCGCAGAGTGACTCGCGAAGGTCGCTGACGATCAGGCCGGGCGCACCGCCCTGAAGAACGCCACGTGGCCGAACACGCGCACGCGCTGGTGGCCGACCTGAGTGCACTCGAAGCCGGCGCCTCGCAGTTGTCGCGGTATCGCATCGCCGCGGTTGCCTGCAGCGTGTGCACTCCGCATGAGGCGGCGGGCCAGCACGCCGTCCTCGGCGGACACCTCGCCACCGATGTCGACGAGGTGCAACTCGCCACCGGGCCGCAGGACGCGGAAAATCTGCTCGGCGGCAGCGTCTTTCGTGTCGTCATCGAGGTGATGCCACATCATCGAGGACAGCACCCGATCGAACACCCCGTCGGCATGCGGGAGCCTTTGGGCGTATCCACGGTCGAATGTGACGCCGGTCAGGCCACGGGCCTTGCGCTCGGCACGGCGCAACGCCAGCGGATCGGGGTCGCACCCGGTCGCCGCGATGCCGGGGTGCGCCTGGTGCGCAGCAACGATGAGATTGCCGGTGCCGCAACCGACTTCGAGAACCGTCATCCCGTCGCGCAGGTCGGCCTGTGCGATCAGCGTGCGATACGCCCGTCGGAACCCCAGGGCGCGGGTCAGCAGGTCGTAGGCGGGCAGAAACATGTCGTGACCCGCGGCGGGCAGATAGTCGTGGTGCCCCGTTGCTTCGGTAGTAGGAGTATTTTCTGTCATGATGCCATCGTGAACGGGTGATCGCTCGTAGTGTTGGGTGATCGTCGGTGAAAGTTGGACTATCTTTGGGTGTCGTGACGTTGGCGTCGCGATTGGTTCGGAACCGCGGTGGAGTGCCGATCTACGGCTATCCGACGGCCCCCGGCACCCCGCCGGTCTCCGTGGTGCACGCCGGGCACGAAGGGCTGATCCGGCGCGGCCGCCACATCCACGACTTCCCGGCGTTGTGGTTCGTCCCTGACACGGCGACGGTGCTTGTCATCGCCGCCGGCGAAGTACTCGATCCCGCGGCCCGGCCCGACGATGGTGTCGGCGTCTTCTTCGACCCTGCGGCATTGGAGTCCGAAGGAGGCCGCCCGACCTGGCGTGAGCATCCCCTGCTGTTCCCGTTCCTGCACGGCGAGGCGGGCGGCGTGCTCGAACTACGGTTGCCCGAGGCGCGGGTGGAGCCGTGGCGGACGGCGATCGCATCGATCGAAACCGAGCTGACCGAACGCCGCGACGGATACCGACAGGCGATGCTGGCGCACCTGACGCTGTTGCTGATCGACCTCGCCCGGACGGCCGACGACGTGGTCGGCGACCTGCGACAGGCCGGTGAACCGCTGCTGGCGGATGTCTTCGCGGTCATCGACCGGCGGCTGGGGCAGCCACTGTCGCTGCGCGACGTGGCCGCCGAGGTCGGCATGACACCCGGCCACCTGACCACGATGGTGCGCCGACGCACCGGCCGTACGGTCCAGGAGTGGATCATCGAGCGCCGGATGGCGGCCGGTCGGCGCCTGCTGACCGACACCGACCTGCCGGTCGCTGAGGTCGCCCGCCGCGTCGGCATCGCCGACCCCGGATACTTCAGCAGGCTGTTCCGGCGCACCCACGGGACGTCTCCCCGCATGTGGCGCGCCCATCCCTGCTGATAACGCCATCTCCGGCGGAGGCCGGGTCGTACTGTGGGTGCATGGCCATCATCGAAACGGACGCCGCACCTCAGACCCCGTTCGAGCAGGAGGTCGCTGCCACGCAGCGGTACTTCGACAGCCCGAGATTCGACGGGATCATCCGCCTCTACTCGGCCCGTCAGGTCGCCGAACAGCGCGGCACGATTCCGTCGGACTACATCGTGGCGCGTGAGGCCGCCACCGCGTTCTACGAGCGCTTGCGCGAACTGTTCGCGCAGAAGAAGAGCATCACCACCTTCGGCCCGTACTCGCCAGGCCAGGCCGTGACGATGAAACGCATGGGCATCGAGGGCATCTACCTCGGTGGCTGGGCGACCTCCGCCAAGGGCTCGACCACCGAGGACCCCGGACCGGACCTCGCCAGCTATCCGCTCAGCCAGGTGCCCGAGGAGGCCGCGGGCCTGGTCCGCGCGCTGCTCACCGCGGACCGCAACCAGCAGTACCTGCGGCTGCAGATGACCGAAGACCAGCGCTCCTCCACCCCCGCGGTCGACTTCCGGCCGTTCATCATCGCCGACGCGGACACCGGCCACGGCGGAGATCCGCACGTGCGCAACCTGATTCGTCGATTCGTGGAGGCCGGGGTCCCCGGCTACCACATCGAGGACCAGCGCCCGGGCACCAAGAAGTGCGGCCATCAGGGCGGCAAGGTGCTGGTGCCGTCCGACGAACAGATCAAACGGCTCAACACCGCCCGCTTCCAACTCGACATCATGCGGGTGCCCGGCATCATCGTGGCCCGCACCGACGCCGAGGCGGCCAACCTGATCGACAGCCGCGCCGACGAACGCGACCAGCCGTTCCTGCTCGGCGTGACGAATCTGAAGGTGCCGTCGTACAAGTCGTGCTACCTGGCGATGATGCGACGCTTCTACGAAGCGGGCGTCACCGAACTCAACGGACACCTGCTCTACGCGCTGCCCGAAGGGGAATATGAAACCGCCAACGCCTGGCTGGACCGCCACGGAATCGGGGACACCGTCACCCAGGCGGCCGCGGAGTATCAGGACCGCCCCGACGGCGAGATCGACGCGATCTTCGACGAGGTCGAGTCGAAGTGCGTCGACGCCTGGCAGGTCGATGCCGGCTTGATGACGTACGGCGAGGCCGTGGCCGAGCTGCTCGAGTTCCGCGAAAGCGAAGGCGAGCAGCTCGACATGAGCGTCGCCGAGTGGCGGCAGTTCGCCGAGCGCGCTCCCCTCTACACCGCCCGCGAGAAGGCCAGGGAGATCGGGGCGGCCGTGGGATGGGACTGCGAGCTGGCCAAGACCCCGGAGGGCTACTACCAGGTCCGCGGCGGGATCCCCTATGCGATCGCCAAGTCGCTTGCCGCCGCGCCGTTCGCCGACATCTTGTGGATGGAGACCAAGACCGCCGACCTCGCCGACGCGCGTGAGTTCGCCGAGGCCATCCACGCCGAGTTCCCGGAGAAGATGCTGGCCTACAACCTGTCGCCCTCGTTCAACTGGGATACCACCGGCATGACCGACGACGAGATGCGGGCGTTCCCCGAAGAACTCGGCAAGATGGGCTTCGTCTTCAACTTCATCACCTACGGCGGTCATCAGGTCGACGGTGTCGCGTCTGAGGAGTTCGCCACCGCGCTGCGTCAGGACGGCATGCTCGCGCTGGCGCGGCTGCAGCGCAAGATGCGGTTGGTCGAATCGCCTTATCGCACACCGCAGACGCTCGTCGGCGGTCCGCGCAGCGATGCCGCGCTGGCCGCATCGTCGGGTCGGCTCGCGACCACGAAGGCGATGGGCAAGGGCTCGACCCAGCATCAGCATCTCGTGCAGACCGAGGTGCCGAAGAAGCTGCTCGAGGAGTGGCTGGCGATGTGGGGCGAGCACTACAAGCTCGACGAGAAGCTGCGGGTGCAGCTGCGTCCGACGCGTCCGGGCTCGGATGTGCTGGAGCTCGGGATCTTCGGCGAGCGCGACGGCGAGGACGAGAAGCTCGCGAACGTGATCGTCGATCCGATCAAGGACCGGCACGGGCGCAGCATCCTGACGGTGCGCGACCAGAACACGTTCGCCGAGAAGCTACGGCAGAAGCGGCTGATGAGCGTCGTGCACCTGTGGCTCATCCACCGGTTCAAGCCCGAGATCATGTACTACGTCACGCCCACCGAGGACAACATCTATCAAACCGAGAAGATGAAGTCCCACGGCATCTTCACCGACGTGTACCAGGAGGTCGGTGAGATCATCGTCGCCGACGTGAATCAGCCGCGGATCGAGGAACTGCTCAACCCCGACCGCGAGGCGCTGGGACGGTTGATCCGCAAGGAGGACTGACGGTTCAGGGCTCAGGCGCTCGGTGGCGAGATGTGAACGACCTTCATCTGCGTCATCTCGTCGAGCAGCTCCGGACCGAACCCGAACCCGTTGCCGCTCGCGCGACGCGGCTGTGAGGCCCCGCCGGGCGCTCCCCCGAAGACATCGTTGATCTTGACGGTGCCGACGGGCAGTGCCCGCCACGCCTCCTGAGCGTGACCCATATCGGGCGTCAGCACGGTGGCGGCGAGCCCGTAACGATCGTCCGCCGCCTCGCGCAGCGCGGTGTCGAAGTCCGGGGTCACTCGCACGGGCGCGACCGGACCGAACGTCTCCTCGCGGAATACCAGCATCTGCGGCATGCAGTCGGCCAGCACGGTCGGCGGATAGTACGAGCCCGGACCCGGCCGCGGAGCACCGCCCGCCAAGACGCGGGCACCGTTCGCGACGGCGTCGTCGACCTGAGCCTGCACGACGTCGCGTTGGCGCCCGTCGACGAGCGGTCCGATCCGCTTGTCCCACGCCAGCGCCTCGGCCGTCAACGCGTCGAGGAAGGCCTCGGCCACCGACTCGACGACGAAAACCCGTTCCACCGATACGCATATCTGTCCGGCGTTGGCGAACGCCCCGAGTGCGGCCTGCTCGGCCGCCCACCGCGGGTCCACGTTCGCGTCGACGATCAGCGCGTCGTTGCCGCCGTTCTCCAGCACGGTCTTGGCGCCGCGGTCGGCGCATGTCCGGGCGATCGCCCGTCCAGTGGCGCTGCTGCCCACGTGCGCGACAACGTCGACGTCGGCCGCCTCGGCGATCCGCGCGCCGACCGATGCGTCACCGTCGAGGATCTCCAACACGCCATCGGGTAGCTGCTCGGCCAGGAGCTCCGCGAAACGGCGACCCGTGGCCGGACAGCGTTCACTTGGCTTGTGCACCACCGTGTTTCCCGTCACCAAGGCCGCACCCAACAGTCCGGCCGCGACGGCGACCGGGTCGTTCCACGGGGTCAGCACCGCCACGACACCGCGGGGCTCCGGCACCATCAAGTCGGTCGAAGTCCAGTCGCCGTGCAGGCTGCGGCCGCGGTGCAGCGGCCCGAGCTCGGCGTACTGCACCAACGTGCCCGCGCCCGCGTCGACTCCGCCCAGCGCGTCGTCGCGTAGCTTTCCCGTTTCACGTTCGTTGAGCTCGGCCAGTTCCTCTGCGGCCGCGCGGACGGCGGCGGCCGCGTTCGTCAGCGCGGCGGCGCGCTCGGCCGCAGGGGTCCGCGCCCACCCCGTCGACGCCGCGCGCGCTCGGGCCACGGCTTCGGCACAGGTGGAGGGATCGGTGATCGGGATTCTGCTGACTTCGTCGCCGGTGCGGGGATCGAGAACGGTCAGCTCCATGGTCGAAGACACGCGAACGGTGGTACCCGCCAGGATCGCGATCAACCGCGCGAGGCGCGGCGTCGCTCAGCCGTAGAGCTCTTCGAATCTCCGGATCGACCGCTCGATATCACCCTTGACCGCGCGTGCCGCTGTCGCGCCGATGGGGCCGAACAGCGGCGCTCCCCCAAGGTTGAGGGTGAGTGTGAACGCCGAGCCGGTACCGGTCGGTGCGACGTTCATCCGCAGCCCGTACTTCGTGCCGCCGACGCCCTTTCCGGTGACCTCGATCAGGCGGGGTGGGTCGAACTTCTCGATGGTCCACGTGACGCGGTTGCGCAACCCCTTGGCCCCCGCCACCCCGACGATCGTGGTGCCGACCGACAGTTCGTCGGGCAGTTCGCTGCGCCAGCCCTCATGCATGACCAGCCAGTCCCCCAACGCGTTGAGATCCGATACGTGCTCCCACGCGTCCTGCGGACTCAACGTGAGCTGTCGGGACAACTCCAGCTTGGCCATTTGAGGATGGTAGCCATCAGCTCGGCGCGGGCAGCCGCAACACCAGCCGGGCCCCGCCGAGCGGGCCGGCCTCCATCGCGGCGGTGCCCCCGTGCAACTCGGCCTGTTGGGCCACCAGCGCCAGGCCCAGTCCCGATCCGGACCGTGCCGCGGTCGATCCACGGGAGAACCGCTCGAACACCGCGGCGCGCTCCTCCTCCGGTATCCCCGATCCGTTGTCGTCGACCGTGATCTGCACACCTTCGCCGGAAGCCTCTGCGCCCAACCGGATTTCGGTGGCACCGCCGTGCTTGATCGCGTTCGTGATCGCGTTGTCGACGACGAGTCGCAGCCCGGCGGGCAGTCCGACCATGAGCACCGTCCTCGACGACGACAGCGACACCTTCAGCCCGGGATAGTTGCGCATCGCGTCGTGGGCGGCCCGGTCCAGCAGCTCGGTGATGTCGACCGGCACGAAGTCGTCGACAGTGGTCAGTTCGCCCTGCGCGAGTCGCTCCAACGCCGTGAGCGTCGCCTCGATCCGACTCTGCGTGCGCATCACGTCGGCGATCACCTCCTGGCGTTGCTCGTCGCGCATCTGCAGCGTGGACAGCACCTCGAGATTGGTGCGCATGGCCGTCAGCGGCGTGCGGAGTTCATGCGAAGCCACCGCGGCGAAGTCACGTGCCGACTCCAGTGCCGCCCTCGTTCGCTGTTGCTCGTCGCCGATACGCGCGAGCATGCCCTCGACGGCCTCGGCGATCTCGACCGCCTCCTGGACGCCGCGCACTTGAACCTCGTCGGGTTTGGATTGCGCGTTGATGGCGCGCGCCTGCTGGGCGAGCAAGCGGAACGGGTTGATCATGATCGACCACATCACCCAGCCGACCAGGATTGTGCCGACGATGACGCCGCCGCAGATCAGCAGCACCCTGCGGTGCAGTTCGTCGATGCGGTGCTGCGTCTCGGCGAGCGGCGCGCCGATCGCGATCAACGCCTCACCGGCGGTGAAGGTGCGGACCCGGTACTCGACGCCGTCGATGGTGGTGTCGGCGTAGCCGACGGGGAACTCCGGCAGCACGATGTTCTCCGGGATGGAAACGGTGAAGCCGTCGACGCGGGCGGTCCGGACCAGCCCACCGTCCGGGATCGGCAGGTTGAGGTCGGCCTGTTGTGCGGTGCGCAGCAGCTCGCTGATGTCGCCGAGGCTGCTCACCGAATCGAGGCGACGATCCAACTGGCTGTACTGGTCGTTGGTGACGCCGAACCACACCCAGGCGCCAAGCGTGATCACCAGCGCCACGACCGACAGCGCCGCGACGATCACGATGATGCGTAGCGACATCACCCGGGTCAGCAGCGCGAACAGGCGCCCACCAAGTTGCACGATCAGCAACGATAGGACGTATCAGACCCGCCGCGGCAGTTGCGCGCCGATCAACGGCGCGATCTTTTCCGCCATGTAGGTGTGACCCGCGTCGGTGGGGTGCACGCCGTCGGCGCCGATCAGCTCGGGCCTGTCGACGAACCAGCGCAGGGCGATCGGGTCGACGAACGTTGCGCCCGCCAAGTCCGCCTGGTATTTGAGGGTGTCGCGGATGCGCACCACGGTGGCCGGTACGTCGGCGGTCGGCCAGGGCGGCCCGATCACCAGAAAGAGGGCCGACGGCGCGATGCGCCGTGCCAGCACGAACGTCCCGTAAACCAGGACCGACAGCTGCGCGGGGTCGACGTTCTGGTCGTTGCGCGAGCCGTAGAACACCACGAGCGTGTCGTCGGGCTTCACCGTTGCCGCGGTCAGATCCTCGAAGATGCTGCCCCGGTTGCCGCGGGTGCCGTAGCCCGCTCCGCCCTCTGCGCCGACGTCGGCTGTCGTGGACAGCCCCTGCTCCGCCAAGATCTGCCAGGCCTGGGTGGTCCAGGATTTTTCGCCGACCCCGCCCTCCGGGCCTCCGGTCGTGTAGGAGTCGCCGATCACCGCGATGCGATTGACCGCGAACGCGAGCGGGTCGATGTCCTTGTGCTGCATCAGCTTCGACTGCTGACAACCGGTGACGACCAGGATCGCAACCGCGATCGCAATGGTCAGCACGCTTCTGACCGCGTGGGCGTAGGACCGCGACGGCGTCGGCCCGGTCAGCCTGCGCGGGCGGCCATCACCTCTGACCGTTCGCGCGGCCGATACACGGTGTGCAATCTGCCCGGTGCCTCCGAACTCGGTGCGGTGGGACCGTTCATCATGCTGCGCATCCATTTCCGGGCAGGCTCCTCGACGAAGTGGTACAGCATGACCGCGCCGATCAGCGCGGTGCCAAGCAAGGCAACCATTATGAGCTTGCCCGTGACGTCCGATGACAGTCGCAGCCCGAATTGGTCCACCATCCAGTTCCAGGTGGTGTGCACCAGCTCGTGAACCATGTACAGGCTGAAGGAGACGTGCCCGAGGTACACCACCGGTCGGCGCGACAACAGCCACGGCACGGAGCCGGCCCCGATGGCCAGTGTCAACAGCAAGGGCACGAACAGCACATCGACCAGACCGGCGCCATCGACGATCTTCGGCAACGGATGCGCGTCGAGCCGGTAGAGGATCACGACGATCGCGGCGCCCAGGAGAAGTGCGGCGTATCCGGCGGCACGCCGAGCCTGGTCGCTCGGATCGAGCTTGCGGACCGCCGCGCAGATGAGCGCGCCCGCGGTGAACTGCATGACGATCCGCGGCAACCAACTCCACGGCGTATAGAACTGTCCGGTCGCCAGCAACAGCAGGATCGGGGGCATCACGGCCACGAACGCCAGCGCGATCAGCCCTCGCGCCCGTGTTGACCGCGCGATGCGGAAGATCACCAGGATCAGCACGCCGAACAACAGGTAGGCCAGCCACTCCGCGCTGATCGACCATGCGGGCCCGTCCCAGCTGGAGCCATCGAAGTAAGGGACAAACCACAGTTGGATCATCAGCGCCTGGCGCAGGTAGTTCGTCGCCGTCAGCGTCTCGGCCGCCGGCGACGGCACGTGCCCCACCTGCAGCGTGAAGATGATCCACAGCGCCGCCAGATGCATCGTCACCAGATACACCGGCCAGACCCGGGCCAGCCGCAGCCACAGGAACCGCAGGGTCGCCCGCCATTCGAACGACGGACCCATGCGTTCGAGGTAGTTGTAGGTCAGGACGAACCCGCTGAGCATGAAAAACAGGTCCACACCCTGCGCACCGCAGTTGAGCAGTGGGGCGAACGCCGAGCGGAATCCCGGGACCGCCTGTTCCAACAACGGGCGGAAGTGAAACAGCACCACCCATACGGCGGCGACGATGCGCAGGCCGGAAAGGGCTTTGATTTCTCCGGTGCGCACAACACTCTCTTCGCGGAAGTCCGTAGCTTTTCGTTCGGGTATCGCTTGACGTGATCTGCCGGACGGTCCGCCTCCCCTGGCCGCAGACCCGGCAGCTTCCGAAGGGTACCAGCGCGACCGGGCGTCGATCATGTTCGAAAATCGAGGTCGACGCGCCGTGCGACATCCAAAAACCTTGGTAACGAGGCGCTTCGGTGACGACAGCAACCTCATCGAAATTCCGCACGACACGCCGTCGGACAAAGTCTTGACTGATTCCAGAAAGCGGAGCATCCTGGCAGCGTGTCCGCAACGCCTGATTACGCCGATCGGCTGCGCGCTGCCGATCTGCGTGTGACCCGCCCGCGGCTCGCGGTGCTGGAGGCGGTTTACGGCAATCCCCACGCCGACACCGAGACGATCTTCGGGGCGGTGCGGCGCGCCCTCCCCGACGTCTCACGGCAGGCGGTTTACGACGTGCTCGCCGCGCTCACCAGTGCCGGCCTCGTGCGACGCATCCAGCCGTCCGGTTCGGTGGCCCGCTACGAATCGCGTGTCGGCGACAACCATCACCACGTGGTGTGCCGGTCATGCGGGGTCATCGCCGACATCGATTGCGCCGTCGGTGAAGCGCCCTGCCTGACGCCGTCGGATCCCGACGGCGCCCTGGACGGTTTCGTGCTCGACGAGGCCGAGGTCATCTACTGGGGCCTGTGCCCTGACTGCCTGGTATCGCAAGTTTCCCGATCACACCCGTGATCACAGCCCAAACAACCCACCGGAAGGAACGCTGTGTCATCTGATACATCCGACGCTCGCCCGCCTCACGACGATTCCAAGACGGCAAGTCATAGCGAGAGCGAGAACCCGGCTATCGATTCCCCGAAGCCGAAGACGCACGCTCCGCTGACCAACCGGGATTGGTGGCCCGACCAGGTTGACGTGTCGGTGCTGCACAAGCAGAACGAAAAGGGCAACCCGCTCGGCCAGGACTTCGACTACGCCGAGGAGTTCAAGAAACTCGACCTCGAGGCGTTCAAGGCCGACGTCCACAAGCTGATCACCACCTCGCAGGACTGGTGGCCCGCCGACTACGGCAGCTACGCCGGGCTGTTCATCCGCATGAGCTGGCACGCCGCAGGCACCTACCGCATCTTCGACGGACGCGGTGGCGCCGGCCAGGGTGCGCAGCGCTTTGCGCCGCTGAACAGCTGGCCGGACAACGCGAACCTGGACAAGGCTCGCCGCTTGCTGTGGCCGATCAAGCAGAAGTACGGCAACAAGATCTCCTGGGCCGACCTCATCGCCTATGCGGGCAACGCCGCACTCGAGGTCTCGGGTTTCAAGACCAAGGGCTTCGCGTTCGGTCGCGAGGACATCTGGGAGCCCGAGGAGATGCTGTGGGGCCAGGAGGACACCTGGCTGGGCACGGACCAGCGCTACGGCGGCACCAACGACTCGGACCGCAAGCTGGCCGAGCCGTTCGGCGCGACGACCATGGGTCTGATCTACGTCAACCCGGAAGGCCCCGAGGGTAAGCCGGATCCGTTGGCCGCGGCCCACGACATCCGCGAGACCTTCGGCCGCATGGCGATGAACGACGAGGAGACCGCCGCGCTGATCGTCGGTGGCCACACCCTCGGCAAGACCCACGGCGCCGGCGACGGCGACCTGGTCGGACCCGAGCCGGAGGGCGCCCCGATCGAGCAGCAGGGTCTGGGCTGGAAGTGCGCGTTCGCGTCCGGCAAGGCCGGCGACACGATCACCAGCGGACTCGAGGTGGTCTGGACCCCGACCCCGACCCAGTGGGGCAACGGGTACCTGCAGAACCTCTACGGCTACGAGTGGGAGCTGACCAAGAGCCCCGGTGGCGCTTGGCAATTCGAGGCCAAGGACGCCGAGGCGATCATCCCCGATCCGTTCGGTGGCCCGCCGCGCAAGCCGACGATGTTGGTCACCGACATCTCGATGCGGGAAGACCCGATCTACGGCCAGATCACGCGTCGCTGGTTGGACCATCCCGAGGAGATGGACGAGGCCTTCGCCAAGGCCTGGTTCAAGCTGATGCACCGCGACATGGGACCCGTCAGCCGCTACCTGGGCCCCTGGATCCCCGAGCAGGAGATCTGGCAGGACCCGGTGCCGGCGGTGGACCACGAGTTGGTCGACGAGTCCGACATCGCCCAACTCAAGAGCAAGCTGCTCGACTCGGGCCTGAGCGTGCAACAACTGATCAAAACCGCGTGGTCGTCGGCGTCGAGCTTCCGCGGCACCGACAAGCGCGGTGGTGCCAACGGCGCCAGGATCCGGTTGGAGCCGCAGAAGAACTGGGAGGCCAACGAGCCCACCGAGCTGGCGCAGGTGCTGCCGGTGCTCGAGCGCATCCAGCAGGAGTTCAACAGCTCGGCGAGCGGCGGCAAGAAGGTCTCGCTGGCCGACATCATCGTGCTGGGCGGCTCGGCGGCGGTCGAGAAGGCTGCGCGTGACGCAGGTTTCGAGATCGACGTGCACTTCGCGCCGGGGCGCACCGACGCCACGCAGGAGAACACCGACGTCGATTCGTTCGCGGTTCTCGAGCCGCGGGCCGACGGCTTCCGCAACTTCGCGCGGGCTGGTGAGAAGGCGCCGCTGGAGCAGCTTCTGGTCGAGCGCGCCTACATGCTCGATCTGTCCGCTCCGGAACTGGCGGTGCTGATCGCCGGGCTGCGGGTGCTGAACGTCAACCATGGCGGCAGCAAGCACGGGGTGTTCACCGACAGGCCGGGTGTGCTGAGCAACGACTTCTTCACCAACCTGCTCGACATGAGCACGGAGTGGAAGCCGTCGGAGACCACCGAGAACGTCTACGAGGGACGCGACCGCTCCTCGGGCGCGCTCAAGTGGACCGCGACCGCCAACGACCTGGTGTTCGGATCGAACTCGGTGCTTCGCGGCATCGCGGAGGTCTACGCGCAGGAAGACAGCAAGGACAAGTTCGTCGAGGACTTCGTCGCTGCCTGGGTGAAGGTCATGAACAACGATCGGTTCGATCTGGATTAACAGGCGAGTCTGATCGCACAATAACGAGATGCGACACCCCGCGGGCTCATCGGGCTCGCGGGGTGTCGTGCTGTCTGCCCCGTTTCTGTTGTTGTCGATCCGCGGCGAGGACGAGGCCGCCGAGGACGAGTACCGGGCGATGATGCGGTTCGCCAGCCTCGACGAGTCCGGCATGCGGCGCATCCGGTTGACCCACGAAGCTCTGGGCCACATCGATCTCGAGGACTTGTCGGGAGTGATCCTCGGCGGCGGGCCCTACAACGTCAGCGATCCCGCCGAGGTGAAGTCGCAGACGCAGCGGCGCGTCGAGTCGGAGCTTCTGGAACTCATCGCCCGCATCGTCGATCGCGACTTCCCTTTCCTCGGTTGCTGTTACGGCGTGGGCACGCTCGGAACGGTCATCGGCGCGACGGTGGACCGGACTCATCCGGAGCCGGTCGGCGGGCTCACCGTCACCGTCACTTCCGCGGGCCGCGATGACGACCTCTTCGCCGAGGTGCCCGATGTGTTCGACGCCTACGGGGGGCATCGCGAGGGCGCGACCGAACTGCCGACCGGCGTCGTACGCCTGGCGACGTCGCCGGTTTGCCCGGTGCAGGCTTTCCGGGTCGGCCGTCATGTGTATGCCACGCAGTTTCATCCCGAACTGGATCTCGATGGCCTGATCACCCGCATCGATGCCTACAAGGACTACGGGTACTTTCCGCCCGAGTCCGCCGAGGTGCTGAAATCAGCTGTGCGGCAATGGGATGTCCGATATCCCCAGACCATCCTGCGCCGGTTCGTGGAACGGTATGCGCGCTGACGGTTGGTCTTCGGGCTTGTGGGGCACTCCAGGGTGATGCATACCGTCGAGTACTCCCCCGGCCGGTCCGCAGACGTCTTCGGTGATCCGGCGCAACCGACAGTCCTGATGTGGCACGGCGCCCAGACCGATTCGCGCACCGCAATGCGACCGCTGGCCGAACGGGTGCACGCCCACGGGTTCGCGGTCGTGCTCGCCGACTGGGACTCACACGCCGACGACCGTGGTCGTGCCGACCTGCTGGCCTCGGCCTCACATGCCAGGACGCGCGCCGGCGACGCGCCGTTGGTGGTCGTGGGATGGTCCATGGGAGGCCTGGCGGCGGCGGGCCTTGCGATCCACGCCCGTGAGTTCGGCGCCGCGCATACCGTGTGCCTGGCGGGCGCATTCATGGTCGCGGACCCTCTCAGCGGCGCGCCGTTGGCGAGTTCGTTGGACGGTGATGCCGCGGCGTTCACGCTGTTGCACGGTGCTCACGACGACGTCGTCCCCGCCGAGGTGAGCCGCAAATTCGCCGAGACGCTCTCGGACGCGGGTTGGCCGGTCTCGTGCGTCGTGCTCGAGGCCGATCACGGGTCGATCGCGGGTGCGACGTATGACCCTGCCGCCGACCGGTATTCGGCCGCGACCGACGAGGCATCGCTGTCGGTCGCTGCGGATGTGGCGGCGCGGATCGCCGAGGTGCTCTGATCGCCGCAGCGCGGATCAGCAGCCCGGCGGTTTCCAGCCTCGCATCGCGGCGTTCATCTGTTCGTCGTCCAGCGCGTCGACCGCGAGACGCTCCTGACCCGGCCGCCGCCGAATGCCGTCGAGCATGATCGCGATGTAACGACGCCACAGGTCGGGTTTGACGGGACCCGCCCACTCGCTGACGGTGCCGGCGAGCAGGCTGACGATCGGCATGTCCGTCGATTCGATATCCGGTCTGATGTAACCGTCCTCGCGGGCGCGCTCGACGAGCCTGGAGATCGGCGGGGTGAGGCGCAGCCGTACCCGCTCGACGCCGCTGTGGTCGTACGCGGTGCTGAAGACCATCTCGCGCAACCCGCGATCGGTGGCGGTCAGCTCGCACAGCTGCTCGACGAACCATACGAAACCCGACCACGAATCCTCTTGCTGCAGTGCTCTTTCCGCGAGGCAGACCACCTCGTCGATCGCATCCTCGAAAACAGCCTCGACCAGTTGCTCCTTGCAGGGAAAGCGGCGGTAGACGGTCCCCACCCCGAGGTTCGCGTGCTTGGCGACATCGTTGAGCGTCGCTTCGAGCCCTCTTTGCGCGAACAGATCGCGCGCCGCGGCGAGCACGCGCTGACGGTTGCGCTCGGCATCCTTGCGCAGACCTCGGCACGGCTTGTCAACCATGATTGCAGCCTAAGTGATCTTTGTTACGCCCGTCCATAACCGGATTGACTCTATCCACTTTCGGGTTTTAGGTTGGCTATCTAACTCAGTGGCCCTACGGCCCGACCGAAATGATCGCCCTGCGAAAGGCTCGACCGTGACTGCCGCATTCGAGCATGTCGAAAACGATGTGGACTCAATGAACCAGCGGGTCAAGGGAATTGGTCAGTCGCTGTGATCGCCGTGGTGAAGCGGGTGTGGCTGCCAGTGCTCATCGCGGTGGCCGTCACGGTCGGAGCCGTCACCGTCGCACACCTGCGATCCAGGTTCGGCACGGACGGCGCGCTGGTGACGCCCGTCGGCTCCGACACCGCCGACAACTTCAACCCCAAGGTCGTGGTGTACGAGGTGTTCGGCACCGCAAGCACAGCGGTCATCAACTACACCGACCTCGATGGGTTGCCGCAGCGGACGGCCGAAGTGGGCCTGCCATGGACGTTGCGGCTGGAGACCACCGTGCCGTCGGTGATGCCGAACCTCGTCGCCCAGGGCGACGGTGACTCGATCGGCTGCCGCGTCACCGTCGACGACGAGGTGAAAGACGAGAGGACAGCGCACGGCGTGAACGCAGCGACCTACTGCCTGGTGAAGGCGGCATGAGCACGGTCGGCGAAGACACCCCCACTGACGCGATTCCGCGGTCGCGCCACCATAAGCGCCCGGGGATCGCGAAGTTCATTCGCACGTTCGCGGTTCCGATCGTCGTCGCCTGGGTGGTGATCGTCGGGTTGCTGAACACCGTCGTTCCGCAACTCGAAGACGTCGGCGAACTGCGCGCCGCGGCGATGAGCCCGAAGGACGCGCCGTCGTTCCTCGCAACGAAGCGCGTCGGCAAGGTGTTTCAGGAGTACGACACCAGCAGCTCGGTGATGATCGTGCTCGAAGGCGACGACCCCTTGGGCGCCGACGCGCACGTGTACTACGACGACCTCGTTCGTAAGCTGCGCTCGGACAAGAAGCATGTCCAGCACGTTCAGGATTTCTGGGGCGACACACTGACCGCCTCCGGCGCGCAGAGCGTCGACGGCAAGGCCGCCTACGTGCAGGTGTACATCGCCGGCGACCAAGGTGAGTCGCTCGCGAACGAGTCGGTGAACGCCGTACGCACCCTGATCGATGAGTCCAAGCCGCCTCCCGGCGTGGCCGCGTATGTGACTGGGCCGGCAGCGACCTCGACCGATCAGCGTGAGATCGGCGACGCGAGTATGAAAACCATTGAGGCCCTGACCTTCGCGATCATCATCGTGATGCTGCTGCTCGTCTACCGGTCGGTGGTGACGGTGGTCATCACGATGAGCATGGTCGTGGTGGGTCTCATGTCCGCTCGTGGCATCGTCGCCTTCCTCGGCTATCACGAGATTTTCGGGCTGACCACGTTCGCGGCCAACATGGTGGTCACCCTGGCGATTGCCGCGGCCACCGATTACGCGATCTTCCTCATCGGCCGTTATCAGGAGGCGCGGCGCAACGGCGAGGACCGGGAATCGGCGTATTACACGATGTTCCACGGCACCGCGCACGTCGTGTTGGCCTCGGGTCTGACCATCGCCGGCGCGTCGTTGTGCCTGCATTTCACCCGGCTGCCCTACTTCCAGACGATGGGCTTCCCGCTGTCGATCGGCATGACGATTGTGGTGGCCGCCGGCCTCACGCTCGGACCGGCCGTGATCTCGATTGTCACGCGCTTCGGCAACATCCTCGAACCCAAGCGGTGGAAGCGGGCGCGCGGATGGCGGCGCATCGGTGCGGCAACGGTGCGGTGGCCGGGTGCCGTCCTCGTGATGGCCGTTGTGCTCGCGCTGGTCGGCCTGCTTGCCCTGCCCGGCTATCACACCACCTACAACGATCGCCTTTATCTCCCCGATGACGTGCCTGCCAACGTCGGTTATGCCGCAGCGGACCGGCACTTCTCCGACGCCAAGATGAATCCGGAGTTGATCATGGTGGAAGCCGACCATGATCTGCGGAACCCGGCCGACTTCCTAGTGATCGACAAGATCGCCAAGGCGATGGTTCGAGTGCACGGCATCGCGCAAGTCCAGACGATCACCCGCCCGGACGGCAAACCGATCGAGCATGCATCGCTGGCGTACACCATCAGCCAAAGCGGCACAACGCAACTGATGAACAACGACAACCAGCAGGACGTCCTGGCCAACATCCTCAAACAGGCGGACGACCTGCAGGTGAGCATCGACTCGATGACCGAGATGTACGACGTCAGCCTGCAGTTGGCCGACGTCAGTCGGCGGATGGCCGACAAGATGAAGAACACCTCGATGAACCTCAACGAGGTCCGCGACCACCTCGCCGACTTCGACGACCAGTTCCGTCCGCTGCGCAACTACTTCTACTGGGAGCCGCACTGCTTCAACATTCCGATGTGCTGGGCTCTGCGCTCCATCTTCGACAGTCTCGACGGGGTGAGCCAGATGTCGCTGGACTTCCAGGACATCGTTCCGGACATGGAGCGCATGGCCGACCTGACGCCTCGGATGGCGGCGGTGATGCCCGCGCAGATCCAGACGCTGAAGAACCAGAAACAGTTGATACTCAACCAGTATCAGGCGCAGAAGGCGCAGCAGGATCAGGCGATGGCCCTGCAGGACAACGCCACTGCGATGGGGCAGGCATTCGACCAAGCGCGTAACGACGACACCTTCTACCTCCCGCCCGAGGCCTTTGAGACCGCAGATTTCAAGCGTGGGATCAAACTGTTCCTGTCACCCGACGGACATGCGGTCAGGTTCACCGTGTTCCATCAGGGTGACCCGCTGAGCGAAGAAGGCACGTCACATATCGAGCCGCTGCGCATCGCGGCGGCGGATGCGATCAAGGGCACCCCGCTCGAAGGATCGACCGTCTACGTCGGAGGTAGCGCCGCCACGTACAAGGACATGCAGCAGGGCGCCGACTACGACCTGCTGATCGCGGCAACCGCGGCGCTCATCCTGATCTTCATCATCATGGTGGTGCTCACCCGGGCCATCGCGGCCGCCGCGGTCATCGTAGGGACGGTGGTACTCAGCCTCGGCACATCGTTCGGGCTGTCAGTGCTGTTGTGGCAGCACATCATTGGAATTCCGCTGCATTGGATGGTGCTGCCGCTGTCGGTCATCGTGCTGCTCGCGGTCGGCGCCGACTACAACCTCCTGCTGGTGTCTCGAATGAAGGAAGAGATACACGCTGGCCTGAACACCGGGATCATCCGGTCGATGGCGGGCACGGGATCGGTGGTCACCTCGGCGGGCCTGGTGTTCGCGTTCACCATGGCCGGAATGGCGGTCAGCAAGATGATCGTCATCGGCCAGGTCGGCACGACCATCGGCCTGGGGTTGCTGTTCGACACTCTGGTCGTGCGTTCGCTGATGACGCCGTCGTTCGCTGCCCTGCTCGGCCGCTGGTTCTGGTGGCCGCAGCGCGTGCGGCAGCGCCCCGTGCCGCAGCCATGGCCGCGCGGCGACGCTCATGCCGAAACCGCGGGCGACGACGTGACCTTCGCGCGCTGACCGGGAGGTGTGGGATCACTCCGCGGTGTCGATGCGGTGCGCCCACTTCAGGTGGCCGCCACCCATGTCGGTGCACACGAACGCCACCCCGTCGGAGCCTTGAGCCGAGGCGTTCGGTTGGGCGCAGTCCATCGCGACGTTGTGGATACCGATGAGGGGCCCGGCGGGTGTCCACACGCCTACCCGGTTGCAGACGAATGTCGCGCCGTCGGGGCCGAGCCCGTAGTTGAAGTACTTGCCGGGCCGGCACGGCGCTCCCCCGATGACGTTGCGGGCGACGTTGGGCACGCAATCGGCGGAGTAGCAGACCGCCGACGCGTCCGGAGCGAAGGCGATCAGCCCGGCGGCTGCCGTCAGGGCGGCGGTCAGAGCGGCGACGTGTGGACGCACCATGTTCCGATGGTGACATCCCGCCGCGGTGTTTTCCGGGGAATCGCTTGACCTCAACAGTGGTTCAGGTCGCAGAGTCGGTACATGGCTAGCTCAACGACACAGGAACTGACCCGACTGCGCGACGACTTGTGGCAGACCCGGATGGATACGCCGTTTCCCGGCCTCACCACGCACGCGTATCTGTGGCGCGGGCCGCGTGGCAACGTGCTGTTCTACAGTCCGGCCACCGAAGCCGATTTCGATGCGATCGACGCGCTCGGCGGGGTCAGCGCGCAGTATCTGTCGCATCTCGACGAGGCCGGGCCGAACCTGGCCCGGATCGCGGATCGGTTCGGGCGCCGGTTGCACGCGCCGTCCGCGGAGCTTGAAGCCATTACCAAGCACGGCTACGTCGACGTGGTCATCGGTGATGTGCGGGACGTCGACGACAATGGTGTCGAATCGCTTCCCACCCCGGGGCATTCGCCCGGCAGCACAAGCTATCTCGTGACCGGAGTGACCGGCGAGCGATACCTGTTCACCGGCGACACGATGTTCCCTACGGGTTCGGGCACGTGGGCGACGTTCCTGGTGCCGGGCCGCGGCGACGCCGGTCAGCTGCGCGCGAGTGTGGAGTTGTTAGGCACCGTCGACCCGGACCTCGTGATCTCCAGCGCGTTCGGTGGTGAGACGGCGTGGGCGGTGGTCGATTCCCGGTCGTGGGCCGAGTGCGTGGCGCAGGCGCTGGCGACCGTGCCGTCGTAGCGGTTTCGTTTGTGAAACTGACGACGCTTTTCGCGAAATTGCGTCGCTGGTTTCACAGATGGCTGTGGTGTGTCACTCCCCTGTCAACGCATCGTCGTGCCCGGCCTCGAGTCGCGGCCAGTGAGGGATCGGTCGTCCGTTGCTGCGCATGGGTTGAAGGTCGTCTGCGAGCGGATATATCGGCCAGCCCGCCGGCGATTCCTCCCACGCTTCCTGACGTCCGTACACGGTGAGATCCATCAGCGCGAGGCTGTAGTCCATGACTTCGACGCCGCGGCGAGTCGTCCAGTAGGTCTCGAAGACGCGGTCACCGTCGCGCAGATAGCAGACCAGATGCATGAGGTTCTTCTGGCGACCGACTAGCAGGGTCTCGAGCGAGTCCTGCGCGGAATACCACGGCATCTGCCACCCCATGAAGTCGCGGTAGCGTCGGCTTTCGTCGTAGGGCCCTTGGCAGAACACCGCGTATGTGATGTCTCGCGAGTGAAGGTAGGACAGCTCGGCGACCTGGCTGGCGCACCACGTGCAGCCCTCGCACTGCTCGGGCGCAGGGTGGCCGGGGTGCCACATGAAGTAGTAGGCAATTAGCTGGGAGCGCCCCTCGAACGCGTCGAGCAAGGTGAGCGGTCCGCGTGGACCGATAAGGGTTGTGGTGCCGTCGATTTCGACCATCGGAAGGCGCCGGCGGGCGGCGGCTATGGCGTCACCTTCGCGGGTGTGGGCCTTCTCCCGGATCCGCAGCGCGTCGATCTCGGCCTGCCACGCCGCGCGGTCGACGACGGCGGGCTTCGCGGTCACGACGCCGCCTCCAATTCGCTCTTGAGGTTGGCCAGCTTCCACGGCCATCCGCCGGAGATCAAGCCGCGCACAGTGCTTTCCGGCGGGAAGTCGTCGTGCACGACCGTCAGCTTCACCTGACCGTCCTCAACCGGTTCGATGTCGAAGGTGACCTTCGACCTGCGCTCGGTCGCAGCCTTCTTCACGACGTCTTCGTCGAGCCCCAGTGTCACCAGTTCGGGTACGAAGGTGTGGAAGGTGAACGCGAGCCTGCGGAACGGCTCCGACTCGAGAATCACCTGCTCCGAATCCTTGATCTCCAGGCCGCTGCAGTCGGACCACACGTATTCCGAACCCTTTTTGAAGTCCGATACCAATGCATGGCCCATGTACCGATTGGAGAAGGCGGGGTCGGTGATCGCCCGCCACAGGCGTTCGGGCGTGGTGCGGATGTAGGTGACGTAGACGAACTCGCTGCTGCTCATCGGGTGAATCTCCAATGCTGTCTTGAGGTCCGCGAGCGTCTGCACGCGCGCGCGGTCGTATCGATTGATCCAGCGGTCGGCGATCGCGTTGATCGGTTCTGCGTTGAGGTAGTGCAGCTTCTCCCGCCCCCGCCACACAGTGGTGATGAGGTTGGCCGCCTCGAGCACGGCGAGGTGCTTGCTCACCGACTGGCGAGCCATCGACAGTCCCGAGCACAGATCCCGCAACGATTGCCCGTTGCGGTCGTTGAGGCTGTCGAGAAGCAAGCGCCGGTTCGGATCGGCCAGCGCTCTGAAAACGTCGTCCATTCCTGCCGCCTGGTTATATGCAGCCGTTTAGCTGCATGTCCGACAATAGGCAGCCATACGGCTGCCTGTCAATGGTCAGGACGTCATCAGCCGTCACCGAACGTGCACTCAGCGCGAAAATTAGCGGCGAATTCCGATCTCACCGCACGTTCGGCGCGGCTAGGCGGATCCGTTGAGCTCTGCAAAGCGTGCCAAGGCCAAGTCGCGCTGGCCTACGTCGAAGGCCTCCAACCGAGTGACGCAATCTTCTTCGAAGAGGATCAGGGTGATCGCGGGAAGCTCGATTGCGGTGCCCTCGGTCGTGGTGCCCTTCACGACCAGGTTGCTCACTAGGCCGATGGCCGAGTGCACGATGATCTCGGCGGCTTCGACCCACAGGTCCGGAATGAGCGTTGCCAACGCGCGGATGGAAAGACCGTGAACGTCGATCGTTTCTGCGTCTCCACTCGTCAGTTGCCGGTGATTGACATAGGTGGCGCCAGCTTCACGCGCGGCGATCGCGTCCCAATCGTGTCGGTTATAGGCAGCATTCACCTGACGCGCTGTTTCGATGACCTCCGGATGCGCGACTTCGCCCGAGGCGATCCAGCGGGCATCCAGTTCCGTCATCGCCGCATCGAGCTCATCTGCGTCGAAAACAGCTGAGTAACAGACCAGTCCATCCTCGGTGACTTCGGTGAGCGATAGATCTTCGACGGTGACGGGTTGGCCCGGCGCGTCGGTGTCGCGGAACCAGTCACGACATAGCACGAGATGCTGTCCGCGGATGGCGATCGGTTCGTATGTCCACTGCCAACTATCAGGTGCTTCGGTCAACATGGTGGGAGCGAAATCCTGTTTCAGTAGTCCCTCGTCGCGCAGACCTTTCCGGCAGTCGTTGTATCGCCCGTCCGGGGTGAGAAAGGAACAGAAAGCGTCGAGATCGCGACGACCGAACGCGGCCACCAGATGTGCGCGGGTCCGCGTCGCCGCGTTGGCCAGCCGATGTGCCGAACGGTTGAGCTCGCCGAATCTGGCAAGCGCAGCATCGCGATCCGCCTCATCGAACACCTCGCAGCGGCTGATCGCGTCACCGTCGATGATGAGCAAGACCAGCTCTCGCCATTCACCGTCGAAGCCGGCCTGTGACGTCGCTTTCACGACCTGGGTGACGACCGCTCCGAGAGTGTCAAGCCGATGCACCACCTCGGCGTACGCGTGGATCTGCGGGACGACATCCCACGTGGCATGGACCAGATCGATCTGTTCACCGGGCCCGAACGAGGTGCCGCCGCGGCGGTGGTCGAGGTTCACCCAGTCCGGAGTGGTGCGGAAGAGCTCTTTCCGGTTGAAGGCGGCGTAGCCATCGGCGATCGCTGACCAAGTTCGTGTTTGTGCGGCCGCTTCGCCGGCGAGGTAACGGGTTTCGAGTTCTTCGAAGGCAGCGTCAATGTCATCGCTGTCGAAGTTGACGAAGTCGCCCAGCAAGCCGTCGTCGTTGATCTCGACGACCGTCAGGATATCCACGGTGATTGGTCGGCTCTCTTCGGCTGTGTCGCGATATATCTGACGGGCCAGCGCGAGCCGCGTGCCCCTTATGGCGACCGGCACGACCTCCGTCCGCCATGTCAGCGGTGACTCGAACAACGCGAGGGCAGCCGTTTTGCGTTCCGACGGACCATGCAGAGCCTGCAGACCTTTTCGGCGGTCATCGATGCATCCGGTCGGTGAGGTGAGGGTTAGGAACGCGTCAACGTCATGGTGATTGAAAGCGTCAGCCAGACGCTCCCACATGCGAGTCGCCGTATTCTCCAGCCTCGGCCGCTCCTCGCTGAGTTCGTCGAACCGCGCGAGTGCGGTGTCGAGGTCGTCCTCATCGAAGATTTCGCAGCGCTTTATCGCGTCACCGTCGAATGTGAAGAGGTGAACATCTCGCCACTCCCCGGAGAATCCGTCCTGCGAGACCCCATGCGCTGAGGCCGTTACAAGCGCGCCAAGCTCGCTCAGTCGGTGCACGGCGGCGACAGAGATGGTGAGTTCCGGAGTTGTCTCCCATGCCGCGCGGGTCAGAGCGAACAGGTCACCGGCCGGGGACGTGATCCCTCGGCGGTGGTCAAGGATTTCCCAGTCTGCTGTCAACGAAGACAATTGGTGCCGGGAATACGCGTCGTAGAGCCGTAGGAGAAGTGACCAGGTATGCGAATACGGGGCGGCTTCCCCAGCAAGATAACGTGATTCGAGCTCTTGTGTGGCGCTTGCAGTGTCGGCCGGATCGAACGCCACAATCAGATCAATCAATCCACCGGTGCTCAGCTCCGTTACCACCAGGAGTTCGTTCGTCACTGGTCGCTCGGGCAGGCTTTCGTCAACCCAACACACGCGAAGTAGTGCGAGGCGTGTGCCCCTGACCGCGATGGGCCGGATCTCCATCCGCCAGCCGGGCGGGGCGAGTTCGAACATGAGACGGGAGTGTGCGCGACGATCGGGACCGGCGATCAAAGCTTGCAAGCCTTTCCGGCGATCGTCCACTTGACGCTCAGCGCTGACGAGGTCGAGGTAGCCGTCCAAGTCTCGTCGATTGAACGCATCCGCAACCGAGGCCCATACACGCGTCGCCGCATTTTCAATTCGCGGGGCTCGGCTGAGTTCGTCTAAGCGCGCGAACGCGGCGTCGAGGTCGCCTGCGTCGAACATCTCGAAGCGGTCGGTACGGTCGCCGTCGACCGTGACGAGCGCCAGCTCGCGGTAGTCAAAGGGAAATCCTTTGTCCGAGTGCCCCTTCACCGAATGGTCGATGACCGCTCCAAGCTTTGTGAGCCGGTGCACAGTTGCAATTCGGTACCTGATGTCGGGAGCCATTTCCCATGCCGCGCGCAGATTCGCAATCAGGTCCGCTGCCTCAATGGTGGCGACCAAGCGATGATCTACCCACGCGGGCGGTGTGCCGGGTACCTCGCGGCGGTTGACCATGGCGTAGGACTCTGCAATCGCTGACCATGTCCGCGCATACGGGGCGGCTTCCCCGGCGAGGAAACGTCGGTCGAGCTCTGCATAGGCGGCGTCCGTGTCCTCGGGATCGAAGAATATCGTGTGCAGGTCTTCTTGCTTGTCGGCGACGTCTGTCAGCACTACCAACTCGACTGTGATCGGCCGCGTCGGATCGTCGTTGTCGAGGAACGCTTCTCGGGTCAGCGCTAGACGATCCCCCCTGATCGCGACGGGCTCCACCGTGACTTTCCAGCTCGTCGGTATCTCTGACAGAACCGCATGCGCATACTTCGCATCAGTCACTCCCTCGTCACGCAGCCCTCGACGGCGGTCCTCGTAGCGCCCGACGGCACTTGCGGTAAAGGATTCCGTATCTCGACGGTTGTAAGCATCGGCGACATTGATCCGCACCCGGACGGCGGCGCTGTCGAGCCGCGGCGCCGACTGGCTGAGTTCAGCGATTCTCGCGAGGGCCACATCGATGTCGTCCTCGTCGAACAACTCGCATCGCTCGACCGAAACTCCCGCGAACATCAACAGTTGGATGAATCGCCATTCGGCGTCGAAGCCGTCCCGTGAAGTAGCGCCGACGACGCTCGTCACGAGCACTGCTTCATCGCTGAGGTGATGCACGACTTCGATGTGAGCGGTCAAGTCCGGCGTTACATCCCATACCTCGGGATGGCCCGCGGCGGCGGAGGCTGTGGCTGCGAACGGTGTACCTTTCCGATGGTCAGCGAAGGCCCAACTCCTGTCGAAATGCTCATGGCGGTTGAGGGCGGCATAGCCCTCTGTGACGATGGACCAGGTGCGTGCGTGCGCCGCTGCCTCGCCGGCGGCGTACTTGGCATCGAGCTCCGCGAACGCCACGTCAATGTCGTCGACGTCGAAAACGGTATTCGAAACCAGCCGGTTCGCGGGGTCTGTCTCGATGACCATGAGAGCTTGCGCAACGATCTCGCCGCGCGGCATCTCATCTGCCGCGAAACGACTCAGGACCAACGCAAGGTGTTCACCACGAGTCGCGATGACGGTGAACCCGGCGTTCTTGAATCCGACCTCACCAACCGACTGCATGTTCTCTATGTGTGTGGCGCGGCCTCGCCGAACGCCGGCGTTCACCACCTGGCGCCGGTCGTATGAGGTGAAGTCATCCGTCATCATCAATCGCGTCGCGTCCCAGTCGCGATCCTCAAAGCGCGCCCAAGCGCGAGCTAGAGTGCGGGTGGCGCCGTTCACCGGTCGGTGCGCGGAGTCGCTCAACTCGTCGAATTTCGCGATGGCAGTGTCCAAGTCGGCCTCTTCGAACAGGTCGCAGCGATTCGTGCGACCGGGGCCATTCATCGTCAGGAGGGCGACCATCCGCCACTCGGCGTAGAAACCGTCCGGCGAATCGCCGTACGCCGTATGTGTGATGACGGCACCGCGATCGCTCAATCGATGGACGCACTCGACGTACATCTTGTTGTTCGGTGTGACATCCCACCCTGACTTCAGATATGCGGCAAGGCCATCCCCGGCAAAGGTTTCGCGCACCCGATGATCGGTTGTGACCCAATTCGACAAGCCAGGGACCTCGTGCCGGTTGAACTTGGCGTAGGCGTCCGCGATGCCCGACCAAACCTCGGCGTACCTGGCGGCCTCCCCTGCGAGGTACCGAACGTCGAGTTCCGCGAAGGCGGCGTCGAGGTCATCGGCATCGAGGATGACGAAGGCTGCGATCCGGTCGTCGGTGGAGGACCCGATCAGAACCAGGGCCTCCGTCCGATAGGTGTCGGGTCGCGCATTCCTGCCGCGCAACAGAACTGGAGTGAGCGCGAGGTGCTGACCACGAGTCGCGAGAACGGTCGACGCCACAGTGGTCGTGCCCATATCAGCAGTCGCGCGCAAGTTCGCGATCTCGGCATCCCGCCCCCTCAAGAGGCCCGTGCCGACCACCCGACGGCGATCGTCGTGGCAGAGGCCGTCAACGAAGACTTGCGACATCGCATTCCAGTCGCGCTTGGTGAACAGTTCGCGGAAGCGCTCGTCGAGCCGGGTCGCAGTGTTGGTCAACGTTGGCGTCGATCTGTTCAGCTCTTTGAATCGAGCAACCGCGGCGTCCAGGTCGGTCTCGTCGAACAACTCGACTCGGCTCAACAGATCACCATCGAAGGTCGCAAGCGTGATGACTCGCCATTCGGCGAGGAAGCCTTCCTTTGAAGTACCGGTTGCCACTCGAGTGACGACGGCGCCGAAGTCATTGAGTATGTGCACGGTTTCGATGTAATTGGTGATGTCCGGGGACAATTCCCATGAGGTGCGCACATACGGGAACAGCTGACCCGGCGCGATGGAAGTCCCGCTTCGGTGATCGATGTTGACCCAGTCGAGTGTTGTCGCGGGCAGTTGGTGCCGGTTGAACGCGGCGAATGCCTCTGCCAGAACTGTCCAAGTGCGGCCGTGTGGCGCTGCTTCCCCTGCTCCAAAGCGCGAATCGAGTTCGGCGACCGCGGCATCGAAGTCGTCGCCGTCGAACACCACGGTCGATGTCATGGCTTGCTGTCCTGCGTCCAGTTCGACGAGGTTGAGCACATCGGTGTGGAATCGTTCGCTTCGGATACGGGCCAGGACGAGGCGCTGCCCACGGGTCGCGATGGGGGTCGAGGTGATGTCGCCAGTGCCCACCTCGGCGACTGCCCGCATGTTGGCTACGAAAGCTTCACGGCCGCGACGGGTCCCGTCGTTGATGATGCGTCTGCGGTCCTCGGCGTAGATATCGAGTGCCAGTAACCCCCCTATCGCGGTCCAGTCGCGCTCGTCGAAGCGCCTCCAAAGCTGCTCGACCATCCGATAGGCAGCGTTCACAGACCGGGGCGCGGGACGCGTCAGTTCGTCGAAGCGAGCGAGTGCGTCGTCTAGGTCGGCTAGATCGAACAACTCGCTGCGATTGACGCGGCCACCGTCGACGGTCGAGAGACTCACTTCCCGCCACTCGGCTTGGAAGCCCTCGGTCGACGTTCCTCTGGCGACATACGTGACGACCGCTCCGAGGTCATTGAGCTGATGTACTGCCTCGATGTAAAGCGCCGCGTCAGGCATATCCGCCTGGGCTGCGTTGGTGTACGACGCCATCTCACCGGGTGCGAACGCGACACTGCGTCGATGATCGACGTTCACCCAGTCCGGCGCGAACTCGGGCACCTTGTGCGCGTTCACCGCGGCGAACACGTCGACGATGACCGACCACGTGCGCGCGTACGCGGCGGCTTCGCCAGCAAGATAACGGGATTCGAGCTCTTGGAGCGCAGCATCCATGTCGGAGACATCGAACATGAGACACGTTGACGCCCGATTGGAAGCATCGATTTCAACTATGCCGAGTACGTCGTTGTGGTACGTGTCATCAGCAGTGGAGATGTGGAAGCGACCCAAGGTCAGACGTTCGCCGCGTATGGCAATCACGGTCGATGTGATGGTGGTGAAACCTACCTCGGCTACCGACTGCCAGTCGCCGATGTTGAGGGCGCGCCCGAATCGCAGACCGGCACCCATCACAGGGCGGCGATCGACGGCCGCGACGTCGTCGGCCAGCACTTCCGCCATGGCATCCCAGTCGCGAGCGGCGAAGCACCTTTGAAAGCGGTCGACAGCTCGGCTTGCCATGTTCTCGAGGATGCGCACAGCAGGCCGGTCGAGTTCCTCAAAACGTGCGAGCGCGGCGTCGAGATCCGCCTCGTCGAACAACTCGTTGTGACTGACGAGCCCGTGGTCGACGGTCGAAAGGTTGACACCGCGCCACTCGGTCTGAAAGCCCTGAGCAGAAGTTCCTTTCGCGACGTACGACACGACCGCCCCGCGCGCGTCCAGGCGGTGCACCGCCTCGACGTAGGTCTTCAGGTCGGTCGTGTTTCCTTGAGCGGCGCGGGTGTATGAGCCTAGTTCGCCTCGGTTGACGGCGGCGAATGACTCCGATATCGCTGACCACGTCTGTGCATACGGGGCCGCCTCGCCGGCGAGGTAGCGGGCATCGAGTTCTCGGAAGGCGGCGTCGAGGTCGTCGTCGTCGAAGCAAATCAGGGCCGCGATTCGGGCATCTGGGCCGATCTCAAGCATACCGAGCATCTGCGCCCCGACTTCACCGGGCGGCGTGTTGTTGTTGCTCGTACGGACTCGACTGAGCACGAGACGGTCGCCCCGAGTCGCGAGGATGGTCGCCGCTACATACTGAGCCGCGCCGACCTCGGCCGCTGCCTGGTTATCGGCCAATTGCACATCGCGTCCATGGCGGACACCGGCATTCACGACCCGACGACGATCATCGGTGATCACATCAGCGGCCAATGTCTCCGCCATTGCGGCCCAGTCCCGTGCCCCGAAGCTTGCGCAATAGCGAGCGAGCACCGCGCTCGCAGTGTTCTTCGGGACAGCAGATTGGTTCAACTCCTCGAACCGCGCCAGCGCGACATCGAGATCGGTCTCGTCGAAAAGCTCCGACCGATTGATCGAGTCGCCTTCTACCGTCGACAGTCCGGTCTCTCGCCATTCTGCGGTGAATCCCTCGCGAGACGTCCCCTTGATGACGCGCGTGACCACCGCTCCTGTGTCTGTGAGCCGATGCACGGCCTCTACATAAATCTGGATGTCACTTTCGAGCACGTCCCATGTTGCCTTCAAGAACGGCACCAGTTCGTTCGGCGCGAATGACGTCACCCGCCGGTGGTCGACGTTGACCCAGTCCGGTGTCGTCGATGGCAACTCATGACGCAGCACGGCGGAGTAAGCACCGGCGATGACCGACCACGCATGCGCGTGAGCCGCCGCTTCGCCTGCGAGGTAGCGCCTTTCAAGTTCATCGAAGGCGGCATCGATATCATTGACATCGAACACAACCACTGCCGAAAACCGTCCTTCGTCGTCAACCTCTACGACCTGGAGGAGGTCGGATTGACTCGCCCCCGGATCGGGCCCCGCGGCGTGGAGGTGCAGCAGGACGAGCCGCCCGCCTCGCGTTGCCATCGTGCTCATCGAGAGCTTCGCCCACAATCCGACGTCGACGACCGCGCGGACATCTTCAATCGCATGGTCACGGCCATGTCGTATCCCCGAACTGATGATCCGACGGCGATCATCCAAAAAGTAGTTCTCGGCGAACGACTCCGACATGGCTTTCCAGTCGTCCGCCTGGAAATGCGCCAAGAATTGCTTAGCCGCTCTGCTAGCGGCGTTTTCGAGCTGGAGCTTCGGTTGCTTCAGACTGTCAAACCGCGCGATCGCGGCCTCGAGGTCGGCTTCGTCAAACAGCTCACATCCGCTCACCAGTGAGCCGTCGACCGTCATCAGGTTGAGCATCCGCCACTCAGCCGGGAAGCCGTCAGGCGTTGTTCCGCGCGAGACTTGCGTGCAAAGAGCCCCATGATCATCGAGTCGATGCACTGTCTCGATGTGGCTCTGGAGATCCGGCGTGACATCCCAAATCGAAGCTACGACTACACCCAGATCCGTTCCGGCAAGCGGTGTTCCACGCCGATGATCGATGGTCAGCCAATCCGGCGTCGACGGAGGGACTTCATGCCTAGCCAGACTCGCGAAAACACCCGATATGACCGACCACGTCTGCGCATGACCGGTCGCTTCGCCCGCCATGTACCGAGCGTCGAGCTCATCAAAGGCCCCGTCGAAGTCCTCGGGATCGAATCCCACGTATGCCACGAGGTGACCGTCGTCGTCCACCCCGACGATGTCGAGGGCATCGCTGTGGAGGTCATCGGCAGAGAAGCGGGTACGCCTTAGGGCCAGCCGCTCGCCGCGGATGGCAATGACCGTTGACGAAACGTCCGTGAGGCCGAGGTCGGCCATCGCCTGCAGGTTGGCGATCTCATCATCTTCGCCGCGTATCGAAGGAGCGCTGACGACCTGTCGTCGGTCTTCAATGAGGCTCTCGTCGGTCAGAAACGCCCTCAAGGTGTCCCAGTCACGCCTCGCGAGGTGCACTTGGAATCGTTCTGCCGTCCGGCTCGCGGCATTCTCCAGCCGTGGTCGCGGGTCATTCAGCTCATCGAATTCCGCGAGCGCGATGTCTAAGTCGGCTTCGTCGAATATCTCGCAACGGCTGAGCAACTCGCCCTTGACCGTCAGGAGGTCGATCTCCCGCCACTCCGCGTAAAACCCTTCGCGTGAAGTGCCGCTCACAGCCCTGGTCACGACCGCCCCGAGCTCAGAGATCCTGTGCACCGCTTCGGCGTAGATTCTGACCTCGGGCGTCTCGTCCTGATTCACGCGGATGTAAGCGCCGATCCGACCGGCCGCGATCGGTGCGAACCGTCTGCGGTCGACGTTAACCCACCCGGGGATGGTGGGGGCGAGTTGGTTATGGTTGAGGCCGGCATAGCCCTTCGCGATCACGGTCCACGTCCGTGCACATGGGGCGGCCTCCCCCGCGACGTACCGAGTTTCCAACTCGGCCACCCCAGCTTCGAAATCGTCGGCATCGAAGGTCACGCCTGCGCAGATGCGACCGTCGGTGCCGATCTCGACAAGGCTCAGATCTTCGGCGTAGTAAGGGTCGGGTTTCGCGTCGCTACCCGAGTACCGGGTACGCAACAACGCCAGTCGATCGCCGCGTGTCGCCAGGACAACCGAGCCGATCGTTCTAGCGCCTGTCTCTTATACACATCA
>NZ_LZSQ01000008.1 GCF_001665535.1 Mycobacterium sp. 852002-51961_SCH5331710
GTGCGGCAGGAGGTGCAGGAGGTGGTGGCGGTGCGGCGCTCGGTGGTGGCGGCGACCACGCGGCCGGTTCCTCGGCCGGTCGGCGTGCCCAGTCGGTGTCGGATTCGCGGCGGTGGGCCCCACCCGGGTCCGGCGTCGGTTGTCGCTGCCAATCGAACTCTGGCGGTTGAGGTTCGGCGGGCACGTCGATGATCGGGCTCTCTTCGGTCCGCTCGTCGATGTCGGGCCGGTAGTCGTCGATGCGGCTGCTGCTGACGCGCCCCGTCGTCTCGGAGTCGCGCGCCCAGTCGCTGTAGGCGCGCACCGTCGTACGTTCGGGCTCGATCGCCGGCCGGTGCGACAGGTCCGCGTCGAAGAGGATCTCGAGATTGGCGCGCAGGGCGGCCAACTCGGCTCGCAGGGTGGCCATCTCGTCGGCGGTTTGGGCCCGCACCTCGGACTCCAGCTCGCGGCGCAGTTGCGTCTCCAACGACAGCTCGTATTCGCGCCGCGCCGAGATCTCACGGTCCAGCTGGAGGTCGTAGACGAGCTTGAGGTCACGCACCTTGGCCTGGTCGACGTCGCTCTGCCGTCGGTAGATGACCGAGACGAACGCCGCGACCACCGCCGCCCACAACGCCAGGATGACCGCCAGCTTGAGGAGCTCCACCCGGTTGGTGAACACCAGTGCGGAGCTGGCCGCGATCGCCAACACCAGCAACGCGGTCAGCAGCATCCAACCCGGCCTGCGGCCGGCACGCCGATAGCGTGCGCTGCGGGTCGGATCGGTCATGGGGGCGACTGTACCCGTCACAGGTCACTCCGCGTGTCGCCTCGTCGGCGATTCGGCCGCGCGTCGCCGCGACTTCGTTAATCCGTTGCCCCATCGGGGTTCTCCGGCGGCTCGCCCGGAGACTTGCAGCAATGCTGCAACCACAG
>NZ_LZSQ01000009.1 GCF_001665535.1 Mycobacterium sp. 852002-51961_SCH5331710
GTAAGAAACTGCAGGATGCCGACTACCGCGGCGGCGGAGGCGGGGGCGGGCAATGCTGCCCCGGCGGGCAGGGCGGCGGCGGTTGGGCGGCTGCGGTGCCCATCGCGAAGATGGGTCCAAGCAACGCCATTCCGGCGCATGCCGCCACGATCGCGATACGACGGGGCGAAACGGATCGAGTTGTGGAACTCATGGATTCCTTTCTTGTAGAGGTCCGTCGACGCCATCGCGTCGACCCCTCCACGTTGCCATGGTGCCGGCGCAGTTCGACCGAAAAAGTGCCCTCGAAGGCTTATCGGTCTTCTAGCAAGGTCATAGGGATCTGCTGTGGTTGGTCACACTCGAATTACATTCGTGCATAGTGTCTTACGACACATCGACTGCGGGCCTGCGGCAGGCTGGACGCACCCGCACCGCACTGTGTGTTCGCACGGTCATCGGGGTTCGGCCGTGCGGTCGTCGTGCTCATATCTCGCACACAGGTTCTGCACAGACCATCGAAAGGGAGCCGCACGAGAATCGGCGGGTGTACAACACAGGTGAAGCCATCCAATCTGCGCCCGGTGCGCCGGCTCCTGATCGGATCACCCGCTCTGATGGCACGCCGATCGAAGTGCTCGTAGTCGACGACGAGCCGGCGCTGAGCGACCTGCTGTCGATGGTGTTGCGCTATGAGGGCTGGACCGTCACCACTGCCGCGGACGGCGCGGGCGCCATCCGGCAGGCGGCGGCGGGCGCACACGACATCGTCGTCCTCGACGTCATGCTGCCGGATATGAGCGGTCTCGACGTCCTCCAGGAGTTGCACCGGATTCGGCCGGAGCTGCCTGTGTTGCTTCTCACTGCGAAGGACACCGTGGAGGACCGCATCGCCGGACTCGCAGCCGGCGGCGATGACTATGTCACCAAACCTTTCAGCATCGAGGAGATGATTCTTCGCCTGCGTGCGCTCGTCAAACGGTCAGGGCGTAGTGTCGTCGGCGGTGGCAGCCAGCTGGTGGTCGGTGACCTCGTTCTGGACGAGGACAGCTACGAGGTCACCCGGGCTGGAGAAACCATCAACCTCACCGCAACGGAGTTCGCAGTGTTGCGTTTGCTCATGCTCAATCCTCGCAGGGTGCTCACGAAATCGCAGATCTTGCAACATGTCTGGGACTATGACTTTGACGGGCGATCAAATGTGGTGGAGCTCTACATCTCGTATCTGCGCAAGAAGGTCGACGCACAGCGACCGTCCATGATTCACACCGTCCGGGGCGTCGGTTATGTCATCAAACCGCAGTAGCGGAGGCTCCGTGGTGCGTGTCCTGCGGCCGCGTACCTGGCCACTTCGCCTGCGCCTGCTCGGAGCGGTCGCGGCACTCGGCATCGGTTTGTGCGTCGCCGTGAGCACCGGCACGCTCGTGGCGATGCAGACGTACCTCATCAACCAACTCGACGGACAGGTGTCCGAGGCTAAGTCTCGCTCTCGTACCTTCTTCGAGATGGGGCAGCCACCGTTTGTCCGTTTCACCGGCCCGGGTCCGCTTTTCCTCGACGGACCGGGGCAGTCCGTGGGAACGGTCGGGGCGGTCGAATCCGGCAATGTCGTCACCGAGGCGGCGTTCATCACCGCGAGCGGAAACCGGGAAGCACTCAACGAGACAGCGAGGCGTCAGCTTGCTGAGGTCCCCATCGCCCGGACATCCAGCATCGAACTCGACGGTGTCGGCCGTTACCGAGTGACAGCCGAGCGCATCGACGCCGACACAGTGATCATCTCGGGTCTGCCGCTGGCCGGCGCCGAGGAGACTCTTACGTCTGCCGCATGGATAATCGGCGGCTTCTCCCTGCTGGCGTTGACGGGCACCGTGGCAGTGGGCACGTTGATTATCCGGCGCGAGCTCGTGCCCCTGTCGCGGATGTCCCTCGCCGCCGAGAACGTTGCACGACTTCCGCTGGATCGAGGGGAAGTACGTTTGCCGACTCCGATCGAACCTGTCGACGATTCTGTGGCACATACAGAGGTGGGCCGGCTCGGGACCGCTTTCAACCTGATGGTCGACCGTGTCGCCGAAGGCCTCACGGCGCGGCACGCCAGCGAGATGCGAGTGCGGCAATTCGTCGCCGATGCGAGCCATGAGCTGCGGACACCGCTGGCGTCGATACAGGGCTACACCGAGTTCGCCCAGCGTCTTGTCGATGACAGTGCCGGCGCATCCAACCTGCGCAGTCGTGACGATCTTGCCCACGCCCTGAGTAGGGTGAGTGCGGAATCACGGCGCATGGGTCATCTGGTCGACGACATGCTGCTGCTCGCCCGCCTCGATGCGGGTCGGCCGCTCGAGCGTGACGATGTAGACCTGTCCGAGTTGGTCGTCGACGCGGTGAGCGATGCCCACATCGCCGGGCCGGACCACCGTTGGGGTCTTGAGGTTCCCGACGAGCCGGTCACTGTCATCGGGGACCGGTCACGGCTGCAGCAGGCCCTGGCCAACCTTCTGTCCAACGCTCGGGTGCACACCCCGTCGGGAACGAGGATCGTGACGTCTCTGGCGGATCACCACGACGGTACCGTCACCATGTGCGTTGCCGACGACGGGCCAGGAATTCCGGATTCCCTGCGGCCGAACGTTTTCGAGCGGTTCGCAAGGGGCGACGGTTCGCGGTCCAGGTCGTCGGGCAGTACCGGCCTCGGATTGGCGATCACCCGGGCAGTGGTCAAGGCGCACAACGGGATAATCACTGTCGAGAGTTCCCCGGCCGGCACTGCCTTCCGCATGGAGCTTCCTGCGCGCCCGGACGTCAGCCGTCGAGACCTCCCAACTGATTGAGCCATCCGCCGTTGGCGAACTGGGTGAACATCGACGGACAGTATGTCGTCACGGCGATCGAGGTGAAGAGTGCCGCCATGTCGGGGGATATCGTGTTGCTGTCATTGACTTTCGTTGCTGCCCGCGCGAAGTTGCTGCCTGGTTCCTTGAGTACCGAGCACACCGTCTGCCCCAGCGACGATGCGGCATTCGGATCCGAGAAGGACACGCCGGCGTTGTTCAACGTATTCAGGAAGGCGTCAGTAGTCGGGTCTGCGTGGGCTGCCGGGGCGGAGATCGCGCTCGCGATCGTCAAAGCGGCCGCGTACAGCAGAACTCGTTGCGATGTGCCGAGTTTCGTGCGGGTCGAAGCGTTCATTGTGTCTCCTCGAGATGAGTGGATGGTAGGTCCACAACACTGACACCTCAAGATCACCGAACGGCATCCAGGTGATAACCACTCGACTTCTGTCGTGCCCCCAAAAGTGTTGCTAGACAGTCTGTTTCTGCGTCTACGCACGAAGAGGACCGGTGGGCAGGACCCAAGGGAGGAGAGGCACCCTGCCTACCGGCTGATGCGTCACTGAATTGCGGAGACCGGGCGACGCCTGATCAGCATGTCGCCACGACCTATCAATTTCGTGGGAAAAGAATGTGTGCCGCTTATCAACGAGTGCGGGGCCGACGCGGCCGCTGACAGTCCCACCGCGTCTCGTCGGAGGCTGACACCGTCAGGAGACAGTCACCCGCGATCGCCGAGGGTTGTCGGTTCGCCGACCACATGGACCGTTATCAGGTGGGCATGAGTCGCATCGGTGAAAGCCTCTACCAGGTGCGGAAAGTCATCGGAGGAAACGGCGGCGAGCACCGTGGCGATCCCCGGTCTGGTGTCCGCCATCGTGACCGATACGCAGGTCGTAAGCGCGGTACTTGTGTGGGTGTTCATTCATAGGTTTTACATAGGTTCAACCCACGAACCACCCATTCCCGACGGCAAAGATTGAGCCATGAGGCAAGCAACGGTGGTGCCGACGACGATCTCTCCGATGTTTCCGCGACCCAATGCGCTCGCGATGGCGGCCTCGAAGGGTGTTCCCGTGGTTGACATCGTCGTTCCCGTCTACAACGAGCAGACCGCTCTGGAGGGCTCGATCCGGCGGTTGCACCGGTATGTGACCGAAGCGTTGCCCTATACCGCCCGCATCACCATCGCCGACAACGCCAGCGTGGACGATACGCCACGCGTCGCGGCGCAACTGGCCGCCGAACTCGTCGACGTGCGCGTGGTGCGACTCGAACAGAAGGGCCGCGGTCGCGCACTGCACACCGTGTGGTCGGCGTCGGACAGCCCGGTCCTCGCGTACATGACGTCGACCTGTCCACCGACCTTGCCGCGTTGGAGCCGCTGCTCGCGCCTCTTGTCTCCGGACACTCCGACCTGGCCATCGGCACCCGCCTGGCCAGGGGTGCGCGCGTCGTGCGTGGCGCGAAGCGGGAGGTGATCTCGCGCTGCTACAACATGATCCTGCGCTCGACCCTGGCGGCGAAGTTCTCGGACGCCCAGTGCGGATTCAAGGCGATTCGCGGTGACATCGCGGCGCGCTTGCTGCCGCACGTCGTCGACACCGGTTGGTTCTTCGACACCGAACTCCTGATCATCGCGGAGCGCTCGGGTCTCCGGATCCATGAAGTGCCGGTCGACTGGGTGGACGATCCGGACAGCCGCGTCGACATCGTCGCGACGGCGACAGCAGATCTCAAGGGAATCGCGAGACTCGCCCGAGGATTCGCGACCGGCGCCATCCCGGTGCGGGAGATCGCCGCCCAATTGGGCTCGGCCCGCGCTGCGGCCCCACATAACCTGCTCCGCCAGGTGGTGCGGTTCGGGACCGTCGGCGTCGTATCCACCGCGGCATACCTGTTCCTCTTCAGCGCGTTACACGCGAGCGTCGGCGCGCAAGCCGCAAATCTCGTCGCCCTGTTGATCACCGCGATCGCCAACACGGCCGCCAACCGACGTTTCACCTTCGGCGTCCGCGGCGCTGCGGGTGCGGCGCGTCACCACGCCGAAGGGCTGGCCGTCTTCGCGCTTGCGCTCGCCCTGACCAGTGGATCGCTGGCCTCGATGCATGCTCTTATACCCGAGACCCCGCACTGGCTGGAGGTCGGCGTCCTCATCGTCGCGAACCTGACGGCGACCGCGCTGCGGTTCACCCTCCTTCGCGGATGGGTATTCCACCCCAATCGGGCCTGACCCACACCCATCACTCGATTTCAACGCTCAACCGAGAGGATCTTCCATGCCCGCGTTAGCGGACAGGTCCACGAAAGATCATGCGGCTGTCGACCGGTCCGGTCACACGCCTCAACCGCTCTGGGCGAGAATCGCTTTGTTCGGGCTGCTGCTCGCGACCGGAGTGTTCTGGACCATCGGGTTGAGTCGCAACGGTTGGGCCAACGCCTTCTACTCGGCGGCAGTGCAGGCCGGATCGAAGAGCTGGAAGGCTTTCCTGTTCGGCTCTTCGGATGCGGCCAACGCGATCACCGTTGACAAGCCACCGGCTGCGCTCTGGCCGATGGAGCTCTCCACGCGGATCTTCGGTGTCAACACGTGGTCGATTCAGCTGCCACAGGTGTTGCTCGGCGTCGCGGCGGTAGCGCTACTCTACGCGATCGTGGCGAGGCGGTTCGGCCCCGCGGCCGGTTTGCTGGCGGGAGCGATCCTCGCCGTCACGCCGGTGGCCACGCTGATGTTCAGGTACAACAATCCCGACGCCATGCTCGTCTTCCTCATGGTCGCAGCGGTGTGGGCCATCTTGCGTGCCGTCGAGGACGGCCGCACCCGCTGGCTGGTGTTGTGCGGCGCACTGCTCGGATTCGGTTTCCTGGCAAAACAATTACAGGTGATGCTCGTCGTTCCGGGGCTCGCCCTGACGTACCTCGTTGCGGGTCGGCCGCGGCTGCGTGTGCGGCTCGCTCAGTTGTTGGCGGGCCTGGGGGCTATGGTGCTGGCCGCCGGATGGTGGGTACTGCTGGTCGAGATCTGGCCGAAGGGCAGCCGCCCGTACATCGGTGGTTCGGAGACCAACAGCTTCCTCGACCTCACTTTCGGATACAACGGGCTGGGCCGTCTGACGGGCGGCGACACCAACTTCCCCTCGGGTGGACCCGGCCCGGGCGGTCCGCCAGGCCCGGGCGGCCCCGGCGGTGGCTTCTCACCGTTCGGCCACGCCGGCATCGGGCGGATGTTCACCGGTGAGGCAGGAGGCCAGATTTCATGGCTCCTTCCGGCGGCGCTTGTCCTCCTCGTTACCGGCCTGGTCCTGTGCGGTCGTCGAACTCGCATGGACGCCGATCGCGCACAGTACCTGGCGTGGGGTGGTTGGCTCGTCGGTACCGCGGGTGTGTTCAGTTTCATGAGCGGCCTCTTCCACGACTACTACACCGTTGCGCTCGCGCCGGCAGTTGCCGCACTGGTCGGCATCGGAGCTGTCGACCTGTGGCGTCGGCGCGAGAAGCCGTCGGCGCTCGTCGTGTTGGCTGCGATCACGGCGGGCACCGGCTATTGGTCCTGGGCGTTGCTCGGCCGTACTCCCGATTTCGTGCCATGGTTGCGCTGGGTCGTGCCCGGCGCCGCCATTGCCGCAGCGTTGGGCCTGCTGGTCGCGGCGGTTGTGCCGACAGTGGTCGTCAACCGCAGGGCCGATTTCCGCGTCTGGGCGGGTGCGTTGGCCATGGCGGCTGCGCTGGCCGGTCCGGTCGCGTATTCCGTCCACACGGTAAGCACGTCGCACACCGGCGGCGTCGTCACGGCTGGTCCCCAGATCCCTGGAGTCGGTATGTCGCGCATGCCGTCGGCGGGCGGTGACGGCCACGACGCCTCCGTTCCCGGACAGCCCCGAACTCAGGTATCAGACGCGATTGTGCAAAGCCTGAGTGAGGATGCGCAGTCCTACACCTGGGCAGCGGCGGTGCCGGGGTCGACGGAGGCCGGCTACTACCAGCTCGCATCGGATCAGCCGGTGATGGCGCTCGGCGGATTCGGGTCGGGAGACCCGGCACCGACTCTGGAACAGTTCCAGGACTACGTCGCCGATGGGCGCATTCACTATTACATTCCCTCGACCGGACTCGGGCTGCCCGCGATGCCGTCGGGCGATTCGGGCGGGCCGGCGCTGAAGCCGCCCGAGTTGAGCGGGACCAGCGAGGCTGAACGCATCGGCGAGTGGGTGACCGAGCACTACACCGGCACGGAAGTCGATGGCGTGACGATCTACGACCTCACCCGGCCGGCGACGTCGCCGAACTGACCGACGCGGAACCGCCGCTGCATCTGAGCAACTCTGGTGAATCCGACCGGGGCGCATCTGCGCCTCTGCCGCCGAGACCAGGACAGGCCCGTATCACTCAAAGCGATACGGGCCTGTCCCGGTCAGCTGATCACGGGCAGAATTGCAGGAATCCCAGCGGTCCCGAGATGCATGGCTGATTCCAGCCGCCGCCCCACCCGATCGGTGCCGGGGACGGAGGAGGCGGCGCACCCCAACCCGGACCGCCACCCCACGCTCCACCCGGGCCGGGTCCCGGACCGCCACCCCATGGCCCACCCGGACCGATCGGCCCAGGCCCCGGAGGGAAGGGGCCGGGACCCCACCCGGGGCCTTGCGCCGCCAGCCCGCCAAGGCCTGGCGGCGCGGCGTTGGCAGCGGCGGTCCCGACGGCGAACAGGGACATCCCGAGAGACCCCGCGAGGACGGCACCCGCGGCGGCTCGTGTGACTCGATTCATGGCACTCCTGAAGTCAGACAGACGGACAGCAATGTGGCTTCAACCTGCCCTCGACTCAATCCAAAGTGGTCGACGGAGAACAGAAGACGAGAATCTGCTCCGGCTCCCGCATCGACGCTACGCGGGAAGTGTGGGGATCAGCTGTCGATAGCGTATGAATGGTCGTCCGGTCGGGTTCGCTGGGTGACCCCCTTCTTTGGAGGCGGCGACACACGAACCCTCGACGAGATCGCACGCGTGTATCGCGAAGGAAAGAGCGGGTTTCGACCCGATACCCCCGCTCTTTCGTGCCGAGCGGCGCTATCCGGAGCGCGCTGCGTTCAGCGTCGCGATCCGCTCGGAGATGAACGTGCGCATGGTGTTGGCCGCATCATCGAGAGACTGCTGCGTGAGCCCGTCGGTCACCGGCACCCGGGACACGATGTCGTCGAGAAGTGCGTATGCGTGGTCGTCCCCGTACATCTCGTCGTACAGCCGCCAGTACACGTCGTGGTACTGCCGCATCAGCGATTCTGAGGCGAGGAAACGTGTCTTCAGCGGGTTCTCGATGTTCGGCCGGTCGCCGCCCGCACCGGGAGGGGGCTCCATGCGGAGCTTGTCGCCGCCGGGCAGACCCATCTCGACTTCGGTACCCGGCTGGGTGTCGGCACCACCGTTCATCGCCAGGTTGAGATCCCACGACACCACGGTGAACTTCTCGGTGTCGAGGTCGTACCAGAGGTAATAGTTCTGGCCTGGCCCTCCCATGTCGTCGGCGTTGCCGAGGAGGTTCTGCGTGGCGAGGTACTCGGCGAGCGCCGCGGTGTCGACCCAATCCGACAGGTGCGTGTCGAACTCCTGCTGATCCGCTCCGTCGATCCACTTCACGAAGTTGATGATCGGCTGCAGGTTGCCGTCGTCGGTGGCGTTTATCTGCTTGAACTGGTCGGCGTACGCGGACTGGTCGTCGCCGGCGTAGGTCAGCCGCGAGTTCGCGTCGGCCTTGTACAGGTAACCGTCGGAGACGAACAACGAATTCGCGTACATGTCATCAGGATGCTCGAGAAGCAAGCGCGTCGCGGTGTCTCCGGCGATGGTGTACGTGGCGTAGGTGTACCGTTGCGTCGGCTGCCCGGTGGCCGCTGTCAGCGACAAGGCCATCGCCTCGTTCAGCACCGGAGAACCGGGCCGCACCGACAGTTCGGTCAAACCCTGATACCCACGACCGTCTGCGTTCTCGTCGAAGCTGATCAGCAGCGGCAGCGACGTCGGATCTTCGGCCGAAGCGGACGCCATCCCCCCGGGCAGCGCCATTCCCTCCGGCGGAGCGCCCATGGGCCCCTTGCCATCCGGTCCGCCGCCACCACCCGGTCCGGCGTGGTGGCCGCGAAGCCCTCCGAGGGTCGAATTGCCCTTGAGCCGAACCGCCGCATCGTTGATGAGCGCTCCGTCGATCGTGATGTCAGCGGTGACCCACTTCTTCTCCCCATCTTTCTGGAACGCTTCGATCATCTGGCGGTACTCGGCGTCGGTGATGTCTATTGTGAGCGAGTGCGATACCGAGTCGTCGAACAGATCGACCTCGCCGACGATGTTGTCGGTTATCTCCGACTTGATGAACCTGACCTCGCCCGTAATGTACGGCCTGATGCTGGTCTGTCCGAGCGCCGCAATCAAGCCGAGGACGACGGCCACCAACACCGCGACCAGCTTCCAGTGCTGGCGTACCGGAACGGGAACGCGATGTGCCAGCCGCCGCTTGGGCGCCGGGGCAGTGGAATTCGCCGTCCTCATCAGATGTCGGTCTGGTCATACCCGGTCAGCACGGTCACCCGCTGCCCGGTGTTGACATCGCTGAGCGCGGCGATCAGCTCACCAGACTTCCTGCCCTTCTTCAGCTGTGCGGTGTAGTACAGCTCGTTGAGTGCACCGGATCTCGCGGACTCCGTGGAAACCAATTCGAACTCGGAGCAGTAGGAGATCAGCACATCCTCGACGCGAGCGGTGTACTCCGGCTCCGGCGGCACCTGAACCTTCACGACCTGACGCTGCACGTCGAGCTTGAACCAGTTGAAGCGGTACATGATCACCAGGACCAGGCAGATCACGACCGTTGCGGCGACCGCCAGCAGATAGAACCGGGTCCCGGTCGTCATACCGACGGCCATCGCCAGGAAGATGAAGCCGACGTCACGGGTTTCCTTGATGGCATTGCGGAATCGGATGACCGAGAGCGCACCGACGAGTGCAAAGGCGCGGGCGATGTTGGAGCCGACGACCAGCATGATCACCGAGATGACCATGCACACCAGAACCAGCGTCTGCACGTAGGACTGGCTGTAGGAGACATTCTTGTGCGTGTAGCGGTACACCCAGCCGATGATCGTCGCGAGTACGAACGACAACGCCAGGGAGGCGGCGACGTCGAAGACAGTGAACGTACCGCTGAGGTCCTGTAGGTCGATGGTCATGGGTTTCTGTCCTTTCAGAGGTACGAGTGCGCCGTTCTACTTCGCCGCCGAGACGAGTTCGGCGAAGGCGTCCGCTGGGCCGTGGTCTCGAGCGCTGTGGGAGATCAGTTCGGGTGGGCCCATCCGCGAGCGGGGCGCCATACCGAAGGCCTGCACGGACTGGCAGTACTTGGACACCCGGATCACTGACATGTCCAGGCGTGCAGTGAGATCGGTGACCCAGTAGGGCACCCGCTCGTTGGCCTTGATCTCTACGATCGCGAGCTTGGGAGGGATGATGAAGCGGTTCTGTGCACCCGAGGCGAAGTGGAAGTCGCGGTCCCGCCCGTGCACCTTGTGGTCGATGGTCACCCGGAGACCCAGGTCGGTTCCATGGCCGACGAACGCTTCACGTAGGTATCCGGTGGTGACGATGGGACGCAGATCGAGGTTACCGACCAGCGCCGTAACTTCGTCGACGAAGCCGCGCGAATGGTCGCCCGTGAGCGGCTCGCGCACGTCGAGCCAGCTGCGCGCGGTGCCATAGGGGAGTTCGATTCGGCGCTTCTGGGTGACGCGGTTCACCCGCTGCTTGATCTCGATCTGGACGGGTGTGTCGTCAGTGCACTCTTCGGGCCGACCGTAGAGCCGCATGCGCAATTTGCGGCGGAACCGCAGCCCTTCGATCTTCTCCCAGTAGAACCGCAGATCGGATGTGTCGTAGTACAACGACGTGACGGGGTAGCCGCCATGCGGTGAGTATGGGTCGCTGGACATGTGACCGGCGAGTTGCGCGCGCAGTTCCGGGACCTTGAACTCGTCGAGGAGATACTTGATCTCGTACCGGTTGAAGGAGTGCATGCGGCTTGCCGTCTGCTGGTATCCGGTCGGACGGGTCGGCATGTCCTCGAGTCGACCCTGGGTCGTGGGCTTTTCGAGCCTCCGCCAGATGCGCTTCACAGCCGCACGTCCTCTCGTTCTTGTGCACCATGCGTTCACTCAGACAATCAGGTGTTTTTATGAGTGCCCTTTGACTCAGATAACCGGTCGATATCAACGAACCGGGATGATCGGCGTCTCGCCGGCGTCGATGGGGTTGTCGGGCGCTCTCATCGGTGGCCAGGAATTCTCTGTCGGAGGCCACATTTCGAGAACACTCGAACCGCGGTCGTCATGGTCGTCGTCGTCATCACCCGCCCGGGCCGTGCCGCTGAGGCCGAGTGCCACCGCGAGGGCCAACAGGAATGCCGGCACGATGTGCTTCACGCGGTTCACAACGGGAGAACCTCGCCGTAGACGTTCAAACTGTCGTCGGATACATCGGTGCTCATCTGCGCCGAGGCGAACAACCGGGCTGTGACAGCGCCGCCGCACTCATCGACCTGGATGTGCGCGTCTCGGATGTAGATGGTCGCCAGCCGTCCCTTGAGCGGCTTGGTGCCGAACCCTACGGCCTCTATGCCACCAGAATGCAACGTCGTTCCGACGTCCGGCCCGACGCCGAGCACGAAGTCGTCGTCGAACAAGTCGGTGTCGAAGTCGACGCCGAGGTCCAGTCCCTCACTCAAGTCGGCTTGGCAGCCGAGTTGCGCGCCGACGACGATCTGCCCGGAATTCACAGCAGAGCTGCCATCGCCCTCGATAGTGAGTGTGACGCGTCCACTGAGGAAGCCCTCCCTCGACAGCGGGGCGGCCGCCATGTTCGGCACGACGTTGATGCGGGCTTCGGTCATTGAAAGCGTCATCTGCCAGCCGTCCACGGTCGTGGTGGACTGCACGACGTCGGGGATGACGACCTGCTCGGCATGCGCCACGGCGGCGGTGCCGCCGATCGCGGACGTGAAGGTCAGGCCTGCGCAACCGAGCGCCCGTACGGTCATAGCCTGCATGTTCATTGAATCCCTCGACTCGTGCCGGACGTCCCTTCGACACCCGGCGTTCGCTTCGGGGGCAGCATGCCCGGCGAAGATGGGTCTTTCCTGTGCTCGACGTGGGAGCGACATTTCGCGCGCTGGTCACGGCGGCGCAGCCCGTTGACCGGGTTTCCGTCACAACGGACGCGCTGCGCCGGTCGCGGCTTGCCATCCTGAGTGGCATTTCTCCAGGGCAACGCAAGCCGACCGACGCGGCGACCGCCGACTCGCCGAGTAACGTGCCAGAACCCGCAGGTCCACCGCCCGGCTGGGAAGGCCCTCACGGCCCCAGCCCGGAACCCAGAACCCCAGCTCGCACGCTGCACGGCCGATCCGTCACCTCCAACGGTAAAGGCGGATTCGTCACCAAACTCACCCAGACCGGAGCGGTCATCGCAACCACCGACGGCACGCTGGCCGTTCGCGGCGACGACGGCTACACCCAGACCTACACGCTCGACGCCGACACCCGCACACCCCGACAAGCGCTCCAAACAGGACAACAGGTTTCCGTCCGCGCGACCTCCACGAACGGCACAGCGACAGCGGACCTCATCGCACCCATCAATTGGGCCGAAGCCGCGGCCGCCGAGCCGAGGGAACCCGGGCGCGCGGTGCTCGGAGTCAGCGCTGAGGCGGCGCCGGGGCTAACGACTGACAGGCCGCGATCGCCTTGTCCCACACACCCTTATCGACACCGGGCGGCGCCGGCGGCGTTCCGCCGGGACCGCCCTGAGGGGCACCCGAGGGCGGCGGCCCGCTCGGCGAACCGGGGCCGCCCGGTCCACCCTGCGGAGCGGAAACACCGTTCCGGGAAAGGCAATTACTGAACGGGTCAGAGGCACCACCCGGCGCAGCCTGGACGACAGGTGCACCCACTGCACCACCAATCACACCGGCCGCCACAACACCCACGCCCGCGCGCCTCAACCGGGTCACCACACTCATCAATTTGCCTTTCGTTGCCGTTGTTGGACGACCCCGAACCTAGGTATGCGAAGTGGGTGTCCCATAGCCACCAGCTATGCCTCAGCTGTGAAAGTGACTGACTCGCTGTGTTTCTCAGTCGATGGCCGACCGGCCTGTCCGCTCGACGGTCCGAGTTTAGTTCTGCCGCTCATCCGCTCCGCGTTGTCGACCAACCGGCCCCCAGCGGGCCACTCCTAAATTGGACTGGTTCTGTGGACAGGGCTCAGCGTCATAACCTGCCGCCTGTAATTCTGGGGGACTATCGCCTTCTCTTAGGACGTGAACAACGATCAACTACAGGTCGCGTACGTGACCATCCGTGAACTGATGCAGAGAGAACCCGGTTCGCAGCGCATTCCGGCGTTCCTAGTCGCGAGCCGTTGTGGTGGACACTTTTTCAGATCGGGCACTCAAGTAGTGAGACCAGTCGCGTTGCGCGATCCGGCACCACTGGCTGGCGGTGCTGATGTGAAGCCCAAGCAGTTCGGCCAAGACAGGTGCGGGTAGGTCCTGGGCCAACGTGAGCAGCGCCCCGTTGCGGTTGACTCTGACGTAGATACCGGCTTCGTTGAGTCGCCGTGTTAGCGATCCCGCGGAGATGTGCGACCCAATACGTTGGGGACTTGGAAAAAGATATTGGGGTCCATCGCGGCGGGAGACACTTGGGCGCGCCGCAATGGCAAGTTTGGTGGTCAAGACAGCGACTGTGGGTGGGAGCAGGACGGGATGCGTTGCCAGTGCGAGGAAGGACTTGCTGTTCACGTTGGACAGATCATCAACCGTCAAGCTGCAGATGCCGGTGACCGTGACGCCATAGAGAAGGACCAGAAGGCCTGCTACCCGCACTTCCGTAGTGAGCGAACACGTTTCACTCAGTAGTTCCTGTATCGTGCCCAATTGATGTTCCGAGTCGGGAAAGTGAGAAGGCTCCGGGTGTGGTCGCTGATGGACCTCCAAGGCGTCAGTGATTCGCTGATTATTCAGCCACGCAATGAATCCGACAATTGCTGAAACCCGACAACCACTGTCTTCAAGCCAAACCTCGAGGAGAGACTGACTGAGCGCGTGGAGCGGAACCTGTTGTATTTGAAGCCATTCGAGAAGCCCAATGGCAGCGTTGATCTTCGATCTATCGCGCTCGGCGCTGCCGAAGGTGTATGCCCGACGGACGGCGCGCCGGCGTGCTTGACGCAACACACTCCACTGCGAATATGGGCCGATGACTTTCGCTTGGTGCGCCGACAAGGTGCTCAACAGGGAGGCAAGCCACGGCTCGATTCGTTCGAGTGGTTCTACCCGCTTGGGCAGCATACCCGCGTACACCATCATGTGGCGCAGGTGGTGGAGGGAATTGGACGGTGGCAGCTGGTCTAGGTCGGCGTGTGTCGGCGCCCTGCCGAGAGCGGCCAGTTGGCGAAGCAGGCCGGCAGGACGGGGTCGCGACATCCACCGGAGTGATGACCGCGCATTCTTCTCCACAGAGATGGTTTCGATCAGTGGCAAGAATTCGGCGTTGAGTCCTGTTGGCCCCGAGAGCAGCTCGCGTGAGCGGCGGTGCGCAGAGCATGGCAAGCACGTTCCGCCGTAGTACTGTAGTCCTGGCCGGCCGCAATCGGCGCAAACGTAATCCACTACTACCCCAGCACAGGGTCCGCAGATACGAACGCCTGCTGAGGTCTGGCCGATCAATACCTTGATGAGGCCGCATTGAGCGCAGGGTGCTGGATTCGCCATGACCCGTCGGTGACATCGTCGGCACACGGGCCCCACCGGCCACATCGCCTTCGCAGGGCGAAGTTGAGCGCAATGCCAACACTGGTGTGTGGGCTCAACGCGGCAGCGACGGCAACGATCCTCGCCATCTCCACGGCCCCTCACCACGATGATCGACACGGCGCCGCAAATGCCGCAAGGCCGCTTCGGATGCTGATGACGTTCATAACAACGCTGGCAGAGGTATTCGTCGCCACGTTTACCGACCTTCGCCTGCGCAAGGCGTCCGCAATTGCTGCACACTCGTTGAGGTCGCGGATTACATGCCCAGCAGAGCGCTCGACCTTCAACGTTGCGGGTACTCGGCGGACGCTGCTTGCCGCAACCTGCGCAGTCCTCCACCTTCTCCTCGTTATAGCAGCGGCGGCAAATAGTGCCCTCTGCCCGTCTAGCGGTGGGAAACCCAGGCAGACCGCAACGTCCGCACGCTGTCAAACGTTCTCGGGTCAAACACCATTCGCAGCAACGGCCCTCGGGCGTGAGCCGAGGAAGTTCAAGCCCTGATTCACCACACCGCGCGCAAATCGGCTGTACGACTTGGTGACCAGCCGCACGCATACTCGCTGCGAGCCGAACCAGAACGCGCGGACAATGCGCGTCTGGTGAAGTGAAAGCGTCCGGATGCGCCTTTAGGTGCTCATCGAGCACCCGCGCACCTTGCGGGCTCCAGGCGTTCGCTGCCCTTAACAGCTCGGTGAGGTGTTCATCGGTGGCAGCGCCTATGTGATCGCGAAGGTGATCGAAGAGACGGGCCTTCACATCGGTCATCGTGTCGGGATATATCCGACGCACGCGCGGTCGCCTTGCAGTCACAAGGATTCCGGACGGCGAATACTTGTGCGCCTCGACACTGGCCTACCCGATTTGCCACCAATAGCTTTGCGCTCCTGCTGGTATACGACGATGGGTTCTATCAGGTCGTTCGGTGAGCAGTCGAGTATGTCGCACAGTGCTACTAGAACATCCATACTCATTCGCTGAGGCGCTTGGGCGGCCAGACGGTACACTTGTTCCCGAGACAACACGACACCACGCTCGGCCAATCGGGGAACCAAATCCGAAGTGTGGAACATGTTGTGCTCAGCCATTTTCCGTCGCAAATGCCACTCGTATCCCATCTTCTTGTTCACGCTCCGCTCCAATTCTCGCCCAGACGTTTCCTCATGGAGCGCATCAGCAACTGGTTCCGGTAGTCGTTTGAAACGCCCGTATAGACAGCAGTTGTCGATGCAAAACTATGGCCGGCCTGCTCCTGAACGAAACGCTCCGGATAGTCGAACTCAATAAGGTGGGTCACATACGAGTGACGCAGACAATGTAGATCCAGCGACTTGTCCAAGCCGGCGCGGTCCCGCGCAGTGACGAAAGCCTCGTTGACGGCCCGCGGCGAGAGCCGGCTCACCCGCTCAGTTACCCATAGCGCCGGGAACGTCTTCGGCACCAAAGTGGGACGCACTTCACTCAGGTAATGATCCAACGCCTCGACCACCCAATCCATCTCAGGGACTGTCAGAACACTTCGCCGCTTTGGCGGACTTCCCTTCGAGGCCTTGCCCCAACGCACCGACACCAGCCCAAACCGGCCATACTCGGGAGCCTTGGCATTGCTGCGGAGATCCACGAGATCAATCCCGCATAACTCGGTTCGCCGTAGTCCATAGGCATAGCAAAACTTGAGCATCGCGGAGTCACGTAGCGCCGACGTCGCACCCTTGCGGCCCTGGGCACGTTTGGTATCGACACGTGTGTCAGCCGCATCAAAAAGCGCTTGAACCTCGTCGTAGCTCAGAGGACGGCGCCGGGGGTCGCCCTCATACTCAAGAACGTGAGGCGTCGTGTTGTGTTCGTGGAAAACAACTTCGGGCCTCTGGCCGAAGCGCTCGGCACAAATATCAGACCATCCATACCGGCGGTCCACGAGATACTCACAAAACAATCGCAACTCCGTCGCATAGTTTCGCGCCGTAGAGACGGCGACCCGTTCCGACCCTGACCGTAGATCACTGATCCACGCCTCAGCTTCCGCAGCGCTCCACTGCCACGGATACAGCCCCGTGAACGACGCGAACCTCTTCGCCAGGCGGAGGCGTGGGGCGATGGTGCCCGTCTCGCTGAAGAATCTACTGCGTTGCTGTCGCGCCCACCCTTCCAACATCGCCCGGAACACCGTTGCCTCTTCATCAAGGGGCACCACATTGGCCGCCAACACCAGGAGTGCAGAACCGGGAACGTCACTCGTCACTCATCTGTTGTATCAGATGCATCATTGATGCGTTAGGGTTGACCGCGCCCGACGGACCTGCAAAGATAACGGCCTCGCTGCTACCCTCCAAAGCGGTGAGCCCGCGCCCACCGCGTCCTCACCTGGCTACGCAATGTTGCACTTACTGCAATAATTCCCATTTGACCTCGTCGGGCTCCTTATCGGGCCGCAACCCGCGCCAACTCGGCTGGCGCAGACGGTTATCCGAGGTACGTTCGCTGTAGCGCACCTCGCCGACGAGATCAGGACGCACGAACGTCACCCCCTTCGCGTCCGGGCGAGGGAGTCGCTCGTTGAACGGGCTCTCGTCGGTCTCCAGCGGCTTGAGGGTCTTCTTGAGCTCGGCGAGAGCTTTGTCGGTGAAGCCGGTTCCGACTCGGCCGACGAACTGAAGCCCACCCTCGGCCGGAATACCGAGGATCAGCGAGCCGATACCGCTCGAACGCCCGCCCTCACCCTGCCGCCAGCCGCCGATCACGACCTCCTGGGTGTTCCACACCTTGTCCTTGATCCAAGCCTTCGATCGCCGGCCGGGCTGATAGGTCGAGTCGAGTTTCTTGGCGACCACACCCTCCCACCGCTTCTTGCGCGCGTACTCCATCGCCTCGGGGCCATCGCCGGGTAACACGTCGGGGACGATCAAACCTCCACCCTCGGCGAGCGCCTCGAGCAGCTTGCGGCGGTCGGAATACCTGGCGCGCAACAGCGACCGGCCGTCGAGGTAAAGGATGTCGAAGGCCCAGAATTCCACGCGGGTGGAGCGCGCACGGTTCTGCATCTCCGAAAAGCTCGGCGCCCCGGACTCGTCGAGTGCAACGGCCTCACCGTCGAGAATGACGTGGTGGTCGGCGAGGTCGGCTGCCACGGCCTCGAACTGAGAAAACTCACCGGTGACGTCGCGGCCCCGCCGGGACCGGACGGTGAGCCTGCCCCGGTCCGCGTCGATGATCACGCGGTAACCGTCCCATTTGCCTTCGAACGCCCACTGGCTCGCCTTGAGCTTCGCGACCGAACCCTCGGTCGACAGCATCGGCGCGAGATCGCCCGACTGCGGCCGCTTCTGGTCCTTCATCCGGTGCGCGAGCCAGTTCTTGCCGTCGGTCTGGATCAGCGCGTAGCGGCCGTCGATCTTCTTGCCGCGCAGGTTGATGATGACCTCGCCGCCGTCCTTCGAACTGTCCGGTCGCACGTCGTTGAACTTCTCGGCCTCGTAGGTGCCGCTGTCCCAAATGATCATCTTGCCGCCGCCGTACTCGCCTTTGGGGATCTCGCCGTGGAAGGTGAGGTACTCCAGCGGGTGGTCTTCGGTGTGGACGGCGAGGTGGTTGACGGACGGGGTGTCGGGCAGGTTCTTCGGCACCGCCCAACTGACCAGCACGCCGTCACGTTCGAGCCGAAGGTCGTAGTGCAGTCGACGGGCGTGATGCTCCTGGATGACGAACTTGTCGTTGTTGCCGGTCTTGGGCGGCTTGTTGGGCACCGGCTCAGGGGTTTTCGACGCGTCGCGCATGCTGCGATACGTGGTCAGTCGGTCCGGTACGGGTACCGCCTCGTCGAGCGGCGCGAGCAGGTCGCCCATCTCCTGCACGCGATCGAGCACTTCGCCGAAATTGAGGTGGCGCAACTTCGGATCCTCGATCTCGTCCCAGGTGCGCGGCGCAGCGACGGTCGGATGTTCGCGTCCCCGAAGCGAATACGGCGCGATCGTCGTCTTGGATCCGTTGTTCTGGCTCCAGTCGACGAAGACCTTGCCGGTGCGCACGCTTTTGGTCATCGTCGCGGTCACCCGTTGGGGCATCGTCTTCTCGAGCTGCTGGGCGACCCTCCGCGCGAGCACCGATGCGCCCTGGGAGCTGATCGGCTCGTCGAGCGGCACGTACAGGTGTAACCCCTTGCTGCCGCTTGTGAGCGGGTAGGTGGTCAGGCCGATGTCGGTGATGAGGTCGCGCACTTCGTGGGCGACCTCGCAGAGCTGGCGAAACTTGACGCCCTCGCCGGGATCGAGATCGAACACGATGCGGGTGGCGGGGCCGGGGGCCGGCGGCCCGTCGTCCTTAAGAACGAACCGCCACTGCGGAACGTGCACCTCGAGCGCGGCCTGTTGCGCGATCCACGCGAGGCCCTCGGCGGTGTCGATCAACGGGTAGGTCGTCGTACCGGAGCGGTGGGTGACCGACGCTCGGTCCAGCCAGTCGGGCGCCGAGGAGGCGAGTTGTTTTTCGAAGAACGACGACTCCTCGACGCCGTTGGGCCAGCGCTTACGGGTGACGGCGCGGCCCGCGATGTGCGGGATCATCGCCTCGGCGATGCCGACGTAGTAGTCGAACACCTCGGCTTTGGTAGTACCCGTCGCCGGGTACAGCACCTTGTCCGGGTTGGTCAGCCTCACCCGGCCGAATCGATCCACAATGTGAACGTATACCCGCTGCTACGTTGGATCCGTGACGAGAATCCTCGCGGCGGTCCTGATCGCGGTGGCCGGCTTGCTGGCGGCGCCGCAGGCGGCCGCGGATCCGCAGGACCTCGTGCCCTACTGCTCGGGCGATCAGACGCCGATGGACAACAACTGCCGGCCGATGGCCCATCAGGAATTCACCCACTCGCCAGGTGGGTTCGACCCGAATCTGCCGAGCGGCCTCGACCCGGGCAACCCGGCGATCGCCGGCTAGCTGTTCTGACCTGACAGGTTAGGTACACGGCTGGCCGGTGGTTGACCTTTGAGTGCGGTGTGGCCGCGGTGG
>NZ_LZSQ01000010.1 GCF_001665535.1 Mycobacterium sp. 852002-51961_SCH5331710
TAATTTGTGTTCGGCGGTGTCCTACTTTTCCGCCCGTGTGGGGCAGTATCATTGGCGCTGGCAGGCTTAGCTTCCGGGTTCGGGATGGGTCCGGGCGTTTCCCTGCCGCTATTGACCGCCGTAACTCTATTCACTTTTTACAGTGTCCCCCGGTGTGTGGGGGTGGGTGTGTTTTGGTGGTGGGGTGTGTTGCGTGTGGTTGATACGCGTGGATGGGTGTGGTTGCGAGTGTGTGTAAGTTTTCGGCCGGTTAGTGCCAGTTCCCTGAACCCATTGCTGGGCGTGTAGGTCTGGTCTATCGATCCCGTGGTCTGCGGGGGGCCTTATCCCACTGAAATGGGTGAGAAGCCTGGTCTTGGAGGGGGTTTCCCGCTTAGATGCTTTCAGCGGTTATCCTGTCCGAACGTGGCTATCCAGCGGTGCCCCTGGTGGGACAACTGGTGTACCAGAGGTTCGTCCGTCCCGGTCCTCTCGTACTAGGGACAGGTTTCCTCAAGCTTCTGACGCGCGCGGCGGATAGAGACCGAACTGTCTCACGACGTTCTAAACCCAGCTCGCGTGCCGCTTTAATGGGCGAACAGCCCAACCCTTGGGACCTGCTCCAGCCCCAGGATGCGACGAGCCGACATCGAGGTGCCAAACCATCCCGTCGATATGGACTCTTGGGGAAGATCAGCCTGTTATCCCCGGGGTACCTTTTATCCGTTGAGCGACACCCCTTCCACTCGGGGGTGCCGGATCACTAGTCCCGACTTTCGTCCCTGCTTGACGTGTAGGTCTCGCAGTCAAGCTCCCTTGTGCACTTACACTCAACACCTGATTGCCGTCCAGGTTGAGGGAACCTTTGGGCGCCTCCGTTACTTTTTAGGAGGCAACCGCCCCAGTTAAACTACCCGCCAGGCACTGTCCCTGAACCGGATAGACGGTTCGAGGTTAGAGGCCCAATACGATCAGAGTGGTATTTCAACAACGACTCCACAATCACTGGCGTGACTGCTTCATAGTCTCCCACCTATCCTACACAAACCGTATCGAGCACCAATACCAAGTTGTAGTGAAGGTCCCGGGGTCTTTTCGTCCTGCCGCGCGTAACGAGCATCTTTACTCGTAATGCAATTTCGCCGAGTCTATGGTTGAGACAGCTGAGAAGTCGTTACGCCATTCGTGCAGGTCGGAACTTACCCGACAAGGAATTTCGCTACCTTAGGATGGTTATAGTTACCACCGCCGTTTACTGGGGCTTAAATTCTCCGCTTCACCCTTGCGGGTTAACGGGTCCTCTTAACCTTCCAGCACCGGGCAGGCGTCAGTCCGTATACATCGTCTTGCGACTTCGCACGGACCTGTGTTTTTAGTAAACAGTCGCTTCTCACTGGTTTGTGCCACCCCCTCCCGCTGCCGGCCGCAAGGGCCTTGACGGTGTGGGGGTCCCCCTTCTCCCGAAGTTACGGGGGCATTTTGCCGAGTTCCTTAACCATAGTTCACTCGTACGCCTCGGTATTCTCTACCTGACCACCTGTGTTGGTTTGGGGTACGGGCCGTGTATGCGCTCGCTAGAGGCTTTTCTCGACAGCATAGGATCACCGAATTCGCCTCACTCGGCTATGCATCACCTCTCAGGAACATGAACGACGGATTTGCCTATCGCTCTCCCTACAGGTTTGCCCCAGTATTACCACTGACTGGTACGGCTACCTTCCTGCGTCACCCCATCGCTTGACTACTACCCACACGGGTCCCACGCAGCCCCACACCGCCATCACCCGAAGGATCAGGTCGGCGCGGTTTTGGGTGGTTAGCAGTATGGATTCGTCAGGGACGCTCATACACGGGTACGGGAATATCAACCCGTTGTCCATCGACTACGCCTGTCGGCCTCGCCTTAGGTCCCGACTCACCCTGGGCGGACTGGCCTGGCCCAGGAACCCTTGGTCTTCCGGCGGGCAAGGTTCTCACTTGCCTTATCGCTACTCATGCCTGCATTCTCACTCCCACACCCTCCACCACTGAATCACTTCGTGGCTTCACCGGATGCAGGACGCTCCCCTACCCAACAACACCAAAAGATGTTGCTGCCGCGGCTTCGGCGGTGTGCTTGAGCCCCGCTACATTATCGGCGCGCAATCACTTGACCAGTGAGCTATTACGCACTCTTTCAAGGGTGGCTGCTTCTAAGCCAACCTCCTGGTTGTCTTCGCGACTGCACATCCTTTTCCACTTAGCACACGCTTAGGGGCCTTAGCCGGCGATCTGGGCTGTTTCCCTCTCGACGCACGGAGCTTATCCCCCGCCGTCTCACTGCCGCACTACACCTTGCCGGCATTCGGAGTTTGGCTGACGTCAGTAACCTAGTAGGGCCCATCGGCCATCCAGTAGCTCTACCTCCAGCAAGAACCATGCGACGCTGCACCTAAATGCATTTCGGGGAGAACCAGCTATCACGGAGTTTGATTGGCCTTTCACCCCTACCCACAGCTCATCCCCTCAGTCTTCAACCTAAGTGGGTTCGGGCCTCCACGCGGTCTTACCCGCGCTTCACCCTGGCCATGGGTAGATCACTCCGCTTCGGGTCCAGAACACACCACTACACCACACACTCTTGTGTGGATACGCCCTATTCAGACTCGCTTTCGCTGCGGCTACCCCACACGGGTTAACCTCGCGACATGTCCCTGACTCGCAGGCTCATTCTTCAAAAGGCACGCCATCACCCCACGATAAATCGAGGGCTTTGACGGATTGTAGGCACACGGTTTCAGGTACTCTTTCACTCCCCTCCCGGGGTACTTTTCACCATTCCCTCACGGTACTGATCCGCTATCGGTCACTGAGAAGTATTCAGGCTTACCGGGTGGTCCCGGCAGATTCACAGCAGATTCCACGGGCCCGCTGCTACTCGGGGAAAACATTCCACAGAAGCCGCCAAGTTTTCGGTTACAGGACTCTCACCCTCTACGGCAGACCATCCCAGGCCACTTCACCTAACCCAACGGTTTATCACTTCTGCCCCTGACGGCGGTCAGGAGAAGGAACGCCCCACAACACCGCACACACAACCCCCGCCGGGTATCACATGCACACGGTTTAGCCATCCTCCGCTTTCGCTCGCCACTACTCACGGAATCACAATTGTTTTCTCTTCCTACGGGTACTGAGATGTTTCACTTCCCCGCGTTCCCCCCAGACGCCTATATATTCAGCGCCTGGTGACACGACATCACTCGTGCCGGGTTTCCCCATTCGGACATCCTCGGATCCACGCTCGGTTGACAACTCCCCGAGGCATATCGCAGCCTCCCACGTCCTTCATCGGCTCTCAGTGCCAAGGCATCCACCATGCGCCCTTAAACACTTACACACAAAACAGATCAAAATTCTCGGAAGAATATTGCATTAAACACCGCAACAAATCACCCACCCACCCAACAGGTGAGCAAGCCATTCATCGCGAGATGCTCGCAACCACTATCCACAAATCAAACACCACACCCCACCACCAAAGCAGGGCGACAACACGTCCTCCCACCACACACAGTGGCCAGGGAACAAACGGGCTTGTTGTCTCAAAGCCCAATAGTGTGTCTGGCAA
>NZ_LZSQ01000011.1 GCF_001665535.1 Mycobacterium sp. 852002-51961_SCH5331710
CCTCCGCCCCCGCCACCGCCGGCGGCGGAGCCGGCGGTGGGGGGGGCGGAGGCGGCGGCCCCAGGAAGATCGGCGGCAGACCGGGTATCTGCATCACCATCGGATCCGGCGGGGGCGGAGGCGGCGCCCCGGGCGGAGGCGGCGGTTCCTCCTGCCGCGGCGGCGGAGGCGGTACGAACCCGGTGCTGGTGTTGATGGTGACGATCGACCCCGGGATGGTGCGGCCATTCGGCGTCGTCCCCACGACTGCGCCGTAGGGGGCCTCGCTGTTCACCGGCGTCGTCTTGTCGGCCACCTGGAACCCGGCGTCCTTGAGTCGCTGGCGGGCCTTGTCGACGTTCATACCCGATACGTTGGGCACCTCGCTGCCGGGACCGCCCTCGACGTAGCGAGGATCGGTCGGCGGCAGGTGGACCTCGCCGAAACTCGTCGCTATCGGCTTCATCGCCTCGAACCAGATGCGCGCTGGCTCGTTACCGCCGTACAGGTCACCGCTGTAGCACTTGCGCAGGGGGAACGAGCAGATCTCGGACGGCGAGTTCGAGTCGTCGAAGATGTAGACGCTGCCCGCGTACTGATTGGTGAACCCGAGGAAGCCGGAAGACCTGTGGGACTCGGTCGTGCCGGTCTTACCCGACATCGGCAGGTCCCATCCCACCGAACCCGCCGCCCCGGCCGCGGTCCCGCCGCCCTGATCATCCTTGCTCAAGGCGTTCGCCATCGTGTTCGCCAACCCCTCCGGCACCGCCTGGTCGCACTTCTCCGCGGTGAAGGTCACCTCCTCACCGCGACGGTCGATGATTTTGTCGATGGGGTTCGGCGGGCACCACACCCCGCCCGAAGCCAACGTCGCTGCCACGTTCGACAATTCGAGACCGTTGAGCTGGAACGGGCCGAGGGTGAACGATCCCGCATTCTGCCTCTTGATGAAGTCGGCCAGGCTCTCATTGCTTCCCCGGTCGTACGCGCGGGCCGTCCCCGGAAGGGCATACGAGCGCAGCCCAAGCCGAACAGCCATGTCGACCGCGCGGGGCACCCCGACCTGCTGGATCAACTTCGCGAACGCCGTGTTGGGTGAGCTGGCCAGCGCGTCCGTGACGTTCATCGACCCGCGGTAGTTTCCGGCGTTCTTCACGCACCAGGTCTCTTTCGGGCAACCGGGGGTATCGCTGCTCCCCAGGCCTCGGGCCTGGAAGCTACCGGGTACGGACAACTGAGCGTTGATCCCCATGCCCATCTCGAGCGCCGCGGAGGTGGTGAAGATCTTGAAGATCGAACCGGCGCCGTCGCCCACGAGCGAGAACGGCTGAGGCTGCACCGTCTGCCCGGCGTCCTTGTTCAGGCCGTAGGTCCGATTGCTCGCCATCGCGAGGACCCGGTGAGAATCCTTCCCGGGCTTGATGACGCTCATCACGCCGGCGATTCCGTCCAGCGTGGGGCTCGCGACCTTGTCGATGGATCGTTTCACCGACGCCTGGACCGCTGGGTCGAGCGTCGTCCGGATCAGGTAGCCCCCACGGGCGACCTGATCCTTGTTGATCCCGGCATGGGCCAGATACGCCAGCACGTACTCACAGAAGAAGCCGCGGTCACCGGCGGCGATGCACCCGCCGGGGAGCTCCTTGGGGCGCGGTAGCACGCCGAGGGATGACGACTTGGCCGATCGCAGCTCGTCGGCATGCTGGGGCAGGTGGTCGATCATGGTGTCCAGCACCAGGTTCCGCCGCTGCAGGGCGCCTTGCGGGTTGACGTAGGGGTCCAGCGAGGTCGGCGACTGGACGAGGCCGGCCAGCAGCGCGGCCTGCTGCCAGTTCAACTGCGATGCGTTGATGCCGAAGTAGGTCTGCGCGGCGTCCTGGACCCCGAACGCCCCGTTGCCGAACCCGACGAGGTTCAGGTAGCGCGTGAGGATCTCCGCCTTGGTGAATGTCTTGTCCAGCGTCAGCGCCATCCGCATCTCGCGCAGCTTGCGCGCCGGCGTGAGCTCGACCGCGGCGCGCCGCTCGGCATTGGTTTGGGCGGTCACCAACAGCTGGAAGTTCTTGACGTACTGCTGTTCGATCGTCGACCCGCCGCGGGTGTCGAGGTTGCCCGACAGATAACCGGACAGACCCGTCAGCGTGCCTTGCCAATCGACGCCCGCGTGCTCGGCGAAGCGCTTGTCCTCGATCGAGACGATGGCCAGCTTCATGGTGTTGGCGATCTTCTCGCTGGGCACCTCGAACCTGCGCTGGCTGTACAGCCACGCGATCGGCTTACCCGCGGCATCGACCATGGTCGTGACCTGGGGGACGTCCTCCTCCACCAGCTGCGCAGAACCGTTGGCGACGATGTCCGAGGCGCGGTTCGACAGCAGCCCGAATCCACCCGCGAACGGGAACATCAGTGCTGCCGCCAGCACCCCGGCCAGCGTGCAGCACAGAACCAGCTTGATGACCGTCCCCCCGGCCGGTTCGCGCTCCGGCATGTCAGCAGGGTATTAAATGCGGTCTCGCGGCGAACGCTCCCGCGCCGATTTCATGGCAACGACGGCGAAACGCTCTGGTAACGGGCACGGTCAGCCTCGGTCCAGATCCCACTGCCCGAAGTCGGGCGCGAGAACCTCGTCGACGTCGACGTGGGTGTCCCCAATCGCCACGCCGGGCTCCGACCCGCCGATCACCACGGCCTGATAGAGCACGGCTCGCGGATCGCGCTTGCCGGCCGACCAGGCCTTGGTCTGCCACACCCACCAATGTCCGTCGCTGGTCGAGCGGCCGACGACGCCATCACCGATGGCCCATGAGCACGCCCGCGCGTGGCCGTAGAGACCCGTGCGGTTCACGCCCAGCACCGAGTTGATGCCGCGGTACCACTCGCGCGCGACGTTCTCCCAGGTGTCCTCGTCGATGTCCTCGTCGACGCTGAAGAAGATGGGCGCCGAGTCCGGACCGCCCGCGGCGTTGTGCAGCAGCAGCGCGGTCGACGCGTCCGCGACACCACCGTCGTAGCCCCGGGTGTAGTCCGACGGTGTGGGCCAGCCGGGCTTGCCGTACTGGTAGCAGCTGACGACGTGCAGGCCCTCGGCTCGTAATGAGTCGGCGTATTCGCGGGTCACCGGTTTGAAGTCGAAGTCGGCTCCCGGGCGTAGCTCCGAGACATACACCAGCGCGCCGTCGAAACCCGCCGCCTTGAGCTGATTGGCAGGCACCTTCCGGTGCGCGAAGTCGACGAGCCGCAGTCCTTGCGCGTCCGCCTTCGGCGCCGACCGCGACGCTGCGGCCGCTCCGAAGAGCATCAATGTCGGGGCGGCGACGGCGTATTTGAGAAGTTCGCGTCGTGACGGACAGGGCCCTCCGCCGCGACCGGGTGGCGTCGGGGAGTCCTGCACGGCGCGATGGTAACAACATCGTCGGCATGCGGTTGGCGGTCAGCGGATTCAACTGCGCCGAAACGTCTCCGCCCTATGCTGGCGAATGCGCGGCTGACACGGCGGCGTCGCACGCGCACCTTCGACCCGACGAGGTGGCCATGCCAGCAGACCGATCCGCCGGCGGCGGAAAGCGGTCGACGCCGTGGCTACTTGTCATCGCGGCGGTCGTGTTCGCACTCATCGCGTCTTCGGCGTGTGGCCGGGTCGATCGTCCGCCGTCGGATTCGCGTCCGCCTTCGAGCCCGCTGGCGGCGCCGCCGTCGACCGCCACCCACCCGCCCGCCGCTCCGACACCAGGGCTTCCGCCGGTCGACGAGCTGATCGACAGCGCGATCGCCGCACACAAATTGCCCGGCGCGGTGGTGGCGATCGGCCACGACGGGAAGCTCGTGGTGCACCACGCGTACGGCTCACGGAAGCTCGCTGGCGAACAGGGTCTCGACGGCACTCCCACGCCTGCCGAGCCCATGACCGAGAACACGATCTTCGACGTGGCGTCGCTGACCAAGCCCCTCGCGACGGCGACCGCGGTCATGCAGCTCTACGAGCAGGGCAAGGTCGGCCTCGACGAACCGGTGCAGAGCTATCTGCCCGCGTTCAACAGTGCGCACGACCCGCAGCGCGCGCAGGTGACGATCCGCATGTTGCTCACCCACACTTCGGGCATCGCGGGCGACATCGATCTGCGGGACCCGTGGGGCCTGGCACGCGCCGACAGCGCGGAGGGCATCCGTCGTGCGCTGGCGACGCCACTGCAATCGCAGCCGGGGGAGGTGTTCCGCTACTCCGACATCAACTTCATCCTGCTCGGTGCGCTGATCGAAAAGGTGACCGGTGAACCCGAGGACGTCTACGTGGCGCAGAATGTCTTCGAACCCCTGCACATGGATGACACCCGCTACCTTCCGCTGGCCAAGGCGTGCGGTCCGCACCAGCTCAGGGGCGCCGCGATCGCGTGGGCGTCGTCCTCGTCAACCAGCGCCGCGTGTCCCGAAGGGGACTGGAACACAGACGTTTTGGCGCGGACCGCGCCGACCGCTCTCGATGAAGAGGGAAGAGCCCAACCGGGGAGCAACCCCGACCTCGACTTCTTGTTGCGTGGCACGGTGCACGATCCGACCGCACGCCGCATGGGTGGCGTCGCCGGGCACGCCGGTGTGTTCTCGACGGCACTCGACATCAGCACCTTCGCGCAAGCGCTGCTCGACCGGTTGGCCGGCCGCCCGAGCATGTTTCCTCTGAAGCGAGAGACGTTGCAGCTGATGACGACTCCGCAGCAGCCCGGTCACACACCCGGACAAGTCGAGGCGGCGAACGAGGCGGTCCGCGAGGCGATCGCCGAGACTCCGAACCCGAATCCGCTCCTCGCGCCGAACTATCCCGCGATCGAGGGCCAAGATCTCCGCGGTCTGGGATGGGACATCGACACCGGCCACTCCCGACCGCGCGGACTGATCTTTCCTGTGGGCAGCTTCGGGCACACGGGATTCACTGGAACGTCGCTGTGGATCGACCCGGGTTCTGATACGTACGTGATCCTGTTGACGAACGTCATCCACATCCGCGGCAGTCGACCGCTTTCGAATCTGCAAGGAGAACTGTCCACGGTGACCGCACGAACGCTGGGCCTGTACACCGCGCCGACGTTGGCGCAACCTGCCCCCAGGCCTCGCTGAGATGAACCAGGCACAAACGCAATTCGAGGCGTACGGGCCCTCGCACCTGGTGGTGCTCGCCATATTCGCGGTGGGTGTCGTACTGCTGATCTGGTTGGGGCGCCGTCAGACCGAAGCTCAAGCTCGCGTGTTCTCGCGTGTCTTCGCGGTGCTGATCCTCGCGGCATTCGTTGTGGCGCTCGTCTACAAGTTGATCCGGCCCGACATTCAGACGTCCATTCCGATTCAGCTGTGCGACATCGCCGAGCTGACGGCAGCGTATGCGCTGTGGTCACAACGCCACTGGGCCTTCGCGCTGACGTACTACTGGTGTCTCCTCCTGAGCTCGCAGGCGCTGCTCACACCCGACGTCGGCACACCGCGGGAGGGTGCGCCCGATTTCCCGCACCACCTGTTCCTGACGTTTTTCGTGCTCCACGTCTTCGCCGTTTGGGCGGCGGTCTACCTCACGTGGGGCCGGAGGATGCGTCCGCATTGGCGCAGTTACCGTTTCGCGGTCGTCGTGTCGCTGGCCTGGGCGGCGCTGACCTTCACCTTCAATGCGATCGTCGGGACGAATTACGGCTACCTGAACCGGAAGCCTCCCACCGCGTCGCTGCTCGACGTGTTCGGGCCGTGGCCGCTGTATCTGGTGGTCGAGGTGGCCATCGTCATCGCCGTGTGGGCCCTCATGACGTGGCCGTGGGAACGGAGACGGGCTGCCGTCGAGTCGGTGTGAGACGGCTCAGGAAGACGGCCGCCACATCTCCAGCGTCGATTTCGCCCCTGCCGGTAGCTCGATGAACTCGATGGGCGTGCCATCGGGGTCGTAAACGAACAGCATCCGGACACCGGCGATTTCGACGGCGGGGGTGGCGCGCACATCGGGATGATTGCGTTGGAGCGCCTCGGAGGTTGCGTCCAGATCCGCCACTCGGAAGGAGATGTTGGTATAGCCCAGATGAGGACCGTCCTGGCCGGCCGGCACGGTGCCGAGATAGAGAAGTTCGACCATGACCCCGCCGACGAGACCGCCGACCATGCGACCGCTCTGGGCGGCGCCGCCGGTGACGGCGTCCATTCCACCTCCGTCGAGGTTGACGTCGAAAACCACGTCCATGCCGAGCACCCCGGTGTAGAAGGACACCGCGGCATCCATGTCCGACACCCCGATGCATACATGAGAGAAGTTTTCGACCGAGATCGGTTGCGGCGCAGTCATACCGTTCCTGTCTAGAGTCGGATCAATTGCCTTTTGGCGCGCCTCAAGCCCGTCCGCACCGCAGCGGCGGCGACGTGACGCCTCGCATGGGTGGCGCCGGCCAGGAACCCGCAGAGGGCGCCGAGAACGAAGATCCGCCGCGTGTGTCGCTTGTTGCGCCGCATCGCTGACGACGCGACGAATCCGCACAGCGCGCCCATGATCGCGACGGCGATCAGCAGGCCAAGCCAAGCTGGCGGTCCGAGCGAACCCATGAGAACCCTCCGGCGGTTCGCACCATCGAAGCACCGTCACTGCGGTGCCGACGGTTCCGTTCGCAATTCGTGACCGAAGCGTTGCGAGCGTCTAGGTGATCGTGACGCCGCCGTCGACCACGATCGTCTGACCGGTGACGTAGCCACCTGCCTCGGACGCGAGCCAGATGACCGCGGCCGACAACTCGTGCGGCTCGCCCACCCGATTGAATACGACGCGACTGGCGAGCGTCTCATCCAGATAGCCGGGTTTGTACTCATCAGTCATCTCCGACTTGAAGAAGCCGGGCGCCAAGGCGTTGACGCGAATCCCCTTGCGTCCGCCCCATTGTTGTGCGAGGTCGCGCGTGAGGCCGACGATCGCGGCCTTGCTAGCGGCGTATGCGGCCTGGGGGAGTCCGGCGGTGGTCAGGCCCAACACGCTGGAGATGTTGATGATCGAACTACCGGGCTGCATCACTCGCCCGCAGGCTTGGGCCGCCCAGTAGGAACCGTTGAGGTTGATGTCGACGACCTTGCGGAACTCGTCAGGCGTTTCTCGTGTCGCAGGTACGGCGGTGCCGACGCCCGCGTTGTTCACCAGGACGTCGACGTGTCCGAACTCCTGCATCGCAGCGTCGACGAGCGCTGTGCACTGGTCGGGATCCGCGACGTCGGTCTGAACGTTGAGCGCACGCCGACCGGCGGCTCTGACGAGTTCCGCTGTCGCGTCCAACTTTTCGATGCGCCGAGCGGCGAGCACGACGTCGGCGCCGGCCTGTGCGCAGGCCTCGGCGAACGAGACCCCGAGGCCGGACGATGCGCCGGTGATGACAACGACCTTGTCGTCGAGTCGGAAGCGGTCCAGAATCGTCATCCGACGTTCTCCTGTCTGTCGTGGTCTGCGTCGCGGTGCCCTTGGGTGGGCTGCCGGTGCGGGGCCGATGCTCGACTAACCGTAATGTGGCGGCTCGTCGTGTCGGCGGGGCGGTACCCGTGCGACTCTGGGTTCGCCGCTAAATCACTTGTGTCTCTTTGGTTTCAGTGGTCACAATTGGGGTGATTGTGTCGGGGGGTGGGTTTAGCGTCGGGGTGTGGGTTTCGAACATGTGAGCGAAGTGATTGCGGGGATGGCCGCGCAGGCGTCCGCGTTGATCGCTGAGTCGTTCGACACCTTGAGCACTGCTGAGCAGTTGGCGTTGACCGCCCAATGGGAGGCCTTCACGCGACGTCAAGCGATGGTGGGGCATCGGCTGGTGGCGGGGTTGCAGGGCGCGCCGTTGGCGGAGTTGGGTGAGCACAGTGTGGCCGGCGCGTTGACGGTGTTGTTGCGGATCTCCAAGGCTGAGGCGAGTCGGCGGGTGGCTGAAGCGGCGGAGTTGGCGCCGCGGCGGGCGATGACCGGTGAAACGCTGGAACCGGAGTTGGCGCACACGGCCGCCGCGGTGGAGAAGGGCCTGGTGGGGGCCGAGCATGTGCGGGTGATTCGGCGGTTTTTCGCCAAGGAGATCCCCGCCTCGACACCGTCTGACGTGCGTGAGGCCGCCGAAGCCCAACTGGCTGATCTTGCGGCGAAGCACACTCCGGAGGAGTTGCGTGCGGCCGCGCAGCGGTTGGCGGCTTATCTGAACCCCGACGGGGACTTCTCCGATGAGTTGCGGGCGGCGCAGCGGTGGTTGCGGTTGGGGCGTCAACGCCTCGACGGGATGAGTGAGCTGCGCGCCCAGATCGATCCGGGCACCCGTGCCGCACTCGAGGCGGTGCTGGCGGTGTGGGCCGCCCCCGGCCGCAACAACCCCGACCATCAACCCGACGCGGACCGGCCCGATGGTGCCCGGCCCGATGGTGACCAGCCCGATCCTGCTGGGGAGCCGTCGGCGGAGGCGGTGCGCTGCGATACCCGCACGACCGGGCAGCGCAACCACGACGCTCTGGGTGCGATGTGTCGGGCCCTGCTGGCCTCGGGTCAGCTGGGCGACCAGAATGGGGTGCCGGCCACGCTGCTGATCACCACCACCCTCCAAGAACTGGAATCGGGCAGCGGGCATGGGGTCACCGGTGGGGGGTCGCTGCTGCCGATGAGTGACGTCATTCGCCAGGCGTCGGCGGCGCATCCGTATCTGGCGGTCTTCGACAAGGCCAGCGAGCAGCCGTTGTTTTTGGGGAG
>NZ_LZSQ01000012.1 GCF_001665535.1 Mycobacterium sp. 852002-51961_SCH5331710
CTGCAGTCTCGTGGGCTCGGAGATGTGTATAAGAGACAGGTGTGAGCTCGTCAGCGAACTGCTTGGACGCCTCCTGCGCGGCCGCCATGCGGTTGGGTGCGACGTCGGTGGCCCGCATCGACTGCGAGACGTCCATCACGAGCATCACCACCGCGCGGTTGCGCGGAATGCGGACATCGTGAGTGGGGCCCGTCATCGCCACCGTCAGGAACACCAGCCCGATCACGAGCAGGATCGCGGGCACGTGCCGCCAGCGCGAAGGCCGTTTCGGCGCAACGCTTTCCAGCAGCTCCATGTTGGCGAACCGCAGCATCCGCCGATGCCGCGCCACCTGCACGACGAGGTAGAGCCCGACGATTGCGAGCACCACGATGAGGAACAGGAAGAACCAGGCGTTTTCGAATCCCGACAGCGTCATGGGTCCGAGCAACGGCAATGTCATGTGCGCCTAATCATTTCGATGTCAGGCGTGGCCCGCCAGCGCGCCACGCCTGCGGTTGGCCACGAACCGGACGACGTCGGCGATCCAGTCGCGGTCGGTGCGCAGCGTCAACAGCGGTGCATCGCATCGCCGCAACGTCCTGGCTACCTCCGCGCGGTGCGCCGCGGCCGCCCGCTCGAAGTCGTCGCGCAACTGCTCGTCGATGGTGAACTCACGGGTCGCGCCGGTCTCGGCGTCCTGCAGCACCACGTCGCCGACGGCAGGCAGTTCGACGTCGCGCGGGTCGAGCACCTCGATGCCGAGCACCTCGTGGCGACCCGCGATCGCCCGCAACGGGCGCATCCAGTTGATGGGCCCGAGGAAGTCGCTGATGATGACCGCCATCCCGCGGCGCCGTTCGGGCCTGCGCAGCGCGTCGATCGCGGCGGCGAGGTCGCCGCGGACGCCGGCCGGGGCCTTCGGCATCGTCGCGATCGCGCGCAGCATCTCCTGTTCGTGCATGCGGCCCGACAGCGCAGGCACCCGTCGCACGGTGTCGCCGTTGGCGATGATCGCGCCGATGCGGTTACCGCCTCCGCTGTTGAGGAACGTGATCGCCGCAGCCGCGGCCACGGCCAGATCGCGCTTCTCGCATCCGGTGGTGCCGAAGTCGAGGCTGGCCGACATGTCGACGACAAGCCACGTTTCGAGCTCCCGGTCGGCGATCATCTGCCGCACATGGGGATGCGTGGTGCGCGCCGTGACCGACCAGTCCATCCTGCGCACGTCGTCACCGGGCTGATAGAGCCGCGACTCCCCCGGTTCCGAACCCGGGCCGGGCAGCAGGCCGAGGTGGTCGCCGTGCAGCACACCGTCGAGCTTGCGCCGCACGGTCAACTCGAGCTTGCGCAGTGCGGCGCTCAGGGCGGGGTCACGGATCTCGCCGCGCTTCAGCGACGGCAGATCAACGGAGCGTCGGGAGCTGGTCACCGATTGCTGGCCGCTCCAGCGGCGGCGGGCACGACGGGCGGCACCGAATGACCTTGCTGCGGAATGGCGTTCACCTGCGGCAGGGCCACGGTCTGCAGGATGCGGTTGATCACCGTCTCCGCCGAGATCTCGTCGGCCAACGCGTCGTAGGTCAGCACCAACCGATGCCGCAGCACGTCGGGGATGACCTCGACGACGTCCTGCGGGATCACGTAGTCGCGACCGCGCACCAGCGCGAGCGCACGCGACGCCGCGATGATGCCGAGCGATGCGCGCGGCGATGCGCCGTAGGCGATCCACGCCTTGGCGTCGGGCATCCCGAACTTCTCGGGCTGACGCGTCGCGGTGACCACCCGCACGACGTAGTCGACCAGCGCGTGGTGGACGAAGTTGTTGGCCGCCACGTCCTGCAGACGCAGCAGGTCGCCGGGCGCCAGGATCTGCTTGGGCTCCGGCGGCTTGACGCCCATCCGGTATATGATCTCGCGCTCTTCCTCGGGCGACGGGTAGTCGATGTTCAGCTTGAACAGGAAGCGGTCGCGCTGGGCCTCGGGCAGGGCGTACACGCCCTCCTGCTCGATCGGGTTCTGCGTGGCCATCACCAGGAACGGCTGGGGCAGCGGGAACGTCTTGCCGCCGATGGAGATCTTGCGCTCGGCCATGACCTCCAGAAGGGCCGACTGCACCTTGGCCGGGGCGCGGTTGATCTCGTCGGCGAGCAGGAAGTTGACCACCACGGGCCCGAGTTCGATGTCGAACTCCTCCTTGCCCACCCGGTAGATGCGAGTACCGATGATGTCGGTCGGCACCAGGTCCGGTGTGAACTGGATGCGGGCGAAGGTACCGCCGACCACCTTGGCGAAGGTCTCCACGGCCAGCGTCTTGGCCACGCCCGGCACGCCCTCCAGCAGCACGTGGCCCTTGGCGAGCAGGCCGACCAGCATGCGCTCGACCAGTTGGTCCTGGCCGACGATGATCCGCTTCACCTCGAAGACGGCCCGTTCGAGCGTGTGGACCTCCTGCTGCAGACCGCCGTTCTGGGAAGCGGGGCCCGAGGGCGCGGCGTGCGAGCCCTGGTATCCCTGTGCCGGTGCCTGGCCGGGGTAGCCTCCAGGCCCCTGCGACGGCCCACTCGGTGAGGTCATCAACGTTCCTTCCACAAAACTCGCTGGTCAGTGCCGCGCCGCCCGGTCGGGGCGGCACGCTCGCCGTCAACTATTCCAGGCACGGCAGAATCCGTCGACGCCGCCCGAAACGTTCAGCTTCGGCTCAGGCTCCGCTCAGGATTCGATGATGCGCGCCACATACGGCTGCAGACCGGACTGACGCACCGGGCTGACCGTCACCTTGCCCGCGCTGCCCGAGGCCTCCAGCATCTTGCCGCCGCCCAGGTAGAGCGCGACGTGCTGGCTGCCGCCGGGCCCCCAGAACAACAGGTCGCCGCGCTTGGCCTGCGACGTCGGCACCTTGCGTCCGGTGTTGTACTGGTCGCCGGAGTACTTGGGGATCAGCACGCCGACGCCGGCGAACGAGAACTGGGTGAAGCCCGAGCAGTCGAAGCCGACGGTGTTGGCGCCCGAGTCGATGCCCGTGCTCGGTCCGCTCGGCTTACCGCCGCCCCACGAATACGGGACGCCCATCTGGGAGGCGCCGCGGCGGATCACGTACTCGATCGCCTGCGGTCCGCGGACGCGCCCGGGCGCGACGCCGGCCGTCGACGCCTCCGGTGGCGCGAGGCCCAGCGTCGCCAAGAACTTGCGGCCCAGCCCCATCGTGACCTCGGTGGCCTGCGCGGTCGCCGCGAGCGAGGCGTTGGCGATCGCCAACGGGTCGCCGGGGGCCCCGGCGCTGATCAACTTCGGCAGCGTCGGATCCCACTGGCCGTCCTCGGGCGCCGACGTGGCCGGCGTCGCCAGCCCGACGGTCAGCGCCACCGTGGCCACCAGCAGCGCACAACCACTCAAGAACCGAATCAGCTTGAAACGCAAAGTCTTCCTAACGTGTTTTCCTTACAGATCTGCAAGCGCTTCATCTCTCACCATTCGATGAGGCGGGTCGCGTACGGCGTCATGCCGCTGGTGCGCACCGGCGAGATCTTCACCACCGAACCCGTGTAGGGCGCCTCGAGCATCTGCCCGTCACCGAGATAGAGCGCGACGTGCTGGCTGGCGTTGGGCCCCCAGAACAACATGTCGCCGCGGCGCATCTGGGACGACGGGACCTTGCGGCCCGCGTTGTACTGCGAGCCCGAATAGTGGTCGAGCTTGATACCGACACCGGCGAACGCGTAGAGCATCAGCCCGGAGCAGTCGAAACCGACCGTGTTGGCGCCGGAGTCGATGCCACGGCTCGGTCCTGCCGCGTTGCCGCCACCCCACGAGTAGGGCACGCCCATCTGGGACATGGCGCGCTTGATGACGTATTCGGTGGCCTGCCGTCCGTAGACCCGCGGGATCGCGCCGTTGGTGAAGGCCGGCGCGGCGGCCGGCTCGGGGAGCAACCCGACCGACTGCAGGAACTTGCGGCCGAGGTCCTGGGTCACTTGCGCCGAGGTCGACGCGATGCCGAGGACCGTGTTGATGATCGCGATCGGATCACCGCTGACGAACGCGCTGGGGATCGCCGGCAGCGTCGGATCCCAGGGCCCTGCCCAGTTACCGGTGCCGGGGTCGACACCTTCCGGCGCGCGGTCCCAGTCCGGGCTCCCCGGCGTCGCGGCGGCCGCCGGTTGTGCCGCGGCGGGCGCCTGCGCGGGCGCGGACGCCTTGCGCACCTCGGCGAGCTTGGCCTGGGCCGCCTTTCGCTCGGCGGTGAGCTTGTCGAGTTCGGCCTGCTGGGCGCGGAACGTGTCCTGCGCGTTGGTGAGCGCGGCTACCGCGGACTGCTGGCTGGCTTCGGCGTCGGCGACGGCCTTGTCCGCGTTCTGCTTCGCCAATCGGGCGGCGGACTCGCGGTTGACCTGCTCGGTGCGGGCCCGCTGCAGATCGGCGATCACCTGCTGTGAGCTGATGGCCAACGTCTGGCCCGCCGCGGCGGTCTTGATGACCTCGGCGGGGTCGCCTGCGGTCAGGTACGAGTCGGACGGGCCGTTGATGTACGTCGCGGCCGCGAACGAGTCGAATCGCTTCTGCGCCTGCTCGATCGCGATGTTGGAGTCCTCGACGCGCTGTCGGCTCGCGTCCACCTCACGCTGTGCTGCCGCGGCGTTGTCCCGTGCGGTCTGCACGTCCAGGATCGCCTTGTTGACGCTCTCCTGCTGCTGCTGAATCTGCGCGCCCAGATCCTGCAGCCTCTGATCGGCGTCGGCGACGGCAGCGACCAGCGCCGCGATGCCGTCGGGGCTGTTCGGTTGCGCGACGGCCAGGCCGGGGGTCGCGGACAGCATGGCCGCCGCGAGAAGGGCCGCGCAGAACCGTCCACACGGCCGCGTAGCGGATGCGCCAGGTGTGCGTCTCATCCGACTCAGTTCTCCTATTGCTTCAGGCGAACGTGCGGACACATTCGTCGGGGTGACTGTGCTCATTTGTCACAACATGCACATCTACAACACAGTTACCGATTGCACCGTACGTCACATCTGACGCCAAAGAAACTTAAGTTGCGAATTACAACTTTGTAATTGAATGAAGTGTTATCGAGCCGTGACTTCGCTATTGCGAAGTGGCCACGCCTTCAGGCCAAAACCGTTGCCGCAGTGCGGTTTCAGACCTTCTCGCCGGAATCGGCACGCCGCGCGCGGACCTGCAAAAGTCGCGTACCGATAACGGCGGCGACCACTCCCAAGACGACGAGAATCGTGAATGCAGTCCATGGAAAGTGCGTCGTCGTCAACTCGCTGACGAAATTCTTCGAACCCTGTACCGGACCGCGCCCCTCGGCGATGTCCTGGCCCGCCTCCAGGGTCATGCGGTCGAACGTCGTACTGAAGGTTCCCGAATCGTTCGGGCTGAGCACCAGCACCGTGGAACCCGGGAAGGCGTCCCCCACCTCGGTCGCGATATCGCGCAGCGGGGTGTCGATCGGGGGGTTCTGGTCGACGACGACGATCTTGAGGTCGATCCCCTTCTGCTGGGCCTCGGCCACCACATCGGTGAGTCCCTCGTTCTCCGGCGTCGGCGATGCGCTCACGCCGTCATCACGGACATCCTCGATGACGAGGTTCATGCACGTGTCCACCGGCGTGGTCGCGGGGTCCATACCGACCGGTCCGCACACGTCGGGCGGGATGTAGGCCGGCAGAGACGGAATCACATGCGCTCCGATCACAGGAGAACCGTACGTGATGGGTACCCGGGAGGGTGACAGCACGCGCGACGCGGCACGAGACTGGGAAGCGACCCTGATCGTTTTGCAGGACAAGCGTACTGTTAGAGTTGGACTGCGGCCGACACAGCCCGTCGGCTGCGCGAACTAGCCGGGAGTTGATGTGAGCAAAGATAATACGGAAAATTCTTCCCTCAATTCATTTGACGCCCGCGGCACCCTGAAAGTCGGCGACAAGAGTTACGAGATCTATCGCCTCGACGCCGTGCCGGGCACCGACAAGCTGCCGTACAGCCTCAAGGTCCTCGCCGAGAACCTCCTGCGCACCGAGGACGGCGCGAACATCACCAAGGACCACATCGAAGCCATCGCCAACTGGGATCCGGACGCCGAGCCGAGCGTCGAGATCCAGTTCACCCCCGCCCGCGTGATCATGCAGGACTTCACGGGTGTCCCCTGCATCGTCGACCTGGCCACCATGCGTGAGGCCATCGCCGACCTCGGTGGCGACCCCGACAAGGTCAATCCACTGGCCCCAGCCGATCTGGTCATCGACCACTCCGTGATCGCCGACCTGTTCGGCCGCGAGGACGCGTTCGAGCGCAACGTCGAGATCGAGTACGAGCGCAACGGCGAGCGCTACCAGTTCCTGCGCTGGGGTCAGGGCGCCTTCAACGACTTCAAGGTGGTGCCGCCGGGCACCGGGATCGTGCACCAGGTCAACATCGAGTACCTGGCCCGCGTGGTGTGGGAACGTGACGGCGTCGCCTACCCCGACACCGCCGTCGGCACGGACAGCCACACCACCATGCAGAACGGCCTCGGCGTGCTCGGCTGGGGCGTGGGCGGTATCGAGGCCGAGGCCGCGATGCTGGGCCAGCCGGTGTCGATGCTGATTCCGCGCGTCGTCGGGTTCAAGCTGACCGGCGAGCGCCAGCCGGGTGTGACCGCCACCGACGTGGTGCTCACCGTCACCGAGATGCTGCGCAAGCACGGCGTGGTCGGCAAGTTCGTCGAGTTCTACGGCGAGGGTGTGGCCGAGGTCCCGCTGGCCAACCGCGCGACACTGGGCAACATGAGCCCGGAATTCGGTTCCACCGCCGCGATTTTCCCGATCGACGACGTGACGATCGACTACATGCGGATGACCGGGCGCAGCGACGAGCAGCTCGCTCTCGTCGAGGCCTACGCCAAGGAACAGGGCATGTGGCACGACCCGAAGCGCGAGCCCAAGTACTCCGAGTACATCGAGCTCAACCTCTCCGATGTGGTGCCCTCGATCGCCGGGCCGAAGCGGCCGCAGGACCGGATCGCGCTCAACGAGGCCAAGGAGGCGTTCCGGCGCGACATCCACAACTATGTCGACGAGCACCAGCCGACGCAGTACACCAAGCTCGACGACGCGGTCGACGACACGTTCCCGGCGAGCGATCCGGTCCGCAACGTCGAATACGCCGACAACGGCACGCTGCACGACCATGAGTCCTCGACGTCGGCCGCGGTGGGCGCCAAGGGCCGCCCGAGCAAGCCGGTCACGATCAAGTCCGACGAACTGGGCGAGTTCGAACTCGACCACGGGGCCGTCGTCATCGCGGCGATCACGTCCTGCACCAATACGTCCAACCCCGAGGTGATGTTGGGGGCGGCGCTGCTGGCCAAGAACGCCGTCGAGAAGGGCCTGGCGAGCAAGCCCTGGGTGAAGACCACCATGGCGCCGGGGTCGCAAGTCGTCACCGACTACTACGACAAGGCCGGGCTGTGGCCGTACCTGGAGAAGCTCGGCTTCTATCTGGTGGGTTACGGATGCACCACGTGCATCGGCAACTCCGGCCCGCTGCCCGAGGAGATCTCCAAGGCCGTCAACGACGCCGACCTGTCGGTCACCGCGGTGCTCTCGGGCAACCGGAACTTCGAGGGCCGCATCAACCCCGATGTGAAGATGAACTACCTCGCGTCCCCGCCGTTGGTGATCGCCTACGCGCTGGCCGGCACGATGGACTTCGACTTCGAGAAGGACTGCCTCGGCAAGGACAAGGACGGCAACGAGGTCTACCTGAAGGACATCTGGCCGTCGCAGAAGGACATCGACGCCACGATCGCCGAGGCGATCAACACCGAGATGTTCACCAAGAACTACGCCGACGTCTTCAAGGGCGACGAGCGCTGGCGCAACCTGCCGACGCCGAGCGGCAACACCTTCGAGTGGGCCGACGACTCGACCTATGTGCGCAAGCCGCCGTACTTCGACGGCATGCCCGCCGACCCGGAGCCGGTGACCGACATCAAGGGCGCCAAAGTGCTAGCGCTGCTGGGTGATTCGGTGACCACCGACCACATCTCGCCCGCGGGCAGCATCAAGCCGGGCACCCCAGCGGCGCAATACCTGGATTCGAACGGCGTGGATAAGAAGGATTACAACTCCTACGGCTCGCGCCGCGGCAACCACGAAGTGATGATCCGCGGTACCTTCGCCAACATCCGGCTGCGCAACCAGCTCCTCGACGACGTCTCGGGTGGGTACACCCGCGACTTCACCAACGGCGGCGAGCAGGCGTTCATCTACGATGCTGCGCAAAACTATGCGGCGCAGGACATTCCGCTGGTCGTGCTCGGCGGTAAGGAGTACGGTTCGGGTTCGTCGCGCGACTGGGCGGCCAAGGGCACGCGGCTGCTGGGCGTGCGCGCGGTGATCACCGAGTCGTTCGAGCGCATCCACCGGTCGAACCTGATCGGCATGGGCGTGATCCCGCTGCAGTTCCCCGAGGGTGAGACGGCGGAGTCGCTGGGCCTCGACGGCACGGAGACGTTCGACATCACCGGCATCGAGGAGCTCAACGAGGGCAAGACGCCGAAGACGGTGCACGTCACCGCTGCGAAGGATGACGGCTCCAACATCGAGTTCGACGCGGTCGTGCGCATCGACACGCCCGGCGAGGCGGACTACTACCGCAACGGCGGCATCCTGCAGTACGTGCTGCGCAACATGCTCAAAACGCAGTAGCCGGAAGGGACAACCGCGTTGCCCCGGGTCACCGACGACCACCTGGCGGCGCGTCGTCGGCAGATCCTCGACGGCGCCCGCCGGTGTTTCGCGGAATACGGCTACGACAAGGCGACCGTGCGGCGGCTCGAGCAGACGATCGGGCTGTCGCGCGGCGCCATCTTCCATCACTTCCGCGATAAGGACACGCTGTTCTTCGAACTGGCCCGTGAGGACGCCGAGCGCATGGCCGACGTCGCCGCGCGTGAGGGACTGGTCCAGGTCATGCGTGACATGCTTGCCGCGCCAGAGCAGTTCGACTGGCTGGCCACGAGGTTGGAGATCGCGCGAAAGCTCCGCAACGACCCCGATTTTCACCGGGGTTGGGCGGAGCGGTCCGCCGAGTTGTCCGCAGCCACCACACAGCGACTACGGATGCAGAAGCAGGCTGGCCGGCTGCGCGACGACGTCCCCAGCGCCGTCCTGCAGACCTATCTCGACCTCGTCCTCGATGGTCTCGTAGCGCGGTTGGCGTCGGGTGATGACCCCGAAAAGCTCAGTGCCGTACTGGACCTGGTCGAGGCGTCGCTGCGGCAGGGGCGCGATTGGGAGGCCGCGCCGCAGCCGGACTAGCGGCGCCGGCTGCGGTGGTTCGGCCCGCCGCGGCTGCGCATCGTCGTACCCGACTCACGCAGCATGCTGTGAATCGAGCCGTACGAGCGGCCCGTGGACGCGACCAACGTGCGAATGCTTGCGCCACCCTCGTAAGCACTCCGCAACTCGTTGATCAACTGGTCTCTCGACTTGTCCAGCTTTTTCATCAGCACCTCCCCGCTTGGATGACCGGACGGATACCCAGCGTAGGAAGCGGTTACACACGACGCTTGAAATTGGTGAAACGGTTCGCGATCTGGATCGGGCTGGATCAGGCCAACTCGATGAGGTCGCGGTAATCCTCGGACCAGAAGTCTTCGGTGCCGTCGGGAAGCAGGACGACGCGTTGCGGTTCGAGCGCCTCGGCCGCACCGGGATCGTGGGTCACCAGCACGACCGCACCGACGTAACTGCGCAGCGCGTCGAGCACCTGTTCACGCGAGGCGGGGTCGAGGTTGTTCGTCGGTTCGTCGAGCAGCAACACATTGGCAGTGGAGGCGACCAGACCCGCCAGCGCCAGTCGGGTCTTCTCGCCACCCGACAGCGTGCCGGCGGGCTGATCCAACTGGGGACCGCTGAACATGAAGGCGCCCAACAGCCCGCGCAGTTCCTGCTCGCCGGTGTCGGGGGCGGCGTGCCGGATGTTCTCCCACACCGTCGCGTTGTTGTCGAGCGTGTCGTGCTCCTGCGCGAAGTAACCCAGCTTGAGGCCGTGACCAGGCTCGAGTTGTCCGGCGTCCGGCGTCTCGACGCCGGCCAGCAGGCGCAACAGCGTGGTCTTCCCGGCGCCGTTGAGTCCGAGCACGACAACGCGCGATCCCCGGTCGATGGCCAGATCGACGCCGGTGAACACCTCCAGGGACCCGTAGTTCTTGGTCAGCCCCTTGGCGACCAGCGGGGTGCGCCCGCACGGTGCGGGTGTCGGGAACTTGATGCGGGCCACCTTGTCGGCGACGCGTTCCTCGTCGAGCGCGGCCATCATGCGGTCGGCGCGCCGCAGCATGTTCTGTGCGGCAACGGCTTTCGTGGCCTTGGCGCCCATCTTGGCGGCCTGGGCGCGCAGGGCGGACGCCTTGCGCTCGGCGTTGGCGCGTTCGCGGCGGCGACGGGCTTCGTCGGTGGCGCGGGCGTCGAGGTACTTCTGCCAGCCCATGTTGTAGACGTCGACCTCGCTGCGCACCGCGTCGAGGAACCACACCCGGTTCACCACGTCGGCGAGCAGGTCGACGTTGTGGCTGATGACCACCAGACCGCCGGAGTGGTTCTGCAGGAAGTCCCGCAACCAGCCGATCGAGTCGGCGTCGAGGTGGTTGGTCGGTTCGTCGAGCAGCAGCGTCGTCCCGGAATTAGCTCCGGCACCTGCTCCTTCGCTAGCCGCGAACAGGATCCGGGCCAGCTCCACGCGCCGGCGTTGACCACCGGAGAGCGTGCGCAACGACTGGGTCAGCACCCGCTCGGGCAGGCCGAGGCTCGCGCAGATGCGGCCCGCCTCGCTCTCGGCGGCGTAACCGCCCAGCGCGGCGAAGCGCTCCTCGAGCTGGCCGTACTTGCGGACGGCCTTGTCGCGGGCGGTGTCGTCGGCGACCTCGGCCATCAGCAGCTGCTGCTTCTCGAGATCGGCCAGCAGGGTGTCCAGGCCGCGGGCCGAAAGGACCCGGTCCCGTGCGAGCACATCCAGGTCACCTTCCCTGGGATCCTGTGGCAGATAACCGATTTCGCCGTTGCGAACGATGTTGCCCGCATACGGCTCACCCTCGCCGGCGAGGATGCGCATCGTGGTGGTCTTGCCTGCGCCGTTGCGGCCGACCAGGCCGATCCGGTCGCCGGGTTGCACCCGAAGCGCGGTTCCGTCGGTGGACAGCAACGTGCGCGCGCCGGCGCGGACCTCGAGGTCCGTTGCGGTGATCACGCGTGGCCGTCCTTACTTGTCGTCGGTGAAGGCCGGGGGCCGCTTCTCGGCGCGCGCTGCCACCGCTTCTTCGAAGTTGGCGGTGAGCAAACGGACGAACAGTTGCCCGAGGCCCTCGGCTTGCATGTGCCCTTCCAGGCTACCGGCGTCCAGTCCACTCCAAAGTGTGCGCTTGGTCAACTCGATTCCCGGGCGGGAGAACCCCGCGATCCGCTCGCCCATCTCATAGCAAACGTCGAGCAGTGCGTCGCCGGGCACCGCACGCGAGACCAGGCCGATGCGTTCGGCCTCGGCGGCGTCGACGTCGCGGCCAGTCAGCATCAGTTCGAAGGCCCGCGACGTGCCGATGGCGCGTGGCAGCAGATAGGACAGCCCCAGCTCGCTGGCGGTCAGGCCGTTGTTGATGCCGGCCGCGCGGAAGTAGGCCTCCTCGGACGCGACGCGGATGTCGCAGGCCAGCGCCAGGCACAGGCCCCCGCCGATCGCCGCGCCGTTGACCGCGGCGATCACCGGCTGATGCATCTTGCGCAGCGCGAGGATGACGTCGTCGAGGACCTCCATGGACCGCAGCGCGAAGGTGGGTCTGGTCAACCCGTCGATGTGCGGCACGGAGCCCGCCGACTTGTGGTCGGCGCCCGAGGAGAATCCGCGGCCGGCGCCGGTGAGCACCACCGCGCGCACCGAGTTGTCGTAGGTCAGCTCGTCGAGCGCCTTCTTGAGCGGGACCATGACGTCGAACGCCATCGAGTTCATCCGCTCGGGCCGGTTGAGGGTCACCACGGCAATGCCGGGGCGCGGCCGGTCGACCAGGACGAAGTCGCTGTGCGCGGGGTCGGGCTGGCTTTCTGCGTGCTCACTCACGCATGCACGCTATCGCGTGCGGGGCTTACTCCGGCTGGCCGTTGTTCTGGGCGGCGATCGCGGCGTCGATGTCGAACTCCTTGACGCGCTGCACCAGCTCTTCGAGGGCCGCGGGCGGCAACGCGCCGGCCTGGTTGAACACCAGCTTGCCCTTCTTGAAGGCCATCAACGTCGGGATGGACCGGATGTCGGCGGCCGCGGCGAGCGCCTGCTCGGCCTCGGTGTCGACCTTGGCGTACACGACGTCGGGATGCTGTTCGGACGATGCCGCGAACGTCGGTGCGAATGCCTTACAAGGGCCACACCACGACGCCCAGAAGTCCACCAGCACGATCTCGTTGTCGTTGATGGTGTCGTTGAATTGTTCGGCGGTGATGTCTTGGGTAGCCACGTAAGTTCCTAACGCTGACGGTCAGCTGTGTGTTCCCAGCCTACGGACGAATACCCAGTTCGGTGCGGCCACGCTCGAAGAAATCGGCGTCGACCGGCAACGGCGTCATACCGCATCGAGGGTACGAGCGTGGGCCACGAGCCGGGACTGCCGCCTCGGCCACCAGAACATCTCCACCAGCAGCGCGACCAGGTAGATGACCGAGGCGACCGCGCTACCCCAGGAGCCGTAGACGGCGTCCCAGGCCGCCACGCACAGTGCGACGACCAGGACGACGACGAGCACCCACCGCAGCGGACGCGCCTCCTCCGCCGCGACGCACAAACCGCGGGCGTAGTCGATCCGGGGTTCCGCCAACCGTGACTCGTCGAGACTCGTACCGCCGCGGACCGAGCGAACCACGGCGACCCGTTCGTCGCCCGAGAGCGCTTTCGCTCCCGGCCAGTACCGGTCCATGCGGCGCGCCATCCAGATGCCGTAGAAAGTGCCGACGACGACCGTGACGATCACACCGCTGAGAAGGAAGCCGGAGTCCAGCCATGCCAGCGCACCGAGGCAGAGCCCGACACAGCCCCCGACCGTCAGCGCGCGACGGGCGAACCCGCCCCGCCAGACGACCGCAGGCACCGTGACCACGAAGTCATTCTGGCCCGCGTATCAGCGCTCGGAGCGCGCATTCAGATTTCCGTCAACGCCTTCGGCCGCAACAACAGCGTCGCCACCACGCTGATCAACGCGGTGGCCACGAGGTAGGTGCACGCCAGCCACGGCGACTGGTTCGTCGCCGCGATCAACGCGGTCAGGATGAGAGGGGTCAGCCCGGAGGAATACACCCCCGACAACTGGTACACCGTCGACAGCCCGGTGTAGCGGATCCGCGCCGGATACAACGACGCGTAGAGCGTTCCCTGGGCTCCGTAGAACCACGCGTGAATCACGCCCAACACCACCAGCATTCCGACTGCGTAGGCCGTCATGCTGCCGGTGTTGAACAACGTGAACACCGGGAACACCGCGACCGCGTAGGCCACGATTCCGCTCGCGTACACCGTTTTCGCGCCGAACCGGTCAGTCAGCAATCCGGAGACCGGAAGCAGTACTGCCATCAACAGTGCGGCGACGGTTACGGCGATCAGCACCGGTACCCGCTCGAGTTTGAGCGTGCCGGTCGCATACGAGATCGCGAACACGCCCCACGTGTTGAACGCCGCGCCCTCGCCCCACCGCGACAACAGACCCAGCACCGTGTTGCGCAGCGCGGGCCGACGGAAGACGTCGCGCAGCGGTACCGCCGAGCGGTCGTCCTCGTCGCGGACCTTCTCGAAGGCCGGAGTCTCGGTCGCCTTCCACCGCACGATGAAGCCGAACACCACCAGCACGATGCTGATCAGGAACGCGATCCGCCAGCCGTACGACTCGAAAGCGTCGTCGGGCAGGGCGATTTGAAGCAGCGCGAACACACCGGTGCCCAGCGCGAGGCCCAGCGCCAGGCCGACCTGAGGCACGCTGCCCGCGATCCCACGTCTGCGCGGAGGGCTGTGTTCGACGGCGAGCAGAATCGCACCCGCCCACTCGCCGCCGAGCGCAAAACCCTGGATGACGCGCAACAGCACCAACAAAATGGGCGCGAGCACGCCGATCTGCGCGGCGGTGGGCAACACCCCCATCAGGGCGGTCGCTCCGCCCATCAGGACCATGGTGAGCGCCAGTGTCTTCTTCCTGCCGATCCGGTCGCCGACGTGACCGAACACGAACCCGCCAATCGGCCGGACGACGAACCCGACCGCGAACGTCGCGAACGACAGCAGCGTCCCGACCAGAGAGCTCTGATCGGGAAAGAACGCCTGATTGAAGACCAGGCTGGCCGCGGTCGCGTAGAGGAAGAAGTCGTACCACTCGATCGTGGTCCCGACGAGGCTGGCGACGAGCGCGGTGCGGACCCTCGACGCGTCCGCCGTAGGATCGGTTACCGGGCTTGCCTGTTCGGTCGAGACATCGGTCGCTGAAGACACGAAGTTCGACAATTCCCGATCCGGTCACGGCGGCACAGGTTTGTGCACGCCGTGATTCAAAGGGCGATTCAGTTGTCAGACCCCTCTGCCAGAATCAACACAGGTTCGGATCGAAGGGAGGTCGGCGATGGCGATCGATCTCGACGAGGCCGCGGCCCGGGCCCAGCGCCTGGAGTCGGCCATCGCGGACATCGCCGAGCTGCCCTGGGACGAACTGCCCGTCCAGATGCTCGACTCGCTGCTGAGGATTCTCGAGTCCTGCCAACGGCAATTGCCAACGGTTGGTTTCGACATCATCAACCGGCTCAGGGCCGCCCGTGTCCCCGCCGGCGGCGATAGGTTACGAGATCACCTGGCCAACCAGCTGCACATCTCGGCGACGGATGCCGGTGCTCGAATCGCCATGGCCACTGCCCTTTCCGACCAGACGCCGACGCTGCCCGCGACGTCCCAGGCCGCGCGGCACGGGCTCATCGGGGCCGAACATCTGCGCATCATCCGCGACACCGTCGACAAGCTCCCCGACAGCGCCACTCGACAGGATCGCGAGCACTTCGACCTGGAGCTGGCCGCCATCGCGGTCGCCGAACGGCCAGAGGTGCTGCGCCGCGAGGCGGCGAACTTGTTGGTCGGCTTCGACATCGAACACTCCGACCCGGCGACGCGCGAACGCAGCCGAGCCGCCCGCCGCGGCTTCACGCTCGGCCCTCAAGACGCCGACGGTATGAGTCGCGGACGTTTCTGCGTCGATGCCGAGGCGCGCAGCTACCTCGAAATACTGCTCGCCGCGAAAGCCCGCCCGGGCATGTGCAATTCCGCCGATCCGCTACCTTCCGTCGACGGCGATCCGGATCCCGTCGCGGCGGCCACCGACACCCGGACCACCGCGCAACGCAATCACGACGCGGTGAAGGCGTCGTGACGCGCGCTGTTGGCGTCGGGTGAGCTCGGCAAGCATCGGGGGTTGCCGGTGACGGCGATCGTCACCATGACGTTGCAACAGTTGGAGTCGGCGGCCGGTGTGGCGGTGACGGGCGGCGGTTCCACCGTGCCCGTGGAGGTTGCGCTGCGGATGGCCGCGCACGCGCACCACTATCTGTACATCTACGACGAAAAGTCTGGACGGCCCATTTTTCTCGGACGTTCACAACGGCTGGCGTCCGCGGACCAACGAATCGTATTGCACGCCGTCGACGGCGGATGCACGATGCCGGGTTGCGATCAACCCGGTTATCACTCGCAGGTGCACCACCTCATCGAGTGGGCGCCCGACGGCACGACGGATATCGACCGGTTGACGTTCCTGTGTGAACAGAGCCACGGCCTCGCTGGGCGAAGCGAACAGGAATGGCAGGGTCGCAGACGCTACGACGAAGAATCCCTAGGCCAAACGCTGTGGTACCCACCGAAATCGGTGGATCCGAGCCGGCAACCGCGGGCAAACCGGCACCACCGGCGCCCCACTCCGCCACGGGCCGAACCCGATGCCGCGTGAGCGGCTGTGACTAGACGGTGAAACCGAGCGCGCGAAGCTGCTCGCGGCCGTCCTCGGTGATCTTGTCCGGGCCCCACGGCGGGTTCCACACCCAATTGATCTTCAGCTCGTTGACCAAGCCCGCGCCGACCAGAGCGGTGCGCGACTGGTCCTCGATCACGTCGGTGAGCGGACAGGCGGCAGAGGTCAGCGTCATGTCGATCAATGCGACGTTGCCCTGCTCCCCCTGCTCGACGTTGATCCCGTACACCAGGCCAAGATCGACGACGTTGATACCGAGCTCGGGGTCGACGACGTCGCGCATCGCCTCCTCGAGATCGAACAACAGCTCCTCGTTGGGCACTGCGGTGTCACTCATCCTGCCTCCTGAAATCTCTCCGATGCCTGTGACAGCGCATCTTTGAAAGCCATCCATCCCAGCAGCGCGCACTTGACCCGCGCCGGGTACTTCGCAACGCCGGCGAACGCGATGCCGTCGCCGATCACGTCCTCATCTCCCTCGACGGTCCCGCGCGAGGAGATCATCTCGCTGAACGCGGCGACGGTCTTCAATGCGTCGCCGACGCTCTGCCCGATCACCTGGTCGGTCAGCACCGAAGTCGAGGCCTGGCTGATCGAACAGCCTTGGCCGTCATAGGAGATGTCGACCACCTGCTCACCGTCATCGGACAGCGCCACCCGCAGCGTCACCTCATCGCCACACGTCGGGTTGACGTGATGGACCTGCGCGCCGAACGGTTCACGCAACCCGCGGTTGTGCGGGTGCTTGTAGTGATCGAGGATCACTTCCTGGTAGATCTGCTCCAGCCGCACGTCAGTCCCTGCCGAAGAATTCCACGGCCCGGCGCACACCGGCCACCAGGCGATCGACCTCGTCGAGCGTGTTGTACACCGCGAACGACGCACGCGCAGTGGCGGCGATACCGAATCGACGGTGCAGCGGATACGCGCAGTGATGCCCGACGCGCACCGCCACGCCGTCGTCGTCGAGCACCTGCCCGACGTCGTGTGCGTGAACACCGTCGACGACGAAGCTGACCGGCGAGGCCCGGTTCTCCAGCGACGTCGGCCCAATGACGCGCACACCGTCGATCGCGGTCAGCCCCTCGAGCGCCGCGGCCACCAGCTCCGTCTCGTGCGCTTCGACGGCATCCATGCCGATCTCACGCAAATAGCGTGCGGCCGCGGCCAATCCGACCACCTGCGACGTCATCGGCGTTCCGGCTTCGAAGCGTTGCGGCGCCGGCGCGTACGTCGTCTCCTCCATCGTGACGGTCTCGATCATCGACCCGCCGGTTAGGAAGGGCGGCATCGCGTTCAGCAGAGCGTCGCGGCCGTACAGCACGCCGATCCCGGTGGGTCCCAACATCTTGTGGCCGGAGAACGCCGCGTAGTCGACGTCGAGTGCATGCAGGTCGACGGGCTGATGCGGCACCGACTGGCACGCGTCGAGCACGGTCAGTGCGCCCACCGCTTTTGCGCGCGAGACTAGCTCGTCGACCGGCGCCAGCGCCCCGGTCACATTCGAATGATGGCTGAAAGCAACGAGTTTCACACGCTCGTCGAGCCGCAGCGAATCCAGGTCGATGCGACCGTCGTCGGTGACGCCGTACCACTTCAGCGTCGCACCGGTCCGGCGCGCCAACTCCTGCCACGGAATCAGGTTCGCGTGGTGTTCGAGTTCCGTCGTGACGATGACATCGCCCGGCCCGACGGCCTGCCCGAACCGGGAATCGCCTACGACGTAGGACACCAGGTTGATCGCCTCGGTGGCGTTCTTGGTGAACACCAGCTCGTCGGGGTCGGCACCGACGAACGCCGCGATGTCGGCGCGGCCGTCCTCGTAGGCGTCGGTCGCTTCCTCCATCAACTGGTGCGCGCCGCGGTGCACCGCGCCGTTGGAGGACACCAGGAACTCGCGCTCGGCGTCGAGCACCTGCGCCGGCCGCTGCGAGGTCGCCCCGGAATCCAGATACGCCAACGTGTTTCCGCCGCGCATCTGCTTCTTGAGGATCGGGAAGTCCGCGCGGATGGCGGCCAGATCCAGCGGGCGAACGGAGGCGGTCATGGGTTACGCCTCCGCGGCCGCCGTCTGCGTGAACCGGACGTAGCCGTTCTCCTCGAGCTCGTCGGCGAGCTCCGGGCCACCGGAGGTGACGATGCGGCCGTCGACGAACACGTGCACGAACTGCGGCTGGATGTAACGCAGGATGCGAGTGTAGTGGGTGATCAACAGCACGCCGCCGTTCTCGCTCTCGGCGTACCGGTTGACACCCTCGCTGACCACCCGCAGCGCGTCGACGTCCAGACCGGAGTCGGTCTCGTCGAGAATCGCGATCTTCGGCTTGAGCAGGGCCAGCTGCAGGATCTCGTGGCGCTTCTTCTCACCGCCCGAGAAGCCTTCATTGACACTGCGTTCGGAGAAGGACGCGTCGATGTCGAGGTCGGTCATCGCGGACTTGACCTCTTTGACCCAGTGCCGCAGCTTCGGCGCCTCACCACGCACGGCTGTCGCGGCGGTGCGCAGGAAGTTCGACATCGAGACGCCGGGCACCTCGACCGGGTACTGCATCGCGAGGAACAGGCCCGCGCGGGCGCGCTCGTCGATGCTCATCTCCAGCACATCCTGCCCGTCGAGCGTGATCGAACCGGACGTCACCGTGTACTTGGGGTGACCGGCGATCGCGTAGGACAGCGTCGACTTGCCGGAACCGTTCGGCCCCATCACCGCGTGGGTCTCCCCCGACTTCACGGTCAGGTCGACACCCTTGAGGATCGGGATCTCGGTCTGCTCGGGAGTCTGCACCGAGACGTGCAGGCCTTTGATTTCCAGTGTGGTCATGATTGGGCTGTTCTCGATTCCGTGATCGCTAGTTCTCGTTCAATTGCTTCGGTCAGGCGCTCGCGCACCGCGGGCACGGCGATCTTGGCGATGATCTCGTTGAAGAATCCGCGCACCACCAGGCGTCGCGCCTGATCCTCGGGGATTCCGCGGGCCCGCAGATAGAACAACTGCTCGTCGTCGAAACGTCCGGTGGCACTTGCGTGCCCGGCGCCGACGATCTCGCCCGTCTCGATTTCGAGGTTGGGCACCGAGTCGGCGCGCGCGCCGTCGGTGAGCAGCAGGTTGCGGTTCACCTCGAACGTGTCGGTGCCGGTGGCCTCCGCACGGATCAGCACGTCGCCGACCCACACCGTGTGCGCATCCGGCCGGTTGGACTCCGGATCACCCTGCAGCGCACCCTTGTACAGCACGTCGGACTTGCAGTTCGGGTGGGCGTGGTCGACCAGCAACCGCGACTCGAAGTGCTGACCGTCGTCGGCGAAGTAGGTGCCGAGCAGTTTGGCGTCGCCGCCGGGCGCGGTGAAGCGCACCGTCGCCGCCGTCCGGACCACGTCCCCGCCGAGCGTCACGTTGACGTGCCCCAGCACCGCGTCCTTGCCCAGACGCGCGTGATGCGCGCTGACGTGCACCATGTCGTCGGCCCAGTCGGCGATCCAGATCACGCCGAGACCGGCCGAGTCGCCGACGATGATCTCGACGTTGTCGGCGTAGGTCCCGCTGCCGCGCAGGCGTATTCGTCGTTCGACAGCGCGACGATCGTCACGGTCGCCCGCGACACAGAGATCGCCGAACCGATCGAGATCGACATCACCGGCCCGGGCGAGGACGCGGTGGCCTACGGGCATCTGCAGATCCGCGTCGAGGAACTCTCGCGCGCGATCGTCGTCGTGGACCTGCGCGGCAGCGGGACCTACGCCGACAACGTCGAGATCATCGTCGGCGACTCGGCCGGTCTCGGCGTGATCTGGA
>NZ_LZSQ01000013.1 GCF_001665535.1 Mycobacterium sp. 852002-51961_SCH5331710
CCGACCCTGGGAACCACCAAACTGATCGACAAACCACAACCGACTCTGCGCAAACGACAACGGCACCACCGAAGGCCGCTGCCGCACCGTCAGCGTCGCGTCCGTCCGGCCATCGCCGTGCTGTCTGATCCACTCGGCCAACCCGACTACTGTCGGCGCCTCGTACAACGCCCAGAGAGGAACCTGCACACCCAGTTCAGTCCGGATCCGGGCGACAAGACGCGTGGCCGACAACGATTGCCCGCCAAGGCTGAAGAACGAATCGTCGATGCCGACCAAGGTGGCCTCGAGGATTTCGCCGAACAGACGGGCCAGCACCTGTTCGCAATGATCACGGGGAGCGCGATAGGGCACCTCACCGATGCATTCCGGTTCGGGCAACGCACGCCGATCGAGTTTGCCGTTGACGGTCAACGGCAGCGCATCAACCGCCGTGATCGCCGCGGGAACCATGAACTGCGGCAACCGGCCGGCGACGAAACCGCGCAATTCAGCTATGCGTTCAGCGGCCGACGGGTCGTTGACGTATCCCGCCAAAGTTTCCAACCGGGTGGCCGGGACGTAGAGGTCCGACAGCGCCACCGGCGGGTGATCTGGCGCGTCGTCGCTGCGGGTGTAGATGAGGTCGATGAGCCCGGCGGTCGGCGACCAGGTCAACGCTGTCGCGTATCCCAGCTCCTCACCCAGCCGATGACACTGGTGCGGCAACACCGCTTCTGGTTCCGTAGCGCCGGCCTGTAATTCACTGAGGGCCCGCCAATCGTCGGCCTCGGCCACTGCCCGCGCCAGCGCCACATCGTGCCAGATCCCCCCGTGTGGTGCGCCGGTGACGCGCAGCCCCGGCAATTGATGCGACCGGAGATATTCGCCCAGTTGGGCAAGGCTGCCGAAACGCTGCCATGGTTGCGTCGGTAGGTCCGCCAGGGAACGGACCGGCACCGGCGCCTTGCGCAATACGACCTCGTATCGATAACCGCTGAGTTCGTTTGCCGCTCGCATCCGCTTGAGTTGGACCTCGACCGCGGCGATCTCCGGAATATGCTGCGGCAAGGCCGCAAAGAACTCCGGCGCCAACAGCAATTCACGCTCGGCGAGCATGTTCGCGTGCACTCGCTCGCGAACGGCCGCGGCCGTGTCGTGTTCCCCGGTAGCACATGCCACCCCTGTGGCAAAGGCTGAAAGCAGGGACAGATTGCGGACATCCCCGATGAACAACGCCCCACCCGGCGCCAGTAGCTGCATCGCCGCGGCCAGGACGTCGAGTAGGTAACCCGCGCTCGGGAAGTACTGGACCACGGAGTTCAGCACCACCACGTCGAAGTGTTCCTGTGGCAACCCGTCGATGACATCGGCTGGCTGTACGCGCAGCCGCACTCTGTCGCCCCATGATTCCGCGGCCAGGCCCTCCTGCAAAGCCTGGATCGTCGACGCGGAGAAGTCCGTCCCCCAGTATTCGACGCATTCGGGCGCGACGTGCGCGAGCAGCAGGCCGGAACCCACGCCGATCTCGAGTACCCGCCGCGGGCCCAGTCCGCGGATGCGGTCCACTGCAGCCGCCCGCCACTCTCGCATCTCCTCCAAGGGGATCGGGGCCCCGGAGTAGCTGCTGTTCCAGCCTCCGAAATCGTCACCCAGCGCGACTTGTGAGTTCGAGGTCGACGTCGACTCCGTGTACAGACCTTCGTACACCCCTCGCCACTGGTCGACGAGAAGCGATTCACGCTGCGGCTCACGGACCAGCTTCATGTGATTATCGAGCACGACATAGCCGGCCAGCCGGGTATCGCCAACTCGCCCATCGGCATTCGCGGCTGATGTCGAGTAGTCGGTAACCGCGGCTTGGGCTACCCGCGGATGGGCCGCCAGCGCGGCCTCGATCTCACCGAGATCGACGGCGGTTCCGCCGACCTCGACCTGCTTGTCGGCGCGTCCGAGGTAGTACAGCTGACCGTCGGCCCCCCAGCGCACGAGATCGCCTGTGCGGTACATCCGTTCGCCGGGGCGCCCGAACGGGCACGCCACAAACCGCATTGCTGTCGAAGAACTCTGGCGAACATACCCGTATGCGAGCCCCGAACCGGCCACGTACAACTCACCGGCGACGCCGGCCGGCACCGGACGCAGCCACGGGTCCAGAACAAACAAGGCCGTGCCCGGCCCCGGCGAACCGATCGGTGCAGCCGAGCCCGCGGCCAGCGGCGCACTGAGGGACGCATATAGAGTTTCGGGCTGGCAGTAAGCGTTGATCATCACCCGGCCGGGAGCCCAGCGATCCACCAGTTCGCGCGGACAGGGCTCACCGGCGACTACCAGAGCCGTCGAATCCAAAGACTGCGGCGACAGCGCGCCTGCCGCGGTGGGGGTTTGGCTGAGGATGTCGACGTGTTCGGTGACCAGTAGGGTGTGGAATTCGGTGGGCGATCCGACCACCTCCTCGGGCACGACCACCAGTCGCCCGCCGTGCAACAGCGCGCCGAAGATCTCCCACACCGAAAG
>NZ_LZSQ01000014.1 GCF_001665535.1 Mycobacterium sp. 852002-51961_SCH5331710
CCGGAAGCTAAGCCTGCCAGCGCCAATGATACTGCCCCACACGGGCGGAAAAGTAGGACACCGCCGAACACAAATTAAGCCCTGTGGCCCCCAATTCGATTGGGGGCCACAGGCATTTGTGTGTCCAGTCGGTTCAGTCGAAGAGCGTCAACGCCGGCGACACCCTGCTCTTCTCCATCTCGAGAAGCGCTCGCTTTCTATCGAGACCACCGCCGTACCCCGCCAGGCTCCCGTTCGCGCCGATGACGCGATGGCACGGAACGATGATCCCAATCGGGTTGTGCCCGTTGGCCAAACCGACGGCCCGAAAGGCGCCGGGTGCCCCGATCTGGTGGGCGATCTCACCGTACGACCGTGTCTCTCCATACGGAATCGTCAGTAGCGCAGCCCATACCTTCTTCTGAAACGCCGTGCCCACCATGTCGAGTCGGAGATCGAACTCGGTCAGTTCGCCGGCGAAATAGGCCTGCAATTGTTCGACCGCGTCAGGAAACGCCCCATCGTCGGCAACCCAGCCTTCGCGGCTCGGCTCGTAGGTCTGATCGACCATCCTCAGATGCATCAGCCGGTCATTGCGACCTGCCAACGTCAACTGACCGACCGGGCTCTGCATCGTACGAAATCGTAAGACTGTCATCACTTCTCCTTCGGCGGCCAGACATTGACCGCATGATCGAGCGCCGTCCACAGGTGCTGCGTGACGTACGAACGCCACGGTCGCCAGCGGACGCTGTGCTCGGCGAGCGCACGCGCATCGCCGGGCAGACCCAGCTGTTCGGCTGCGAGCCGCACACCGAGATCGGTCACCGGGAAGGCGTCGGGGTCGCCCAGGCCGCGCATCGCGATGATCTCCGCTGTCCACGGGCCGATCCCCGGCAGAGCCTGGAGCCGCTCACGCGCGCTGTCCCAATCGCAACCCGCGTCCAACACCACATCACCCGCGGCCAGAGCGCGGATCAGCGCCGTCAGTGAACGCTGTCGTGATTTCGGAAACGCCAAATGTGCCGGATCGATCTCGGCGAGATGTTCAACGGCGGGAAACACATGTGTCAGACCACCATTCACGTCGGTGATTGGTTCACCGTAAGCCGTAGCCAGTCGGCCGGCATGCGTACGTGCCGCCTTGACCGACACCTGCTGTCCGAGCACCGCCCGCACCGCCAGTTCCTGTTCGTCGACGGTCCGCGGTATCCGTTGGCCCGGGGCCTTGGCGACCAAGGCGCTCAAGTCGGCATCGGCGCCGAGCGCATCTACCACCGCCTCGGGATCCGCATCGAGATCCAGCAACCGTCGGCAGCGGGCGATCGCCGTCGCCAGATCACGGAAGTCATCGAGGACCACCCGGCATTGCACGTGGTCCGGTTGCGGTGTGAGCGCGACGATTCCGCAGCCGTTGGGTAGCCGCAGCGTGCGTCGGTAGGTGCCGTCTCGCACTTCCTCCACACCGGGCACCGCACTGGCCGCCAGATGGCCGAACAACCCCTCGTATGCGAACGGTGTACGGACCGGCAGCCGCAGGGAGATGGCTCCGGCACCGCCGTCGCCCCCGCCGAACCGTGCCCGCGCCCGCTCGCGCAGGACGGTGGGCGCCACGTCGTACACCGTGCGGACGGTGTCGTTGAACTGGCGGATGCTGGCGAACCCCGACGCGAACGCGACGTCGCTGAAGGGTAACTCCGTGGTCTCGATGAGCACCCGCGCCGTCTGCGACCGCTGCGCCCGCGCCAACGCAAGCGGATTGGCGCCCACCTCCGCCTGCAGGAGTCGCTCGAGCTGGCGCGTCGTGTATCCGAGTTTGGCGGCCAGCCCCGTGACACCCTCGCGATCGACGACACCGTCGGCGATCAGCCGCATCGCCCGCGCCACGACATCGCCCCGAACGTTCCACTCCGGCGAACCGGGGGAGGCGTCCGGCCGGCAGCGCTTACAGGCGCGGAAACCGGCCTTCTGGGCGGCCGCCGCGGTCGGGTAGAACCGCATGTTGCGCGCGTACGGCGGACGAACAGGGCAACTCGGCCGACAGTAGATCTTGGTGGTCAGCACCGCGGTGACGAACCAGCCGTCGAACCGGGCGTCCTTGGATTGGACGGCTCGGTAGCAGCGGTCGAAATCGTCGTGCATGCCTTTCACCATTACACGCACGCACCGACAAGACTGGCGGAAAACCGACATGGTCGTCGGGGTGCGCGGCGGGTCCGATTCCACGGTGTCGGCGTCGAATTGCTTGACGACGGGTGCTGCCCACCGTTGGCTCAAACAGTCGTATATTTCAGCAATGCGGAGGCCGATGGCTGGCGGGCAGCGCGTCGCGATCATCACCGGGGCGGCTCGCGGCCAAGGCAGGGCCCACGCCGCGCGTCTGGCCGCCGACGGTATCGACGTGATCGCCGTCGACATCTGCGCCGACATCGAGACCATTCCCTACCCGATGGGTACGCGCGACGAGCTCGAGGACACCTGCCGCCTGGTGGAGAAGGCGGGACGTCGCGCCAGCCTCCAGGTCGCCGACGTCCGCGATTTCGGCCAAGTCCAGCAAGCCTTTTCGGGCGGAGTCGAGGAGTTGGGTGTCGACTGTGCGGACATCGTGATCGCCAACGCCGGCGGATGTGCCTACCCGTCGGACGTCGACGAGGCCCGCGCGTTCAAGGATGCGGTCGACATCATGCTGGCCGGAGTGTGGAACACCGTGAAGGCTACGACGCCCGCGCTCGTCGAGGCCGGCCGACCCGGCGCCGTGGTGCTGACCAGTTCCACGGCAGCGGTCAAAGGCTTCACCGGCGGATGGGGTGGTCTCGACGGCTATACGGCGGCGAAGGCCGGAATCCTCGGATTGATGCGGGTGTTCGCGAATTCGCTTGGTCCGCACAACATCCGCGTCAACGCGATCCTGCCTACCGGTGTGGACTCCGGCATGACGCGCAACGAGGCTTTCATGAACTGGATCGCAACCGTCGCCGAGCGGCCGCTGGCGAACCTCCGCAATCTCCTGCCTGACGTCAACATCCTTCAACCCGAAGACATCGCCGACGCCGTGGCGTGGCTGGTCTCTGAGCGGGGGCGCTACATCACCGGCGTGTGCCTTCCGGTCGACGCCGGATTCTGCAACGTGTAACGCAAGCGAAGCGAGCCGGTCCGCGGCCCTGTCACTGCCAGTCGACCAGGTCGTCCGCCAGGTCGGGAGCGACGTCGAAAATCGCCTGCGACGCAACGGTCATGTGCTCACGCATCAGCTCACGCGCCGCGTCGGGGTCACCCGCCTCGATGGCATCGGCGATGCGGATGTGGTCGAAGTGCAGCCGCGTCCTGGTCATGTCGCTGAACAGGTTGGCCCCGCCCTGGGCGGTGCGGCTCGAAAAGATGTGGCTCACCGATTCGGTGAGAAGGTCGAGCGCGGGGTTCGGACAGATGTCGCGGACGAATACATGAAAGCGACTGCCGGAGTCGACGTAGTCGTAGCTGGACAGGCTCTCCTCGGTCACCCGGGCCATGCCGCGGCGGCTCTCCTCGACCATCTGCCCGACGATGTCGGGGTCGGCCGATCCGTCCCGAACCCGCAGCGCCGCCCGTTCCGCAGCGAGCGGTTCCAGGTAGATCATCGACTCGTTGACGTCGCGCATCGTGGCGCGGGCGAGCTGCAGATGCATCGTCATCGTCTCGCCGAAGCGTTGCGGACCGCGGCGCCCGACGACCGGGCCGCCGCCGTTGCCGCGACGAATCTCGACGATGCCCTGGAGCTCCAGCACCCGCAGCGCCTCACGGATCGACGCCCGTCCGACACCGAACTCGCTGGCCATCGCCTGTTCGGTGGGCAGCGGGCTACCGGGTGAGAGCTGGTCGAGCGCTATCCGCCGGACGATGTCCTGAGCTATTCCCAACGAGAGCTTGCCGCGACGAATCCGGGCCATCATCTCGTGGCGCGGATCGTCGGCCAGGCAGTCGTCGATCGACATCGGAGATACCGCCTCGAGGTGGGATCAAGGGTCTGAATAGTCGGACATTCAGCGTACTCCGGCGCTGGTGGAAGCCTTGTGCCGAGGCCAAATATAGGTATATTTGAGCCGTCGCCGTTACGACGGACGCCGAGCCCTTCCGTCGACGCCGGCATCAGGAGGATGCGATGCCGCTGCAGGAACAACACCAGATCATCTCCGTCGACGATCATCTCGTCGAACACCCCCGCGTGTGGCTCGACCGGCTACCCGCACGGTGGCGCGAGGACGCGCCCCAGATCAAGGAGGTCAACGGAAGCCAGTTATGGCATTACAACGGCGAACGATTTCCCACCATCGGGCTCAACGCCGTCGCGGGTAAGCCGCGAGAGGAGTGGGGTGTCGATCCCGTGCGCTACGAGGACATGATCCCCGGGTGCTACGACCCCGCGATGCGGGTCAAGGACATGGATGTCGACGGTGTGCATGCCGCGCTGTGCTTTCCGTCATTCCCCGGATTCGCGGGAAGCACCTTCTTCCGCGGTAAGGACAAGGACCTCGCGGCGCTGTGCATGCAGGCGTGGAACGACTTCTACATCGACGAGTGGTGCGCCACGGCCCCGGACCGATACATCCCGTTGGGGATGGTGCCGTTCTGGGACATCGACGCGGCGGTGGCCGAGGCCGAACGCCTCGTTTCGAAGGGCGCGCGAACCATCTCCTTCCCCGACACCACATCGGTATTCGGCCTCCCGTCGTTCCACACCGATCACTGGGATCCGTTGTGGCAGGTGTGTTCCGATGCCGACCTTCCGGTGTCGCTGCACTTCGGCGCCGGCGGATATGTGCCCGGCTTCTCGTTCTCCGGCGCGCCGTTCGCCCCGAAGACGATGAAGAGCAAGGCCGCTCCGTTCGCGGTGGCGATCGCGGTCTTCGCCACGAACTCGTGGTGGACGACGGTCGACCTGCTGTTGTCCGGCAAGCTCCAGCAGTTCGAAAACATGAAATTCTCTTTGGCCGAGGGCGGCATCGGCTGGGTGCCCTACATGCTGGAACGAACGGACTTCACCTGGGAGCGGCACCGCTACTACCAGGACATCGACTTCGATGCGCGGCCGTCGGAGTTGTTCCATCAGCACTTCTGGACCTGCTTCATCGACGACGACCACGGTGTGGAGAGCCGGCACGAGATCGGAGTCGACCGCATCATGTTGGAAAGCGACTTCCCGCACTCGGATTCGAACTGGCCGAATTGCCGTAAGCGGGCCGCCGAGGCTCTCGCCCGCGTGCCCGACGACGAGGTGGCGATGATCGCCGAGACCAATGCGCGCACCTTGTTCCACTTCCCGCGTTAGACCGAAAGCCGGCGCGGTCAGGTGATCGCGCCGCCGATCTTCAAGTTCATGATCGTCTCGTCGTCGTAACCGCAGGCGCGCAACAGGTCGTCTGTGTGCTCGCCGTGTCCCGGTGCGGGCTCCAGATCGGTTGCGGCCTCGTCGAACTGAACGGGTGCCGGCACCAGTGGCAGCCGAGCGCCGTTGTCATAGTCGACAATCGTGAAGAAGCCGTTGTCCCAGGCCTGCTGGTCGTTGAGCGTCTCACGTGGTGACTGCACAATGCTCCACTGGCCTTCTTGGTTGTCCAGGACGGACTTCCAGTGCTCCAGCGGTTCTTTGGCGAACAGCTCGTCGAGCAGCTCGACGCACCGCTCGATGTTCTTGCGTCGACAGGAGGCGGTCGCGAACCGCGGATCGTCGATCCACTCGGGCCGGCCGACGGCCTGGCAGAAGCCCGGCCAGTACCGGTCGGCTTCGAGCATGGCGAGGAAGACAAAACGGTCGTCGGCGGTTCGGTACACATTGGCCAGGGGATTGCCCGGACGACGTCGATCACCCTTGGCCAGTTGATCGCGACCGGTGACGTAACTGCCCGCGATGCTCGACTGCATGGCCCACAAGCCCGCCGACAACAGCGACGCATCGACGACGGCACCCTCTCCGGTGCGCTCGCGGTTGTACAGCGCGGCGCAGATACCGCCCGCGAGGTTCAGTCCAGCCTGGATGTCGCCGACCGCCGGGCCCGGCAGGTTGATCGGATAGTCGTAGTCCGCGGGCATGGCCGCGGTCGCCAGACCCGCTCTGGCCCAATAGGAGATCCCGTCGAAACCGCCGCGGTCGGCGTCGGGCCCGCGTACACCGTGACCGGTTCCTCTGGCGTAGATGATGCGCGGATTCCGAGCGCGGACGTGTTCGGCGTCGATACGCAGCCGTCGCCGGGCCGGCCCCAGGAAGTTGGTCAGGAAGACGTCGGCCCGCTCGACGAGGGACATCAGCGCCTCGTATCCGTCGGGATGCGCGATGTCGATTCCCGCACAACGCTTTCCGCGGTTGAGTACCTCCCACAACATCGTCACGCCGCCGTCGCCCGGCTTGACCCCGAACGCGGCCAGTCCGCGGATCGGGTCGCCGGTCTCGGGATGCTCGACCTTGACGACGTCGGCGCCCCAGTCCGACAGGGCGCTGGCCGCGGCCGGTACGAACCCGTAGAGCGCCACCTCCAGTACGCGCACACCACCCAGCACCTTGGTCACGTCAGTCTCCTTCCGCGCTGTCGGGGATCGGCACCCATTGCGGTACCAGTACGCCCGCCGCATCGGGGCGGGTGACGAACCGCATGCCCTGCCCCTCGCGCAGCGACGGTGCACCATCGAGGTGCGCGACCAGTCGGACCGTCGGATGCGCCACGAGCGCGACCAGCGCGATCGTGTACGGAACCGCGAACGCGCGATGTACCGGATGATGGACGACGGCCCAGGAATACAGCGTCGCCGCGCCGTCGACCTCGCGCCAGTTCAGGTCGGTCGACGCGCAGCGAGGACATTGCGGCCGGGGCAGGTGGACCGGTGAATCGCAGGTGTCACACCGCTGGACCGCGAGCACGCCGCGTTGTGCTGCCTGCCAGAAGCCGCCGGTGTCGGGGTCGTCCACCACGGGGGAGGGCGCGTCGGTCATGGCAGCCCTAGGTTCCGGTGGTGAGCATCAGGGCGCCGGTCGCGGTCGGTAGGCCGGACGTCACGAGGCACACCTCGGCGCCGGGTACCTGGCTGGTCGACGTCCCGCGGATCTGTCGAACCCCTTCCACCACATGGTTGAGGCCGTGGATGTAGCCCTCCGACAGGTTGCCGCCCGCCGTGTTGATGGGCAGGCCGCCGCCGGGGCGCAGTGCGCCACTCGCGGCGAACGGTCCGCCCTCGCCCTTGGCGGCAAAGCCGTAGTCCTCCAACTGGAGCAGCACGGTGATGGTGAAGCAGTCGTAAAGTTGCGCCACGTCGATGTCCTGTGGCCCCAAACCGGCTCTGCTGTAGAGGGTCTCGGCGGTCCGCTTCGACGGTTGCTCGACGAGGCTCTCGCGCATGAGTGCGCCAAACACCAGCCCCGGTTGCTGATACGCATCGGCGCCCTGAGCCACCGCGCGGATGGACACGGGCGGTGCGGCAGTGTCGCGTGCGCGTTCACTCGAAGTCAGCACGACGGCGCAGGCGCCATCGGTTTCCAGGCAGTAGTCGTAGAGGCGCAGAGGATCGGTCACCGGCCGGGAGTCCAGATAGTCGGCCAACGTCATCGATCTGCCGTGCATCTGCGCGGCGGGATTGGCGTTCGCATGCTCGCGGCAGGCTACGGCGATGGCGCCCAGATGCTCCGGCTCGGTGCCGAATTCGATCATGTGACGGCGCGCGATCAAGGCGAACATCTGGCCCGGCGCCATCAGACCGTAGGGCAGGAAGAACTCGTCGTAGGAGCCGTTTCCCCCGACCGGCATGCTCTGTCGTCGTCCGCGGCCGAAACGCGCCCCCGAGCGCCCGTTGAGGGATCGGAACACCAGCACCGACCGGGCCAACCCGCCGGCGATCGCCGCGCACGCCTGCGCCACCATCCCGGCCGGGGCCGAACCGCCGGTGCCCGTGGACCCCCAGTAGGTCAGGGCCGGCAGGCCGAGCACGTCGGCCAGGTCGTTGTGGCGCACGGTGTCCTGTTCACAGCGCACGATGCCGTCGACGTCGGCCGGTGTCAGGCCCGCGTCGGCGATCGCGGCCGTGCAGGCCTGCGCCGCAAGCGCCAGTTCCGTGCGGCCGGACTTCTTGCTGTAGTCAGTGGCGCCGATGCCGACGATCGCGCAACGGTCGCGCAGCGGGTGCGGTGCCGTCGGCGCGGACATGCAAAGCACCCTAGCGTCAAACACCTCAAATATGACAGTATTCGGACTGGCCGCCGTCGGACGCTGTCCGCGACGCAGCCCGGCGGCACTCGAACTCGGAGGTTGCGAATGACCGGCACACTCGACGCCCCGGCGCCGGAGATCCCGATCGATCTGTACTCGGCCAAGTCGTTCAGCAGCGGCCACCCCTTCGAGCAGTACCGGTGGCTTCGGGCCAACGCGCCCGTCTACAGGCACCCAGCGCCGGACGGCGGCTTCTTCTGGGCGGTTACGCGCAACGCCGACATCCGCTACATCGAGCACCATCCCGAGTTGTTCCAGTCCTCGCCGTCGGTCGGCATCGTCGACGCGGAGATCGAGGTCGGCTTCCTGTCCATGGACGCACCGCGGCATGCACACTTCCGCAAGGTGATCGCCCCACGACTGGTCCCCGCGCGGGTGAAGCACATGCTCCCGAACCTGCAGGAACTTGCGACCGGGATCGTCGACGAGGTGGCCGGTCTAGGGGAGTGCGACGTCGTCGAACTCGCCGGGCAGATGGCCGGGTACACGGCGGCAGCCTTGCTCGGCATCCCTCGCGAACACGGCCACCGCCTCCATGAGTTGTTCATGATCACGCACAGCTCCCCAGACATCGTGGGCGAGGAGGCTTTTCACGCCGCGTTCATCGAGATGGCCGGCATGGGCTTCGAGGCGTTCGCCGCGAAGAAGGCGAATCCGGCCGATGACGTGTTGAGCGCCTACGCCAACATGGAGGTCGACGGCCGCCCGATCACGGACATGGAATTCATCGGCAACTTCATCCTCCTCAGCGACGGCAGCCTCGACACCTCACGCAACCTGATATCGGGCGGGATGAAGCTGTTGTTCGACCATCCCGACGTGCGTCGGCGCCTGACCGCCGATCTCGATGGGCTGCTTCCCGGGGCGATCGAGGAGATGCTGCGGCTGCTCTCGCCGGTGGTGTACATCCGACGCCTGGCCACCCAGGACACCGAGTTGGCCGGGCAACCGATCGCCAAGGGCGAGCGCGTGGTGATGTACTACGGGTCCGGTAACCGCGACGAACGCGTCTACGACGATCCCGAAGCGTTCGACATCGACCGTAAGCGCGGCGAGCACATTGCCTTCGGGGGCGGCGGCCCGCACTTCTGCGTCGGTTCCCATCTGGGTCGGGCGGAAGGCGCGGTGATGATCCGCGAGTTGCTCACTCGGCTGCCCGATATCGAACAGGCCGGCCCGGAGACGTGGGCGGCGACCAGCCTCACCTCGGGCCTGTCCTCTCTTCCCGTCCGGTTCACGCCCGTCTGAGCGGGACCATCGAAGTCCCTGCTAACGAACCGGTTTCGGCGTGCTAACGATTCGAGCGTGCTTCTCGATCTCAGGTGCGCAACGACGAATGTCGTGGTGTCGTGGAAGCGATGTCGAAACGAACCTTGTTCCTCCTTAGCGCTGTGGCCGCATGCTCGACCGCGGCCGTGTTCGCCGTGCCGCCGGCGCTCGCAGCGCCGGCGACGGATGCCCAGGGTTACGTCGACTCGACCGCGCGTTGCGCCGCGTCCGACGAGGCCGTGGTTTACGGCAGCACCGCGACCTCGCGGGTGGCGATCTGCAAGACTCCCAAGGGCAGCTACGAATACCGTGGCGTGCGGCTGCGCGACGGCGCGAAACTGATCAGAATGGCCACCAAATCGGGCGATACATTCACGGTTTACAACGACGGCTTCACCTACACCGTCTCGGAGAAGTCGCTGGTCCTCGCGGAGGGCTCGCGGGTCATCCGTGACGAAGCGTGGCTCGACTTCCACGGCGCTTCCTCTTCCTCATCTCCGTCGGGGCCCGGAATGTCGCCGCCCCCAGCGGATTCGACGCCTACGACGTCCGCGAAGCCCCTGCCGCCGCCTCTGCCGGCGGAAGAGGGGCACACCGACAGCTGAGGCGCCCCTTTTATCGACGATCTGCGGCGGAACTCGACCTCGCCGCGGTCAGTCGCGTTCCTCGGCGAGCCGCGCACGCGCGACCCCGGCGGCGCCGTCGCCGGTGATCAACCACAGCGTCGTCAGTTGCGAGACAAGGTCGTCCACCGTGATGCGGGCGCTTCCATCGACAAAGGCCAAGATCGCATCGGCGGTGCCGCCGACGACGAACGCGGGCGCGATCAACGCCAGCGGATCGTGTTCGAGTTCTACACCGTGGACGGTGCGCGCGTGACCGATCAGAACACCGGTCAGGCTGCGCATCACCGCCACCCGGTGTACGCGCATCGCCGGAGTCGCCGCCACGCCACCCAACAGCACCCGCGCCCGACGCGGGTCGTCGACCAGGCTGTGCACGAGGGCGCTCACAGCCACGAACGCCTGATGCGCAAGAGATTCCGACTGCGCAGCGGCCACCGCCGTCACGGTCGCCTCGCGCACCGCCGCGGCGATCTCGTCGATCACCGCGTCGGCCACTGCGTCGACATCAGCGAAGCTTTCATAGAAGTACCGCTTGTTGAGTCCGGCGTCGGCGCACAGCCGCTCGACGGTGATGTCGCGCCACTCGTCGCGGCCCATCACCTCCAGGGCCGCCTCGAGCAGGCGTGTCCGGCGTTGCTGGCGGCGTTCCACACCGGAAACGCCTCCGTAGCTGCGCGGCGACGACGGGGCCATGGGTCGATCGTCGCACCCCCGACGCGTCGATGGAGAAGCCGTTGACAACAGTTCGGCAAATTTGGCACGGTTACGTACCAGATAGTCGACGAAGGGCTCGGCCGATGATCAACCTCGTGGACGCCGTCGCGCCGCCGACCTCACTGGTCGAGGCGCGGCAACGACTTCAGGGAATCGGCGCGTCGATCGCGGACCGCTGGCCGAGCCCCGACCGCCCGCTGGCCACGCCGCCGGCCGGGTCGGGTCTGGCCCCGGTGATGGGCAACTACGGTGCGCCGTACCTCGGCCACGTCCTCGCCTCACTCGCCGATCCGCTGGAGTTCGCGCGGCGCCGCTACGCGAAGTACGGCCCGGTGTCGTGGGCCGGCGGCGTGGGGTTCCGCGTCGTGGCGCTGATGGGACCCCAAGCGCTCGAGGCCGCGTGGGTCAATCGCGACAAGGCGCTGTCGAGTACGCGCGGATGGCAACCGGTGATCGGTCCCTTCTTCCACCGCGGCATCATGCTGCTCGACTTCGAGGAACACCGCGATCATCGACGCATCATGCAGCGGGCGTTCACGCGCACGGCGCTCAACACCTACCTCGCGTGCACCGCCGACGGCATCGACCGCGGCCTGACGACATGGCAACCGGCCACCCACTTCCCGATGTATCCATCGATCAAGCAACTGCTCCTGCGACAGGCCGCCGAGGTGTTCGTCGGAACCGAACTCGGCGCGGAATCCGATCAACTCATCGGCGACTTCCACGACACAGTCCACGGCGGCCAGGCGATCATCCGCGCGGACGTGCCCGGCGGGACGTGGGCGCGCGGCCTGCGGGCGCGTAAGCGCCTCGAGCGTTACTTCGGCGGGCAGATCGCGGACCGCCGCCGGGGTGACGGCACCGATCTGTTCTCGATGCTGTGCCGCAGCGAATCCGAAGACGGGCAACGCTTCACCGACGCCGACATCGTCAACCACATGATCTTCCTGCTGATGGCCGCTCACGACACCACGGCGATCGCGCTGGCCATGCTCGTCTACGAGCTGGGCCGAAACGCACACTGGCAGAACATTCTTCGGGAAGAGGCGGTCGATCGCCCGATCGACGCGCCCACCCTCGACGATCTCGAGCGGTACCCGATGCTGGACGCGGCGTTCAAGGAGGTCCTGCGGATGTACGCTCCTGCCGGAACCCTGTTCCGCCAGGCCATCCGCGACACCGAGATCTGCGGACACTACATCCCGCGCAAGAGTCAGATCGCAATCAGCGTGCACGCGTCGATGCGGCTGCCCGACTGGTGGCCCGCCCCCGACACGTTCGACCCCTCGCGGTTCAGCGACGCCGACAACCGCGCGGCCGTCAAGCGGTACGCATTCGCGCCGTTCGGCGGCGGCGCCCACAAGTGCATCGGCCAGCAGTTCGCCGACATGACGGTCAAGACCGTGATGCACAAGCTGTTGCGCCGATTCCGATGGAGCGTCCCCGACGGGTACCGCGTCCCGCTCACGTGGGGCACCGGGCCGACCCCCGCCGACTCGTTGCCGATCGAACTCGAACGGCTCGCCTGAGTTGCGGCGGGTAGCGCACGCCGGAACGCCTACTGTTCGGGCAGCGTGGCCAGCGCGGTACTCAGTGACTGCATCGTTCGTTCCCGATCGTCGCCCATGCCGACCAGCGTGTCGACGATCAGAGGGCCGAGTATCTGCGTCAGACCGTGGCCCTGGTGTCCGAAGAAGCCGGCGATCTCCAGCAGCACCGCACCGTGGCTGATGCTCCACAGCCGCCCGGCGACGGCGGCCTCGCCGTCGTCGCGGATGCGGCCGGCCTCGATCATCCGGCGCACGCCGTCCAGCAGCGCCTCGAACGACATCGCCCACTCGCTGCGGGCGGTCGCACTGCCGGTGACGGTGAGGTCGGCGTGATACCGGTTCAACGACTCGGCCGCGGTGCCGAACATCATCTGGTAGCGCTGCGGGTTCTGCAGCGCGAATTCGCGGTAGCGCCCGCCCATCACGAAGAAGTCGGCGACGGGATCATCGGTCTGGGGCACCTCGGTCAGCGCGCGCGTGAAGCGGACGAACGATTCCCCGGCGATCGCGTCGATCAGCCCCGACATCCCACCGAAATGCGTGTACACCGCCATCGTGGAGGTTCCGGTCTCGGCGGCTAGCTTGCGTGCGCTGAGCGCGGCCAGACCGTCTCGTTCGAGGATGCGGATGCCGGCTTCGACCAGCTGCTCCCCGGGACCACCGCCGTTCACCCTTGCCATGCTGCCATAACGGTGTTATACAGAACACACCATAACGCTGTTATAGGGGTGTTCCGATGACGAACCGTTACCTCGAAGGCGCCTTCGCGCCGATCCAGGCAGAGCACACGCTGACCGACCTCGAGGTCGCCGGGACGATTCCCGATCACCTCGATGGCCGGTACCTGCGCAACGGGCCGAACCCGATCGGAGAACTCGATCCCGAGCTGTACCACTGGTTCATCGGCGACGGAATGGTGCACGGCATCCGCATCCGCGATGGGCGGGCGGAGTGGTACCGAAACCGGTGGGTCCGCGGTCCGCAGACCGCCAGGGCGCTGGGGGAGAAGCCGCCGAAAGGCCATTTCCCGATCTCGGGCATCGGTGCGAACACCAATGTCATCGGGCATGCGGGTAAGACGCTGGCGCTGATCGAGTCCGGTGTCACCACCGTCGAACTCACCGACGAGCTGGACACCGTCGGGGCATGTGATTTCGACGGCACGCTGACCGGCGGGTACACGGCACATCCCAAGCGCGATCCGGAAACCGGTGAGCTGCACGCCGTTTCGTACAGCATGTACCGCGGCAACACCGTGCAGTACTCCGTGATCGGCGCTGACGGGCGCGCACGGCGCACCGTCGACGTTGAGGTCGCGGGCAGCCCGATGATGCACGACTTCTCGCTGACCGAGGGCCACGTCGTGTTCTACGACCTGCCGGTGACGTTCGACGCCGACATGGCGGTGCAGATGACGGTGCCGCGCGGTCTGCGCCTCGTCTCGCGGCTCGTGTTGTCGTCCCTCATCGGGCGGGTGCGCATTCCCGACCCGATCAGCGCGCGGCAACCACGGGGCGAGACGAAAGATCGCCGGTTTCCGTACTCCTGGAATCCGCGGTATCCCGCGCGGATCGGAGTGATGCCACGCGACGGAGGCAACTCCGACGTGCGCTGGTTCGACGTCGAACCCTGCTACGTGTTCCATCCGATGAACGCCTACGACGACGACGGCACCATCGTGCTCGACGTCGTGAGGCATCCGAAGATGTTCGAAACCAACCACCTCGGCCCAGACGAGGGACCCCCGACGCTCGATCGGTGGACGGTCGATCTCGCCGACGGCAAGGTCCGCGAATCGCGCATCGACGATCGTGGGCAGGAGTTCCCGCGTGTCGACGAACGCCGCGTCGGTAAGCGCCACCGCTACGGGTACGCGCCCAACATCGCAGACGGTGAGGCCGGTGACGTCCTGCTCAAACACGACTTCGTCGGCGACCGCACCCAGTCGCGGTCGTTCGGTACAGGAAAGGTGCTCGGGGAGTTCGTCTTCGAACCGTCGTCGGCCGACGCCGCCGAGGATGACGGTGTGCTGATGGGCTTTGTTTACGACCGTCGCACCGACCGTAGCGAGTTGGCGCTGCTCGACGCGCAGACCCTCGAAGACGTCGCGAGCATCAAGCTGCCCCACCGCGTGCCCGCGGGCTTCCACGGCAACTGGGTGCCGTCCTAGGATTCGCTCATGGCCGAACTGGTGCAGCGGTACCTGGATCAGATTCGCGCGGAACAAGCCGACAACAACGACGGCAAGCTGGCCGACTACATCCCGGAACTCGACCGCGTCGACCCCAATGGATTCGGCCTGTCGCTGTCCATGGCCGACGGCTATGTCTACGAATCCGGTGACACTGGAATCGAATTCACGATTCAGTCGGTGTCCAAGCCGTTCACCTACGCCCTCGCACTCGAGTGCATCGGCATGGCCGCCGTGGACGCCAGGATCGGTGTCGAACCCTCTGGCGAGGCATTCAACGAGATCAGCGTCGACAAAAGCACCAAGACGCCGAAGAACGCGATGATCAACGCGGGTGCGATCGCCGCGGTCTCCCTCGTCCCCGGGGCCACCGCCGACGATCGGTTCGCCAAGATCCACGAGTTCTATTCGACGTTCGCGGGCCGTGAACTCGCCGTCGATCATGGGGTCTACACCTCGGAGCAGGCCAGCGGCAGCCGCAACCGCGCGATCGCCTACATGCTGCAGAGTTTCGGTGTGCTCGACGGTGACCCCGACGAGATTCTCGACGTCTACTTCCGCCAGTGCTCGATCAAGGTGACGAGCACGGATCTGGCAAGGATGGCCGCGACCCTCGCACGCGGTGGCGTCGAACCGGTGGCGGGACGGCGCGTCACCACCGCGGCGGTCGTGCAACGCACGCTGAGCGTGATGACCACCTGCGGCATGTACGACGCGACCGGCGACTGGGTGAGCGCCGTCGGCATGCCCGCGAAAAGCGGTGTCGGCGGCGGCATTGCGGCCGTGCTGCCGGGACAGCTCGGCATCGGGGTGTACTCACCGCTGTTGGACGCCAAGGGCAACAGCGTGCGGGGCGTACAGGTGTGCCGCAGCCTGTCGGCGAACCTGGGGCTGCACTTCCTCGCACACACCCGCGAATCGCGCTCCACGATTCGCAACGCGTACGACGCCGCCGCGGGTGTGCGGATCTTCGAGCTGCACGGTGACCTGCTGTTCGCGGGGGCCGAACAGGTGCTGCGCAGGGTGGAACGCGAACGCGACGCGTTCGACGTCGCCATCCTCGAGTTGTCCCGGGTCGACGACATCGACGACGCTGCGCGTCGCATGTTCGCCGGCATGCGCGAGTCGCTCGTCGCCGCCGGCAAGGAGGGATTCGTCGTCGATCCCGACCGGGTTCTGGAGGCGACTCCGACGGAAGGCACGGTCGCCCGGGTGTTCGGCAGCCTCGACGAGGCACTCCGCGCCGCGGCGACCGCGCTGGGCGTGTCAGGCGGGTAGGGCCAACCGCGTCGGCTCGTCGTGCCCGCGCAGTGTCACCTCGTCACCCAATCGCCAATGTGCACACTCGGTTTCGCCCGCACCGGATATCGCGTCCGCGCTGGCGAGGACGTGACCCGGTGTCTCCTTGGCCAGTTCGCACAGCCGGGCCGCCTCGTTGACGGGCTCGCCGATCACGGTGTACTCGAAGCGTTCCCTGGCGCCGACGTTGCCCGCCACCGCCTCGCCCGCGGCTACCCCGATGCCGGCGTCGAACTCGGGCACCTCCTCGTGGATGCGGCGGGCGATCGCCCTGGCGGCGGCCAGCGCTGAATCCTCGGGGTTCTCCAGCCGCACCGGGGCGCCGAACACCGCGAGCGCACCGTCACCTTCGAACTTGTTGACGAAGCCGTGGTGGCGGTCGACCTCCTCGACGACCACCGCGAAGAACCGGTTGAGCAGGTCGACGACCTCGGTGGCGCGTTTGGCCGTGACCAACTTCGTCGACCCGATGATGTCGACGAAGATCACCGCGACGTGACGCTCCTCGCCGCCGAGCTTGGGTCGCTGCTTTTCCGCCTCGGCGGCGACCTCGCGGCCGACGTGGCGTCCGAAGATGTCGCGCAGGCGCTCGCGTTCCTTGAGCCCCTGCACCATCGAGTTGAATCCTCGCTGCAGCTCACCGAGTTCGGTGCCGTCGAAAACGACCAGATCGCAGTTCATGTCGCCGCGTTCGACGTGTTTGAGCGCGGCGCGCACGGTCCGTAGCGGCGTCGCGGTCAGCCACGACAGGATCCACATCAGCACGAAACCGAACGCCAATGCGAACAGCGCGAGGATGATCACGGCGACGGTGAACTGGGTGGGGGTCACATTGCGCAGCGCCAGGGTGATGATCGCTGCGAGCAGGATGCCGAGCACCGGGACCCCGGATCCCAACGCCCACACCAACATCGTGCGGCCCATGATCCCTGCGGCGAAGCGGCGCGGCGGGCGGCCGGCCTCGAGCGCCTGGGCGGCGACGGGCCGAAGCGCGAACTCGGTGAAGAGGTAACAGCTCGCCGACACCACGATGCCGGGAAAGCTGATGCCAAGCGCTACCTTCGGGATGAAGTTCACGTCCACCAAGCCGTACAGCAGGGTGATCAAGGCGGTGCCCACGCCCCACAGCGCGAGCAGCACCCGGGTGAGCCGCCACGGCGCGTAAAACGTGTTGCGCTGATCGCGCAGAGTGGGTGTGCGCTCCTCGATGGCCCAACGCACGTTGTTCATCACCCGGCGGGTCGCCCAGATGACGCCGACCACCAGTGCGGCCAGGATGTAGGCGGGCGCCACGATCGCGGTGATCCAGCGGACATCGGGGTCGAAGACGCTGGGCACCGGGAACGTCACGGTCACAACGAGGACGGCGACGCCGATGCCGATCAGGTTGGCGATCACCACGATCGTCGTCAGAATGATCTGGATCCTGATGCGCCGCCGATGTTGACTCTCGGATTCCTTGCCAAGCAGCCACGACCCGTAGTCCGGGGCGTCGGTCAGCCGTCCACTCTGGCGGGTGACCTTCTCCAGGACGCGACCCAGCCTGTGCGCGACGCTCCTATTGGCGGTCATCGTCCCCTCAGCCTAAATTGCCGAGCGGCCACCTAAGGTGGTCGGGTGCGTCTCGTGATCGCCCAGTGCACCGTCGACTACGTCGGACGACTGACCGCACACCTGCCTTCGGCGCGTCGGCTGCTGCTCATCAAGGCGGATGGTTCGGTGAGCGTGCACGCCGACGACCGTGCCTACAAGCCGCTGAACTGGATGAGCCCGCCCTGTCGGCTCACCGAGGACACCTCGGGGCCCGAGACGGTGTGGGTGGTCGAAAACAAGGCCGGGGAGCAGTTGCGGATCACCGTCGAGGACATCGAGCACGACTCCACCCACGAGCTCGGAGTCGATCCCGGTCTGGTCAAGGACGGCGTGGAGGCCCACCTGCAGGAGCTGCTGGCCGAGCACGTCGAGCTGCTCGGGGAGGGTTACACGCTGGTCCGCCGCGAGTACATGACCGCGATCGGCCCGGTCGACCTGTTGTGCCGCGACCCGAACGGCGGGTCCGTCGCGGTCGAGATCAAGCGCCGCGGCGAGATCGACGGGGTGGAACAGCTCACCCGCTACCTCGAGCTGCTCAACCGCGACAGCCTGCTGGCCCCGGTCAGCGGCGTCTTCGCGGCCCAGCAGATCAAGCCGCAGGCGCGCACGCTGGCCACCGACCGCGGTATCCGCTGCCTCACGCTCGACTACGACAAGATGCGCGGCATGGACAGCGACGAGTTCCGGCTGTTCTGATGCCCCGTAAGCGCCCTCATCGGCGTTCCGAGCGTCCGCCGCCGTTGCCAGCGCCCCGCCGGATCGAGATCGGGCCGGACGGCTACGAATACGAGGTGCGCCCGATCGCCGCCGCGCGCGCTACGAAAACGTACCGGTGCCCGGGATGTGACCATGAAATCCGGCCCGGGACAGCGCATCTCGTGGTGTTACCGGCCGAGGAGGGGGAGCGGGCGCTCGACGAGCGTCGACACTGGCACACGCCGTGCTGGGCGCACCGGGGCACACGAGGCCCGACTCGCAAGTGGTCTTAGTGCTCCGCGTCCGCTGCGGGCTCGACGAGCTCGACGAGCACTCCGCCGGCGTCCTTGGGATGGATAAAGTTGATCCGCGAGTTGGCGGTGCCACGGCGCGGCGCGTCGTAGAGCAACCGCACGCCGTCGGCGCGAAGGCGCTCGCTGAGCGCGTCGATGTCGCTGACGCGATAGGCGAGCTGCTGAAGGCCGGGGCCGCGGTTGTCGAGGAACTTGGCGATGGTCGAGGTCTCGTCGAGCGGCGCCATCAACTGGATCTGGGCGCTGCCGACCGGGGCGCCACGCACCGAGAGCATGGCCTCGCGCACGCCCTGGTCCTCGTTGATCTCCTCGTGCAGCACGATCATCCCGAGATGGTCGTGGTACCACTTGATCGCGGCGTCGAGGTCCGGCACTGCGATCCCCACGTGATCGATCGCCGTCACGAGCGCGCTCGCGAGCGCGGGACGTGCGTCTACGTGTTCGGTGGTCATAACGTAACGGTAACCTTGAGACAGATGTTTGCGGAATGTGTCATGGAACACACATGGCTATACCCACTTTTGGAGGTAGTAAATGACCACGTCGGTGATCGTTGCTGGAGCGCGCACGCCCGTCGGCAAGTTGATGGGTTCGTTGAAGGATTTCTCGGGCAGCGATCTCGGCGCGATCGCGATCAAGGGGGCCCTCGAGAAGGCCAACGTGCCCGCCTCCGCCTTCGAGTACGTGATCATGGGCCAGGTCCTGACCGCGGGCGCCGGGCAGATGCCCGCCCGCCAGGCGGCCGTCGCGGCGGGTATCGGCTGGGACGTCCCCTCGCTGACCATTAACAAGATGTGCCTCTCGGGAATCGACGCGATCGCCCTGGCCGACCAGTTGATCCGCGCCGGCGAGTTCGACGTCGTCGTGGCCGGCGGCCAGGAGTCCATGACACAGGCGCCGCACCTGCTGATGAACAGCCGCTCGGGCTACAAGTACGGCGACGTCACCGTGCTGGACCACATGGCCTACGACGGTCTGCACGACGTGTTCACCGACCAGCCGATGGGCGCGCTCACCGAGCAGCGCAACGACGTCGACCAGTTCACCCGCGCCGAACAGGACGAGTTCGCCGCGCGCTCGCACCAAAAGGCCGCTGCCGCATGGAAAGACGGCGTCTACGCCGACGAGGTGGTGCCCGTACAGATTCCGCAGCGCAAGGGTGACCCGCTGGAGTTCTCCGAGGACGAGGGCATCCGTGCCAACACCACCGTCGAGTCGCTGGCCGGCCTGAAGCCGGCGTTCCGCAAGGACGGAACCATCACCGCCGGGTCGGCGTCGCAGATCTCCGACGGTGCCTGCGCCGTCGTCGTGATGAACAAGGCCAAGGCGCAGGAACTCGGGCTCTCCTGGCTCTGCGAGATCGGTGCCCACGGCGTCGTCGCCGGCCCGGACTCCACGCTGCAATCGCAGCCGGCGAACGCCATCAAGAAGGCCGTTGCGCGCGAGGGCATCTCCGTCGATCAGCTTGACGTCCTCGAGATCAACGAGGCGTTCTCCGCCGTCGCGCTGGCCTCGACCAAGGAGTTGGGCGTCGATCCCGAGAAGGTCAACGTCAACGGCGGCGCGATCGCCATCGGCCACCCGATCGGCATGTCCGGCGCCCGGATCACTCTGCACGCCGCACTCGAGCTGTCCCGGCGTGGCTCCGGCTACGCCGTCGCGGCGCTGTGCGGGGCCGGCGGTCAGGGCGATGCGCTGATCCTCCGCGCGCCGTAGGGCCTACGACGCCGCGTAGTAATCGGCCCGGCTTTCGGGCACAATGGCGGCCATGACTCGCCAGTTGAACCAGCGCACCGTCGCCGGGTGGTTTCGTTTCGTCGCCCTGCTCGAGGCGGTGAGCTGGGTCGGACTGCTGATCGGCATGTACTTCAAGTACGTCGGCACGCCGCACACCGAGCTCGGCGTCAAGGTGTTCGGGCCGGTGCACGGGGCGGTCTTCGTCGCCTTCGTCGTGCTCGGAATTCTGGCGGCGATCGCCTTTCGGTGGGCGGCGGGCACCTGGTTGCTGGGGATCGTTGCGAGCATCGTGCCATTGGCCAGTGTGATCTTCCTCATGTGGGCGGATCGCACCGGCCGATTGGGGGCCCCCGCGGTCACGGCCGTCGCGCAACCGGGGCAGCCGGTACCCGAAACGACGTGACAAACTTATGGGCGTGAGTCGTCCACGCCCCTCTATCGCGGCCTCCATGGCCGGTGCGGTTGATCTGTCCGCCCTCAAACAGCGGCCCTCCACGGGTGACGGCGGTGCGTCGGCGCCCTCGGGTGGTGTTGAGGTCACCGAGGCCAACCTCGAAAACGAGGTGCTGGTCCGGTCGAACCAGGTTCCCGTCGTGGTGCTGCTCTGGTCACCGCGCAGCGACGCCAGCGTCCAGCTGGGTGATGCCCTCGGCCAACTGGCTTCCGCCGACGGCGGCAAGTGGTCGCTGGCGACGGTCAACGTCGACGTCGTCCCGCGCGTCGCGCAGATGTTCGGCGTTCAGGCGATCCCGACCGTCGTGGCGCTGGCCGCCGGTCAACCCCTGGCGAGCTTCCAGGGCATGCAGCCGCCCGAGCAGTTGCGCCGCTGGGTCGACTCGCTGCTGAACGCGGTCGCGGGCAAGTTGCCCGGCAGCGGTGAGGTGGAGGAGGCCGAAGAGGTCGATCCCGAACTCGCCCAGGCGCGTACGTATCTGGACGAAGGCGACTTCGATGCCGCGCGCACCGCATACCAGGCGATCCTCGATGCGAACCCCAATCACGCTGAGGCCAAGGGCGCCGTCCGTCAGATCGATTTCCTGCAGCGCGCCACCTCGCAGACGCCCGACGCGATCGCCGCCGCCGACGCGGCCCCCGACGACATCGAGTTGGCGTTCGCCGCCGCCGACGTCGAGGTGCTGCAGCAGAACGTCGCCGCTGCCTTCGATCGGCTCATCGGGCTGGTCAAGCGGACCGCAGGCGACGACCGCACCAAGGTGCGGACCCGCCTCATCGAGTTGTTCGACCTGTTCGACCCGGCCGATCCGGAGGTCATCGCCGGCCGGCGCAACCTGGCCAACGCGCTCTATTAGCTAGCGCGACCACTCGCGAGCAGACACAGAACTGTCGCTTTTCGGCGCAAAGTAGGCAGTTTCACGTCTGCTCGCGAGGGAAGGTTCCCGGGCGGAGAGGCCGTCTACTCGGGCATGTACTCGAACCACAGCGCGGACAGCG
>NZ_LZSQ01000015.1 GCF_001665535.1 Mycobacterium sp. 852002-51961_SCH5331710
CCCGCCGAAGCACTCGACGAACTACTCTCCAACCCGTCCACACCGACAGCTGTTGCTTAGAGCACTAGAAACCGCCGCGACTTTTTAGGCAGTTTCGCGTCTGCTCGCGGTACCTGGGCGAGGGCCATTCCGGCGCCACCCCCTTGACCGTCGGCTGAACGCGCGTTTAATCTACTGAACATGCGTTCAGCATCGAACGATCTGACGGCGGTCGCACGGATCCGCGACGCCGCGATCGAGCAATGGGGCCAACACGGCTTCAACGTCGGCCTTCGGGCCGTCGCCGAGGCGGCCGGGGTGTCGGCCGCGCTGGTCATCCATCACTTCGGTTCGAAGGAAGGCCTGCGCAAGGCGTGTGACACCCATGTCGCCGACGTGATCCGCGAGACCAAGACCGAATCGCTGCAGACGCACGACCCCGCCACGTGGCTGGCGCAGATGGCCGAGATCGAGTCGTACGCGCCGCTGATGGCCTATCTCGTGCGCAGCCTGCAGTCGGGTAGCGAGCTGGCCAAGTCGTTCTGGCAGCAGATGATCGACAACGCCGAGCAGTATCTAGACGAAGGGGTCCGGTCCGGGCTGCTCAAGCCGAGCCGCGACCCCCGGGCCAGGGCTCGGTTCCTGGCGATGGCCAGCGGCGGGGGTTTCCTGCTGTATCTGCAGCTGCACGACTCCGCGGATCTGCGTGTGGCTCTTCACGATTACGCCGAGGAGATGGTTCTTCCCGCGCTCGAGGTCTACACGCAGGGGTTGATGACCGACTCGACCATGTACGACGCGTTCCTCGCGCAGCGCGAGAAGGGAATTCCGTTCAGCAGCACCGAGAAGGGAGATCGCGATGACGGCTCAGATGGCGGGACCACTGCGGCGAGCTGACCGCCGAGGCGGTGAACCGGCGGTCGAAATCCACAGTCTGTCAAAGTCGTTCGGCCGTACCCGAGCGCTTGACGGCCTGGATCTGACCGTCGCGCCGGGCCAGATCACCGGGTTCCTCGGGCCGAACGGCGCGGGTAAGTCGACCACCATCCGCGTGTTGCTCGGGCTGTTGCGGGCAGACGGCGGCACGGTCCGGTTGCTCGGCGGCGACCCGTGGCGCGACGCGGTTGCCCTGCACCGCCGCATCGCCTACGTCCCGGGCGATGTGACCCTGTGGCCCAACCTGACCGGGCTTCAGGCGATCGACTTCTTGGCCCGCCTCCGCGGCAACGGTGTGGACACCTCTCGACGCGATCAGCTGATCGAGCGCTTCGAACTCGACCCGCACAAGAAATCGCGAACCTACTCCAAGGGCAACAGGCAGAAGGTCGCGATCATCGCGGCGTTCTCGACCAACGCCGAGCTGTACATACTCGACGAGCCGACGTCGGGACTGGATCCTTTGATGGAACGGGCGTTTCAGCAGTGCGTCGGTGAGGTCGCCCAACGTGGCGCCGCGGTGCTGTTGTCCAGCCACATCCTGGCCGAGGTCGAAAAGCTCTGCGACAGCGTCACCATCATCCGCGCCGGCCGGACCGTGCGGGCGGGCGCCCTCGACGAGTTGCGCCACCTGATGCGCACGACCGTGACCGCGCGAACCCGCCAGGACGGCAGGCGCCTCCAGGACGCACCCTTCGTCCACGACTTCGCGATCCGGGACGGCCACTACGTCTTCGCGGTCGACCGCAACGACCTCGATCGGGCGATGGACGTTCTGAGCGATCTCGGGATTCTGGACCTGACGGTCACCCCGGCCTCGCTGGAGGACATGTTCCTGCGCGAGTACCAGGGGGTGGCGCCATGACGACGACCATCGCGCCGACCGAACTGCGGCGCGGCGCTTCGACAGCGTGGACGGGAACCTTCGAATTGCTGCGCCTTGCGCTGCGCCGCGACAAGGTCCGGCTCGGCGTCTGGATCGCGGTGCTGACGTCGCTGATGGCCTACGCGCCGGCCGCCGTGGAACTGGCCTATCCCGAAGAGCTGCAACGGCTGACGCGCGTCGAGCTGCTCAAGACCCCGGCCGGGATGATGATGGGTGGCCCCATGTTCGGCCGCAACGAGACCGATCTCGGCGCGATGATGGCCAACGAGATGATGCTGACGTTGATCGTCGCCACATCGATTCTCGCGATCCTCACCGTGATTCGGCACACCCGCGCCGAAGAGGAAAGCGGCGCAGCAGAGTTGGTGTTGTCGTCGGTCGTGGGCCGATACGCCAGAACCGCGGCAGCGCTGATCCTCGTCGGTGCCGTCAACGCGGTGCTCGCGGTCGCACTGACGCTGGCGATGGCCGCCAACGGGCTCGACGTCGTCGACGCCGCGGCGATGAGCATCGGTGTGACCGGGGTGGCCATGGTGTTCGGCGCGGTGGCCGCCGTGACCGCGCAGCTGTGGCGGCAGTCGCGTACGGCGTCGGGCGCCGCAATGGCCGCGCTGGCGGTTGCCGCGGTGGTCCGTGGCGTCGGTGACGTGATCGACAACTCCGGCAGTGCGCTGAGTTGGTTCTCCCCGATCGCGTGGGCCCAGCAGATGCGTGCGTTCGTGGACCTGCGGTGGTGGCCGTTCACGCTGCTGGTCGCGCTCACCGGTGCCCTCATCGCGCTGGCCGTCGTGCTGGAGGGCAGGCGCCAGTACGACGACGGCACATTGCCCTCCTCCGGCGAGCGCCCCGACGCCCGTCCCATCACATCCGTTCTGGAACTGCACCTGACGCTGCAGCGCGGCCAGACGATCGGGTGGACCGTCGGGTTGTTCCTCGGTGGCCTGGCGTTCGGGTCGATGACCAAGTCGTTGCTCGACGCGGCCGCGACCAATGAGGTGATCCAGCGTCTGATCGCGCAGCAGGGCGCCGACAGCGCTCAGACCACGATGACGCAGTTCCTTGCGGCCGCGGCGAGCGCGTACGTCGTCGGCGCGGTGCTGCGCGTGTACACCGACGAGGAGCGTGGTCTCGGCGAGGTGGTGCTGGCCGGGTCGGTTTCGCGGTGGCGCTGGCTTTTCACCGCGGTGGGTTCGGCGCTGCTCGGCTCGGTCCTGCTGATGTTCGTCGCCGGTCTCGGCAATGGCCTGGGCGCCGGCATCACCGTCGGCGACGCCGCGACGGTGCTTCGGCTGACCGTGGCCGGGTTCGCCTACGTGCCCGCCATGGCCGTGATGGCCGGCGTCGCCGCGCTGGCCGTCGCGGTCCGTCGACCCTGGATCGGCTGGATGGCGGTGACGGCGGTCGTTGTCACGCTCTACCTGGGACCGCTGCTGCGGTTGCCCCGGTGGGTCATCGACCTGTCACCGGTCAGCCGAACCACGGCGCCGAGCGACTACCCCGTGACCGCGCTCGTCGTCATGGTCGTCGTTGCCGCAGCCTTGACGTGGTTCGCCGGCGCCCTGTACCGCAGGCGCGACGCGATCTGAAGCGGCGGCCATGAAACTCCTTGTCCAGCTGACACTGTCGACCATCGCGGGTCTCCTCTTCGTCGCCCTGCTGCTGTTCGTGCCGGCGGGCACGCTGAACTACTGGCAGGCGTGGGTCTTTCTCGCCATCTTCGCGCTGGCCACCACGGTGCCGAACTTCTATCTCGCATTACGGCGGCCCGATGTGCTGAGTCGTCGCATGCGCTCCGGGCCGACCGCCGAACGCAGGACGATCCAGAAGTTCGTCAGCATCGGCTATCCGCTGCTGTTCGTGGCCATCGCCGTCGTCAGCGCGCTCGACCATCGGTTCGGATGGTCGACGGTTCCGTTGGCGGTCGTCGTGCTGGGTCAGGTGCTGGTCGCCGTCGGGCTGGGCATCGGGATGGCGGTGATCCTGGTCAACAGCTACGCCGCCGCCACGGTGACGGTGCAAGCGGATCAACAGTTGGTGTCCAGCGGACTCTACGGATTTGTCAGGCACCCAATGTATTTCGGCGTGATGATCATGATGGTTGGGTGTCCACCGGCGCTCGACTCGCTCTGGGGGCTGACCCTGCTCGTGCCGGGGACGGCGATCTTCGTGCTCCGCATTCTCGACGAGGAGGCGCTACTCCGCGACGAGTTACCCGGTTACTCCGAGTATGCCGGACAGGTTCGTCATCGCCTGGTGCCCTACATCTGGTGAAAGGTGGGTGGTCTCATGAAGATCGTCCTGCAGACGCTCACGTCGGCGGTTTTCGGAATCGCCTTCTTCGCGGTTTTGCTGTTCGTTCCCGCCGGCACGCTGAACTATTGGCAGGCCTGGGTTTTCATCGCCGTCTTCATGCTCGCGACCCTGGTGCCGAGCCTGTACCTCGCGGTGCGTAATCCCGCCGCGTTGAAACGACGGATGAAGGCGGGTCCCGGCGCCGAAACCAGAACCTCGGAGAAGCTGATCATCAGCGGGCTCATCGCCGCCGTCGTCGCGGTTCTCGTGATCAGCGCGCTCGACCACCGGTTCGGGTGGTCGCACGTACCGACCGTGCTCGTCGTCGCCGGTGACCTCCTGGTGGCGATCGGTCTGGTCGCCGCGCAGTGGGTGATCATCGAGAATTCCTACGCCGCAGCGACGATCACCGTCGAGACCGGCCAGTCCGTGGTGACGACGGGGCTGTACGGCATCGTGCGACATCCAATGTATGCCGGCACGCTGGTCATGATGCTCGGCACCCCACTCGCGCTGGGCTCGTTCTGGGCGCTGATCGCGGTTGTCGCCGCGCTGCCTCTGCTCGCGGCGCGGATCGTTGACGAGGAATCCATGCTGCGTCGGCAACTGGCGGGCTACCCCGAGTACACGAACCAGGTGCGCTACCGCCTCGTGCCGTACGTCTGGTGACCGACCGTGCGCCACAGCCCGACGAACACCGCCGCCACCACGAAACGCACCACCGCATTGACGACCATCGTCGTGTTCGCCTGCGTGAGGCTCACGTAGACGATGTCGAGCACGCCGCTCGTCGCGTGCAGCACGGCCAGCGTCACCACGATCAACCGCAGCGCGGCACGGTCCGTCAATCGGGCGGCTCCGAACGACAGCACCGCGACCGCGAGCTCGGCCGCGCTGACCACGTACACCAGCAGATACGCCTGCCGGTCCAAGGTGAAGCCCGCGACTGACGGAATCGCCGTGGGAAACAGCATCAGGACTGCCGCCCCGGCCAACGTGATCACGCCGTGCACCACGAGTACCGCTCGTAGTGTGGTCATATCCGCCTCCTGTCATATCCGGCCGCCCGCATTCGTCATAGAGATGACGGATGAGACCCGGACGATATGACGACGGGAGCGTCCCGATGACCATGATCGACGAGCACCTGAGGACGTTCGACGAGCACCGCGACCACCTCCATGCGGTGGCCTACCGGATGCTCGGCTCGGCGAGCGACGCCGACGACGCGGTGCAGGAGGCATGGCTGCGCATGCGGCGCGCCGACGTCGGCGCCGTGCGCAACCTCGGCGGCTGGTTGACCACCGTCGTCGCTCGCATCTGCCTGGACATGCTGCGCGCCAGGGCCGCGCGAGCCGAACAACCGCTCGACGATCTCGGTGAAGGTGACGCACCACCCGCTTCCGGTTTCGACCCCGAACAGGAGGCCGTCCTGGCCGACTCCGTCGGCGTCGCACTGCTCGTCGTGTTGCACACGCTGTCGCCCGACGAGCGGCTCGCGTTCGTCCTGCACGACATGTTCGATCTGCCGTTCGCCGAAATCGCCCCGATCGTCGGGCGGTCGGAGAACACCGCCGCTCAGCTCGCCTCCCGTGCGCGCCGCCGCGTCCGCGGCCAGGACGCCCCGCAGGCAACCGAATTCGTGCGGCAGCGACACCTCGTCGACGCATTCCTCGCCGCAACGCGCAACGGTGACTTCGATGCGCTGCTCGCGCTCCTGCACACCGACGCGGTGCTGCACGTCGACGCCTCCGCGGGCGGGATCGCCACCACCGTTCGCGGCGCACACGCCATCGCGGGCAACGCGCAGCGGTTCGCCGCGAACGCCAGGTTCGCCGAACCCGCCGTGATCGACGGTGCGCCGGGGGTCGTGGTCGCACCGGCCGGACGACTGCGCCTGGTGCTGCGGTTCACCGTGACCGACGACAGGATCGGCGGAATCACGATCGATGCAGATCCACATCGGCTGAGTCACCTTCAGTTGGCGCTGCTCGGCCGATAATGCGGATGTGGAACTGCTGACCGGGCTCGGCCTGGCGACCGCGGCGGGGCTCAACGCCTATATCCCGCTGCTCGCGCTCGGCCTGCTGTCGCGGTTCACCGACCTCATCAGCCTGCCCGCCGGCTGGGCGTGGCTGGAGAACGGTTGGGTCATGGCGATCGTGGCGACGCTGCTCGTCATCGAAATCGTCGCCGACAAGGTGCCCGCCCTGGACAGTGTCAACGACGCCGTCCAGACGTTCGTGCGGCCCACGGCGGGCGGCATCGTGTTCGGTTCCGGCACCGCCGCTCAAACGTCGGCGGTGGCCGATCCCGGCGCCTTCGCCCAATCCGGGCAATGGATCCCTGTGGTCATCGGCGTCGTCGTCGCACTGGTGGTGTCGCTGACCAAATCGACGGTTCGGCCCGCCGCCAACGTCGCCACCGCCGGGGTGGCCGCGCCGGTGCTGAGCACCGTCGAGGACGGAGTCAGCGTGGGGCTGGTCTTCGTCGCGATCCTGCTGCCGGTGCTGGTGCTGGTGGCCATCGTCGCCCTGGCGTGGCTGGCGTTCCGGATCCTGCGGCGTCGCCGCCGCCGCAACGCCGCACCGGGCTGACCCCAGGCGCGCTACGTGAGGGTCGTGACGTAATGCCCGCCCGAGTAGTAGTCGATGTTCAGCTTGCCGCTGGAGTCCTTGTAGCCGCAGGTGGACACCGTCCCCTTCTTGTTGTACGTCCCGCCGGCGGCCTTGCATTCGCTCTTGATCGTCTGGTCCGACAGCTTCTCCGCGTGGGCGGCCGGGGCGGTCGTGGCCATCAGCGCGCCGACGGTCATGACGCCGGCGGCGACGGTGGCGGTGATGCTGGTGCGTTTCATCATGCCTCCTGTGTTTGTGGCCTCCTCGGCCGCTGCTGGTCGAACCAGCATGAGACACAGGAGCTTTGGGCATAACGGGACGAGCACCCCCACCGTCGATCGCGTGGTGGGGACTGCGGAACGAACCGCGATTAGGGGGTTAGGGGATTCAGATCCAGACGCCCTTGCCGACGGCCACCACTCCCCCGGCACTGATCGCGAACCGTTCGCGGTCCTTGTCGAGATCGACCCCGACCATCTCCCCCGGTCCGACGACCACGTTCTTGTCCAGGATGGCGTGGCGCACCACCGCGCCGCGGCCGATGCGGGCGCCGGGCATGATCACGCTGCCCTCGACGATCGCGCCGTCGTCGACGACGACGTTCGACGACAGCACCGAATTGCGCACGGACGCGGCCGAAATGATGCTGCCCGCGCCGACCACCGACTCCTGCGCCGACCCGCCGTTGACGAACTTGGCAGGCGCCAGCATCTCCGCCTCACCGCGGATGGGCCAGCGCTTGTTGTAGAGGTTGAACACCGGGTGCACCGACACCAGGTCCATGTGCGCGTCGTAGAACGCGTCGAGGGTTCCCACGTCGCGCCAGTAGCCGTGATCGCGTTCGGTCGCGCCCGGCACCTCGTTGTTGCTGAAGTCGTACACCGCGGCCATGCCGTCGTCGACGAGACGCGGAATGATGTCACCGCCCATGTCGTGGTCGGAATGGTCGTCGTCGGCGTCGGCGCGGATCGCGTCGATCAGCACCTTCGTCGTGAAGATGTAATTGCCCATCGACACGAACGCCTCGTCGGGATTGTCCGGGGTCCCCGGCGGATCGGCCGGCTTCTCGACGAAGCTGCGGATGCGGCCGGACTCGTCGGCGTCGATGACGCCGAATGCGGTGGCCTCGGCACGCGGCACCCGGATGCCCGCGACCGTGGCGCCGGCGCCGCTCTCGATGTGGAACTGGACCATCTGCTCGGGGTCCATGCGGTAGACGTGGTCGGCGCCGAACACGACGATGTAGTCGGGGTCCTCGTCGTAGATCAGGTTCAGCGATTGGTAGATCGCGTCCGCGGAACCGGTGTACCAGCGCGGGCCCAGCCGCTGCTGGGCGGGCACGGGCGTGATGTATTCACCGGCAAGACCGGACAGCCGCCAGTTCTGGGAGATATGGCGGTCGAGCGAGTGCGACTTGTATTGCGTCAGCACGCAAATCCGCAGATACCGCGCGTTGACCAGATTCGACAAGACGAAGTCGATGAGACGGTAAGCGCCGCCGAAGGGAACGGCGGGCTTGGCTCGATCCGCGGTCAACGGGTAGAGCCGCTTGCCCTCCCCGCCGGCCAGGACGATGCCCAGCACGTGTGGCAGTTCCCTCATGACACAAACCTATCGGCAGCCGCTGTCCGGGGCTAGGCATTGGTGCCCCGAGTCCGGTGCGAAACCCATCCGCACCTGCGGTGGCTTGCCCCCGGAACTAGGGTCGAAACCATGCGGGTGGCGATGATGACTCGGGAGTATCCACCCGAGGTTTACGGCGGGGCGGGAGTGCACGTCACCGAACTGGTCGCTCAGCTGCGCCACCTGTGCGAGGTCGACGTGCACTGCATGGGTGCGCCGCGCGCCGACGCGATCGTCGCCCAACCCGATCCGGCGCTGCTCGGCGCCAACGCCGCGCTGTCGATGCTGTCGGCGGATCTCAACATGGTCAACACCGCGGCGCGGGCCGATGTGGCGCACTCGCACACCTGGTACACCGGGCTCGCCGGTCACCTCGCCGCGTTGCTCTACGGCGTTCCCCATGTGCTGACCGCGCACTCGCTGGAGCCGATGCGGCCGTGGAAGGCCGAACAGCTCGGCGGTGGGTACCGGGTGTCGTCGTGGGTGGAGAAGACGGCGGTCGAGGGCGCAGACGCCGTCATCGCGGTCAGTTCCGGTATGCGCGAGGACGTGTTGCGGACCTATCCCGCGCTGGACCCGAACCGGGTTCACGTGGTGCGCAACGGGATCGACACCGACGTCTGGTACCCCGCCGCCCCCGAGCCGGGCGAATCGGTGCTGGCCGAACTCGGCGTCGACCTGTCCCGGCCCATGGTGGCGTTCGTCGGCCGGATCACCCGGCAGAAGGGCGTCGCGCATCTGATCGCCGCCGCCCACGCCTTCGCCCCCGATGTGCAGTTGGTGCTGTGCGCGGGAGCGCCGGACACCCCCGAGATCGCGGCCGAAGTGACCGAGGCGGTTCAGCAGCTGTCGCAGGCCCGCGCCGGGGTGTTCTGGGTCCGCGAGATGCTTCCTATCGTCAAGATCCGCGAAATACTTTCGGCGGCAACGGTGTTCGTATGCCCGTCGGTGTATGAGCCGCTGGGCATCGTGAACCTGGAGGCGATGGCGTGCGCGACGGCCGTGGTGGCCTCCGACGTCGGCGGCATACCGGAGGTCGTGGCCGACGGGCACACCGGGCGGCTGGTGCACTACGACGCGCAGGACGCGGCGGGCTATGAGAGTCGGTTGGCCGCGACGGTCAACGAGCTGGTCGCCGACCCCGAGAAGGCCCGACGGTTCGGCGAGGCCGGGCGGCAGCGGTGCATCCAGGAGTTCTCCTGGGCGCACATCGCCGAGCAGACCCTGGAGATCTACCGGAAAGTGGGAGCTCCGGCGTAGCCGGTCGCACCGGAACCGTCAGCTCGTGACGTTCTTCAGTTCGTCCCCGAGCGCGGCTGCCTCGTCAGGGGTCAGCTCGACGACAAGTCGCCCGCCGCCTTCCAGTGGTACCCGCATCACGATGCCGCGCCCCTCCTTGGTTGCTTCCAGTGGACCGTCGCCGGTCCGGGGCTTCATCGCCGCCATCGAGTGCTCCCTCCACATGAGCCGGCCCACTCGCGGGCTCGGTCGGGGCCGAGACTGCCCACTCGTTTGACAGTTCCCGGCACTGAACTGCTACTGAACGCCTCTATTGTTCCCTATCGGCGCCGTTCGGTGTGCAAAGACCCGGCTAAGGGGGTTTTCTGCGTCGGCTAGGCGGGTGCCGAGGCGCCGTGCTTGACCGCCTCGACGAAGTACCCGCGCGGCACTCCTTCGGCGTCGTTCGGCGCGGGAGGTGTCGGCCACCGGCCCCAGGCGTAGCCCGGTTCGGCGACGTCGGTGACGACGGCGGTCCACCCGTGGGCCTCCGCCAACTCGCCGGGCTCGTCGGTGCCGAACAGCCAGGGTGACCCTTGTTCGGCCATCGACTGCAGAAGCCCCGCCATCGCGTCGGACTCGAGCAGCGTCTTACCGACCGCGTCGTAGAGCAGTACCGAGCCGGGCGCCGACAGCGCGTCGACGGTGCGGAACAGCTCGCGAACCGTCGGTTCGTCGAGGTACTGCAGCAGGCCCTCGATGAGCCAGATCGTCGGGCTCGCGGCGTCGTGTCCGGAGGACGTGAGCGCCGATGCCCAGTCACCCGCGAGGTCTGTGCCGATCGTGACGCGGCGGGCGCGGGGCTGCTCACCGGCCAGCCGCTCGTCCTTCGCGGCGATGACGCCGGGTTGGTCCAGCTCGTAGACGGTGGTATCCGACGGCCACGGCAGGCGATAACTCCTGGCATCGAGGCCCGCCGCGACGAGGACCACCTGCTTGGCCGTCGTCGCCGCGCGCAGCAGCGCCTCGTCGAAGAAGCGGGTTCGCACCACGATCTCCAGCGTCGACTCTTCTCCCGCCTCGGCGATCATGCCCGCCAGCATCTTCATGCCCGCTTCGCCCGCGAGTCGGCTCGCGAAGGGATCGTCGAACAGCGGCTCTTCGCGCGTGGATTCATGGGCCCGGATCGCCGCGACCAGGATGCCGGTGCCGGCCACCGGGGTCGTGTTCTCGAAGTTCGTGTCCATGCGATCCTCACCGCCGCGGTCGCGGCACCCAGCAGTCTGCGGTGTGATCGTCGACCATCCCGGTCGCCTGCATCAAGGCGTACGCCGTCGTCGGTCCGACGAAGCGGAAGCCGCGGCGTTTGAGTTCCTTGGCCATCGCCGTCGACTCGGGGGTGACGGCCGGGACGTCGGCGAAGGTGGCCGGCCGCGGCCGGGACGGCGGCGCGAAGGACCACAGCAGTTCGGCGAAATCGGTGCCGCCGTCGCGAAGGTCGGCGACCGAACGGGCGTTGGCGATCGTGGCCTCGATCTTGGCGCGGTTGCGCACGATCCCGGTGTCGGCCAACAACCGCGCGATGTCGCGTTCGGTGTAGCGGGCCACCCGGTCGACGTCGAAGCCGTGGAACGCGCGGCGGAAGTTCTCCCGCTTGCGCAGGATCACCAGCCACGACAGCCCGCTCTGGAACGCTTCGAGGCTGACCCGTTCGAACAGGCCGACCGAGTCGCGCAGCGGCCGGCCCCACTCGGCGTCGTGGTAGTCGCGGTACAGCACGAAATCGGCTGGCGACAAACGAGATTCGTCGATCCAGGCACAACGGACGCGGCCGTCGGGTTCGACGGTGGGTTTCACCGCGGCGGTCATGACTCGTCGCCGTTCTCCGACTGGAGGGCGTGGGCGCCGCCCTCGATGTGTTCGTCGTCCTCGATGCCGTGCGCCGCCCGCAGGGTGGCGAGCTGACCGCGCAACGAGTCGAGTTCCTGGCCCAGCCGGTCGAGCACCCAGTCGACTTCGCTGGTCTTGTAGCCGCGCAACGTCTGGGTGAACTTGACGGCGTCGACGTCGGCGCTCGTCACACCGGAGGCGGGTAGCACCGTCGCGGTGGTGTCCCGCGGCAGCGGCGGCAGCGGCTCACCGCGGCCGAACACCACGCTGCCCACGGCGAACAGCACGACGGCGATCAGAACCAGCACGACCAGATACAGCAGAACCAGGCTCACGGGTTCGATACTGCCTCAGGGGGCCGACATTCGGCGGACGACGATCAAGCGGCGAGGAACGAGCCGCGCTGAGGAGTCCGCCAATTAGCCCGGCGGACGACCTAGCCCGGCGGACGACGTCGCTAGTTGCAGAGAAGAACCTCAGCCGCGCGGGCGCAGCGTCACCATCGGGGGGCGATCGGCCAGCGACACCGACGACATCCGCGGCGTGTAGCCCTCACCGTCGGCGAAGAACTGCGTCAACCCGACCCCGGAATCCGGCACCCCGCACCGCGACAGCAGCGTCGCGATGACCTGCCGGCTCATCGTGGCGAGCTCGGTCAGCGGCCGGTTGCGGTGCGTACGCACACCGAGGTTCACCTGGGCGATCCCGTCGAGCCCGAGGCGGTCGTAGGCGTCGATCAGCAGCCCGATCTCAACGCCGTAACCCGGCGCGAACGGCACGGACGTCAACAGCTCGCGGGTGCCGGCGTATTCACCGCCCAGCGGTTGCAGGATGCAGCTCAGCTCCGGCCGCAGCGACGCGAGCAGCGGCCGGGCGACCAACTCGGTCACGCGCCCGCCACCGTTGGCGTCTTCGCTGCCGCTGACCTTCAGCGGCCTGCGGTAGAAGCCCTTGACCAGGTGCACGCCGTCGGTGGTCAGCAGCGGACCGACCAGCTTCGGCACAAACATCGGGTCGGGGTCGATCAGATCCGAGTCGACGAAAACGATCACGTCGCCTGTCGTGGCGGCAAGCGAGCGCCACAGGACCTCACCCTTGCCCGGTTGCGGAGTCACCTCCGGCAGCGCCGCTTCGCGGCTGATCACCCGCGCGCCCGCGGCGAGGGCCCGGATCTCGGTGTCGTCGGTCGAGCCGGAGTCCAACACGATCAGCTCGTCGACCAGCCCGCCGAGCAGCGGAGTGATGGTTTCGACGACGCTGCCCACCGTCTCTTCCTCGTTGAGGGCGGGCAGGACGACCGAGACGGTGCGGCCGCGTTTGGCGGCCTCCAGTTCGGCGACCGTCCAGGTGGGCCGGTTCCAACTGTGGTCGGCCAGCCACCGCGAGGTGACGACGTCAGTAGCGGGAAGTTCGGGTGTGAGTGTCATGCCAGTCCCCTCACCGTGCGCGTCGGCGGCCGTCCGCCCTGGATCGACGCGACCATCTCCAGTACGCGTCGTGTGGGCCCGACCTCGTGCACACGGAACATCGCGGCCCCGTCTGCGGCCGCCAAGGCGGTGGCTGCGAGGGTGCCCTCCAGGCGTTCGGTCAAACCCACACCCAAAGTCTCCCCGACGAAATCCTTGTTGCTGAGCGCCATAAGGACCGGCCATCCAGTGTTTACAAGCTCTTTTACATGGCGCAACAAAGTAAGACCGTGGTAAGTGTTCTTGCCGAAATCATGCGTCGGATCGATCAGCACGGCGTCGCGGGCCACCCCCGCGGCGACTGCCCGTTCGGCCGCCGTTGTCACCTCGGCGATGACGTCGTCGACGACGCCGCGTTCGGTGATGCCGTAGTTGACCCGAAACGGCCTGGTCCTCGGCTGGGCGCCGCCGGTGTGCGAGCACACCAGGCCCGCACCGAACTCCGCGGCCACCTCGGGCAATGCGGGATCGTGGCCCGCCCAGGTGTCGTTGATCAGGTCGGCGCCCGCCGCGCACGCCTGTTTGGCGACCGTCGAGCGCCAGGTGTCGACGCTGATCAGCTGGTCGGGATAGGCGCCGCGTAACCACTCGATGAACGGGACGACGCGCGCGATCTCCTCGTCGGTGTCGACGGTGTTGCCGGGGCCCGCCTTGACCCCGCCCACGTCGACGACGTCGGCGCCCTCCTCGATCACCCGGTGCGCCGCCGTTTTGGCGGCCTCGTCAGTGAACGCGGCGCCACGGTCGTAGAACGAGTCCGGGGTCCGGTTCACGATCGCCATGATCAGCGCCCGATCGGCGGCGACGGGCCGGCCCAGGAATCGGCCGCGGTGCGTTGTCACGCCTTCCAGGCTACGGCCGTGCGATTTGTGCGTGATTTCGATCGGTCAGCGAACGTTTTCACGCACAAGTCGCTAGTTCTTGGGCCTCTTGCCCGCCTTCACTTCCTCGGGGTAGTCGTCGTAGAACTCGACGTAGCCCTCGTCGCGGCCCGCGAGAACGTAGATCGGGTCCTCGATCTCCTCGACGTTGAAGCCCTGCTTGCGCAGGTCGACCTTCTGGCTCTTGAACGTCGACGTCTGCGCGAGCTCGTCGACCACCCGAATGAACAGCGGGACCGCGTATCCGGGCAACTTGTCGTACAGCGTCGCCGCCAGCGACTTGCCGTCGAAGTCGTCGCCGTCGTTCAGCTTGACCGCCGCCATGCCGGCCCGCCCGCCCGCGCCTTCGATCTCGACGCCGTAGACGGTGCACTCGTCGACGCTCGGATCGATCGACAGCGCCGCCTCCACCTCGGTGGTGGCGACATTCTCGCCCTTCCACCGGAACGTGTCGCCCAGCCGGTCGACGAACGCCGCGTGGCCGAAGCCCTGCGAGCGCATCAGGTCGCCGGTGTTGAACCACACGTCGCCCTCCTTGAAGGCGCCGCGCACCAGCTTCTTCTCCGATTCCTCGTCGTCGGTGTAGCCGTCGAACGGCTGGAAGCTGCTCACCTTGGACAGCAGCAGGCCCGGTTCGCCGTTGCGGACCTTCTTGACCCGGCCCTTGTCGTCGCGCAGCGGCTCACCGCTGTCGTGGTCGTACTCGACGAAGGCGACCGGCGACGGGCAGATGCCGGTGGTCTTGTCCAGGTTGAAGAAGTTGACGAACGCGGTGTTGCCCTCGCTGGCGGCGTAGAACTCGCAGACCCGGTCGATGCCGAAGCGTTTGGTGAAGTCGTCCCAGATCGCCGGGCGCAGGCCGTTGCCGCCGATCACCCGCACCTTGTGTTTGCGGTCGGTGTCCTTCTCGGGCTGGTTGAGCAGGTACGTGCAGATCTCGCCGATGTAGACGAACGCGGTCGCGTCGTAGCGGATCACCTCGTCCCAGAACTTCGACGCCGAGAAAGACTTCCCGATGGCCAGCGTCGCGCCGGCGTTGAGCACCGACGACAGCGCCACCGTCAACGCGTTGTTGTGATACAGCGGCAGGCAGCAGTAAAGCGTGTCCTTGCTGTTCAGCCGCATTCCGAGGCCGCCGAACCCGGCGAGCGCACGCAGCCAGCGGTAGTGCGTCATCACGCTGGCCTTCGGCATGCCGGTGGTGCCCGACGTGAAGATGTAGAAGGCCTTGTCCTTGGCCAGCACGGCCGCGGTGGTCGCGGGATTGCCGGTGGGCGCCGTGGCGGCCAGGCGCTTCATCTCGTCGATGGTGACCAGGCCGTCAGTGTCGGCCCCGGACTCGGTGATCGGTTCGACGAAGTCGGTGTCGGCGACGACGGTCTTGGCACCCAGCAGCCCGAGGCTGTGCTCGAGCACGTCACCGCGCTGGTGGTAGTTGAGCATTCCGGCGATCGCGCCGCACTTGACCGCCGCCAGCATCAGCAGGACCGGGTCGACCGAGTTGCGCAGCATGATGCCGACGACATCGCCGTGCCCGACGCCGCGGGCGGCCAGAACGGCGGCGTAACGGTTGACGCTCTCGTTGGCTTCGCGGTAGGTGACCTCGTCGTCGCCGAACCGCAGGAACACCTTGTCGCCGAAGCGGGCGGCGCGCTCCTGAAAGACCTTGCCGATCGAGGTCTTGGCCGAGGGTCGGGCGCTGAACCCTGTGACCACGCCGCTGACAATCGTCGGCACGTCCGCGATCAGTCCCGGCACGCGGGCGGCGATGTCCAATAGCCCGACGTTGCTGCGAGTCCCCGACTTCTCGGTCATGCGCGTTCGTCCCTCCCTGTTCGTTTGTCGCACACCCTAGTGACCGTGCTCTTGGCGCGGCGCGCACGCCGCCAGGGCCGACTCGACATCGGCGACGACGTTCAATCGGTCCAGCGCGCCCTGCGCGACGTATCCGCTGTCGCGCAGTTCGTGCAACCAGGCCAAGAGGCCGTCGTAGTGCCCGATGGGGTCGAGCAGCACGACCGGCTTGTCATGCATACCCAAATAGCCCGCTGTCCAGGCTTCGAAGAACTCCTCGAGGGTGCCGATCCCGCCCGGCAGGGCGATGAACGCGTCGGCCCGTCCCTCCATCACCTCCTTGCGCTGACGCATCGTGTCGGTGACGACGAGCTCGTCGGCGTCGACGTCGGCGACCTCGCGATGCACAAGTGCCTTCGGGATGACGCCCACGGTGTGCCCACCGCGGGACCTCGCCGCGGTGGCGAGCGCGCCCATCGCCGATACGTTGCCGCCGCCGGAGACCAGGCTCCAGTTCCGCTCGGCGATCGCGGTCCCGACCTCTTCGGCCAGCGCGATGAGCTCGGGGTGTGTGGGGCCTGATGCGCAGTAGACGCAGACCGCCCACTGGCGGTGCGACTCGCGTGGGGGGCTGGGTTCTCCGGACACGAGCACAACCTAGCCGCACGACGATCAAGCGGCCCCGGCCGCGTTGAGGAGTGCGGCGATCGATTTAGCCGCACGACGATCAAGCGGCCCCTTGGCCGCGTTGAGGAGTGCGGCGATCGATTTAGCCATAGACTCCGGCGGTGCCGATTGAGTGGGTCACCTCGCCGCCCGGACCGGCACTCGATTCGATCGAAGCCGGTCTGCAGAAGCGATCCGGCGCCGTCCTGATCGGGCCCGCCGGCGTGGGCAAGACATCGCTGGCGCGCGCCGCGGCCGAACGGTTCGCAGGCAACTACCACCGCGTCGACTGGGTGACCGCCACCGCGCCGATGGCCGCGGTCCCGTTTGCGGCGGTCAGCAGGCTGATCGAGGTCGCGGACACCGGCAAGACCGCGGATCTGTTGCGCAGCGCGCGAGAGACGTTGGGCGACGGACGACTGCTGGTGGTCGACGACGGTCATCTGCTCGACCCGCTGTCGGCGGCCCTGATCTACCAGCTCGCGGTCAGCGGGGCCGCGACGCTGATCGTGACGGTGGCGCCCGCCGGCGTGATGGCCGACGGGGTCTCCGCGCTGTGGGACGACGGCCTGGTCGAGCGCATCGACCTGCAGCCGCCGGGTCACGACGAGCGTCGCCTGGCCGCCTCGGTCGACGAGTTCGTCGCCGCGTTACCTTCGGCCGCCCACCGCGTGTTGGAGTACCTGGCCGTCGACGATCCGCTGGTGCTCGGTGAGCTCGAAGCGTTGACCGACCGCGAATCCGTAGAGGCCGCAGTGTCTTCGGGCGCGGTCGTCGTCGACGACGGCTGGGTGCGTCCGGCGCACCCGTTGTTCGCCGACGCGGTGCGCGAGGCGTTGGGTGGCGTCGAGCTGCGCAGGCTGCGCGGTGAGATCGTCGACCGGATGGCCGAGCGGCCCGGACACGGCGCCGTCGACCGGTTGCGCCGCGCGGTGCTGGCGCTGGACAGCGACAGCCCGCAGGAGCCCGCCGAGGTGTCCGCGGCCGCCGCCGAGGCGTTGCGGCTCGGCGATCTGGTCCTCAGCGAACGGCTCGGCCGTGCCGCACTGCAGCGCTCCGGAGACTTCTCGACGCGGCTGACGTTGGCGTACGCGCTGGCCTGGCAGGGGCGCGGACGCGACGCGGACGCGGTGCTCGCCGACGTGGACAGCGCCGCATTGTCGGAGACCGAGCTGATGGCGTGGGCACTGCCCCGCGCGGCGAACCAGTTCTGGATGCTTTCCGAGCCCGAGCGCGCCACCGCGTTCCTGCGCGCGACGAGAAACCGGGTGTCCACGCCGATGGCGCAGACCACGCTGGACGCGTTGTCGGCGACATTCGCGATGAACGCCGGAAACGTCTCTCGGGCAATGGATATCGCCACCGAGGTGCTTGCCTCGCCGGCCGCCGACGACACGGCCGTCGGCTGGGCCGCGGCGGCCGCGGCGCTGAGTTCGGCGCGGACCGGTCGCTTCGCGGATGTCGACGCGTTGGCCGAACGCGCGATGGCCGCCGGACATCCGGGGCTGTTGCGGTTCACCAGTGGGTTCGGTCAAACGACGGCGCTGGTGATGGCCGGCGAACTGGATCGGGCGCAACAGCTGGCTCAGCGGCTCACGGACTTCGCGCAACTGCAGCAACCCGGGCGCGCGATCGGCGAGGTGCTGGTGGCCGACGTGCTGATCGCCAAGGGTGAACTCGAGGAGGCGGCGCGTCTGTTGCGCCGGGCGGCGGCCGCACTGTCGCCGACCGGGTACTCGTGGGGGCCGTTGGCGTGGATGCTGCTGGCCCAGGCGCTTGGGCAGCTCGGCGCAGGCGCCGAGGCGGGAAAGGCCCTGGCGCGCGCGGAGTCTCGACACGGCCTGAAGTCGATGCTGTTCGCCCCTGAGTTGGCGTTGGCGCGGGCGTGGACGATGTGGGCGCGCCGCGACGAGCACGGCGCCGTCGCCGCGGCCCGCGAGGCGGTGCGCAACGCGGAGCGCGGCGGGCAGTCGGCTGTCGCGCTGCGCGCTCTGGTGGACGCGGTTCGGCTCGGCGATATGCGGGCTGTCGACGCGATCGAGCGGGTCAGCGTCGAATGCGACTGTGACGCCGGACATCTGGCTTTGGCCCACGGCCGGGCCCTCGCGGCGCGGGATGGCGCTGCGCTGGCGGAGGCGTCGCACGGATACGCGACGCGCGGGTGGCACGGTGCGGCCTCCGACGCCGCCGCTCAGGGTGAGGCCCATCGCTGAAAATTGGTGTCCGGACCGGCGCCGCCGCGGCCCTAGGCTTGACTGCCATGAGCGAATTGTTCGCCAGGACCGACCGATTGCGGGGCTGGGCCGGGCTCCACGACCGCATCGCGACCCACCTCTCGCAATTGAGCGGCGGTGCCTCTGAGGCCGCCGGAGTCCAGGCGAGCCACGGCGCGATCGCGGCCGGCGTCGGCGCTGCGTTGTCGAGTGCGCTCGACGCACGGCTCGGCACGGTGCAGGGCGCGGCCGACGAGGGATCGACGATCTCCGAACTGCTGCGCAAGGCTGACCAGCTGTACGAGCAGGGCGACCGCGAGGGTGCTGAGACGTTACGCACGGCTGCCGAAGAGCTTGCAGTCCAACGGGATACGCCCGGCGGAAGCCAGCGCGCGGACATGGGCGCCGGCGCCCCCGTGAGCGGTGAGAGCGCCGGCGCCAACAACCAGATGCTCGGTCAGGTGCTCGGTCAGGTCGGAGCGCTGGCCGGTGCGGTCACGGCGCCGCTGCTGGGTCTCGCCCAAGGGCTGCAACAGGTTCCGCAGCAGATCATGCAAGCGGCCCAAGGAGCTACGACATCTGCTACCGAGGACCCGAAGCGCCGCGACCGCAAACCCGAGGACGCCGACAAGCGATCCGAGGATCCCGAGGAGCCACCCGAACCCGCGGCCCGGGCAGAGCCAAGCGCCCAGGCCGCACCGCAGGGCGACACATCAGCCCAGCCTCCCGCGCCGCCGGTCGTCGTCGAGCCGCCGCGGCCCGCGCAGACGCGTCCGCAGGCGGGCTAGCGCTACAGGTTGCGAGCGACGTCGTCGTCGCCGGACCTGGACTCCGGCGGGGCGACCGGCGCCGGGCCCGCGCCCGTCTCGCCGCGTTCCGGTCCGGACGCGCCGTCCCACGGGCGGTCGTCGGCGCGCTGCAGCAGCTGGCGGTCCTCGCGACCGTCGCCCTGATCGGCCGGAAGCTGGGCGTCCTCGCGCGGCTGCTGGGCCGTCGGACCCGCCGGGGCACCAGCGCCCGCGGCGGCGGCACCACCGGGCGCGCCGCCGCCGGATGCCGTGCCCGCGGCGCCCTGGCCGGTCGAGGATGGGCCGCCCGCCGACTGGGCGCCCTGCATGGCCTGCTGCATCAGCGAGCCGAACATCCCGGTCTGCCCGCCGAGGGCCTGCGACGGGGCACCGGCCATCTGCCCCATCTGGCCGGCCTGCTGACCGACCTGACCGAGCATCCCGACGATCTGGCCGACCGACTGCGATCCGACGTCATCGGAGTTTTCGTAGGCGGCCTGCGCGGCGCCCACCTTGCCCGAGAAAGTGTTCTCCTTGGCCGACAGCGCAGCGACGTTGGCGGTCAGCTGAGCGGCCAGGGTCGGCAGCACCGCCGAGATGGTGGCGCTCATCGCGTCCTGTCCCGGCGCGATCGTCGGGATCTCGGGCAGCTCGACCGCCGCCGCGTTCCAGCTGATGCCCTCAGGCTTCCTCAGCGGGCCACCCATGTGCGCTCCTCGTCACCAGTCGTCATCGTCGTCATCATCCAAGTCGTGCTCGAGCGGCGCGGGCACGGCCAGCCCCGCTACGGTGCCGCCGCTGGCACCGCGCTGCCCCATCATCGGCGCCATCCCGCCCATGCCGCCACCGGCGGCCATCGGGACGGCGCCGCCGGCCGCGGCCGCGCCGGCCGTCGCGCCCTCGCGGGCGGGTGCGGTGCTGACGGCCTTGCTGCCGACGAGGTTCGCCATCTGCGGCGTCTGCAGCGGTGCACCCCCGGATCCGGGCAGCGACGCCGCGCGCACCATGCCCGAACCGCCGCCCGCACCCGAGCCGCCGGCCAGCGGATGATTGGAGAACGACGAGAACGGAAGCCCCGCGGCCCCGAGCGAGTCGGCCTTGCCGCCCTGGCCGAACAGGGACGTCAGCTGTTGCAGCGGCTGCGAAAGCTGCTGGCCCATCTGCTGCGGCACAGCCATCAGCGACTGGCCGAGCTGCATGGGCAGCTGCGCGGCCATCGAGCCCATCTGGCTCATCATCTGCATGGCCTGCTGTGAGCCGTCACCTGCCTGCTGCGCGGCATCTTTACTGCTGTCCTGCGCCTCCTTGCTGCCGGGCACCGGCGGGGCGCCGAACAGCGGGATGCTCGGCGGAACGCCGAGGGTGTTGGCGAGTTCGGTGGTGTTGGCAGTGATGTTGGCGATGTTCTGCGACAGCCCCATCTTGATCCGGCTCTGCACCAGCTCCTGGGTGTTGCTGAACGGCATCGCCGCGATCGCTTCACACTCCTGCTGGACCTCCTGGGCGATCGTGTTGGCCAGCGTCTTCGTCTTCACGACGGTGGCCTCCATCGCGCGCAGCTTGGCGGCGATCGCGGCCGCCTGCGCCGCGTTGGCCTCGTGCCCGCCGATTATGGTGGTGGCCTCGCCCGCCGCGGCCACCGCGCCCGCGCCCTCCCAGGAGTCGGACAGCTTCATCAGCTGGCCTTGCTGTTCGGGGACCACATTGCCGCTGATCTTGCCCGCGAGCGCCTCGTAGGACGCCGCGGCGGCGGCCAACGTCTCCTCGTCGACGTTCGGCCAGCCCGGGCCGGTCACGGTCTGACCACCGTACGGGCTGGAATCGGGCGTGATGCCCATGGCGCGACCCCCTTGATGACACGCTTCGGGTCTCAAACTTACCGTGCCTCGGGTAGCTGTCCGTGCGCCGATTTCGACCCGCACGACGCGCGATCAGGGCATCCGCACCTCCTCGAGACGGCCGCCGGATAGCCGGAGCCACCGCTGCACGCCGATCTCGGTGAGAAACCGCTCGTCGTGGCTGACGACGATGAACGCGCCGCGGTACGCGTTCAGGGCGGCCTCGAGTTGCCCGACGCTGACGAGGTCGAGGTTGTTGGTGGGCTCGTCGAGCAGGAGCAGTTCGGGTGCCGGTTCGGCGAACAACACGCAAGCCAGCGTCGCGCGAAGTCGTTCACCGCCGGACAGCGCGCTCACCGGCAGATGGATGCGGTCGCCGTGGAAGAGGAATTGCGCCAGCAGATGCATGCGGCGCGTGTGCGAGAGGCTCGGTGCGGAGGCGGCCAGACTCTCGGCGACCGTGTCGCGCGGATCGAGCAGGTCGAGCCGCTGCGACAGGTACGCGATGCGACCGCCACTGCGAGCCACCGTTCCGCCGTCCGGTTCCAGGTCTGCGGTCACGATGCGCAACAGCGTCGACTTGCCCGTCCCGTTCGGACCGGTGAGCGCGATGCGCTCGGGGCCGCGCACCGACAGATCGACGCCGTCGAGGATTGGCCGGTCACGCACCAGGAGACGTAACCCTTCGGCGGTGAGCACATCTCGGCCGGCGGGAACGGCGGTCTCGGGCAGATCGAGCACGAGGGTGTCGTGGTCTCGCACCGCGCGTTCGGCCTCTTGCAGACGGTCTCTTGCGTCGTCGACGCGTGCCGCACCGACCCGGTCGACGCGGCCCGCCGACTCCTGCGCACGCCGCTTCTGCGCTCCGGCAACGATTTTCGGCAGTCCGGCGTCCTTGATGTTGCGGGCCGCCGTACCGGCTCGCCGCGCCGCCCGCTCGCGGGCCTGTTGTTTCTCCCGCTTCTCACGCTTGAGGAGCTGTTGGGCGCTGCGCACACTGCTCTCGGCGACGCGTTGCTCGAGCTCGACCGCTTCGGTGTACATCGTGAAATTGCCACCGTACGAGCGGAGTTCGCCCCGGTACAGCTCCACGATCCGGTCCATTCGGTCGAGCAGCAGCCGGTCGTGGCTGACCACGAGTAGACAACCGGCGAAGTCGTCGAGCGCGTCGTAGAGCCGATGCCGCGCGTCGAGGTCGAGGTTGTTGGTCGGCTCGTCGAGCAGGAGTACGTCGGGGCGGCTCAGCAGCTGGGCGGCGATGCCGATGCTCACGATCTCGCCGCCCGACAGCGTGTCGAGCCGACGGTCGAGCGCGATATGGCTCAGGCCGAGGCGATCCAGCTGGGCCCGCGCACGTTCCTCGACGTCCCAGTCGTCGCCGATCGTGGCGAAGACGTCCTCGTCGGATTTGCCGTCGGCGAGGGCGTCGAGCGCCTCGATCACGGGTGCGACGCCCATGAGCTCGGCGACGGTGCGATGCGCGATGTAGGGCAGAGACTGCGGCAGATATCCAAGCCGGCCGTCGACGGTGACGGAGCCCGACGTCGGCGTCAGCTCCGCAGCGATGAGCTTGAGCAACGCGCTCTTCCCCGCACCGTTGGGGGCGATTAGACCGGTTCGGCCCTCGCCGACGGTGAAGGACAGCCCGGCGAACAGCAGCGTGTCATCGGGCCACGCGAAAGACAGATCTGAACAGACGATGGAAGACATGTGAGTGATCTCTTCGTGAATCGCACGGAAGCAGGGACGGTCGGATCCGGGCAGCACCCGGAGACGTCGTCAACTCACATGTCTTCAGGGTAGGTGTGCGGTCAAGCGGTTAAATACCGGCGCAACACGTCGGTCGCGGCGGTGATCTTCGCGGTCTCGACGCGCTCGTCGACACGGTGCGCAAGGTTCGGGTCGCCGGGCCCGTAGTTGACCGCCGGAATGCCGAGCGCGGCGAATCGGGACACGTCCGTCCACCCGTACTTGGCCCGGACCTGGCCCCCGGCGGCCTTTACCAGCGCCGCCGCGGCGGGTTTGGTCAGCCCGGGCAGCGCCCCGGCCGCCGCGTCGGTCAGTTCGATCTCGACGTCGAGGCCATCGAACACGTCGCGAACGTGGTGCAGCGCCTCGTCGACGCCGCGGTCGGGCGCGAACCGGAAATTCACCGTCACCGATGCCGCATCGGGGATGACGTTGCCCGCGATGCCGCCGTCGATGCGCACGGCGGAAAGGCCTTCGCGGTAGGTGCAGCCGTCGATCTCCACACTGCGGGGCTGATACGACGACAGTCGGTCCAGCACCGCGCCGAGCTTGTGAATGGCGTTGTCGCCCAACCACGATCGCGCCGAGTGGGCGCGGGTGCCGGTGGCGCTGATCACGACCCGCAGCGTGCCCTGGCAGCCGGCCTCGATGTAGCCGCCGGACGGTTCGCCGAGGATCGCCACGTCGGCCTGCAGCCAGTCGGGCAATTCCTTCTCGATGCGGTTCAATCCGTTGGCGGACGCCTCGATCTCCTCGCAGTCGTACATCACCAGCGTGATGTCGTGCGTCGGTTCGGCGACGGTGGCGGCCAGGTGCAGAAACACCGCGTCACCGGATTTCATGTCGGAGGTGCCGCAGCCGTGCAACTCGCCGTCGACGAGGCGGCTCGGCAGGTTGTCGGCGACGGGCACGGTGTCGAGGTGGCCTGCGAGCAGAACCCGCGACGGCAGGCCGAGGTTCGTGCGGGCCAGCACGGCGTCGGCGTTGCGGAGGACTTCGAAGTTCGTCTGTTCCCGCAGCGCGGCCTCGACCTCGTCGGCGATGCGCTTCTCGTGGCGCGACTCGCTGGGGATGTCCACCAGCGCAGCGGTCAGCGCGATCGGATCACCGTGCAAATCGAGGCCCACACGGCTGACGTTAGTCTTATCCGCGTGACTTCTGCTGCAGGTATCGGGCTGGCGACGATCGCCGCCGACGGATCGGTCCTCGACACATGGTTCCCGGCACCCGAACTCGGCGGCGACGGCCCGTCGGGCACGACCCGGCTGTCGGTGGCCGAGGTACCCGAGGAGTTGGGCGCGCTGACCGGGCGCGACGAGGATCGCAGCGTCGACATCGTGGCGGTGCGGACGGTGATCTCGTCGCTGGACGACAAGGCCGCCGACGCCTACGACGCCTATCTGCGGTTGCACTTGCTCTCGCACCGGCTGGTCGCGCCGCACGGCCTGAACGCCGATGGCTTTTTCGGCGTGCTGACCAACGTCGTGTGGACGAACCACGGCCCGTGCGCGGTCCCCGACTTCGAGACCGTGCGGGCGCGGCTGCGCAAGCGCGGCCCCGTGACGGTCTACGGAGTGGACAAGTTCCCGCGGATGGTCGACTACGTGTTGCCGACCGGCGTACGGGTGGCCGATGCCGACCGGGTGCGCCTGGGCGCGCATCTGGCCGAGGGCACCACCGTCATGCACGAGGGCTTCGTCAACTACAACGCGGGCACGCTCGGCAGCTCGATGGTCGAGGGGCGCATCTCGGCGGGCGTGGTGGTCGGCGACGGATCCGACGTCGGCGGCGGCGCGTCGATCATGGGCACGCTCTCGGGCGGTGGCACCGAGGTGATCTCGATCGGCAAGCGGTGCCTGCTCGGCGCCAATGCGGGCCTTGGCATTTCGCTCGGCGACGACTGTGTCATCGAGGCGGGGTTGTACGTCACCGCGGGCACCAAGGTGCAGACCGGCGACGGCAAGACCGTCAAGGCGCGGGAACTCTCGGGCGCCAACAATCTGTTGTTCCGGCGCAATTCGCTGTCGGGCGCCGTCGAGGTGGTCAAGCGCGACGGCACCGGCATCACGCTGAACGAGGCCCTGCACCAGAACTGACTGGGCTTCCGCTCTGCCGCGAGCGGGCTCAATCCGCCGCGGCGTTGGGCTTCAGCGGCGGACAGCGCCCATCGACCGCGGCCAGCTCGAAGTGCCAGATTTCGTTGGCGTAGACCTGGCACAGGCCGAACTCTCGACCGTTGGCGATGAGCCACTTGTCCGCCTCGACGGGACCGATATCGACGGCCTGACCGGTGACGTGCTTCGACTTCTCCGGCGATGCCACGAATTCCCGTGCGGCTCCGACGCTTCCGTACCTGATGACACCGTCGGCGAACAGTCTTTCTTGGAAACCCTTCGATCGCCACCCCGACGAGATGCGCATCTCGATGCCGTCACTCTCGGCGTGGCGGGCCGCCTCCTGAACCGCCTCGCGCAGCGCCGGGTCCAGCCACTCCACGATCGGATCGCTGCTGTCGAACGGGCTGAGCATGCGACCGTCGGGCAGCCAACCGCCGACGGTGTCCTGCGCTGCCGGTCCGAGCGTCATGGGTTCCTGGCCGAAAAGGGGGGCCGGCGCCGGAGGCGGCGCGGCCGTACCGCACGCCGCGATTGCGCACACCGAAACCGCCGCGAGCGTGCACATGAGGCTGAGTTTTCGCGGCGTGTCGTGTACAAACACGCACGCTCGCGCCAATGGGGGCCGAGGGGTCAATCTTCGGCGGCCAAGGAGAATTCGTTGCCCTCGGGATCGGCGAGCACAACCCAGGTTTCGTCGCCCTGGCCGATGTCGACGTGCCGGGCGCCGAGGGCGACGACGCGCTCGACCTCGGCCTGCTGGTCGTCGGGTCGAAAGTCGAAGTGGATGCGGTTCTTGACGACCTTCTCGTCGGGCACCGCGAGGAACAGCCAGTTCGGGCCCGCACCCGGCGGCGCGTGCAGCACGACATCGCCGTCGGCGTCGACGTCGTGGGGCCAGCCCAGCACCTGCGACCACCACTTGCCCAGCGCTGAGGCATCGTGGGCGTCGATGCAGATCTCGTCGAACTCGAGCGTCACCGTGACAGCTCCTTCTTGAGCACCTTGCCCATCGCGTTGCGGGGCAGCGAGTCGACCAGCCGCACCTCGCGTGGCCGCTTGTGTACCGAAAGCTGTTGCGCCACAAACTCAATCAACTCATCAGGGCTGGCATCGCCGACGACGAACGCGACGATGCGCTGGCCGAGGTCGTCGTCGGGCACGCCGACCACCGCCACCTCGCGCACGCCGGGGTGCCCCAGCATCGCGGTCTCGATCTCCCCCGCCCCGACCCGGAAGCCGCCGGTCTTGATCAGGTCGACGGACTCGCGTCCGACGATGCGGTGCATGCCGTCGGAGTCGATCACCGCGACATCGCCGGTGCGGTACCAACCGTCGGCGTCGAGCACCTCGGCGGTCGCGTCGGGCCGGTTGAGATAGCCGTCGAACAGAGTCGCGCCGCGAACGTGAAGTTGGCCAATGGTTTCCCCGTCGTGCGGGACCGCGGCACCGTGCTCGTCGACCAACCGCGTCTCGATACCGCTCAACGGCAGACCCACCCAGCCCGGTCTGCGCTCACCATCGGCGCGGGTGCTGATCGTGATCAGCGACTCCGTCGAACCGTAGCGTTCGATCGGCCGGTGCCCGGTCCGCTCGGCCAACTTGTCGAACACCGGCACCGGCAGCGGGGCGCTGCCCGAGACCAGCAGCCGCGCCGACTTCAGCGCGGCGGCGGATTCCGCGTCGTCGGCCACCCGAGACCACACCGTCGGAACCCCGAAGTACAGCGACCCGCCAGCGGCCGCGTAATCCTGCGGGCGCGGTTTACCGATGTGCACGAACCGATTTCCAATGCGCAGCGAACCGAGCAGGCCGAGGATCAACCCGTGCACGTGGTACAGCGGCAGCCCGTGCACCAGGATGTCGCCGGGCGTCCACTGCCACGCCTCGGCGAGCGCGTCGATGTCGGCGGCGATCGCGCGGCGGCTGATAGAGACGCCCTTGGGCGGGCCGGTCGTGCCGGAGGTGTAGATGATCAGCGCGGGCGACTCGTCGGCGGGTTCGGCGTAGCGGTGCCACGAGCGCGCGTGCAGCCGGGCCGGGACGTGCTGCAGACCCTCGGTCTCGTCCGGCTTCTCCCCCAGCCACGCCTGCGCGCCCGAGTCGGTGAGGATATGCCTACGCTCGGCGGCGCCGACGTCGGCGGGCACCGGCACAACGGGCACACCGGCGATCAGACACCCCGTCACCGCCAGCACCGTCTGCACCGTCGGCGTGGCCAGCACGGCGACCCGCTGCGCACCGGCGACGCGTTCGGCCACCGAGGTCGCCGCACCCACCAGATCGCTGCGCGACAACCGCGCCCCGTCGATGCGGACAGCGTCCTCGATGTCGGCGCCACCCGCGACGGCGGCGGGGTTCAACGAAGCCAGCAGCATAAGCAGCGAGGTTACCCACATCGGCTCGGCGATACTGGGCGCGTGACCCACATCGAGCGGCTGGCCTCACGCGAGGTGTACCGGAACAACTGGATGACGCTGCGTGTGGACGACGTCCGCAGGCCCGACGGCAGCGACGGCATCTACGCGGTCGTCGACAAGCCGACGTACGCCCTGGTGATCGCGCGAGACGGCGACCGGGTCCGGTTGGTCGAGCAGTTCCGCTATCCGCTGGGTCTGCGGCGGTGGGAGTTCCCGCAGGGCACCGCGCCTGACCAGCAGGACCTCGCTCCCGCCGACCTCGCGGCACGCGAACTGCGCGAGGAGACGGGTCTGCGCGCGACGGAGTTCGTGCGCCTCGGCCTGCTCGACGTGGCGCCGGGGATGAGCAGCCAGCGCGGCTGGGTGTTCCTGGCGACGGGCATCACCGAGGGCGAGCACGACCGCGAGCACGAAGAACAAGACATGCACAGCGAGTGGTTCACCTGCGACGAGGTCGAGCAGATGATGCGCGACGGCGTCATCACCGACGCCCAGTCGATCGCCGCATGGGGCCTGCTGTTGCTGTCGGGGCGTTGATTCGAACCGCGACCGGCGCGTCGAGACCAATCCGTGACGGTGTCGTAGCCTTCAGCAAACCGTGTCGCGGACGTCGGCGGTGATTCGGCTCAGTAGTGTTCCCGACATGTCTGTCCGCACCCTGACCAGCGCGCTGTTCGGGGTGACTTGTGCTGCCGCCGCGAGCCTTTCGGCGCTGCCGTCGGCGGATGCAGCGAACCCGGCATGGAACGGGCGCTACCAGATCGTCACCTACGCGTCGGACAAGATGGGCACCAGCATCGCCGCGCGTCAACCCGAACCCGACTTCGGCGCGCAGTACGTGCTGGTGACCGACTGCTCGGCAGGGTTGTGCGTGGCCACCGTCGTCGAAGGACCGGCGCCGAGCAATCCGACCATCCCCCAACCGATCCGCTACACCTGGGACGGCGCCAAGTGGCAGTACGCCTACAACTGGCAGTGGGAGTGCTTCCAGGGAGACGGCGTGCCGAGCCAGTACGCCCCGGCCCGGTCGCGGGTGTTCTACGCCCCCGACATCGATGGACAGCTGTTCGGGACCTGGCACACCGAGATCCTCGCCGGGCCGTGCCGCGGCACGGTTCTGATGCCCGTCGCCGCCCGCCCCGTCTAAGCGCTGCGGCGTTCGGCCAGCGCCCGCAGGAAGAACATCAGGTTCGCGGGGCGTTCGGCGAGCCTGCGCACGAAGTATCCGTACCACTGGCTGCCGAACGGCACGTACACCCGCACATGATTACCGGCATCGGCGAGCCTGCGCTGCTCGGCGTCGCGGATCCCGTACAGCATCTGGTATTCGAAATCGTCGACGCCGCGGCCGTTCTCGGCGGCCAGCCCGGGAACCGCAGCGATGATCGCCGGATCGTGGGAGGCCACCATCGGGTAGCCGGCACCCGCCATCAGCACCCGCAGGCAACGCAGATACGAGTCGGTGACGTCGTCGCGGTCACGATAGGCCACCGACGCAGGTTCGTCGTATGCGCCCTTGCACAGGCGGATTCGCGCCCCCGAAGCGGCGAAGTCTTGACAGTCGGCGTGGGTGCGCTTGAGATAGGCCTGCAACACCGTTCCCAGCCAACCGAATTCGGTTCGGAGATCGCGAACGATCGACAGGGTGGAGTCGGTGGTGGTGTGGTCCTCGGCGTCCACCGTCACCCACACCCCGATGCGCTGTGCCCGCTCGCAGACGGTGTGGGCGTTCTCCAGCGCGATCTTCTCCCCGTCGCGGGGCAGCGCCTGGCCGAGGGCCGACAACTTCAGCGAGACCTCCAGCGGCGCTATAACGGCCAGCCCCTCCCCGCGCCGCGCGAAGCCGTCGAGCAGTGCCAGATACGCGTTGACGTTCTCGGTCGCGGTGTCGGCGTCCGTCACGTCTTCGCCGAGGTGATCGATCGACACGAGGCGCCCCGAAGCCCGTAAGCGCGCAACGGAGTCGAGCGCGTCGTTCACCGTCTCTCCCGGCACGAACCGGTGCACGACCTCCCGCGTGAGGGGCAGCCGCTCGGCGGTCCTACGCAGGTAGTCGCGCCGGCTGGCGGCCAATATCGCCGGTCGCGCGACGTGATCGAAGACCCCCATCACTGCCCCATGTGCGGGTAGTTGTGGTCGGTAGGCGGAACGAGCGTCTCCTTGATCGACCGCGCCGACGTCCACCGCAGCAGGTTCAGCGGCGACCCGGCCTTGTCGTTGGTCCCCGAGGCGCGCGACCCGCCGAACGGTTGCTGCCCCACGATGGCGCCGGTGGGCTTGTCGTTGACGTAGAAGTTGCCGGCGGCGTGGCGCAGTCGTCGCTCGGCCTGCAGCACCGCGGCGCGATCGTCGGCGATCACCGCGCCGGTCAGCGCGTACTTCGCGCCGGTATCGACGACGTCGAGGATGCGGCCGTAGTCGTCGTCCGGGTAGACGTGTACGGCCAGGATCGGGCCGAAATACTCGGTGCTGAACGCCTCGTCGGCCGGATCGTCGGACAGCAATACGGTCGGCTGGACGAAATAGCCCTCCGAGTCGTCGTATTCACCGCCGACGGCGATGGTCACGTGGGCGTCCTTCGCCCTCTCGATGGCCTTGACGTTCTTGGCGAACGCGCGGTCGTCGATCAGCGCGCCCCCGAAGTTGCTCAGGTCGGTGATGTCGCCGTAGCGCAGTTCCTCTGTCGCGGAGAGAAAGTCGTCGCCCATCTGCTGCCACACCGAACGCGCGACGAACGCTCGCGACGCCGCCGAGCACTTCTGGCCCTGATAGTCGAATGCGCCGCGGATCAGCGCGGTGTGCAGCACGTCGGGTTGCGCACTGGCGTGCGCGACGATGAAATCCTTACCGCCGGTCTCCCCCACCAGGCGCGGATAGCCGTGGTAGCGGTCGATGTTGGCGCCGACCTCCCGCCACAGGTGCTGAAAGGTGGCGGTCGACCCGGTGAAGTGGATGCCGGCCAGTCGCGGATCCGCCAGCGCCACATCGGAGACCGCCACCCCGTCGCCGGTGAGCATGTTGATGACGCCGGGCGGCAGGCCGGCCTGTTCTAGCAACTGCATGGTCAGATAGGCGGCGAAGGTCTGGGTGGGCGACGGCTTCCACACCACGGTGTTGCCCATCAAGGCCGGTGCCGTCGGCAGATTGCCCGCGATCGCGGTGAAGTTGAACGGCGTTATCGCATAGACGAATCCGTCGAGTGGCCGGTAATCGGTGCGGTTCCACACCCCGCGCACGCTGATCGGCTGCTGGGCCAGGATCTGTCGCGCGAACGAGACGTTGAATCGCCAGAAGTCGATCAGCTCGCAGGCCGCGTCGATCTCGGCCTGATACGCCGACTTGGACTGTCCGAGCATGGTGGCGGCGCAGAGCCTTTCGCGCCATGGCCCCGCGAGCAGGTCGGCCGCCCGTAGGAAGACCGCGGCCCGTTCGTCGAACGGCGTCGCCTCCCACTGCGCCTTGGCGGCCATCGCGGCTTCGACGGCAGCGGCGGCGTCGGCGTGGGTCGCGTTGGTGAGCGTCCCCAGCCGCCCAGAAGGATCGGTGTGGCGGTGTGGCTGCACCACGTCGATCCGTTCCCCGTCACCCATGCGGTACCGGCCGCCGATGACGTGCGGCAGGTCGACGGGATCGGCGGCGACGGTGCTCAGTGCTTCGACGAGTCGGGTGCGTTCACCCGAGCCGGGCGCGTAGTCGTGGACCGGCTCGTTGGCCGGTACAGGCACGTCAGTGATGGCATCCATGGCGAAATGATGCTCGGATTCGACACCGAATCCGATGGACGATCCGACAACACGATCGAGGTTCTATAGTCGGATCAGACAAAGGGGCATGCGATGGAGCCACGGTCCGGGCTGGGGTTGGGTCAGCTGCTGCTCGCACTGGACCGCACCATGGTGACGCTGGTCGAGGCGCCGCGCGGCCTGGACATGCCGGTCGCGTCGGTCGCGCTGGTCGACGCCGACGACGTTCGGCTGGGCCTGGCCGTCGGTCCCGGGTCCGCCGATCTGTTCTTCCTGCTCGGTGTCGACGACACAGAGGCGGTCCGCTGGCTCGAACGGCAGTCCGCGGGAACGGCCCGGGCGCCCGCGGCCATCTTCGTCAAACACCCCACGAGCGCCGCCGTCGAGCGGGCGGTCGCGCTGGGCACCGCGGTCGTGGCCGTCGAACCGCAGGCCCGCTGGGAGTCCCTGTACAAGTTGGTCAACCACGCCTTCGACCACCACGGCGACCGCGGCGACCCGCACCACGATCCGGGCACCGACTTGTTCGGCCTGGCCCAGTCGATCGCCGACCGCACTCGCGGAATGATCAGCATCGAAGACGAGGACTCGCATGTGCTGGCCTATTCGGCCTCCAGCGACGAGGCCGACGAACTGCGCCGGTTGACCATTCTGGGGCGCGCCGGCCCGCCCGAGCACCTGGCCTGGATCGCGCAGTGGGGCATCTTCGACGCCCTGAGATCGGGCACCGATGTCGTGCGTGTCGCCGAACGGCCGGAGCTCGGGCTGCGACCGCGCCTGGCCGTCGGCATCCATCTTCCCGACCGCAAGGCCACCCGCTTCGCGGGAACCATTTGGCTGCAACAAGGTTCGACGCCGCTGGCAGACGATGTCGAGGACGTATTGCGGGGCGGGGCGGTCTTGGCGGCCAGGATCATGTCGCGGCTGTCGGCCTCACCATCAACGGACACCCGACAGGTACAGGAATTGCTCGGCCTGTCGGGGGACGCCGCCGATGTCGTCTCTCTGGCGAGGGAACTCGGTATCCCGGCCGACGGTCGCGCCGCGCTGGTCGGGTTCGCCGACCCCGAGGGGACGGCGCCGGCCGGCGTGATCGCGCTGAGCGCCGGTGCATTTCGGCCCGATGCGCAGATCGCCTCGAGCAACGGCCGGGTCTATGTGCTGCTGCCGAAGATCGGCGCGGCCTCGTCGGTGATGTCCTGGGTGCGCGGCGTGGTCGCGACGCTCGACCGCGAACTGGGCCTCTCGCTGCGGGCCGTCGTCGCAGCCCCGATCACGGGGCTGGCGGCCGCCGCGGGCGCACGCACCGAGGTGGACCGGGTCTTCGACAGCGCACAACGCCACCCCGGCGCCATCGGCGACGTCGCGTCGCTCGACGATGCACGGATCACCGTGCTGCTCGACGAGATCGTCTCCCGGATGGGTCCGCGCCTTGTGGACCCACGGATACATCGACTGCGCGAACAGGATCCGGTGCTCGCGGAAACGCTCGGCGCCTACCTCGACGCGTTCGGCGACATCGCCGCGGTCGCGCACCGGATGCACGTGCATCCCAACACCGTGCGCTACCGGATCCGCCGCATCGAGAAGCTGCTGTCGACGTCGCTGACCGATCCCGATGACCGGCTGGTGCTCGCGCTGGGCCTGCGCGCGACGGAGGCTTAGGCCGAAAGGCGCTGCGCCGCAGCGGCAATACGCTCGTCGGTCGCGGTCAGCGCGATCCGCACATGCTTGGTTCCTCGGGCGCCGTAGAACTCGCCGGGTGCGACGAGGATGCCGAGCTGCGCGAGCCAGGTGGCGGTGTCGCGGCACGGCTCGCCGCGCGTGGCCCACAGGTACAACCCGGCCTCGGAGTCCTCCACGGTCAACCCCGCCGAACGCACGGCGGGAAGCAGGATCTCGCGCCGTTTCGCATACCGGGCCCGCTGCTCGCGTTCGTGCTCGTCGTCGTCGAGCGCGGCGACCATCGCGCCCTGCACCGGTGTCGGCACCATCATCCCGGCGTGCTTGCGGACCGCCAGCAGTTCGGCGACCACCTCCGGATCGCCGGCGACGAACCCGGCCCGGTAGCCGGCCAGCGACGACGTCTTCGACAGCGAATGCACGGCCAGCAACCCGGTGTGGTCACCGTCGCAGACCGACGGATGCAGGACCGAGACTGGTTCGGCGTCCCAACCCAGGCCGAGGTAGCACTCGTCGGAGGCGACCAGAACCCCGCGCTCGCGCGCCCAGCCGACCACCTTGCGCAGATGGTCGACGCCGAGCACCTTGCCGGTCGGGTTGCTCGGCGAGTTCAAAAACACCAGGGCCGGTGTCTGCGGACCCAGCTGTGTCAGCGAATCGGCCCGCACAATCTGCGCACCCGCCAGCCGCGCGCCGACGTCGTATGTCGGATATGCCAGCTCGGGCGCCACCACGGCGTCGTCGGGGCCGAGGCCCAACAGCGTCGGCAACCAGGCGATGAGCTCCTTGGTGCCGATCACCGGCAACACCGCGTCGGGCGAGAGGCCCGAGACGCCGTAGCGCCGCTCCAGCGCGTTCACCGCCGCCTCACGCAGCGCCGCGAGGCCCGCCGTCGTCGGGTAACCGGGTGACGCGCTGGCCGCCGCGAGCGCATCGCGGATGACGGGCGCCACCGGGTCGACCGGAGTGCCCACGGACAGGTCGACGATGCCGTCCGGGTGCGCGCGCGCCAGCGCGGTCACGTCGGCCAGGGTGTCCCAGGGGAACGCCGGCAGCGACGCGCTGACGCGCCTACGGAGCCGTGCGTGAGCCGTTATCAGTCCTCACCTTGCGGCGGCAGGCTCTTGACCGGCTCGGGGTCGTTGTCGGTCTGACCCACCTTCGACGCACCGCCGGGCGAACCCAGCTCGGTGAAGAAGTCGGCGTTGACCTGCGTGTAGCTGCTCCACTGGTCGGGCACGTCGTCTTCGTAGTAGATGGCCTCGACGGGGCACACCGGTTCGCAGGCACCGCAGTCCACGCACTCATCCGGGTGGATGTAGAGCATGCGAGCGCCCTCGTAGATGCAGTCGACAGGGCATTCCTCGATACACGCCTTGTCTTTAACGTCGACACAAGGTTCGGCAATGACGTACGTCACCGTGTTCTCCTCAAGGTCTCCTCGATCTCCTGTCCGGTGGGCTGCCGTACGGGGTGGGCATCCAAGCTCGGCCGCAAGTATCCGTGGTCGATACCTGCACGGTCGTCTCAGTGTGCCCTAACTTCACACGCAACCCGGGTTAGGGGTTGCGCGTGGTTACTGATACTAAACGTTGCACATACAGCTGCCTAGCAGACACCCCTCTTCTGCGGCTGGCCCTTGCTATACCTGCGAGATGGAACGTTGCGCCCCGCCCGTCGAGAAGTCCGCCGTCCTTCATGTCCGCCAGCTGACCGCGTCCGAACTGGACGCTGTACGCGCCGCCAAGAGGTTCTTCAAGGAAAGTGCGTGGGACGAATGGCGCACCACGCAGCCGCTCGGATTCGAGGGACCCAACGAGCGGTTCGAGGTCTGCGCCGACTTTCCGACCGACCTGGTGTCGGTTCCGGGAATGGTCGCCTGGTTCGTCCCTCGAGCGGGGCGATACGCGCGCGCCGCGGTCCTGCACGACTATTTGTGGCGCTTTCCCGACCGCACGGGTTGCGATCGCCGCGCCGCCGACCACCGCTTCCGGCTGCAGATGCAACGTGACGGCGTGAGCCTGTTGCGCCGCTGGATCATCTGGGCGACGGTGCGGCTGTCGGCGATGGTGCAGGGCAAGGGAGGGGCCGGGTGGTGGAAGGACCTGCCGGGCGCGCTGGCTTTGGTGCTGCTCGTCGCCGCGCCGATCGTCGTCGCGCCGGCGTTGGTGATCGTCGTGGCGACGGTGGTGTTCTGGGTTTTCGAGTCGATCGTCGCGGTGGTGGTGCCCGACGAGACACCACCACCGCTGCCGTTGAAGACGTGACGATCAGGCCTGTTTGACGGCCTCGATCTCGAGGGTGACGGTGACCTTGTCGCCGACGACCGTGCCGCCGGTCTCGAGCGGCATGTCGATGTCGATGCCGAAGTCCTTGCGGTTCAACACGACCGAGGCCTCGAAGCCGGCGACCTCACCGTGGCCCATGCCGGGGTTGACGCCGTGGAACTCGACCTGCAGTGTGGTCGGCTTGGTGACGCCCTTGAGCGTGAAGTCGCCGTCGACGAGGTAGGTGTCGCCGTCGGACCGGACCCCGGTCGAGGTGAAGGTGGCGGTCGGATGCGCTGCGGTGTCGAAGAAGTCGGCCGACTTGAGGTGGCCGTCGCGCTGCTCGTTGCGGGTGTTGACGGAGTCGACCGCGATCTGGGCGGTGACGGACGGGGTGCCGTCCTCGGCGACGGTGATCGCGCCGTCGAAGGTGTCGAACGTTCCTCGCACCTTGCTCACCATGAGGTGGCGTACGGAGAACCCGACGGTCGAGTGAACGGGGTCGATGGTCCAGGTACCTGCGGTCAGGCCGGTGTCGACTGCTGTGGTCATGGTTGCTTGCTCCTTCGTGGTCGTCTGCTTGGGCTCCGGCCGACGACCGTCACCCATTTCGCTAAACGGACCATGGTCCGATTTTGTTCCACAAGGGTGCGGCGAGCGTGCATGAAGTGCTGGAAAACCGCGGCGTGTCGTGTGCAAACACGCACGCTCGCGCTTTGAAGGGGCCTAGGCGGCGAGGGGGGTGTACGTCGTGGAGCGCTGGCGCGCCGGGCGACCGATGCCCTCGGCGATCGAGACGAGTTCCTCGACCGTCTTGTAGGACCCGAACTCGGAACCGGCCATCCGCGAGATGGTCTCCTCCATCAGGGTGCCGCCGAGGTCGTTGGCGCCGCCGTTGAGCATCACCTGCGTGCGTTCGACCCCGAGCTTGACCCAGCTGGTCTGGATGTTGGCGATCCGGCCGTGCAGCATGATCCGCGCCAGCGCGTGTACGGCGCGGTTGTCGCGGTGCGTGGGCCCCGGACGGGCACCGCCGGCCAGGTACAGCGGCGAACTCTGATGCACGAACGGCAGCGGTACGAACTCGGTGAAACCGCCTGTGCGGTCCTGGATCTCGCGCAACACCCGCAGATGGCCGACCCAGTGCCGCGGCTGGTCGACGTGGCCGTACATCATCGTCGAACTCGACCGCAGCCCGACCTCGTGGGCGGTCGTCACGACCTCGATCCACATCGACGTCGGCAGCTTGCCCTTGGTCAGGACCCACCGGACCTCATCGTCGAGGATCTCGGCGGCCGTGCCCGGAATGCTGCCCAGACCGGCCTCGCGCAGCGACGTCAACCACTCGCGGATCGACAGCCCGCTGCGGGTGACGCCGTTGGCGATCTCCATCGGGGAGAACGCATGTACGTGCATCGACGGCACCCGCTTCTTCACCGCCCGCACCAGGTCGGCGTAGCCGGTGACCGGAAGCTCGGGGTCGATACCGCCCTGCATGCACACCTCGGTCGCGCCGGCGACGTGCGCCTCCCACGCCCGGTCGGCGACCTCGTCGACCGACAGCGAGTACGCGTCGGCGTCGCCCTTGCGCTGTGCGAACGCGCAGAACCGGCAACCGGTGTAGCAGATGTTGGTGAAGTTGATGTTGCGGTTGACGACGAACGTCACGTCGTCGCCGACGGTGTCGCGCCGCAGCGAATCGGCAAGCGCGGCAACGGCATCCAAGGCGGTACCGTCGGCGCACGCCAAGGCCAGGTACTCATCGTCGGACAGCCCGGCCGGGTCGCGCTCGGCGGCGCGCAGTGCCGCGAGCACGTCGGTGTCGATGCGTTCGGGCGCCCGGGCGGCGAGCTCGGAGATCTTCTCGCGGATCGACTCCCAGTCGCCGAACGCGCTGTCGAGGTCGCTGCGCGTCTCGGTGAGCCGGCCCGCCTCATCGATCGCGGAGTGAAGATCGGTGCGGCCCAACGACTCCGACGCCTCGTCGGGCTCCTGCCACGGCCGGCCGGCCGGATTGACGTCGAGCGCGAACCCGGTGTCGGGGTCGGCCAGCGCGTCGACGTGCCCGCGCACCCGCGGGTCGATCCACGCCGCGCCCGCCTGCACGTACTGCGGCTGCGCGGTGAGCCGCTGCACCAGGTCGTAACCGGCGTCGGCGGTCACAGCGGCCAACTCGTCGAGCGCGGGCCACGGCCGCTCGGGGTTGACGTGGTCGGGGGTCAGCGGCGACACGCCGCCCCAGTCGTCGACCCCCGCGCCGACCAGGGCCAGGCACTCGTTGCGCGACACCAGGTTCGGCGGTGCCTGGATCCGCATCTTGGGCCCCATCACCAGGCGGGTGACCGCGATCGTCGCCAGGAAATCCTCGAAGTCGGCGTCGGGTGAGGAGGCCATCGCGGTGTGGTCTTTCGCGCGGAAGTTCTGCACGATCACTTCCTGAACGTGCCCGAACTCCTTGTGTGACCGGCGGATCGCGTGGATGGTCTCGGCGCGCTCGTGCAGCGTCTCGCCGATGCCCACCAGCAGGCCCGTGGTGAACGGGATCGACAGCCGACCCGCGTCGGCCAACGTGCGCAACCGGACCTCGGGGTCCTTGTCCGGACTGCCGTGATGCGCCAGGCCTTTCGTCTCGAACAGCCGGCGCGACGTCGTCTCCAGCATCATGCCCATCGACGGAGCGACGGGCTTGAGCCGGGACAGCTCCGACCAGCTCATGACGCCGGGATTCAGGTGCGGCAGCAGCCCGGTCTCCTCGAGCACACGAATCGCCATCGCGCGCACATAGTCCAGCGTCGAGTCATAGCCGCGCTCGTCGAGCCACTGACGGGCCTCGTCCCACCGCGCCTCGGGGCGGTCGCCGAGCGTGAACAACGCTTCCTTACAACCCAATTCCGCACCGCGGCGCGCGACGTCGAGGATCTCGTCGGGCTCCATGTACATGCCCATGCCCTGGGCGCGCAGCCGGCCGGGAACCGTGACGAACGTGCAGTAGCGGCAGGTGTCGCGGCAGAGGTGGGTGACGGGGATGAACACCTTGCGCGAGTAGCTGACCGGCAGGCGTCCCGACGGCCCGCGCCGCCCTGCCGCTTCGAGCCCGGCATCGCGCACCCGCGCGGCGCTGGCACAGAGGTCGGCGAGGTCTTCGCCGCGGGCGGTCATCGCGATCGCGGCCTCGTCCACGTTGAGCGCCACTCCGTCGCGTGCGCGGCGCAGCACCCGCCGCAGAGCCGCAGGACTGGGCTGGTCGGGTCTCGGTGGTATCACCGGGCTGGGCAGATCGGCGCCGTACTGGGGGTTCAGAGCCACTCCCGTATAACCCCGCACTCGTTGAGGATCATCCGCGCGTCTCACTTCCTGAAACATCGGCGCCTGACATACGGGCAACAGTAGTCGGCACGGTGGTATCGGCGGGACGCTGCCGTCGCCTCGGCAAACGGCAGCAAACTCGCGTCGCCGTTTGGTCACGCATGAGCAAATGTCGGCGTAGCTTGCTGTAGGTCGGGGTCTGGAGGACTGAATGATGCGCTCTGCCCACTCCATGTTGACGATGGCCGTGGTCACCTTGGCGGTGAGCGCTGTCGTGATCGCCCCCGTACGCCCCGCTCCGCCGCCCGAACCGACTGCCACCGTCCGACTGGTGGCAGCCGCGCAAACGACGCCACTGGCGGTGCGAACCGGGCCCTCAGTCCCCGCTCTCGAGCTGCCCGAGTTGCTGATCTGGTGGTTGGAACGAATAGTTGTGCCGCCGAGCGCCGGCGCTTCCTTCCCGACACCCGCCTTCCCGAACGTCGTCGGCGGCAATTCGATCGACAGCGCGATCAAGAACGTCTACAACGCGATCGAACCGTGGGTGGAATGGGGCTTCGACGTGGCCGCATACGCGGTCGGTTGGATCCCCTACGTCGGCTGGCTCGCCCCGCAGATCGAGATCTTCTACAACTTCGGCGAACGCATCGTACGAAGCATCACGTTCAACATCGCCGACTGGCTCGGCGGCAACATCAGCTTCTGGGACGGGCTGGTCCGCGTCGCCGTCGACACCATCAATTCGTTCATCTTCCTCGCCAACGACCAGCTCGCCTTCTGGCTCCCGCCACTCCCGCCGATACCGCCCATCGGCCCGTTCGCGGCCGAGGCCGCCGAAGCCGGGATACAGCTTTCCGCGCTGGACGAATCGACCCTGCACGCGAAAACAGAGGGGCACCTGGACGACGGCGCCACGGACGTCGACGAGACGCTCACCCAGCGGCAGGGCATCGCCCAACAGGGCGTCAGCGAATTCGAGGGCGAGGTCGTCGGCGAACTCTCCGACATCGACGGGGCGCAGACCGAACGGGTGCCGGGGAACGAGAAGCTCAAGGCCGAGCCGAACGCCGACGGACCCACCGAGGTTGCCGAAGTGGAACTCGACCTCGATGGTGAGAAGGAGTTGACGACCGCAACCACGACGGACACCACGGTCACCGTGACAACGGGCGCAGCAACCGTTCAGGCGCAAGGCGAGGTCCGCGCGTCGGCGATCGCCACACCGACCGGCCCGTCGAATGAACAGAAGACCGACGGGTCGCTTGCCCCGGATCCGAAAACTGAGTTCGAGGAGCTGTCGCCTCAGGCGCCATCCACACAGGCGCCGTCCTCGAATGACGCAGGTGGCGATCCGAACCCGCAAGCCGATTCGAACCAAGACCCGGCCGACGCGACCGGGTCCACGGCCGGCACGACGTAGGTCAGATCTTCCTGACGGCCGCCCGCAGGACCGCGGCGGGCGGCAGCGTGCCGAGCACGATGAGCAGCAAGGCCGCGTACTCCATGATGCCGACGCCGCCGAAGATGATGTCGTCGCCCGGCCCGCCCAACGTCATCAACAGCACCGTGAGCAGCCAGGTCCACAGCGGAAGGGCCGCGATTCGCGGCGACGACGTCCAGTGCAGCGCGGCCCATACGAGAGCGGCGTTGACCAGGCCGGCGATCAGCGCGCTGATCGGAAAGGGGGTCGACCCGAGGCGGAGCGGAAGGAAAAAGGCCGCGGCGATGGCGCACAGCACCCCGTCGATGGCCAGCAGGGTAAGGACCGCCACGCGTCGAGGCTCGGCGGCCGAAGGCAGCGAGCTCAGGTCGGGATGCTGTCCAGCATTCCGGTCAGCGAGCCGAGCACCCACTGAAAACTGTCGAAGCGGTCCTGCCAGTGCTGCAGGTTGGGATCGAGATCCGGATCCATGTGCAGTCCCTTCATCGCGCCGCCGACTGACGGGGAGCTTACTCCTTGCCGCGGCGCTATCGAAGGTCCAGCCCGGCGAGTAGGTCCGTCTCCCAGCCTCGACCGTCGCGCTCGCCGGCCGTACCCGCGACGAGGATGTAGTGCTCGACCGCGCTCAGCGGCAGCGCGATGTTGTTGGACAGCGCGAACGCGCGGTCGTTCGGCGCGACGGTGACCTGCGTGGCGTGCGCCCGCATCGCCGCCACCTTCGCGCGATGCTGTCCGGGATCGTCGATCACCGCGTCGATCTCGTCGTCCGGATAGCCGAACGACAGCTCGTCGCCGCTCACCCGCGTCCACTCGGCGGGCGCGTCGAGGTCGGCGAGCGCCTCGCCGATCGCGGCCTTCGACGTCACCGTCCAGTACACCTTCGGCACGACCCAAGGCTCGCCAGGGAACTGCGACCCCGCGGCGGCCGTCACGGCCGACATCGTCACCTCGTGGGTGTGGATGTGGTCGGGATGTCCGTAGCCGCCCTGCGGGTCGTAGGTGACGACGACGTGCGGACGCAGTTCGCGAATGACCGCGACCAGTGCGCCGACCGACTCGTCCGGATCGGCGTCGACGAACCGCTGGTGGTGGCGGCGCGGTGTGCCCGCCATTCCGGAGTCGCGCCAGCGCCCAGCCCCTCCGAGATACTCCGGCTCGGCGATGCCCAGCGCGTTCAGCGCCGCGGTCAGCTCGCCGATGCGATACCCGCCGAGCTGGTCGGCCTCGTCGACGGCCAGGCGCGCCCACCGCTCGCCGATCACCTCGCCCTCTTCCCCGAGCGTGCACGTGACGACGCGTACCTGCGCACCGCGCGCGACGTAGTGGGCGATCGTGGCTCCGGTCGTGAGGGTCTCGTCGTCGGGATGGGCGTGCACGAACAGCAGACGACCGCCGCTGGGTTCCGTCGTGTTGGGGTCCATTCGCACCAGCTTGCCCTGCCCGCTGGCATACATTCACGAGGTGTCCCGGCGCACCGTCGAATTCGGTTGCGCGATCGTCATCATCGGCCTGCTCGCAGGCGTCGCGGGCGCGGCGACGACGCTGCTGCTGCACGGCGTCGAACACCTCACGTACCACTACTCGTTCGGCAGCCTGCTGACCGGCGTCGGCGGGAGCAGTCCGATCCGACGCGCCGTCGGCCCGATGATCGGCGGCGCGCTGGCGGGCTGCGGGTGGTGGCTGCTGCGCAGACGCACCGAGATCCCGTCGCTGTCGGCGGCGATCGCCTCACCCCACCCCTTGCCCCGCACTCCGTTGTGCGTCGACGCCGCACTGCAGGTGCTTCTGGTCGGCTCGGGCGCGTCGCTGGGCCGTGAGGGCGCGCCTCGCCAGATCGCCGCCGCCCTCGGCGATCTGGGCACGACGCAGCTCACGCTGACGTCCCGCGACCGGGAGATCCTGCTCGCCTGCGCGGCGGGCGCCGGCCTGGGCGCGGTCTACAGCGTGCCGTTGGGCGGCGCCCTGTTCACCGCAAGCATCCTGCTCAAGACGTGGCATCCGCGCGCCGTCGGCGCGGCGCTGATCACGTCGAGCCTCGCCGTCGCCGTCGCGGCCCCGGTCACGCATCTCGAACATCCGCTGACGTGGCCGGATTTCGAGCTGTCGCCGCTGTTCGCGTTGCTGGCCGTGACGATTTCACCGCTCGCTGCCGTCATCGGCCTCGGGTTCGACCGGGTCATGTCCGCTGCGCGCCCGCGGGTGCAGATCCGGTCGTGGGTGCTGGTTCTGACGGTCGCCGCGGCCGGATTGGCCACCGGTGTGTGCTCGATCTGGTGGCCCGAGTTGCCCGGCAACGGCAGAAGCATCTTGACGGTCAGCGTGAACAGCGGCCTCACCCTCGGCGGGGCGGCCATGCTCTTGCTGCTGAAACCGCTTCTCACCGCGGTGTTTCTGCGCGCCGGCGCCGTCGGCGGTCTGATCACGCCGGCGCTGGCGACGGGTGCGGCCGCAGGATCGCTCGTCGCGCTCGCCCTGAATGAGTGGGCCGATACCAACCTGCACGGCTCGGCGTTGTCGCTGACGTGTGCAGCCGGCGTGCTGGCGATCACCCAGCGGTCACCGGCGTTCGCGGCGCTCTTCGTCTGGGAACTCGCGCATCCGCCCTACTGGCTTCTGGCGGTGTTCGCGATCGCGGCGTTCGCGGCGCACGGACTCACTGCTTGGTCTTCACCCAGTCACCGGCATCGCCGACGATGCCGACCGGCACGGCGCCGGACAGGCTGACGTTCTGCACGCTCGGGCCGGAGGCCACGATCGTGGTGTCCTGCAGGATCGGCAGCACGGTCGCCATGTTCCACAGCCGCGGTTCGACGGCCGTGATGACGTCGGCGATGTCCTCTCTGCCGTCGAGCGCCGCATCGATCTTCGGCTGGATGCTGCGATCGCAGATCCCGGTGATGTTGCTCGGCGCCTGTACGAGCTCCCCCGATTCGGGGTCGGGCCGTGGACTCGGCGTCGTCGCGGTCGGCGTGGACCGCGTCGTGGTCGGTGTCGGTGTACCGCTGGTCGTCGTGCGGGGACCGGGTTGGGCCGTCGCCACCGGCGTCGCCTCCAACGCCCGGCATCCGAACCGCGAAGCCAACGCCGTGGCCAGATCCCCGCCTGCGTGGTTCCAGCCGACCACCGCGTCGACCCGGTTGTTGGGCAGCGCATCGGCGTAGAGGGCCACCGGGTCGAGAGCCGTAACCGATGCCGCGATGCCGACGTTGCGCAGTTGGTCGGCCGCGGTGTTCGCGACGGCCACCGATGTGGGGTCGTTGGCCGCCACGCCGATCACCAACGTCAGCGGTTCACCGTCCTTGGTGATGCGGCCGCGGTCGCCGTCCGGCGGCGGGTTGCCGGGGGTGGGTGGCGCAGTGGTCGAGACCGGTTCGAGCTCGTAACCGGCGTCGGCCAGCAGCCCGAGGGCGTCCTGCTTGGCCATCGCGGGCGGTGCCGTGGGGACGTACCCGGGGTCCGACGGTGAGCGCACCTGAGCCTGGGCCAGCGTCACCGTGTTGTCGTCGCCGGCGCCCACCGCGGCGAGCAGGTCCACGTCGAGCAGGCCCAGGATCGCCTTGCGGACCTGCGATTCCCGCAGCGCCGGCTGCTGGGCCCGCAGGCTCAACCGCATCACGCGCGGCGTGACGATCCGCGCCGTGCGCACATCGGGGATCGCGGACAGCTGGGCGAACGCGGCCGCCCCGCCGTGCACCTGGGCGACCTGGGTGTCGCCGTTGCGGATCGAGTCGGCCAGCGCCGCGGAGTCGCCGCCACGCCGGAACAGCACCTGGTCCGGCTTCGCGGGCGCGCCCCAGTACCGGTCGTTGCGGGCCAGCAGGATCTCGTCGCGCTGGGGGTCGATGTTCTCGACGCGGAACTGTCCGCCCGTCACCGGCAGTGCCCGCGCCAACCCGGCGGCGAATCCGCCCGGCACGTCCTTGACGATGTGGGCCGGCAGGATGTTGTTGAACAGCTCGCGCCACGCCGGATACGGCTGCGAGAACGTCACGACCGCGGTCTTGCCGCCCTCGACCGACTGGACGCCGGTGATCAGGTCGTAGCCCGCCGGATCGACGACCCCGGGCTGGCTGACCATCTGCTGCCACAGATACCAGTAGTCATCGGCGGCGATGGGCGCGTTGTCGGTCCACGACGCCTCGGGGCGGATCTTGTAGGTGACGGTGAACGGGTCCTGGCTCGTCACCTCCGCCGACTCCAACAAGCTCTTGTCGAGCTCCCACCGCGACCCGGTCGGCGTCTTGGGATCGGCGATGGGCCGGAACGAACTGGGCAGCACCAGCGAACTGATCGCCGCGTTGACCGGCGACTGGTCGGACAGCAGGTGCGGATTGAAGCCGGGACCGATCCAGTCGATCGCCATGATGATCTGCGTCGCCCTCATCGGAGGAGGCGGCGGCGACTGCAGCGTGTCGGTGCTCTGCGGCGCGGGCGGCGGGCTGACGGTGCAGGCGGCCACGAGAGTCACCATCGCGGACAAGATCGCGATGACGCGTCGGGGGCCGGACACGACCAACAGGGTATCGGGCAGCTTGCGTGTGTCCGGCCGATCGGCGACCCCCAAGATCAGCCGCGGGCTTTCGCGCGCGCCTTGGCCCTGGCGCGGAGGCTCGCGTTGAGTTCCACCTTGCGCACCCGGACGACCTCGGGGGTCACCTCGACGCACTCGTCTTCGGCGCAGAACTCCATGGCCTGTTCCAGGGTCAGTTCAAGCGGCCGGGCCAGCGTCTCGATGACGTCGGCGGTGGAGCTGCGCATGTTGGTCAGCTTCTTTTCCCGGGTGACGTTGACGTCGAGATCCTCCGCGCGCGGGTTGATGCCGACGACCTGACCCTCGTAGGTGTCCTGGCCGGGCTCGACGAAGAACTGGCCGCGATCGGCGAGCTGGATCATCGCGAACGGCGTGATCTGGCCGCTGCGGTCCGACACCAACGAGCCGCTGTGGCGGGCGCGGATCTCCCCCGCCCACGGCCGATAGCCGTCAAACACCGCGTTGGCGATGCCCGTGCCGCGGGTGATCGTCAGGAAGTCGGTGCGGAAGCCGATCAGCCCGCGGCTCGGCACGATGAAGTCCATCCGCACCCAGCCCGCCGCGTGGTTGGTCATGTCCTCCATGCGGCCCTTGCGCGCGGCCATCAGCTGCGTGATGGCGCCGACGAACTCCTCGGGGCAGTCGATGGTCATCGCCTCGAACGGCTCGTGCAGCTTGCCGTCGATCGTGCGGGTGACCACCTGCGGCTTGCCGACGGTCAGCTCGAAGCCCTCGCGGCGCATCTGCTCGACCAGCACCGCCAGCGCCAGCTCCCCGCGGCCCTGGACCTCCCACGCGTCGGGGCGGCCGATGTCGACGACCTTGATCGACACGTTGCCGACCAGCTCCTGGTCCAGCCGGTTGCGCACCATCCGGGCGGTCAGCTTGTGGCCGGACACCTTGCCCGCCAGCGGCGAGGTGTTGGTGCCGATGGTGACCGAGATGGCGGGCTCGTCGACGGTGATGCGCGGCAGCGCGTGCGCGTGGTCGGGGTCGGCGAGGGTGTCGCCGATCATGATCTCGGGCATGCCGGCGACGGCGACGATGTCACCGGCGACGGCCTCGTCGGTCGGGTTGCGCTCGACACCGACGGTCGCGAGCAGTTCGGTGATCTTGGCGTTCGTGACAACGGGCACGCCGTCCACCTCGCGCATCCACGCGACCTGCTGGCCCTTGCGCAGCTTGCCGTTGTAGATGCGGATCAGTGCCAGACGCCCCAGGAACGCCGAGGCGTCGAGGTTGGTGACCAGCGCCTGCAGGGGCGCTTCGGGGTCGCCGCTGGGCGGCGGGATGTGCTCCATGAGGACGTCGAACAGCGGGTCGAGGTTCGTGCCGTCCGGGTTCTCACCGTTGGCGGGTTCGGTGGTGCTGGCAATGCCGGCCCGGCCCGACGCGTACAGCGTCGGCAGTCCGAGCGCCTCCTCGGCGGCCTTCTGGGCCTCCTCGTCGAGGTCGGATGCCACGTCGAGCAGCAGGTCGTGGCTGTCGGAGACGACCTCGCTGATCCGGGCGTCCGGGCGGTCGGTCTTGTTGACCACGAGGATGACCGGCAGGTGGGCGGCCAGCGCCTTGCGCAGGACGAAGCGGGTCTGCGGGAGAGGGCCCTCCGACGCGTCGACCAGCAACAGCACGCCGTCGACCATCGACAGCCCGCGCTCGACCTCGCCGCCGAAGTCGGCGTGTCCGGGGGTGTCGATGACGTTGATGATGGTCACGGTGCCGTCGCCGTGATGGCGGTGCACTGCGGTGTTCTTCGCCAGGATCGTGATGCCTTTTTCGCGCTCGAGGTCACCGGAATCCATGATGCGCTCGGTGGCGTCGTCACCCCGGTGTGTCAAAGCGCCGGACTGGCGCAGCATCGCGTCGACCAGGGTGGTCTTCCCGTGGTCGACGTGTGCCACGATGGCGACGTTTCTAAAATTCACTTCGAGATTGTCGCAGTGCGGTCGGCCAATCACGAAAACGAGAGATGCCCGTCACTTGAAGCCCAGCAAGCTCGCCGACCTCAAGCCGAAGAAGAAGTGCTGCCGTAGCCAACCCCGCTGCAAGCGCTGCCCGGTCGTGGTTCATCAGGTGCGCAAGGCCGAACGCAACGGCATCCGCGGCAAGGATCTGGTGAAGGTTCACAAGCGCGCCCGCCGGCGGAAGTAGGCCCACCGGCTACGGGTAGGACAGCAGCACCATCACCCGGCCGTCGAGCGGCGGATCTGGGAAAGCCTCTTCGTCGAAGCCATAGTACTTCTGCTGGGTTTCGGTGATCTCGTCGATCACGCGGCCGTGTGTGTGAATCGTGTTGTCCCGCACGCCCTTCATGACGCCGACAAAGTCGGGTACCGACAGCGACTCGGCCAGTAGCAGCGCTTCGCCACCGGCCGAAAGGTGTACGAGCACACCGGCTCCCGAGAAATTGTTGCCGCCGCGGCCGGTACCCCGCGGTGCCCAGTACACCGGATCGCCGGCGAGAGCACCGTCGACGCGCCGGTACTGCCCCACCGCATCGACGCTGTCGGCGACGGTCACTACGGGCAACTTGTCGATGGTGCGCAATTCGTCCCACCACATGTAGGCGAGCGGGATCCCGACGATCGCATAGACCATCACGATCAGCATGAGCAGCGGCTTCCACGCCATCTCCCAGCCGAGCTTTCGATCCGAAACCCCTTGTGCTGCCGCATGATCGCCGATCTGGCGCCGTCCGAATCGGAAGACGTACCAACTCAGCAGCCGGGCCAGCGCCATCAGCGCCAGCACGATGAGCCCGACGACACCCGCGACGCGCCAATAGAAGGTGCTGTCGCCGTGGTTGATCGTCATCAGCACCATGACGGCGGGGATGGGGGCGGTGAGCAGGAGCAACAGCGAGTACGACGGATGACTGCTCAGGTACTCGTATTCGACCCGCCACGCGCGGGTTCCGCCGACCACGGTCGCATCGCCGATGTCCGCGCGCACCATCGGTGTCCACGCTCCTTGCTTGACCCGCGGCCTGATCAGGCTGCGGAAGAAGAAGAATCCGCAGACCAGCGAGACGACCAACGCACCCCAGAACACGCCCGGCATCGATTCACCGGTGCCCGGCACGCCGAAGGCACCGCGGATGTCGATCATCTTGGCGATGAAGAAGGTCAGCGGCAGCGCGAAGAACAACTCGGCGAGCCACATCTGCACCAGTTGCGGGATGCGCGAACCGATCCGGTCGAAGGCGAGCACTCCTCGCCACACGAACCGCAGCACGCGCATGAACGGCAAGACTATGTGAGCACACGCCGCCGAACGGCCGATCTTGAGAACCGTCACCGGCAAACGTTCACAGCGGGCGTGCAGGTACGCGAATTACTGTCGGAAGCGCCGAGAGAGAGGAGACTCAGATGGCGATCTACGAGGTCTCCACCATCGCTCTGGCCGCGCTGCTGGCGGCTTTCGCGACGGCGGCGATCTACCTCGGATTGCTCAATTGGATGGGCGTGTTCCACGTCGTGCGGTGCGCACACTGCCACCACATGACGTTCTCGTCGACCAACCGGTCGCCCGGATCCTGCGTCCACTGCCGACATCCCGCGTTGATGCATCCGATCTACGCGGCGCACCACCAGCCGCCGGTCCGGGTGGTCAACGACCGGCTGCGCTATTGAGGCCTGTTCCGCCGGGTTACCCGCCGAGCGCTCGCCTGAGCGCGGCCAGCCACGTGCGGTCGGCGGGCACCCACGCGAGGCCGTCGAGTTCGCCCATGGTGACCCAGCGCAGCGCCCGGTGGTCGTTGGGGTGCAGGCTTCCGCCAGTCTGGGTGACGCGATAAGCCCGCAGGATCATGGTTTCGGTGAGGGCGACGTCGTCGCCGAGTCGCGCACCGACGTCGACAACGACACCGAGCTCCTCGTGCAGTTCGCGGGCCAGCGCGGCTTCGTCCGTCTCACCCGGGGCCACCTTGCCGCCGGGCAGTTCCCACAGCCCGGCGAGTTCGGCTGGCCGGTCGCGCTGCGCGACGAGCAGCGAAGCCTCCGAGATGAGGGCGCCGGCGACAACGATCTGGTTCGACACTGCGGCTGACGGTATACGGTCGAAGCCATGGCTGTGTTAACGGACGAACAAGTGGACGCCGCACTGCCCGATCTGCCCGGCTGGGAACGCGCCGACGGTGCCCTGCGGCGCTCGATCAAATTCCCCGCCTTTCTCGACGGCATCGACGCAGTCCGCCGGGTCGGCGAGCACGCGGAGGCCAAGGATCACCATCCCGATATCGATATCCGCTGGCGGACAGTGACTTTCGCGTTGGTGACGCATTCAGAGGGCGGCATCACCGACAAGGACCTCGAGATGGCCAAGGACATCAACGGGATCGTCGACCCGTAGCTAGGTCGAATCGTCGGACTCCTCAACGCGGCTGGCGCCGCTTGATCGTCGCCCGACGGCCATCCACGCCAGCGTCGCCAGCGTGGCGACGATGTAGATCAACCCGGCCCAGGCCAGATACCACGGTCGCGGGATCACCCAGATCGTCGGCTGGGCGAAGCTCAGCAGCCACGGCACCCCGACCAGGGTCAGGGCGAGCCAGCCCCAACCCAGCACTCGCGCGCCGCGCCTGTCGCGCAATGGCCCGTGCAGAAGCCAGATCATCAACGGGATCAGCCACACCCAGTGATGAGTCCACGAGATCGGCGACAGCAGAAGGCCGAACAATTGCACCACCACGATGGCGCCCAGCCGGTCGGACGCGCCGCCGATGGCCCGCCACGCCAGGATCGCCAACACCGCCGTCACCACGATTCCGGCCACCACAGCGGGCCCGTAACCCGCATCCTGGCCGAGGATCCGCGAGATCCCGCCGCGCCACGACTGGTTGAACGACGTCCCCATCGGACCCACCCGGTCGGCGTCACCGAGCAGTTCGGTGAAATAGCGCCGAGTCTGGTCGCCCACCACCAGAGCCGAAACCCCCACGGTGGCAAGGAAAACCACCGCTGAGAACACCACCGCGGCCCATCGCCGGGCGCCTAGGAAGTACAGCCCGGACACCGCGGGCGTCAGCTTCAAGCCGGCCGCGACGCCGACCAGCAGACCGGACACCCACCATCGCGTGCTGTAGACCGCGTACAGGACCGCCAGCACCAGCACCACGTTGATCTGCCCGTAGTCGAAGGTGCTGCGCAACGGTTCGACCCAGATGCCGACCGCAGTCCACAGCATCGCGACCCGCCGGTCGCCGGAGCCCAGCAGCCGCTGGCTGAGACGCACCACGCCGTAGAGCGCGGCGATGATCCCGACCTGCCACAGGAACGCGACGAGGCCGAACGGCAGCAGGTGAAGCGGATAGAACACCACGGCCGCGAACGGCGGATAGGTGAACGGCAGAGGAAAGTCCGGGGTCTGGTCGGCATAGACGTAGTCGTAGAGCGCGCCGGGTTGGTCCAGCGTGGCGGCGCCACCGACATAGACGTGCAGGTCGACGAAGTTCGCGCCGTTGGGTACCAGGTAGGTCCACGCCAGTCGCGCCGCGATGCTGAGCGCCAGCAGCACGGGCGCCGCAGCGGCCAGTCGGGAGGCCATCCGCGACGGTGACGGGTCGGCGCTTGTCGAGGTGTCTATTCGCCCGACTCTATCGGCCGGTCACCGAAACCCCTCGCTTGCGTAACGGTTGAGTCACTGCCACACGTGTCACTTGAGTCACACCAGTAACTCCGTAGCTTCGGGCGAAGGCGTGCCACACAACCGATTGGGAGAACCATGCACAGCACCGGAAAACTGTTCGCGACCACCATGATCGCCGCTGCGGGGGCGGTCTCGGCCGCGCTGGCGCTGAGCGCCACCGCGTCCGCGCAACCCGCGGCGCCGGCACCCGCACCCACCGTGCCGGGCCTGCCGCTGATCCAGCAGTTGGCGTCGAACCCGGCCGCCGCGACGCAACTCATGCAGGGCGTCACCTCCCTGCTGAACACCGCTTCGACTCCGGCCGCCCCGGCCGCGACTCCACCGTCGGCAACGGCGTCGGTCACCCTGCCGCAGCCGCCGGCCTCGCTGCCCGGTATGCCCGCGGCGCCGGCGGCACCCGCAGCGGCCTCGACCGCGCCGGCCAACCCGGCCAGCCTGCTGTCCAACCTGCCGACGGGCCTGGCTTCGCTGCTCCCCGAGGGCACGCCGTTAACCGGTCTGCTGCCCGCGGCCGCGCAGGCGGCTACGCCGTCGGTCGCCGCACCCGCGGCCGCTGCGGCCGCCCCGGCTGCCGCTGCGCCCGCCGCCGCCCCGGCAGGCGCCGGCATGGCGCCGCTGCTGATGCCGCTGTCGGCTCTTCCGTGATGACGGCGGCGACGCCGAACGACCAACTGGCAGACACGACCACTACAACCCCTGAGGGAGCCATGTCAGCTCGAAGGATGTTCGCCACCGTCGCCGTCGCGATCGGTTCATCGGCCACGCTGCTTGTCGGCGGCGTGGCCGGTGTGGCCGGCGCCGAACCCGCGCCCCCGCCAGCGATCCCGGGACTGCAGGCGCCCGGCCTGTCGGCGGTTCAGGGCATCAGCCCGGCTATCCAGCAGGCCGCCGCCGATCCGACGAACGCCGCGTCGACGCTGATGGCCGCGGCCGCGGTGTTCGCCGGTGACGCGGTCGTCCCCGCCGACTCGCGAAATGTCGCGTCGGCGGTCAACCAGTTCGTCGCCCACAATCCGGCACCCGGCGCCGTGCCCGGCCAGGAAGCACACCTGCCGCCGGGCATCGATCCGGCGCACGCCGTCGGGCCGGTGCAGGACGCGGTGCCGGAGGCGGCCGCCGCACCCGCACCCGCGGCGGCTCCTGCCGCGGCGCCCGCGCCCGAGGTCGCGCCCGTCGCGGCTGCGGCGGCGCCGGCGCCCGAGGCCGCCCCTGCCCCTGCGCCTGCTCCGGAGGTTGCGCCCGCACCGGCACCCGCGCCGGCGCCTGAGGCCGCCGCACCCGGTCCGGCCTTCGGCCCGGAAGCCCCGCCCACGCAGGACTTCATGTATCCGTCGATCAGCAACGGCTGCCTGGCCGACGGCGGAAACGTCCTCGCCACGGCGATCTCGGTCGCCGGGCCGGCCAAGATCCCGACGCCGGGCCCCGGCCCCGGTCAGACCGCTTATGTGTTCACCGCGGTCGGCACGCCGGGTCCCGCAGCCGAGCAGAAGCTGCCGCTCAACGTCACGTGGGTCAACCTGACCACCGGTAAGTCGGGCAGCGCGACGCTCAAGCCGCGGCCGGATATCAACCCCGAGGGGCCGACCACGCTGACCGCGATCGTCGACACCGGCTCAGGCAGCATCCTCTCGACGATCTTCGGGCAGGTGACGACCACCGAACGGCAGTGCCAGTTCATGCCGACGATCGGCTCGACGGTCGTCCCGTAACCGGTCGACAAACCCCGCCGAGCGGGATCAGTAAGCCATGAAGAGGATCGCGTCCCGGTCGTAGTCGCGGCCGGGATGCGCCTCGGAGAGGTGCGCCTGGGCCTTCTCGACCAGATCGTCCTCATCCTTACCGACGATCGCTTCGCCACACGGGCAGTTGAGGTGCGTCTTCATCTCCCCACCTTCGCATAAGTCGTGACCGACAAGGCCCAAGATATAGCCATGGACCTCTACGACGTCATGCGCACGACGGCCGCGGTGCGCGAGTACACCGGCGATCCGTTATCCGACGACGTCCTCGAACGCATCCTCGACAACGCCCGCTTCGCACCCAGCGGAGGCAACCGTCAGGGCAACAGGGTGATCGTGGTCCGCGATCCGGCGACGCGCGAGGCGTTGATCGAATGCGGGATTCCCGGCGCCAAGCGCTACATCGCACAGCTGCGCAACGGGGAGAGCCCGTGGAATCCGTTGCAGCCCTGCCAAGTTGACGAGCAGACCATTGCTGCCGTGAATGTGCCGAACCAGTCGCCGCTGCGCACTGCGGAGGTGGTGCTCGTGGTCTGCGTCGACCTCGGCGTGGTGGCCGCGTTCGACCAGCACCTCGATCGCGTCGGCCTGATCGCGGGCGCCTCGGTCTACCCGTTCGTGTGGAACATCCTGCTGGCCGCCCGCAACGAGGGCTTCGGCGGCGTCCTCACCACCGCGGCGGTGGCCGAGGAGCCCCGGGTGCGCGAGTTGCTCGGGATCCCCGACAACTACGCCGTCGCCGCGCTCCTGCCGCTCGGAAAGCCGGTCCGGCAGCTGACCAAGTTGACCCGCAGACCGGTCTCCGAGATCGCCACCCGGGAGCGCTTCGACGGCGATGCGCTCACAAGCCGCGAGCGGTGAGCCACGCGTCGATGTGGCCTGCCACCTCGGTCCAACCCGGCTCGAGCATCATGTTGTGCCCCATGTCCGGGAAGACCTCGGCCTGCCCGCCATACGCCGTTGCGGTCGCGTCGATCTCCTCGCGGGTGATCGCGCCGTCGAGTCCCGCGCCGAGAACGAGCACGGGTGCCGTCACGCTCTCGGGGCTGGCGATCGGCCGGAAGGTGTCGAAGCCCACCCGCAGACTCTCGTTGCCCACCAGCGCCGCGTAGCGGGCCACGTCCGCCTCGGTGGTGTTCTGTGAATAGAACAATGCGCGAGCGATGTTCGGCGTGTTGAGACCGTAGGCGCCGTCGCCGGTGATCATGTTTCTGACCATCAGCCACGGATGGCGCCGCATCAGGCGCTGCGCGAAGTCCCGGCTGCCGTGGACGGAGGCGGACGCGATCAGCACAGCGGCCGGTGCGTCGTTGCGCTCCAAATACTTCTGCACGATGAACCCGCCCATCGAGTGGCCGATGAGAACCGGCGCAGCGGGCAATTGCGCGATGACGCTTCCGACATCGTCGACGTAATCGGCCAGCGAACAGAACCTGAATCTCTTCGGCATGGCACTGCCGCCGTGCCCGCGCAGGCTCAGCGCCACTGCGCGATAACCGTTCTCGGCGAAGTACTCCAGGAAGTTCTCCCAGCACCATGCGGCATGTCAGGCGCCGTGGATGAAGAGCAGCGGCGCCGGATGCCGAGACGTGGTCGTGCCTTCGTCGAGCACTTCCAAGTCAATCCCTCGGACCGGGTCCAGGACTTCGTCAGCCATGCCGAGAAGTGTGCGCCGCTTGGGCGCCTGCACCATGCGTAATGCGCTACTTCATCTCTCGGATGTCGACGTCCGGTAACGGTTCGGCGCAAACATCACGGCAGCTGTTTCGAGGCGACCGAATTCGTGAGACCTTGGGGACGTGACCTGCACGCTGGGCTACGCCACAGCAAGCGCCGCCGAGCAGGGCCTCGAGGGTCAGCTCGCGGCGCTCAACGCTGCAGGAGTCGACCCCCGGCGGGTGTTCACCGACCGGCTCTCCGACTCCGCCGACCGCATCGGCGCGGGCCTGCACGCGATGCTGAGCTACGCCCGCTCGGGCGACACCATCGTCGTCGTCGCGCTCGACCGGCTCGGCCGCACCGGCGCCGACGTCATCCGCACCGTCGCCGAACTCTGTGACCGCGGCCTGCGGCTGCGCACGCTCAAGGAGGGCATCGACACCGGGACCTCCACCGGCCACGTCGTCGCCGGTGTCATCAAGACGCTGGCGCGCCTGGACGCCGAGGACTCCGCGGTCGCCAACTCCTAGCCCGCTCAGGCCTTGGCGGCCTTCGCGGCCGCCTTCGCCTGCTTCTTGTACGACCGCACCTTCTCCAACGAACCCGCGTCGACCACGTCGGCCACCGACAGGAACGACCCGGCCTTGCCGTAGTCGCCGGCCGCCTTTCGCCAGCCCTGCGGCGTCACGCCGTACTGCTTGCCGAGTAGCGCCAGAAAGATCTTCGCCTTCTGCTCACCGAACCCGGGAAGCGCCCTGAGGCGACGAAGCACCTCGGCGCCGTCAGGGTCGTCGGCGGTCCACAACGCGGCCGCATCACCGTCGTAGCGATCGACGAGCAACTGCGCCAGTGCCTGAACACGTTTGGCCATCGAGCCCGGGAAGCGGTGTATGGCAGGCGTTTTCGAGCACAACGCGGCAAACTTCTCGGGGTCGTAGTCGGCGATCTCGCGGACGTCGAAACCACCGAGACGGTCGGCGATCTTCTTCGGTCCTGCGAACGCCGCCTCCATCGGGTACTGCTGATCGAGCAGCATCCCGACCAACAGCGCGAACGGGTTGGACTCCAGCAGCTCGTCGGCCGCCGGATCTTGAACTAGCTGCAGTTTCGCCACAGGGCCAGTCTAAATCCGACGTGTTGGCTTACAGTTGCCTGGCAATCAGCTGAGTATGACGCGCGTCTCACGGCTGCGCACGCACGACTACACCAGATGAGGAGTCGCCCGTGCCCGAAATCCACCGATCGTCCTTGGACACTCCGATCAGTGGCGAGGAATATCGCGCCGTGCAGGCCAGTCCTGAATTCCAGGAGCTACGGAGCAGGTTGCGGCGCTTCGTCTTTCCGATGAGCACGCTGTTTCTCGTCTGGTATTCGGCGTACGTGGTCCTGGGCGCCTTCGCCCACGAATTCATGGCGACCAAGGTGTGGGGCGACATCAACGTCGGCCTGCTGATCGGCATCGGGCAGTTCGTCTCCACCTTCGTCATCACCGGGATTTACGTGCGCTTCGCCAACCGGGAGCTGGACCCGCGGGCCGAGGCCATCCGCACCAAGCTGGAGGGTGGCGCCGCATGAGCACCCTGCTGGCCGCCGACTCAGCCGTCGGCAATCCCGTCGCCAACATCGGCATCTTCGCGCTGTTCGTCGCGGTGACGCTCTACATCGTGATCCGTGCGAGCAAGCGCAACGCGACCGCCGCCGAGTTCTTCACCGCCGGGCGGTCGTTCACCGGTCCGCAGAACGGCATCGCGATCTCCGGTGACTATCTGTCGGCCGCCAGCTTCCTCGGCATCGCCGGCGCCATCGCGGTGTACGGATACGACGGCTTCCTCTACTCCATCGGCTTCCTGGTGGCCTGGTTGGTCGCGCTGCTGCTGGTCGCTGAATTGCTGCGCAACGCAGGCAAATTCACGATGGCCGATGTGCTGAGTTTCCGGCTGCGACAGCGCCCGGTACGACTCGCCGCGGCCACGACGACGCTGGCTGTCTGCCTGTTCTACCTGCTGGCACAGATGGCCGGCGCCGGCGGGCTCGTCGCACTGCTGCTCAACGTCAACAGCGACCTCGGCCAGGCCCTCGTCATCGCCGTCGTCGGCGTGCTGATGATCGTCTACGTGCTGATCGGCGGCATGAAGGGCACGACCTGGGTGCAGATCATCAAGGCCGTGTTGCTGATCGGCGGCGCGGCGCTGATGACCGTGTGGGTGCTCGCCAAGTTCGGCGCCAACTTCTCCGAGATCCTCGGCGCCGCGCAGTCCGCGGTGTCCGGCTCGTCCAACGAGGCCGTCGCCGCCCGCGACGTTCTGGCGCCCGGCGCCCAGTACGGCGCCTCCCTGACATCGCAGATCAACTTCATCTCGCTGGCGCTGGCGCTGGTGCTCGGCACCGCGGGTCTGCCGCACGTGTTGATGCGGTTCTACACCGTGCCGACCGCCAAGGAGGCCCGCCGTTCGGTGGTGTGGGCGATCGCGCTCATTGGCGCGTTCTATCTGTTCACCCTCGCGCTCGGATACGGCGCCGCCGCGCTCGTCGGACCCGACACCATCTTGGCCGCTCCGGGTGGTCAGAACTCGGCCGCGCCGCTGCTGGCGTTCCAGCTCGGCGGGGTCATCCTGCTCGGCATCATCTCTGCGGTCGCGTTCGCGACCATCCTCGCGGTGGTCGCCGGCCTGACCATCACCGCGGCGACGTCCTTCGCGCACGACATCTACGCCAGCGTGATGAAGAGCCACGGGGTCGGCGAGGACGAACAGGTGCGGGTCTCGCGGATCACGGTCGTGGTGCTGGGCGTGTTCGCGATCGGCCTCGGCATCCTGGCGGCCGAGCAGAACATCGCGTTCCTGGTGGCTCTCGCGTTCGCGGTGGCGGCCGCGGCCAACCTGCCGACCATCCTGTATTCGCTGTACTGGCCGCGCTTCAATACGCGGGGCGCGTTGTGGAGCATGTACGGCGGCCTGATCTCGACGATCGTGCTGATCGTCTTCTCCCCCGCCGTGTCGGGCTCGAAGACCGCGATGCTGTCCAGCGTCGATTTTGCATGGTTCCCCTTGGCCAACCCCGGCATCGTGTCGATCCCGCTGGCGTTCGCGCTCGGGGCGATCGGCACCCTGACCTCGTCCGACCGGGGTGACCCGGACATCAACGCCGAGTTCGAGGTGCGCTCGCTGACCGGCATCGGCGCGGAGAAAGCGGTCACACACTGACCTGACGGGGATTAGGGCACCCGCGGGGGTGGTTATCAACAGACATGCTCGACGCCGCCCCAGCGGGCCCCGCCACGACCGCCCACCGCCTGGCCTTCGGCCTCCTGGCGTACGCGTTCGCCGCGATCATGCTCGGCACCACGATGCCGACGCCGATGTACGCGCTCTACGGCGAGCAGATGCATTTCTCGGTGCTGACCACCACCGTCGTGTACGCGGCCTATGCGGGCGGCGTGCTGTTCGCGCTGCTGGCGTTCGGCCGGTGGTCGGACGCGATCGGCAGGCGGCCGGTGCTCCTCGGCGGCGTGGTCGCCGCGTTGATCAGTGCCGGGGTTTTCCTCGCCGCGGATTCGGTACCGCTGCTGCTCGTCGGTCGCGTGTTCTCCGGGCTGTCGGCCGGGGTCTTCACCGGGACGGCCACCGCGGCCGTCGTCGAGGCCGCACCGCCACGGTGGCGCACGCGGGCGGCCGCGGTCGCGACTGTCGCCAACATCGGCGGGCTCGGCGCCGGCCCGATGATGGCCGGTGTGCTCGTCGAATACGCGCCGCAGCCGCTGCACCTGAGCTTCATCGTGCACATCGTCCTGGCGGCACTGGCGGGCGTGGCGGTGCTGCTGGTACCGGAGACGTCACCGCGCTCGGGGCGGATCGCCCTGCAGCGGCTCTCGGTGCCGCCCGAGGTGCGTTCGGTGTTCATTCTCGCCGCGATCGCCGGATTTGCCGGGTTCGCGGTGACGGGTCTGTTCGCCGCGGTGGCTCCGTCGTTCGTGACCGAAGTCGTCGGCATCGACAACCAGGCGGTCGCCGGCCTGATCGCCGGTTCGATCTTCGCCGCCTCGGCCCTGACGCAGATCGTTACCAACACCATGGCGCCGCAGCGGGCGCTGGCGGTCGGCTGCGCAATCCTGGTGGTCGGCATGGCGACTCTGGCTGTGGCACTGCAACTCTCGTCGCTGATCGGGTTGATCGCGGCCGCCGTCGTGTCCGGCATCGGGCAGGGTATGAGCTTCAGCCGTGGCTTGGCGGCGATCTCCGAACGCAGCCCGGCCGACCGACGCGCGGAGGTCAACTCCACGTTCTTCGTCATCGGCTACGTGGCGATCTCGGTGCCCGTCGTCGGCGAGGGCCTGGCCGCCCAGCAGTGGGGATTACGCACGGCGGGTGTGAGTTTCGCAGTGGCAGTGGCCGTGCTCGCCGGCATCTGCCTCGCGGCGATCCTCCTGCGCGAAGCGCGCACTTCTCGGGCAGGTTAGCCGCTCTTGCGCCGGAACTCCCGGCGATGCTCGACCGGGCCGTGCGCCCGCGGCTGCTTGGCTCCGCCGTCCTTGTGGTCGCCCCCGCCGGCCGCCTTGGCCTTCTTGCGCTCCAGCGCTTCCCGGAACCTGCGCTTGGTGTCGTCTTCCGGTTCTTCAGCCATGACGGGAGCCTAGCCCCTCGATCGGTGGGCCGTCGCCTGCTTTTCAGCGCTTACCGGGGGGCATCCCGTAGACGTGGCTGATCGGCAGCGTCATCACCACCCGGCGGTCGTCGACCATCGCGCGCCGGTAGTCGTCCCAGTCGGGATGCTCACCGGCGATGTTGCGGTACAACGCGATCAGCGCCTCGACGGTGTCGTCGTCGGGCCTCGCGGCGGGCGGCGTCAGGATCGCGTCACCCTCGGCGACGGCATACGACCAGCCGTCGTCCGAGCTGACGTGAAGCGACGCGCGGGGATCACGCCGCAGGTTGCGGGTCTTCGCCCGCGGTTCGGTGATCGACACCTGGATGGTCAGTGCGCGCGGGTCGAAGTAATACGACACGTTCGACAGTTGAGGGCGCCCGTCGCGCTTCAGAGTCGCCAGCACGCCCAGCGAGTTTCCCCCGATCAATGCGAGAAGCTTGTCGTCGAACACATGGCGTCCCATGCCAAGAGCCTACGTCTCTACCATCGAGATGTGACCGGTCCAGCATCGCGAATCGACGGCAGCGTTCTCGAGGGCGTATCGGCGACCGCACTGTGGACGCTGTACTACCGCGCAAGCGAGGCCAAGCGATCCGACGGCGTCATCCGCGACCCGTGGGCGGTCACGCTGCTGGACACGATCGACTACGACTATGGCAAGTTCGGCAAACCCAAACAGGCACATGCGCTGCGCGCCCTCGCTTTCGACACCGCCACCCGCGAGTACCTGAGCGAGCATCCGAAGGCATCGGTGGTCGCGCTCGCCGAAGGTCTGCAGACCAGTTTCTGGCGATTGCAGCGGCACGGCGTCACCGACGAATTGACGTGGTACTCCGTCGATCTGCCGCCCGTCATCGCCTTGCGCGAGCAATTGTTGCCGCGCGAGGATCGGATCGTAACGCTGGCACAGTCGGCGTTGGACCGCAGTTGGATGGACCGCGTCGACGCGTCGAACGGCGTCTTCATCACCACCGAGGGGCTGCTGATGTATCTCGATCCCGATGTCGCGTTGAACCTGATCCGCGACTGCGCGGCCCGCTTCCCCGGCGGGCGGTTGATGTTCGACTCCGTCCCGCCCTGGTTCAGCCGGCGCACCGTGCGCGGCAAGCTCAAACTCTCCGATCGCTACGTCACCCCGCCGATGCCTTTCGGGCTCAGCCCGGACGAGGCCGTCGAACTTGCCGGGCGTATCCCGGGTGTGCGCGCGGCCCACGATGTCCCCCTGCCGCCCGGGCGGGGCGCGTACAAGGTGCTGGCATCGGCTGCGTGGGACCGCGTCGGCTTCCTGCGCCACGGCCGGCCCAGCCACACCCTGCTGGAGTTCGGCTGATGACGCGCTATGCCGCGTTCCTGCGCGGCGTCAACGTCGGCGGCGTCAACCTCAAGATGGCCGACGTCGCGAAGGCTCTCGAAGACGCCGGATTCCGTTCGGTGCGAACCATTCTCGCCAGCGGCAACGTCCTCTTCGACAGCGGTTCAGGTGTCGATACGGTACGGAAGAAGGCCGAGAAGGCGCTGCGCGACTCCTTCGGCTACGACGCCTGGGTGCTGGCCTACCCGATCGACACGGTGGCGGCGATCTCGCGCGCCTATCCGTTCGAGCGCGAAGTGCCCGACCACCACTCCTATGTCACGTTCGTGACCGACGAACAGGTCCTCGACGAACTCGCCGACCTGGCGAAGGACGCCCCGGCTCAGGAGAAGATCGAGCGCGGTGACGGGGTCATCTACTGGCAGGTGCCCAAGACCGCGACGCTGGACACCACCATCGGCAAGACGATGGGCAAGAAGCGGTACAAGTCGTCGACCACCACCAGAAACCTGAGGACACTGGACAAGGTCCTGCGCTAGGTAGATTCGAGGGCGTGAGCTCCGAACCGAACGACTCGCCCGCCAGGACCGACGCGACCATGCTGACCGGTGTCTCCGAAACCGCGTTGATGACGCTGAAGGTGCGAGCGACCGAGGCAGCCCGCCCGGATGGACTGATCGACGATCCGATGGCGATTCAACTCGTCGACTCCATCGACTTCGACTTCGCGAAGTTCGGGCTGTCCCGCCGCCAGGACATGGCGGTGCGTGCACGGGGCTTCGACCGCGAGACACGGCGCTACCTCGGCGACCATCCCCGCGCCACGGTCGTGGCGCTCGCCGAGGGCCTCCAGACCAGCTTCTACCGGCTCGACACCGGCGAGGTTGGGCACGAATTTCGTTGGCTCACGGTCGATCTACCACCCGTCATCGAGTTGCGCCGGCGCTTGCTGCCGTCCTCTGATCGCGTGCGCATGCTGGCCCAGTCGGCGCTGGACTACAGCTGGATGGACCACGTCGACACCGAGCACGGGGTGTTCATCACCGCCGAAGGGCTGCTGATGTACCTGCAGCCGGAGGAGGCGCTCGACCTGATCCGTGAGTGCGCCGCCCGCTTCCCCGGCGGGCAGATGATGTTCGAACTACCGCCGGCCTGGTTCGCCCGCGCGATCAGCAGCGGCCTGTTGCGGCCGTCGCTGAGCTACCGCGTCCCGCCGATGCCGTTCCACATGACACCGTCGCAGGTCGCCGACCTCGTCAACGACATCCCCGGGATCCGCGCGGTGCACGACGTGGCGCTGCCGCCGGGACGGGGCAGGGTGCTCAACGCGCTGATGTGGAGCGCTCAGCGGCTCCCGTGGTTCGACTCCGTGCGACCGGTCTTCACCGTCCTCGAATTCGGGTGAGCACCGCTACCCGAACGCCGTCTCCACATACCGCAGCGCATCGTCCTTGCCCACCCCGAGCGACTTGGCCGCCGACACGAAGGTGTTGGCGGCCGTGGCCATCGCGGCGTCGGCCGGATCCTCATGAGCGACGAATGTGCCGAAGCGGCCGCGGGTTTCGAGGATTCCCGCCGACTCCAACTCGCGGTAGGCACGGGCCACGGTGTTCACCGCGAGACCGAGCTGGCCCGCCAGCTCGCGCACCGTCGGCAGCCGGGTGCCCGGCGGCAGCCTGCCGTCGCGCACGCCATCGATGATCTGCGTTCTGAGCTGGTCGAACAGGGCGCCGGAAGAGCGCTGGTCGATGCGTACCCAATCCCCCAAGTTGGCCACGTGCCTAGTATCGCCCACACGGGCTAGTTTGGTCATGTGCAGGTAACGGTCCTCAGCGGTGCGGGTATCTCGGCCGAGAGCGGGGTGCCGACCTTCCGCGACGCCGAAACCGGCCTGTGGGCGAAGGTCGACCCCTACGAAATCTCCAGTTCGGAGGGGTGGCGAGCCCACCCCGAGAAGGTGTGGGCGTGGTACCTGTGGCGCCACTACATGATGAGCGGGGTGCAACCGAACAACGGACACCTGGCGGTGGCCGCCTGGCAGGACTACGCCGACGTGCACGTCGTCACCCAGAACGTCGACGACCTGCATGAGCGCGCGGGCAGCAAGAAGGTCTACCACGTACACGGAAGCCTGTTCGAGTTCCGCTGCGACCTCTGTCAGGGGGCGTACTCCGGCGAACTGCCGGCCATGCCGGAACCGGTGGAGACCGTCGACCCGCCACGGTGCGTGTGCGGAGGGCTCATCAGGCCCAATGTGGTCTGGTTCGGCGAGGCACTGCCGGAGGACGCCTGGCAGCGGTCGGTCGAGGCGGTCAGCGGCGCCGACCTGGTGATCGTCGTCGGCACCTCGTCGATCGTCTATCCCGCGGCGGGCCTGCCCGAGATCGCGCTGGCCAACGGCATCCCGGTCATCGAGGTCAACCCGGAACGCACACCGCTGTCGGATTCCGCGACGGCGTCCGTGCGCGAGACGGCGGCGAACGCACTGCCGAACCTGTTGCAGCGGCTTCCGGCCCTGCTCGGCTGAGCGATTTGTGTACGTTTTGTTGCGCTCACCGCTCGTGAACGCACACAAATCGCAGACTGCGGAACCGAACGTGGTCCTACGGCGTCCTTTCCAACGTGCTCGAAGATCATCTGCGGCGGCACGACGGAGTCATCACGCTTGCGCAGGCCGAGCGATGCGGCCTGAGCAGACACGCAATCGGTAGACGAGTTCGCGCTGGCCGGTGGCGACGCTGCTCGCCCGGGGTGTACTTCGTCGACGATCGGCCGTTCACCGGTGCCGCACGGGTACGGGCAGCCGTGTGGGGTTACGGCCCACAAGCGACGGCCAGTGGGTTGTCGGCCGCATGGTGGCACAGCATGACCCGCTTTGCGCCCGACATCGTCGAAGTGACGGTGCCCAGGGAGAGCCATCATCCACACCGCGCGGGAATCCGCACGCGAAGGCGGGACCTCGCGTCATCGGATGTGGTTGAACGCAAAGGGCTGAGAGTGACAGCGATTCCGCTGACGGTCGTCGAAGCCGCGATCCGCGAACGCGATGGTGTCGTGTTGATGGATTCAGCACTGCAGAGCGTTGTCGAGTTGCGCGACCTGTGGCGAGCGCATCTGCGAAACAGGGGCCGCCACGGGTCGCCGGCCGCCAGACGACTGCTACAGGCAGCGTCAGACGGCGCACGATCAGCAGCTGAGCGCCTGCTCGTGAAGTTGTTGCGTGAGGCTGGTATTGGCGGGTGGTACACCAACCATCCGGTCGACAGATACAAGGTCGACGTCGCATTCCCAGCGCAGAGAGTCGCCATCGAAGTCGACGGCTGGGCATTCCACAGCGACGCCGAGGTGTTCGTCAAAGACCGCAACCGGCAGAACAAGATCGCGTTGCTCGGGTGGAGTGTCCTGCGCTTTACGTGGTTGGACCTCACCCAGTATCCCGAGCGAGTGATCGCGGAGATCCGGCGCGCCCTCGCCTAAGTAGCGATTTGTGTGCGCTTTGTTGCGCTCAGCGCTCGCTATCGCACACAAATCGCTAGGGCTTGACCGCGCGGCCGATCGCAAATTCGGATACGGGCAGCGGCACCCACCGCGGCATCGTCCACTCCCGCCGCGACCCTGCGACATCGAATCCCGCGCCCGCAATGCTCTGCTCGGTGTGGCGGTGCGTATGGCAATTTCCGAACAACCGCGGCCACACCGTCGCGTCGGCGATCCGCTGCAGCCGCCCGCGGCCGTCTGCGCTGGCGATGTGCTCGAGGTAGCGAAGTTCACCGCCCGGCCGCATCAACGAATGGAGTTGGCGCAGAACGGTCTCCGGGTCCTCGATCGAGCACAGCACGAGCGAGCAGACGACGGCGTCGAACGGTTCGTTGCCGGAAGCCATGAACTGTTCCACGGTGTCGGTGCTGACGGTGACGGGCACTCGCGCCGCGGCAGCGGCCCGCTGGGCGTGTTCGGCCAACCGGCGCTCGGGCTCGACGGCCACGACCTCGGTCACGGTGTCGGGGTAGAACTCGAAGTTCGTCCCGGTCCCCGCGCCGACCTCCAGCACCCGGCCGGACAACCCGGCGAGGTTCTCCCGCCGGAGTTGCCGGATGGCGTCGGTCTCGTGGGTGGACATCACCGTCCACAACCGCGCGAAAAACGGGTTATTGACCGTGTCCGACATGTAGCGCCCCTTTCAACTGTGCGACGGCTTCCGCTGGCCTGTCGAGGTCGACGGCGCCTCGGGCGATCTGACCGAAGCACACAGCCGCCAGCACCCGGTCGGCGAACTCCTCGACATCACCCCACGGTAGGTACGGCTTCGAGATCAGCATCGCGGCCACCCCGTGCGCGACGGTCATCAACTCCAGCGCCATCGCCGTCGAATCACCCGGCGCATAGATTCCCTCCGCGATCAGGCCCTCGACCGCGGCGCGCAGATGCACGAACGCCGAGCTGTTCAACGCCACGTCCACATCGCTGCCCGGCCGACTCTCCCCCATCGTCGCAATGCGATACAGCTCAGGGGTTTTCATCGCGAACCGAACGTACGCCAGTCCCTGGGCACGCAGCACCTCGATGGTCGAGGGCTGCCCGGCCGCCACGGACTGCATCTCCTCGTCGAGCTTCTCGAAGTACCGCGCGCACACCGCGTCGAGCAGGGCGTCCTTGTCGGCGAAGTGCAGATAGATCGACGGCGGGGTCACACCCACCCGCTGCGCCACCGACCGGATCGAGACCTCTTTCGCGGTGCCGGCCTCGAGTAGCAGGTCGGTTGTCGCGTCGAGGATCTCCTCGCGCAACTGCTCCCCGGACCCGCGGGGCGCGCGTCGCCGTTTCATCGCGTCCCCGCCGGTTCGGTCGGACTCCCGGCGGCTGCGGGTGCGGGTTCGCCCGACTCGCGCAAACCGATCCGCTCATGCAATTTCGCCAACGGCTTGGGCGCCCACCAGTTCCACCGCCCCAGCAGGTGCATGAACGCCGGCACCAGACCCATCCGCACCAGCGTCGCGTCGGCGAGCACCGCAAGCGTCAACCCCACACCGAACATCCGCATGAACGCGACCTCGGCCGCGATCAACGCCGCGAACGAGATCGACATCAACAGCGCCGCCGCCGTGACGACGCGGCCGGTCTTCGCCAAGCCGAGCGCGACGCTCTCGTCGTTGCGTTCACGCGCCGAAAGTGCTCCGTCCTCGCCGGACTGCAGCCAGAACTCGCGGATCCGTGAGACCAGGAACACCTCATAATCCATCGACAACCCGAACGCGATGCAGAACAACAGCACGGGCATGTTCGCCACCAAGGTGCCCGTGGGCGTGGTTCCCAGCGCACCGAGGTGGCCCTCCTGGAAGATCCACACCAGCGCGCCGAACGCAGCGGTCAGCGATAAGACGTTGAGCACCAACGCCTTCAACGGCAGCACGACGCTTCCGGTGAGCAGGAACAGCAACACAAACGTGATGACTCCGATCACCCCGAGCACCAGCGGCAGGCGCGTGGTGATCGCCGAGGCGCTGTCACGGTTCACCTGCGCGGTGCCGGTCAGCAGCACCGGAACATCGCCGGGCGTGCCGACGGCCTGCAACCGGTCGAGCTGCGCCTCGGAGGCATCGCTGAAAAGCGGCGCGGTGCTGGCCACCGTGAGGAAAGCGCTGCCGTCCTTGACGCCCGTCGCCGCCGACGGCGGGCCGACCGGTCTGCCGTCGACGAAGGTGCCGCCGGGTGCCGAGACCGAGGACACGTCGGCGACACGAGAGAGTTCGGCGGCGTAGCGATCGACCATCGCGGGCGTGACGCCCCGAGTGTCCGGTATGACGACCGCGACATTGCGGGCCGAGTCGACGGCGAAGTTGGCGCGCAGATCGTCGCCGACCTGCCGCGCCGAAGCTGACTGCGGCAGCACACGCTCATCGGGAAAACCCCACCGCGCGTTGAGGAACGGCGCGCCGAGCACCAGCAGCAGCGTGACGATCACCAACGCGATCGGAATCGACCGGCGCATCACGACCTTCGTGCACCGGTACCAGAACGTCTGCTCCACGGGCTTGCGCACCGGCTCCGGCCTGCCGAACAGGCGGCGGCCGAGGCGGCGCACATCGAACGCGTCGAGCCGCTCGCCGAGCAGCACCATCGCCGCGGGCGCCACGACGATCGCGGCGACGGCCGCGAACGTCACCACCGCGATCCCCGCGTATGCGAACGACTTCAGGAAGTACATCGGGAACAACACCATCGCGACCATCGACAGCGCGACCGTCAGCGCCGAGAACAACACCGTGCGTCCCGCGGTGGCCATCGTGCGCACCAGCGCAGTTTCGCGGTCGGCGCCGTCGGCGAGCTCGTCGCGGTACCTGCTGATGATCAGCAGCGTGTAGTCGATGGCCAGCGCCAGACCCATGGCCACCGAGAGGTTCAGCGCGAAGATCGAGACGTCGGTGACGTAGGTGACCGCACGCAGCACCGCCATCGAGCCGAGGATCGCCATACCGCCGATGGCCAGCGGCAGCGCAGCGGCGAGCAGCCCGCCGAACACCCACACCAGTGCCAGGAAGCACAGCGGAATCGCGATCGCCTCCATCTTCAGGAGGTCTTTTTCGCTCTGCCCGTTGATCTGCACGTAGATCATCGCCTCGCCGCCGGCCCGCACGCTGACGCCGTCGCGGTCGTGTACGAGCCGCTCGGTGAGCTCCTTCGCATGCTTCTGCGCACCGCTCTCACCGCCGGTGATGCCTGCGACGATCAGCCCCGTCTTCCCGTCCTCGCTGACCAGCGCCGGCGCGGCGGTCGGCGGCGCGTTCCACAGCGAGGTGACGTCGACGACCGAGGGCGCGGCCCGCAGTTCGGCGACGAGTTCCTCCCCCACGGCACGCGCCGCCGGGCTCTGCGCGCCGTCGTCGGAGTGGACGCTCAGGATCAGCTCCATGTCGCCCTGGCCGAACTTGTCCACCAGCAGTTGGGTGGCCTTCGCCGACTCCGACGTCGGATCCTGGAAGCCGCCGGCCGAGAGGTTCTTGGCGACGGGGATCCCGAATACCGCGCACGCCACCATCACGAGGACGGCTGTCGCGATGATGCGCCGGGGCGCCGCTATGGCCAGCTGTGCGATTCGTTGCAGCACTGCATGTCCTCTCGGTCCTCGGACTAACGACGGTAACTTAACAACGGTAAGTCAGCGGCGTCAACGGCCCCCTTCGGACACGGTTCAGGACCGTGCGGCGTTCACTACGAATCCGCGCGATGAGTTGTGGCTCGTCTGATAGTCGTATTGGGCATGACCACGACGGACGCGGCGACGGCCGCCACCAGCACACGCAACACCGCGACGGACATCGGCCTGCTCATCCTGCGCATCGGCGTCGGCGCCGCCATCCTTCAGGCGGGGCTCATCAAACTCTTGGACTTCAGCGCCACCGTCGGGTTCATGGAAGCCGCGGGCTGGCGGTTGCCCGCACTGGCGGCCTTCATGGTGACCGCGGCCGAGACCCTCGGCGGCCTCGGCCTGATCTTCGGGGCGCTCACACCACTGGCGGCGTGCGCGGTGGTCGCGGCGATGGTCGACGCATGGGCGGTCAACGTGTCGGAGTCCGCGTTCTGGTCCGAACCGTTCAACGTGCCCTTCATGATCGGCATCGGGGCCGCTGCGCTGCTCTTCCTCGGCGCCGGGGCCTACTCACTCGACGCGAAGGCGTTGGGCCGCCTGGCGTGGGGACGGCGCATCGCCGTCGGCCTGCTGGTCGTGGCGTTCGCCGCAGCGATCCTGACTTGGGTGGCCCTGCTCGGCACGAACCCGATCCATTTGACGGCCAGGGCGTAGCCGGCCAGCAAAAAGCTACCGGCGGGTATTGGATTGGGTATCGCCGGACCCTACCCGCGGGTAAGGATTGCCAACATATTCCGAATCGTGACTCAAAGATTCCTTAGAGGTAACACTTACTGTCGAGTACATGTGGATCGACGACACCAGTGCCGATGTCATCAAGGTTGACTTCGAAGCGCTCTACCACGGCGATGTCCTGGTAGAGGGCGACACCTCGGAGCAGCTCGACGACGAGCACCCCCTGCGCACCGCCGTCTGACACGAACGCGCGCCGAGGGGTCGCGCATTCGCTCCGACGGTTCGGCCCCAGAGCCCGAGCCTGGTCCGATGGCGCTTCTTGGCGATCCCGCCCGCTAAGTCCGATCCCCTTTTCTAAGCCACATTCTCTTCTTCGTCGTCGGCGATCATGTCGCTGAGCCGGCCGCTGATGATTTCCTCGGCCTCGTCGACGATCCGCGCGACCAGGTCTCCGACGGTCGGGATGTCGTTGATCAGGCCCATCGCGGTGCCCACGCTCCAGATGCCGGCGTCGAGATCGCCGACCTCGTAGACCTTCACCCCGCGCTTGCCGGCGACCAGGTCCTTGACGTCCTCGAACTGACCACCACGGTTGAGGATCTCGACGACCTCGCGCGAGACGGCGTTGCTGGCCACCCGGGCGGTGTTGCGCAGCGGCCGGAAGATCAGCTCGGTGTCGAGTTCGGTGCCAGCGACGATCGCTTCCTTGACGTTCTGATGGATCGCCGACTCCACCGTGCACATGAACCGCGAACCCATGTTGATGCCGTCGGCGCCCAGCGCCAACGCCGCCACCAGACCGCGCGCGTCGGCGAACCCGCCCGAGGCGATCATCGGGATGTCGATCTTGGCCGACGCCGCCGGGATCAGCACCAGGCCCGGAATGTCGTCCTCGCCGGGGTGACCCGCGCACTCGAAACCGTCGATGCTGATGCCGTCGACGCCGAGGCTCTGCGCCTTGACCGCATGCCGCACCGAGGTGCACTTGTGCAGCACCTTGATGCCGTTCTCGTGGAACATCGGCAGGTGCGGCGCCGGGTTCGAGCCCGCGGTCTCGACGATCTTGATGCCGGCGTCGACGATCACCTGGCGGTACTCGTCATAGGGTGGCGGGTTGATCGTCGGCAGGATCGTCAGGTTGACGCCGAACGGCTTGTCGGTCAACTCGCGGCACTTGGCGATCTCGTTGGCCAGATCGGCCGGCGTCGGCTGGGTCAGCGCGGTGATAAAACCGAGCGCCCCCGAATTCGCCACGGCCGCAACCAGTTCTGCGCGGCCGACCCACTGCATCCCACCCTGCACGATGGGGTGCTCGATGCCGAACGTCTCGGTGAACTTCGTCCTGATGCTCATCGGTGCTCTCTTCTCTTCGCGCAAGCGCTCATCGCGGCGCCATCCGGATCGCGCCGTCCAAACGGATCACCTCGCCGTTGAGCATCGGGTTCTCGACGATGTGCACGGCCAGCGCGCCGTACTCGTCAGGATCACCGAGGCGGGCCGGATGCGGCACCTGCTTGCCCAGCGACTGCTGCGCCTCTTCAGGCAGCGAACCCAGCAGCGGGGTCTTGAACAGACCCGGCGCGATCGTGACAACGCGGATGAATTCGCGCGACAGGTCGCGCGCGATCGGCAGCGTCATGCCGACCACGCCACCCTTGGACGCGGAGTAGGCGGCCTGGCCGATCTGACCTTCGAACGCCGCGACGGATGCGGTGTTGATGATGACGCCGCGCTCACCGTTGATCGGTTCTTGCTTGGCGATCCGCTCGGCCGACAGGCGCAGCACGTTGAACGTGCCGATCAGGTTGACCTCGATGACCTTCTTGAAGCCATCGAGCGGGAACGGGCCGTCCTTGCTCAGCGTCTTGATCGCGTTGCCGATGCCCGCGCAGTTGACGTTGATCCGCAGCGGGCCCATCTTCTCGGCCGCATCCAGCGCCGCGCTGACCTGCTCCGGGTCGGTGACGTTGGCCTCGACGAACTGGGCGCGGTCCCCGAGCTCTTTGACCGCTTCCTCGCCCTTGAGGTCGATGACGACCACCGACGCGCCCCTGTCGAGCAGGCGTTTGGTGGTGGCCAGGCCGAGGCCCGATGCGCCACCGGTGACGACGGCTACGGCGTCCTTGATCTCCACTTGAGGGTGTTCCTTTCTTTAGGCCCAGTCTCGTAAGACGGCTTCGGTGTCGGCTCCGGCTTGTCCGGGTGGTGTCGGTGCCGGCGGCACGCTGCGGGAGAACCGCGGCGCGGGCATCGGCTGCAGGTGGTCGCCGTCGCGATAGAACGTGTTGCGCTCGGTGACGTGCGGTTCGGATTCCACCTCGCTGAACGACAGCACCGGCGTCACGCAGGCGTCGCTCTCGGCGAAGACCTTGGCCCAGTGATCGCGGTCCTTGCTCGCGATGACCTCGCTTAGCTTGGCCCGCAGTTCCGGCCACCGGCTCGCGTCGTTCTGGTCGGGCAGGTCGGCGTTCTCCAGCCCGAGACCCTCGAGGAACGCGGCGTAGAACTGCGGCTCGATGCAGCCCACCGCGATGTAGCGACCGTCGGCGCAGGTGTACGTGTCGTAGTACGGCGCACCGCCGTCGAGGATGTTGACCCCGCGCTGATCGGTCCACAGGCCGTCTTGCAAAAAGCCCCAGATCATCTGCGCGAGCACGCTCGAGCCGTCGATCATCGCGGCGTCGACCACCTGGCCCTTGCCCGACGTCTGGCGTTCGAACAGCGCCGACAGGATGCCGACGAGCAGGAACATCGAGCCGCCGCCGAAGTCACCGGTCAGATTCAGCGGCGGGACGGGACGCTCGCCGGCCCGGCCGATCGAGTGCAGCACGCCGTTGAGGGAGATGTAGTTGATGTCGTGGCCGGCCTGCAGGCGGCGCGGCCCGGTCTGGCCCCAACCGGTCATGCGTCCGTAGATCAGCCGCTCGTTGACCTTCGCGCAGTCCTCCGGGCCGAGGCCGAGTCGTTCGGTGACGCCGGGGCGCAGGCCCTCGATCAGCACGTCGGCCTTGGCCACCAGGCGCAGAACCAGCTCGCGCCCTTCGTCGCTCTTGAGGTCCGCGGCCACCGAACGGCGGTTGCGCAGCGCGGCCTCGCGCTTGCTGGTCGGGATCCCGCCGAGCTTGCCCGGGCGTTCGATGCGGACGACGTCCGCGCCGAGGTCACCGAGGATCATCGCCGCGTGCGGGCCGGGTCCGATGCTCGCGAGTTCGATCACCCGCAGTCCGTGCAGAGGTCCCGCCATGCTTACCGCCCTTCGTTGGACAATCGCTTCCGGATCGCCGACATAGCTTACTTGTATAACCAAGTCGTCCGGTTCTAGGGTGCAGCCATGACAACCCTCGATTCAGGCGCACCCACGTATACCGGTGTCGACGATCTGACGGTCGAACTCGCCGATGGCGTGCTTTCGGTGACGCTGAATCGACCGGAGAGCCTCAATTCCCTGAATCGAGAGATGCTCGCCGGTATCGCCGACACCCTCAACACCGCGGCCTCCGATCAACGGGTCAAGGTGGTACGGCTCGGTGGGACGGGTCGCGGGTTCTGCTCGGGCGCCGGCATCAGCGGCGACGACCAGGCGCAGAAGACCGTCGACGGCCCGGCCTCGGTGCTCGACGCCGCCAACGACGCGGTCCGCGCGATCGTGAATCTTCCCCAGCCCGTGGTCGCCGCGGTACACGGTGCGGCTGCCGGCGTCGGCGTATCGCTGGCCCTGGCCTGCGACGTCGTCTTGGCTTCGGACAACGCCTACTTCATGTTGGCGTTCACCAAGATCGGGCTGATGCCCGACGGCGGCGCCTCGGCGCTGGTGGCCGCTGCGGTCGGGCGCACCCGCGCGGCCCGGATGGCGCTGCTGGCCGAAAAGGTCTCCGCGCGTGAGGCTTACGACTGGGGCCTGGCGGCCGCGGTGTATCCGGCCGATGAGTTCGACGCCGAGGTCGACAAGGTGCTCAGCACGCTGAAGTCCGGTCCCGCGGTGGCGCTGCGCAAGACCAAACACGCCATCAACGCGGCCACGCTCACCGAGTTCGAACCCGCGCTCGGGCGCGAACGCGAGGGTCAGCTGTCACTGTTGAGTGCGCCGGACTTCATCGAGGGCATCACCGCCTTCCAGCAGCGCCGCAAGGCGAACTTCTCCGACTTCTGAGCATCTCGGGCTGACGGCTCACGCCCGGAAAATCGGTGGACTCGACGGGCGCACATCCGCGACCATCGATAGGTGAGTACGCAATTCGACATTCAGCAACCGGTGCACAGCGCCGGTCGTTGGCGCGTGCTCGCACCGTTCCGCATCCGCGAGTACCGCCTGCTGATCGCGGCGGTGACGTTGTCGATCTTCGCCGACGGCATGTTCGCAGTGGTGCTGGCCATGCAGGTCATCGACCTGAACAACGATCCCGTGTCGTTGTCGATCGTGACGACCTGCTTCGGCGGCGCCCTGGTCGCGTTCGTGTTGGTCGGCGGTATCGCCGCCGACCGCTTCCCACAGCGGTCGATCATCATCGCGGTCGAAACGGTCAATGTCATCGCCTCGTCTGTCATCGCGGTTCTGGGACTGCTTGGCGCACTGCAGATCTGGCACCTGGCAGTGGGCGCAGCCGCGCTGGGATCCGCGGCGGCGTTCTTCTTTCCCGCCTACAGCGCGATCCTGCCGAGGCTCCTTCCGTCCGAGCAGCTGCTCGCGGCCAACGGCGTGGAGGGCGTGGTGCGCCCGGTCTTCCAGCGCGCGGTCGGCCCGGCCGCCGCCGGTGTCATCGTCGGCGCGACCTTCCCGGCGGTCGGGGCGGTGGCGGTCGCCGGCTTGTTCGCTCTCGGCCTGGCGCTACTGGTGGCGACCAGACCGGTCCTGAAACCGCCTGCAGCACAGCAGAGCCCACATGTGCTGCGCGATCTGCGCGACGGGTTCGTGTTCGTGCTCGGCACCCCGTGGCTGTTGTGGACGCTGTTGTTCGCGAGCATCTTCGTGCTGGTCGTTCTGGGACCGATCGAGGTGCTGCTGCCGTTCATCGCCAAGGACCGCTTCGCCGACGGCGCCCGGACGTACGGCTTCATCCTCGCGTTCTTCGGATTGGGTAGTGCACTCGGCGCACTCACGGTGTCGTCGGGCCGGATGCCGCGCCGGTATCTGTCGGTGATGATGGCGATGTGGAGCGTGGGCGCTATACCGCTGGTCGTCTTCGGCTTCACGTCCTCGTTCGCCGTGATGGCGGTTGCGACGTTCGTCATCGGGTTCACCGATGGGACGGGAATGGTCATCTGGGGCACGCTGCTGCAGCGACGGGTGCCGACGGCGATGCTGGGCCGTGTGTCGAGCCTCGACTTCTTCGTGTCGCTGGCGTTCATGCCGGTGTCGTTCGCGATCGTCGGACCGCTGTCGAAAGTCGTTTCGGTGCAGACGATCTTCCTCGTCGCGGGCATCGCCCCGGTATTGGTCGCGGCAGTCGCGGTGTGGGCGGCCCGAATGCGCCGAGACGAGCTGGCCCATCCCCTGCGTTGACTAGACGCCGAAGAGCGGCGGCAGCGCGAGCACCATGACCAGGCCCCAGAAGAAGTGGGTCAGCATCGGTGCGAGTATGCCGCCGGTCGCCCGGCGTTCGAACGCGCAGACCGTGCCGAGGATGATCGCTGCGAAGCCGAGCATCGGGTTGCCGGTGGTGGCCGCGGTCGCGATCACGTAGAAGACGGTCGAGATCAGCACCGGCTTCACGGTCCCCAGCGCGGTATAGAGGGCGCCGCGGAAGAACATCTCTTCGGCCAGGCCGTTGATCACCGTGATGAACGCGACCAGTATCAGCGGCCCGTAATCGGCGTATTCCAGCACGCGCGTGATGTATTCGCGCACACCGGGGATCTCGCGCGCGATCAGACCACCGACGAGGAACACCGCGCCCAGCCCCAAACCCATTGCGATACCGGTGATCACCGGTCGCTGGTTGCGGTCGCGGAAGCGAATGCAGCCCATGTGCAGCGGCCCCGACACCAGGGCGCCGAGCGCCCACACCCCGGCGAGCGCCAGCGTCAGCCAGTAGAACGACTGGTCGCCGGGCGGCCGGGTCAGCGAGTACCCGAGCAGCGCGGCGCCGATGATGAGGACGACCGCGACGATGATGCGCCGACGTCGTACGACGTGGGGTGGTTCGTGATGCGGAACGGGGCACGCGCCGACGATGTCGCGGATCTCCCGAACCAACCCCGGACGCGTCTGCGTCGGCTCCGTCACGTCGGAACAACCTTCGGCATGAAGTGCAGCAGCGTGTCGAGCCCGGTGCGCACCGCGCCCGCGACGGGCCCGGGCACCCCGCCGATGAGACCCAGTGCCGGCCGCGCGATCGACGGTGTGACCGCGCCGGCCATCTGACGCAGGCGCAGGGTGTCGCCCCCGGCCCAACGGGGATCGGTGTCGGCGAGGTGGTGCGGGTCGGTGAGCTCGTCGACGGGCCGGCGCCGACGGCTGGCCAGCGCCCGCGTGATGGCCTCCTCGATGCAGATCAGCCCGGCGGGCGGGTCCGGCACGAACTCACGCAGCCCGGTCTCGGACGCCATCATCGGATGGTCCAGCGACTGCACGAGGTCGGCCGCCAGCCCGCCCGGGACGGGCAACACCGCCGCCGTCACCCAGGAGACGAGACCGGTGTCGACGCCGTTGACGGGAAGTTCGGCCCGCCACTTGCCCGCTATCCGTGCGTAGGTCCGCAGCAGCTCGGCGTAGGACGTGGTTTCGGGGCCGGTGATGTCGTAGGCCCCGGCCGGTACGCGCTCACTGTCCGCGGCGGCCACGAGGTAGTGCAGCACGTCGCAAATCGAGATCGGGTCGATCGGGTTGGCCGACCACGCCGGCATGGGAATGATCAGGAACCGATCGCCCACGTAGCGCAGCATCTCGAACGACGTCGACCCGGCCCCGATGATGATGGCCGCGCCGAGCCACACCACGTCGGGCCCGCCGTCGATGTGCAACGCCTCGGCCACCTCGGCACGGCTCGCCAGGTGTTCCGAGAGGTCGTCGCCGTCGGGCACGAACCCCCCGAGGTACACGATGCGGCGCACGCCGGCGTCCTTGGCGGCCTGGGCCACGTTGGCCGCGGCGCGATTGTCGGCTTCACGGAAGTCGGGCTGCCCGATCCCGTGCACGAGGTAGTAGACGACGTCGATGGGGCCGGCCTCGGCGAACGCCGAACGCGCCGAGTCCTCGTCGTGGGCGTCCAGCGCGACCGCGGTGACGCGGTCCTGCCATCCGAAATCGGCGAGCCTGTCCAGGTTTCGGCTCGCCGCGACGACATCGTGGCCCTCGGTGAGCAGAGCGGTGACGAGCCGGGAGCCGACGTAACCGGACGCGCCGGTCACCAGGGTGCGGAGACGTTTCACGGTAGGCCTGTACCCGGATCAACCCCCGGAGAATCTAGGCGGACGCGTCGCGGTGCAGATCGATGAGGTGCTGATACACCTGCGCGTTGTACCGGTTGTGGTTGACCTCGGCATCGCTGAGGTCGCGGCGCACCTTGGCGGGGACGCCGGCGACGAGTGTGCGCGGCGGCACGACGAAGCCCTGCGGCACCACCGCGCCCGCCGCGATCAGCGCGCCCTGGCCGACCGTCGCGCCGTTGAGGATGACCGCACCCATGCCGATGAGCGCCCCGTCCTCGATGACGCAGCCGTGCAGCACGGCGTTGTGGCCCACGCTGACCTCTTCGCCGACGCAGACCGGGAATTCCGGGTCGACGTGGATGGTCACTCCGTCCTGGATGTTGGTGCCGAAACCGATCTCGATGGGCTCGGCCTCGGCCCGCAACGTCGCGCCGTACCAAACGCTGGCCCGTGCGGCGAGCGTCACCTGCCCGATCAAGCTGGCGTTGGGCGCCGCCCACGCCTCGGCGTGCAGGGAGGGTCTACGACCACGAATGGGGATGATCAGCGGCTCGGGCATGCGGGCCATCGTATGCATCGCCCCTTTGAGGCCGTTCGGGGCACCATGTGGGCAGATTGACAACGCGCAGGTCAGACGGCATGCGGAGGCCGTTTGGCGAGGTGACGACTTTGGCAGTCGCGTAGCGCTGCCTTTAACATGCGTTTCGACCTGTCTAGCTGAGGAGCCGTAAGTGAAGACTCGCACCAGCAAAGCTCTTGGTGCCACCGCCGGAATCGCCGCGATCGCCTTTTCGGTGCCGCTGGCCGTGACCGCGTACGCCGACCCGCCCGCGCCCGAGCAGCCGGCGGAGCCGACCACCACGAAGGAGGTCGAGCTCCCGAACCCGGAGGGCAAGGGTTGTGACGCCTTCAAGGAGGCCGTGCCCAACTGGAAGTCGCTGAACAACCTTCCCGTCGGTCAGGCTCTGCAGGCCATACCGGACGCCAGCACCTTCTACTCCGCGATCTCGGGTGGCTTCAATCCCGTCGTGAACGTGGTGCCCGTCCTGGAGAACGGTCCCTACGTGGTCTTCGCGCCGACGAACGAGGCGTTTGCCGCGCTTCCGCCCGCGCAGCTCGACGCGCTGAAGGCCAACCCCGCCGCGTTGACGGACTTCGACTACTACCACGTCTTCCTCGGGATCCTCGGACCCAAGGACGTCAAGGGTCAGCGGCCGACGCAGCAGGGCGCCGAGATCAAGGTGACCGGTGAGAACGCCGACGTCACGATCAACGACACCGCCAAGGTGGTCTGCGGTGGCATCCAGGCGGCCAACGCCCGGATCTACCTGATCGACGCGGTGCTCGATCCGGCCAGCCCGCCGGATGCGGCGACGCCGTCGGCGACGTCGACCAGCGAGACGACCACGACCGAGACGACGACCGAGACCACCGAGCCGGCCGCTCCGGCCCCGGCCGAGGCTCCGACCGCCTGACCTTCTGCGACACGCGAAAGCCCCCGAAACTCCGTTGTTTCGGGGGCTTTGGCGTTGGGCCGACAGGACTGCGAGCCGGCTATACACCACGCCGGCTGAGCCGGCTATACACCTAGGTCGCGGCCGATGATCTCCTTCATGATCTCGGTGGTGCCACCGAAGATCGTCTGGATCCGTCCGTCGACGTAGGCGCGGGCGACGCGGTACTCCATCATGTAGCCGTAGCCGCCGTGCAGCTGCACGCACTGGTCGACGACCTTCTTGGCGACCTCGGTCGCCCACCACTTGGCCTTGGCCGCCTCGACCGCGGTCAGCTCACCGTCGACCACGCCCTGCAGGCAGCGGTCGATGTAGTTCTCGGTGACCTCGAGCTCGGTCTCCATCTCGGCGAGCAGGAACCGGTTGTGCTGGAAGCTGCCGATCGGCTGGCCGAAAGCCTTGCGATCCTTGGCATATTGCAGCGTCTCGTCGAACACGGCGCGGGCGCCGGCGATGGCCGAAATGGCGATCGACAGCCGCTCCGAGGGCAGGTTGGTCATCAGGTGGTAGAAACCGCGACCTTCCTTGCCCAGCAGGTTGGCGTTCGGCACGCGGACGTTCTCGAAGTGCAGCTCGGAGGTGTCCTGCGAGTGCAGGCCCATCTTGTCGAGCTTGCGCCCGCGGCTGAAGCCCTCCATGTCGCGCTCGACGACGAACAGCGAGAAGCCCTTGTGTCCGGCCTCCGGATCGGTACGGGCGACCACCACGCAGAGATCGCAGTTGATACCCGACGAGATGAAGGTCTTGGAGCCGTTGATGATCCAGTCGTCACCGTCGCGCACTGCGGAGGTGCGGATGCCGGCCAGGTCGCTGCCCGCGCCGGGTTCGGTCATCGCGACCGCAATGATCGTCTCGCCGCTGGCGATGCCCGGCAGCCACCGCTGCTTCTGCTCGTCGTTGGTCAGGTCCTTGAAATACGGCCCGACGACGTCGTTGTGCAGGCTCAGCGCGGGGCCATGGACGCCGGCCTTGGCGATCTCCTCGTCGATGATCGCGTTGAACCGGAAGTCGTCGGAGCCACCGCCACCGAACTCCTCGGGCATGTTGAAGCCGATGAGCCCGTACTTGCCCGCGGCGGTGTACGCCGACCGGTCGACGATGCGCTCGGTCTCCCATTTCTCGTGGTTGGGAACGAGCTCGCGCTCGATGTACTCCTTGACGGTTTCCCGAAATGCTTCGTGTTCGGCTTCGTAGATCGTTCTCTTCATCAGTGTTTTCTCTTCCTCGCGCAAGCGCTCGTCGCTGTTATCTCTTCCTCGCGCAAGCGCTCGTCGCTGTTATCTCTTCCTCGCGCAAGCGCTCGTCAGGGCGCTTACTTGGCTTTCCATACGGGCTGGCGCTTCTCGGCGAATGCCAGCGGTCCTTCCTTGGCGTCTTCTGACCGGATCACCGTCGAGATCTCACGCATGGTCCTCGACCATCCGGCTTCGTCGCCGGTGATGACGCCGTCGTCGACACCCATCGCCACCCGCTTGCTCGCCCAAACCGCAAGCGGCGCATTGCGGGTGATGCGTTCGGCCAGAGCGAGCGCAGCGTCGACCGCGGTGCCGTCGGGCACGACCTCGTTGATCAGGCCCCACCTGAGCGCGTCGGCCGACGACATCGGCTCGCCCGTGAACAGCAGCTCCATCGCGACCTTGCGCGGCAGGTGATCGACGATGCGGAACACCCCGCCGGCGGCGGCGATGAGGCCCCGCTTGACTTCGGGCAGACCGAATTTCGCACGCTCCTCGGCGACCACCAGATCACTGGCGAGCGCGAGTTCGGTGCCTCCGCCGAGCGCGGTGCCGTTGACCGCCGCGATGGTCGGCTTGTCGATGTAGTGCTGCACGTAGCCAGCGAATCCCCACTCGGCATGGTCCGGGTGGAACAGGCTCTCCCGTCGCGCGATCGCTTTCAGATCGGCACCGGCGCAGAAGGATTCACCGGCGCCGGTGATGACCACCGCGCGCACCTCGGAATCGTCCTGCGCCGCCTGCAGCGCGTCGCCGACCGCTGTGCTGACCGCACTGTTGACGGCGTTTCGCGCCTCGGGACGGTTGATGGTGATGAGCATGACGTTCCCGCGGCGCTCGGTGAGCGCCGCGGGCGTCGTCACTTCGGTCGTCACAACAGTTCGAGAATGGTGGCGTTGGCCTGGCCGCCACCCTCGCACATGGTCTGCAGACCATACTGAATTCCGTTGTCCCGCATGTGGTACAGCATCGTGGTCATGATGCGGGCACCCGACCCGCCGAGCGGGTGGCCGAGCGCGATCGCGCCGCCGTTCGGGTTGAGCTTCTTCTCGTCGGCGCCGATGTCCTTGAGCCACGCCATCGGAACGGGCGCGAACGCCTCGTTGACCTCGAACACGCCGATCTGATCGAGGCTCAGGCCCGACTTCTTGATCGCCTTCTGGGTGGCCGGGATCGGCGCGGTCAGCATGATCACCGGATCGGATCCGGCCAGCACCGCGGTGTGCACCTTGGCGATCGGCTTGAGCCCCAACTCCTTCGCCTTCTCCGCCGACATGAACAGCAGCGCCGCCGAACCGTCGGAGATCTGGCTGGAGTTACCGGCGTGGATGACGCCGTCCTCCTTGAAGGCCGGCTTCAGCTGAGCCATCTTCTCGATCGGCGTGCCCCGGCGGATGCCCTCGTCCTTGAGCACGACGCTCTCGTTGCCGTCCTCATCCTTCGTCTTGATGCCGACGATCTGGTCGTCGAAGGCGCCCGAGTCCTGCGCGGCGGCCGCCTTCTCGTGCGAGTCGAGGGAGAACTGGTCGAGCGTGGTGCGGTCGAAGCCCCACTGCTCGGCGATCATCTCGGCGCCGATGCCCTGGTTCGGGGTCTGGGTGTAGCGGCCGCGGAACGCCTCCGGGTAGGGATGGCCGCCGTTGGCCAACGACGAGCCCATCGGGGTGCGCGACATGACCTCGACGCCGCCGGCGACGACGACGTCGTAATGACCGGCGACCACGCCGGCAGCGGCGAAGTGCACCGACTGCTGGCTCGAGCCGCACTGCCGGTCGACAGTCACACCGGGCACGCTCTCCGGCCATCCGGCCGCCAGGACGGCGGTACGAGCGATGTCGAGCGCCTGCTCGCCGGCCTGCATGACGCAGCCCCAGATCACGTCGTCGACCAGGGCCGGATCCACGCCTGCACGCTCGACGAGGCCGTTGAGCACCTGGGCCGACAGCTCACCGGGGTGAACCCCGGACAGCCCGCCGTTGCGCTTGCCGACGGGCGACCGTACTGCCTCGACGATGACGGCTTCAGCCATGACACTTCTCCTTCGAAGTTCGATGATTCACCCACACGCGGGGGTCCACCCCCGAACGTAAACGAACAAGGTTTACTAGGTCAACCTACTGGTTGGTGGGCGGCGCCTCCCGGTCCGCCGTGGGTGTCGCCGAACGTAGCGGAGGGTCGCACAACCTGGTCGTTCGGGATAGGGTTCGTCCCTCCCGACATGTCGCGTCGCGCCACCAGCGCTGAGTCCTTAGCTCTCAGTGGCCGCCGCACATGGTTTACTGAGTTGTACAGCTGGCTGACGGCCAGAATCGCTTGGGGAGATGTGGTGGCTCGAAGTACACCGCTGGCGCCGATGATCGGTCCGGACGGCGTCGGTGCCGGAACGACGGTCCGGTCTCCGAAGACCGCCGAGCTCGTCGCGGGCACGCTGCGCCGCATGGTGGTCGACGGCCAACTCAAGGACGGCGACTTCCTTCCCAATGAGGCCGAGCTGATGGCCCACTTCGGGGTGAGCCGGCCGACCTTGCGGGAGGCGGTGCGGGTTCTCGAATCCGAACGCCTCGTCGAGGTGCGACGCGGTTCGCGTACCGGTGCGCGCGTGCGGGTGCCGGGCCCCGAGATCGTGGCGCGTCCCGCCGGCCTGCTGCTCGAGTTGTCCGGTGCGACGATCGCCGACCTGATGACGGCGCGCGCCGGTATCGAGCCGATGGCGGTACGGCTGCTCGCGGAATCCGGTTCCGAAGAGTCGTTCGACGAGCTCGACCGTTTGCTCGAAGAGCATGTGCCGTCGGGCTGGAAGAACGACACCCTGGCCGAGACGACCGGTGACTTCCATCTGCGCGTCGTCGAACTGTCGGGCAACGCGACGCTGTCCATCATCGCCGGAATGCTGCACGAGATCACCGTGCGCCACAACGCCTTCCTGTTCAAGGAACGCCGTCCCGTCTCCCGAGCCGACTTCGACAAGTTGATGCGGTCGTACCGAAAGCTGATGCAGCTGTTGCGATCCGGTGACGGCGCGGCCGCGGAAGCGCACTGGCGCAAGCACCTCGACACCGCGCGGGAACTGCTGTTGCAGGGCCTCGAGGATGTCAAGGTCCGCGACGTCATGGGCTAGCTCGGCGTCATGGCCTAGCTAGGGCGCGTCGGCCTTGTCCCTCTGCCACGTCACGTGTACCGGGATGGTGTCGTCCCACGGCTGGCGCGTCACCATGTCGGCGACGTTGATGTAGCCGCGCTCGAACTCGCCTGTGGCGGCGTCGACCAGCCGGTACTCCTGCCGCTGCTTGTGGATCGGCTGACCGTCGATAAGCACGACGAGCACCTCGCCGGGTTCGAAGTGGCAGCGCTTCTGCAATGCGTCGATCAGCTGCTCGTTGTGCATGTGCCCGTCACCGAAGTTCCACCCGATCGCCGTGCTGCAGATCCGTTCACCGTCGGTCAGGACGTAGTCGTCCTCGTTGTGCCCCGCCATCACCCGGTGCGCGAGGGTGAACATCGCTCGACCGTGAGAGTTGAACGCGCGGAACGCATATCCCATGTACAGGTACATCTGCGCGGTTTCCGGGCTGCCGTAGTACCGCTCCATCTGGGCTTGCGGCATGCTCGCGATCGAGACCACGTTCTCTTCAATCTTCTGTGAGGCCGACGGCTTCACACACCACAGCCCGGTGTCCCAGTTGCCGGCGTAGTACCGCATGCCGGGCAGGAAGGACACCTTGCGCGGGAACAGGTTTCCCATCACCACGGTGCCCGCTACGACTGCGAACAACACGATCGGCCATGGGCTCTGCAGGTCTGCGAGGCCGATGTCGGTGTGCCCCACGAACAATGCGAGCACCGAGAACATCATGAAGACGTTCCACTCCAGCGGAACACCCATCGGTATCGACGACAGGATGCCGAAGTGGAAGACCAGCATCACGAAGGCGGCGATGTAGGTTGGCCAGCCGCCGTGGGAGAAGAACAGCACCAACGGGACCAGCCCTTCGATTGCGGTGCTGAAGTGCGCCAGCCATCGCGACGCCCGGCCCGGCCGTAGATCATCCGGAAAGCGTTCGAAGAACCTGCGTTTGATCCACTTGGGCCGGAACACCGGGTTGTTGCTCATCATCGTGGAGATGACGAACGGGAAGTGTTTGTTGAGCTTCGACGTCGCGGCGCCGAGCCAGATCGTCAGGCATACGAGCTTGGCCGCGATGATGATGTCGGGGCCCGCGAACAGGAAGCAGACCGCGAGCGAGGCGTACACCTCGCCGCGCGCGGCCAGGAAGATCACCTTGTCGCGCAGGCCCAGCACGGCGAGGACCCCGAGGATGGCGCCGATCTGCCACACCGGCAGCACGCCGACCGTCGTGCCGAGTTCGGGTATCGGGCCGGTGCCGTCGGAGAAGATCGCTACGACGAGCAGCACCAGAAGCGCTGCGTAGAGCAGCGCGTCGAACGGTGTGCGAGTGTCGCCTCTGGTCAGCGGGATGCGGGTCGGCCACGGTGGTAGCCGAATCGTCTTCGGCCGCAACCAGTACAGGATCGAGCCCATAGGCGGGAAGAACCGGTTGTTGAGGGGGCCGAACCCGCAGCCGAGGCCGACCACCTCGAACAACATCGTGTACAGCACGACCTTCTCGAACACGATCGGCTCGTTGTACCAGGAGGCGACGTTGGTGAAACCGTCTATGCCGGTGGTGCTGAGCGCGACCAGCCACGCGCCGAGGATGTAGAGCAGGATCTTGACGACGTAGAAGAGGTGCAGGACGACGGGCGTCCCGAATCCCACCTCGGCCCAGTGCCGGGCCATCGGCACGATTTTCTCGGCGCGTGTGCCCTTACTCCATTCCTCGAAATCGACGACAGGCGCGTCCTGCTTCAAGAACCCCATGGGAACACAGACTAGAACGTGTTCTAGCTACACAGGTGCGGTTCGCGGCGGGCTCGGCGTCAGGCGTCGGTCTTGGCCGGCGGGCGGTAGAAAATCGCCAGCTGGCCGATGCCGCCGAGAAGGCCGAGACCGAGCGAGATGACCAGACCCCACCAGCCGTGCAGCAGGTCGTAGAAGCCCATCGAGCTGAACAGCAGGTGATCGAGGCTGATCTTGCCTGCGCCGATGGTGGCGATGCCGACTGCGGCGGCGGCGAGCACGAGGTTGTACTCCCAGCCCTCCTTGACGATGAAGAAGCCGTTGGGCCGGTGGACGGTCCATGCGGCGACGAGCATCAGAGCGACGAAGCCCGCCGCCGGGATCGGGGTCAGCAGGCCCACGGCGAGGCCGATGCCGGCCGCCATCTCGGTCGTCGCGGCGACGCGGGCGTGGAACTTGCCCGGCCGCATCCCCATGCTGTCGAACCACCCGGCGGTGCCCTTGAGGCCTCCGGGTCCGAAGAACTTGTTGTAGCCGTGGGCGGCCATGGTCAGGCCCAGGACCACTCGCAGGATCAGCACTCCGACGTCGTAGGCAGTCATGCAACAAAATCTAGGCCATGTGTTAAGCCACTGCCCAGCCCCCTCCAGGTGTGACTCCGATCCGCCTTGCTCGCGACGCTGGCCTCACGCCAACAAAACGACCGGGGTATCCCCAGGGCTTCGGCCCATGTGGTGCGCGGTTGTCCCCAAGTTCTGGTTCATCCACAGATGTGGTTGGGGCGGGTGGTTGGGGGTCTCTTATACACATCTCACGA
>NZ_LZSQ01000016.1 GCF_001665535.1 Mycobacterium sp. 852002-51961_SCH5331710
CAAACACCAATCCCGTGAGCAACAGATCGGCTCCCTGCGCCAGCGTTTTCAGCGTCTCGCTCATCTCTTCCCAGCACTGTCGCAGCAGCGCCCAATCTTCGCGGCCCAACCTGACCAATTCGCGCGGCTTCCAGAAGAAGCGGGAAAGGCGCGTCAGAACTTCGCGATGCAGATCCTGCCAGTGCTGCGGATCCGGCCCATATGCGACAGCGACTAAGCCCGCAGCCTCGGCGAAGTCGACGAAGTTGGGTGAGACCGCCACGCGCACCTCATGTCCCCTGCGTGATAGCTCACGGCCAAGAGCAATACACGGCTCGACATCGCCACGAGTTCCATAGCTTGCGAGGACGAACTTCATCGTGATGATCCTAGTCGTTGGGTTCGGGCATATCGAAGCGACGGGGACGTAATACCTGGAGGGACAAATCTTAAGGGTGTAAGACGACCCGGTTGAGGCTGGCTCGCAGGCCGGGGCGCTGATGGGGCCATACCGGCTGACCGGCCGAAGACGCGACGACGAGAAACTCACACACCGCGGACCGTCCGCGGATCGGCACCGATGTGGTCACGCTGTGAACGTCAGGGGAAAGGAGACTTAGGACCGAAAGCAAGCGCACGCCACTGTTGCATATGATCCAGTATGGAAATGCTCGCGCTTTCGTACACGGAGGTATTTAGGAAGTGAAAGAGTACCAACAGCAATGAAATTCGTGCTGGCGTGTTACGGAACTCGTGGCGATGTCGAGCCGTCGGTGGCGTTGGGCCGGGAATTGATGCGCAGGGGACACGAAGTGCGCATGGCGGTCCCGCCCGATTTGGTCGATTTCGCGGCGGCGGCCGGCTTACCCGCGGTCGCGTATGGGCCGGATCTGCAGGAGATGCTCGATGCACATCGCGCCTTATGGTCCCGTTTCTCTCGCAACTTCTGGAAG
>NZ_LZSQ01000017.1 GCF_001665535.1 Mycobacterium sp. 852002-51961_SCH5331710
TGCAGCAGCATGACGAACCTCGTCGTGCGTTCCACAAGAGTGCCGATCGCCGAGCCCGACGCCGTGCTGCCCAGGATGAGGTCGCCCTCCCAATGCCCGGGCACGGCGCGGTCGGCGGCTTCAGGCGGTCGCTGGCTGATGTTGACCATGTCGCGCAGCCGCCCACGGCGTTCCTCGGGGCGGCGCCGCGGCTTACGCAGCGCCCGCCCAGTACGCAGGCAGGTATGCAACTCGCGACGCAGATTGCCTTTGCCCTGAACATAAATCGCTTGGTAGATCATCTCGTGGGACACCCGCATCTCGGCATCATCGGCAAAGTCCAGCCGCAACCGACGTGAGATCTGGGCGGGACTGTGCTGCTCATCCAACCGAGCCTGCACCTCATCATGCAACCGCGTGTTGGTGGCCAACTTGCCCGGCGCCGAGCGGCGTGCCCGGTCGTGGGCTCGTACATGGGCGGTATGGGCCCGATATCGCGGCACGCACTCCCAACCACCACGCCACGGCGCCCCGAACCGATGCCGCTGTCGGCGTCGCCTGAAAACTGACCCCGTGTCGACGCCCGAATTTTGACCCCCTTCGTCTGATTCTCGGCTTTTGA
>NZ_LZSQ01000018.1 GCF_001665535.1 Mycobacterium sp. 852002-51961_SCH5331710
GCCACCCGCCGACTCGCCTCAGCCTTGGAGATCCGCAACAACACCGTCAACGCGCCGGCCACACTGTGCTCACCCACCTCCGCCAACGGCGCGCCCTGCAACCCGGCGACCAGCCGGTGCCCCACCATCGCTTGGCGTCGCGTGAAGGTCTCCCACTGGGCGGTCAACGCCAACTGCTCAGCAGTGCTCAAGGTGTCGAACGACTCGGCGATCAACGCGGACGCCTGAGCGGCCATCCCCGCAATCACTTCGCTCACATGTTCGAAACCCACACCCCGACGCTAAACCCACCCCCCGACACGATCACCCCAATTGTGACCACTGAAACCAAAGAGACACAAGTGAATTGAGATGAGTCCCCGCACAAAGCAACGCGGCGCACGCTCACCGAGAAGCGTGCGCCGCGTGGCTGGGCGCTAGATGTAGCCAGCTAGTGATTACGGGGCGGGGATGTTGATGCAGCCGACGTTCGGCAGGCATCCGCTCGCGCCGCCGGGTCCGGCTGTGCCGCCGGGTCCGTTCGGAGCCAGCGCGCCGCTCGCGCCGCCGGGACCGGCCGAACCACCGGGGCCACCAGGGATTACGCCCTGGGCGCCGCCACCATCAGCGGTACCCTGCGGGCCGCCGGGAACGTTCACGTCGGCACCGCCGCCAGGAGAGGCGTCGATGTTGCCGATGCCGGCACATGGGGTGCCATCGGCGTTCAGACAGGGCGGGGGCGCCGGCTGCGCGCCGGCCACCGGCGCAACGGCGATCGCAACTGCCGCGGCGCCCGAGAACAACAGGGGCATCATCTTCGTCAGTTTCACGTTCATGTTCTGAGGGCTACCACGTCAGCGATTTACTGAAACCTTCAAACTTTCTCCGCGACGTGAGGCAACCGTCACAACCGGCCCACCTGTTTCAGCCCGGAAACGGTGTCCGCCAGCGTTTCCTGCGGATCGCGGTATGTGATACCCAGTTCGGTCTCGCTCGGCGAGTCGTCGGAAGACGGCATCTGCGTGTAGTACTGCATCGCCGCCGCGGTCACCGGTGCGTCGAACGGGAGGAACGGTCCCACCACATCGACAACCCTTCCGATGTTGCGCAACACCGTGTCCGGTATCGGATACACCCGCAGCGTCGTGTTCGCCGCTTTTCCGATCATCGTCGCCAGGTCAGCGATCGGAACTCGTTTGCCGCCAGCCATGTATCGGCGTGGGCCCTTGCCGGGCTCGAGCAGCGCGGCGTGTAAGGCCGCCAAGTCTCGGACGTCGACCACGACCCACGCCGCCCCTCGGCCCGGCACTCCGCGCATCTGAACCGCGGCCTGAACGCCTTCTGCCGCTTCGCCGAACTGGTTTCCCGCCGGCGGGCCGAGCACCATGCCCGGGTAAGTGATGCTCACGGGCGCGCCCTTCTCTTGAAGGCCGCGCGCGTACTTCTCCACCTCCGCTTTGGATTTCCCGTAGCCGTCGGTGCCGCCCACGACCGGAAGGTCTGCGTGCAGCACGTCGCAGTCAGGGTTGAACAGCGCCGTGAAGCTCGAGACGTGGATGATCGGGTCGAGTCCGCGCTCGGCCGCGGCACCGAGCACGTTGTGAGCACCGTCGAGGTTGGTCCGCAGCATTTTGTCGGCTTGTCGCGGATCGACTGAAACCATTGCTGCGGAATGGATTACAGCATCGCAGCCATCCATCGCCGCGGCTGTCGACTCGGCATCGGCGATGTCGCCGACAGCATAGTCGTCGGTCGCGACGCCGATCTTCGCGGCGCTCGTCTCCAGTCGTGCCGGATCGCGGACCAGGAACCTCACCTGATGACCTGCTTCGGCCACGGCCTTTGCCGTCCACGCCCCGACGAAACCGGTACCCCCGGTCAACAGCACCCTCATTCAAACCTCCCGTAGCAACTAGCGCTGCGGATTACCCCGAGGCGCCTGCCTCTACACGGAAGCTCTACGCGAACGGCTTCATCAGTCGCGGCGGCAATACCCGCATCACGCGGACCAGCGGCGCCCACGGCCACCACGGCACCGCCGCACGACCACTTTCGCGTTCGATCACGCCGACCAGCGCCCGCACGCCGGTTTCGTTGTCCACCATCAACATCGTGGACGCCGACTTCGCCGTCATCTCGGATTCGATGTACCCCGGCTCGAGCACCGTGACCTTGATCGGCCCACGCGCGTACTCCGCGCGCAACGACTCCCCCAGCGACGAAACCCCGGCCTTGCTAGCGGCGTACGCGGCCTTCACGCCCGGCACGCCCTTGTTTCCGAGAACCGACGAGACAAGCACCAGATGGCCACCGCCGGCCTTCTTGAACATCTCGAGCGTGGTCTCGATCTGGACAAGCGCCGCAACGAGATTCGTTTCGATGGTGGCCTTGTTCGCCCACAGTTTGCCGGACCCGAGCGGCGCGCCCTTGCCGACACCGGCGTTCACGATGATGCGGTCGATACCGCCGAGTTCGTCGGAGAGTTCGGCGAACACCTTCGGCACCTGCTCGTGGTCGTTGACGTCGAGGGCTGCGACGGCAACATTTATACCGGGATGGCGCTCGAGCAACTCGACCTTCAGTTCGTCGAGGCGGTCGACGCGCCGTGCGCACAGCGCGAGGTCACGGCCCTTCGCGGCGAACGCACGGGCCATTCCGGCGCCCAGTCCGGAGCTCGCACCGGTGATCAAGATCTTCTGCCGGGTCACCCCGACAGACTAAGCGAGGGAATCGCCGTCAAAATGACCACATGGTTCTTGTGCGCAGCGCTACCTTCCTGCTCGTGGCCTTGTTCGTCGCCCTCTCTCAGGGGGTCGCCGCCGGACAACCCGCCTCGCCGCTGTACCGGCTCGTCGACACCGCGTCGCAGCGGCTGGCCACCGCCGACGCCGTCGCGGCGGCCAAGTGGGTCAACGGCGGATCGATCACGGACCGTCAGCGCGCCGACGCGGTGTTGGACGCCGTAGCCGCCGACGCCTCCGCGCGCGGGATCGACCAGGGCTATGTCCGGGCGATCTTCACCGATCAGATAGCGGCCACCGAGGGCGTCGAGTACACCCGATTCGGCCAGTGGAAATTCGACCCCGCCACCGCCCCCAACACGGCCCCCGACCTGTCGGTGTCGCGTTCGCAGATCGACGAGTTCAACAAGGTCATGGTCGACGAGATTGCGCGACAGTGGGATTCGTTGCACGCACCGAGCTGCATGTTCGAGCTCAACAACGCGATCGACGCCGTTGCCACCGCCCGCCAGCTCGACCCGCTCTACCGGCACGCGCTGTCGGCTGCCACCCGCTCCTATTGCCGGATCACTTGAGCAGCCGCGACAGCCGCCGATCGGCGAGCACCTTGCCGCCCGTCTGACACGTCGGGCAGTACTGAAACGACTTGTCCGCGAACGACACCTCGCGCACGGTGTCACCGCAGACGGGGCAGGGCAGGCCGGTTCGGGCGTGCACGCGCAGGCCGGACCGCTTCTCCCCCTTCAGCGTCGCGGCCTGCTGACCGACCGAGCGTGTCACCGCGTCGCTGAGCACTCCGATCATCGCGTCGTGCAGTGCCGACAGCTGCGCATCGGTCAGCTTGGCCGCCGTCGCGAACGGGGAGATCCGCGCGACGTGGAGGATCTCGTCGCTGTAGGCGTTGCCGATGCCCGCGATGACCTTCTGATCGGTGATCACCGTCTTGATCCGGCCGCTGTTACCCGCGAGCACCCCTGCGAGGTCGTCGGGTCCCAGCGACAGCGCGTCGGGCCCCAGCGCCGCGATACCGGGCACCTTCGTCGGGTCGTCGACCACCCACACCGCGAGCCGCTTCTGCGTGCCGGCCTCGGTGAGGTCGAAGCCCGCACCGGCGCCTGGGGTCCCGAGGTGAACGCGCAGCGCGATCGGCCCCTTACCCGGCTTCAGCGGGGCCGCCGCCAGCTTGTCCGACCAGCGCAACCACCCCGCGCGCGACAGATGGGTGATCAGGTGCAGGTCGCCGGCCTGCATGCCGAGGTACTTGCCCCAGCGGTTGGCATCGGTGACGGTCTGGCCGTGCAACGCCGTGATCGCCGGGTCGAACGTCTTGAGCACCGAGAACGCCGAGACGTCGATGCGACCCACGGTCTGACCGACGGCGTGGCGGCGCAGGTGGTCGGCGAGCGCTTCGACTTCGGGTAGTTCGGGCATGCCTCCAGTGTGCCGGTCAATTCCGTCGTGCGGCACCGCCGGTGAGCACCGACATCAGCCAACTCACGATCGACAGCACGATCGCGGCCCAGATCGCCGTCCACCAGAAGTCGTCGATGAACAACCCCCAGTGCGTGGTGTGCTCGGTGATTTGCGACGTGATCCACAACATCAACGCGTTGATCACGATGTGGATGAGGCCGAGGGTGACGATGTAGAGCGGGATCGAGAGTATCTGCACGATCGGCTTGATGATCGCGTTGACCACACCGAAGATCACCGCGACCACGAAGATGATGCCGACTTCCTGCAGTCGCGACTCGGCGCCCACGAACCTGATCCCGGGAACAACGAGAGTCACCACCCACAGCGCGAAGCCGGTCAAAGCGGCCCGCAAGAGGAACGACATCGCATTAGCCTAAACCAGTCGACGCACCGGGAGGGCAGCCGTGGATTTCGTTCAGCGCACCGTGGATCTCGCACGGCGAAACGTCGAAGAGGGCGGGCGCCCGTTCGCGACGGTCATCGCCAAGGACGGGGAGGTGCTCGCCGAGAGCGCCAATCAGGTTGCCCAGACCCATGATCCGACCGCACACGCCGAGATCCTCGCGATCCAAAAGGCGTGCACGAAACTCGGCACCGAGCATCTGGTCGGCACGACGATCTACGTTCTCGCCCACCCCTGCCCGATGTGCCTGGGCTCGCTGTATTACTGCTCCCCCGACGAGGTGATCTTCCTGACCACCCGCGACGACTATGCGCGCTACTACGTCGACGATCGAAAGTACTTCGAGCTCAACACGTTCTACGACGAGTTCGCCAAGAGCTGGGAACAAAGGCGACTACCGATGCGCTATCAGCCCGAGGACAGCGCCATCGACGTCTACCGACTGTGGATGCAGCGGAACCCGCAGTCCACCTGACGGGTCGATTTCACGCATCTGGTGCGTGCGATCGACAGTCCTAAGCGCGCAGCAGATAGGTGTCCATGATCCAGCCGTGCCGCGTCCGCGCATCGGCGCGCACCCTGGCAATCTCCTGGCCGACGTCGCCCACGGTGCCCGACATCAGCAGCTCGTCGGGCGTACCGAGATACGCACCCCACCAGATGCGGGTCTCCGGCGGGCACGCCAGAAACGAGCAGTCGGCGTCGAGCATCACGACGGCGCTGCCGGCCAGCCCGGTGTCGCGAAGCTGCCTGCCAGTGGTGATCAGCACCGGTTCGCCGACGTCGTTGAGCGATATGCGATGTCGCGCGGTGAGCGCCTGAATCGCGGTGATGCCGGGGATGACGTCATAGTCGATGTCGATGTGGCCCGCGACGGTGTCGAGAATGCGCAGCGTGCTGTCGTACAGCGAGGGGTCGCCCCACGCCAGGAAGGCGCCCACACCACCGTCGGAAAGTTCGCTCTCGATCGCCTCGGCCCACACCCGCGCCCGCGCTGCGTGCCAGTCGGCGACGGCCTTCCGGTACGCGGGTCCGTCCGACGCCTCCCTGACCCTGGGCGGATCCTGTAGTTCGACGAACCGGTATCCGGGCTCGCGAATGAACCGCTCACAGATGTGCCGTCGCAGCGCCACCAGGTCGTCTTTCGCTTCTGCACTTTGTCCTCCTCGCGTGCGGGACCCCTTGTCCATCGCGAAGAACACCTGGGTGTCGTTGAGGGCCGCCACCGCCTGCGCCGTCACGTGGTCAGGGTCGCCGGCACCGATACCGATGACGTGAATTCGACGGGTCACGCCCGCGAGTATGCCTTCAGTGTTTGCGGCCGCGTGACAGACGTAGCCGCCTGGCGCGCTTGACGTCCTTCTTCTCGGCGGCCTGCTCCTTGCGAATGTTGTGGTCGTCCTTCATGGGCAGCTGCAGCTCGTGTTCGGCGGGCAGACCGGCCTGCAGCTGACGGCCGCGCTCGACCTCGGCGTCGACTTCCGCGCCGAACAGCAGCGCGAGGTTGGTGATCCACAGCCACAGCAGAAACACGATGACGCCCGCCAGCGCGCCGTAAGTCTTGTTGTAGCTGCCGAAGTTGGCGACATAGAGCCCGAACACGACCGACGCGAGGATCCACGCGACGATCGCGAGCGCGGCGCCGCCACTGATCCAGCGGAACTTCGGTTGTTGGACGTTGGGCGTGACGTAGTAGAGGATCGCGACCGCCGCCACGACGAACAGCAGGATCAGCGGCCACCGCAGCACATTCCACGCCGTGACGGCCGCGTCGCCCAACCCGATCGCATCGCCGATCGCTCGTGCCACCGGGCCACTGATCGCCAGCAGGAACACCACTGCGGCCGCCATCACCAGGCCGACCAACGTCAACAGCAGCTGCACCGGCCGCAGCTTCCACACCGGCCGGCCCTCGTCGATCTCGTAAATGCGGTTCATCGCGCGACCGAACGCCCCGACGTAACCCGAGGCCGACCAGAGCGCGCCGATGATGCCCACCACCAACGCGAACCCGGCCGTCGGCGAGTTGACGAGTTGCTCGACGGTCGGGCGCAGGCTGTCCAACGAGGACGCCGGTGCGACATCGCCCGCGATGTCGAGCAGTGCGTCGACCGTGCGTCGGCCCTGTCCGAAGACCCCGAGCAACGACACCATGACCACGAGCGCGGGGAAGATCGACAGCACCGCGTAGTACGTCAGCGCCGCGGCCAGGTCCGTGCATTGATCGCTCTGGAACTCCCGGATGGCCTTACGCATGGCGTAGATCAGCGAGGGCCGGGTGAGGTCGGTCGGCGACTCCGGTTTGCGGGGATCGTCGGGGTCGGGGGCCTCAGTTGACGTGTCGGCCTCGTCGGTGCGCATACCCCCCGGTACCCGTGGGCACCGCCACCAAACGCGAGCAGTACCGCAAGTATGCGGTACCGGAGGTATTGACTAGAGCGCCGTCGGCTGCCTACCTTGAGAGGACCGTCACCGAAGGGACGTCAACGATGACCAACCCGACGCTGCACCCCAGCCGTGCCGAGTTCTCCGAACGCCTGCTGCGTGGCTCGGTGAAGAAGTCGTACGCGCCCGTCGTCGACATTGATTGGGACGCGCCGCTGGACCCCGACAAGTTCTACCTCCCGCCGAAGGTCGTCTCGCTGTACGGAACCTCGCTGTGGGACACGATGAGCCGCGAGCAGCAGATCGAACTCTCCCGCCAGGAACTGGTCAACACGCTGTCGGCAGGGATCTGGTTCGAGAACATCCTCAACCAGTCGTTGCTGCGCAAGATGATGCATCAAGATCCCACCGCCAGCGCGACCCACTACGAGCTCACCGAACTGGGCGACGAAACCCGACACATGGTGATGTTCGGTAAGGCGATCGAGCGTGTCGGCGTAAAGCCCATATGGCCCAAGTGGTATCAGCGCGTGATCATCAACGCGCTGCCGTTCGTCTTCCAGGGCGCGGCACTGTGGGTGGCCGCACTGATCGGCGAGGAGATCTTCGACTCGCTACAGCGCCAGATGATGGACGACGACGAGCTGCAACCGATCGTGCAGCGACTCATGCGGATTCACGTCACCGAAGAAGCACGGCACATCCAGTTCGCCCGTGACGGGTTACGCAAACGGGTCCCGCACATGCGACCACTGCCGAAGTTCGTGCTGTCCAACATCAACGGTCTCGGCGGCTACTTCTTCCGCTTCCTGTTCACCAACAAGGTGCAGTACCAGCGCGTCGGGTTGAACCCCCGGTCCACGCGGCGCATCGCGCGCCGCAGTCCACACCGCCTCGAGACGCAGGTGACGGGTTTCGCGCCGCTGGCCGCCTTCCTCGAAGAAGTCGGGCTGATGGGGCCGATCGCCCGCCGGATGTGGCGACGCAGCGGTTTCCTACCGCGATGAGTGACATGTACGACGGGGTCGCCGCGCTCCGGATGCACGACACGGACCACGGCGTCCGAGTGCGTCTCGTCGGCCACGTCGACCCAATCGACGGCAGATACCACTGGCGTGGCATGGTTTTCGATCTGACATCCGATGTGCGCCTGCCCCAACCCGTGCACATCTCGATCGGCCACCACTCCGCAGAGGGCCACCTGACCGAGGTGACGCCTTGGGGCACGCACTGCGTCGCGGGCGTCGGCGCGCCGCCGTACCCGCTCGGCGGCTAGCTCTCCGATTGACCCGGAGTTCGTCTCGACTAGTCCAGATCTTCGTCGGTCAGCGCCGCGAACCCCTTGGCCTGCCCGCGGGCCAGAGCTGCCCGAACCACGCCGGCGAGCAGACCCTGGATCGCGGCAGCGATGAACACCTCGCGCGTCGAGCGGCTGAGGTCCTTCGGATCCGGCTCTTCATCGTCCGGGCTGATGCGCTGCCAGATCTGCTGGAAGATCTGGCCCGCGATCATCCCGCCGGCAACGCTGCTGGCGATCGACAGGGGCTTGTAAATCGTCTTGGCCGCACTCACGGCGAACGAGATTCCCGATGCGCCAATGCTCAAACCCCGAACTAGAACACGTTCTATTATCACCCGGTGCGGTTCACCTATGCCGAAGCCATGACCGACCCGACGTACTACATACCCCTGGCGCAAGCCGCGGAGGCGGCCGGGTATCACGCGATGACGATCGCCGACAGCGTCGCGTATCCGTTCGAGTCGGACTCGAAGTACCCCTACACCCCGGACGGTAGCCGCGAATTCCTCGACGGCAAGGCGTTCATCGAGGCGTTCGTGCTCGCCGGTGCGCTGAGCGCGGTCACCACGACGCTGCGGTTCAACTTCTTCGTCCTCAAGCTACCCATTCGGCCACCGGCCCTGGTGGCCAAACAGGCGGGCTCGCTGGCGGCGCTGTTCGGTAATCGCCTCGGTTTGGGCGTCGGCACCAGTCCGTGGCCGGAGGACTACGAACTGATGGACGTGCCGTTCGCCAAGCGCGGTAGGCGGATGGACGAGTGCATCGAGATCATCAAGGGCCTGACGACCGGCGAGTACTTCGAGTTCCACGGCGAGTTCTACGACATCCCCAAAACGAAGATGACGCCGGCACCCACCGAACCGATTCCGATCCTCGTCGGCGGCCACGCCGACGCCGCGCTCAGGCGCGCGGCGCGCAACGACGGCTGGATGCACGGCGGCGGTGATGCAGAAGAGTTGGACCGACTCCTCAAACAGCTCAAGCAGTTTCGCGAGCAAGAGAGCCGCGACGCACCATTCGAGATTCATGTGATCTCGGCGGACGCCTACACGCCCGACGGCATCAAGCGGCTCGAGGACAAGGGCGTCACCGACGTGATCGTCGGATTCCGGGTCCCCTACATCACAGGCCCCGACACCGAACCGCTCGACCGCAAGATCCGCCACCTGGAGAAGTTCGCGGAAAACGTCATCGCGAAAGTGTGATCCCGCCGCCGATTCGGGTAATCGACGGCGCAATGCAGTCGATGGAGATGTCGCGAACCATTCGCGGGTCGGCAGTGGTGCTGACCATCAGCGGCGTGGTCGACAGCAACAATTACTGCGAACTCCGCAACCAGATCGTTCAGGCAGCGCTGGAGGAACCGCACGCGGTTCTGATCGACGTCTCCGGCGTGGATGCACCGGCCGGCTCGGCCTGGACCGTATTCAGCAGCGCCCGGTGGCATGTCGAGCGGTGGCCCGGTGTGCCGCTCTTCCTGGTGTGCTCCGATGCGTCGACTCGAGCCGTGATCAACCGCACCAGTGTCACCCGCCATGTGCCGTTGTTCGCCGACCTCGACGCCGCATTTGAAGTAGCGGAGATCGACCGCCGATTACCGACGCGTAGGCGGGCGCGTGCCGAGTTGCCCGCAGCGCTGGCGAGCCTGCAACGTTCACGCGAGCTGACCACTCAGTGGCTGACCGCTTGGTCACGCACCCGGATGATCCCGACGGCGAATGTCGTGGCGACCACCCTTGTTGAGAACGTGCTGCGCCACACGGACAGTCAGCCGGAACTGCGGGTCGAATGCCATGGGGCGACGATCGCGATCGCGGTCACCGACGGAAGCCATGACCCCGCCGTGCTTCGGGAAGCCGCCACCGCCGCTGCGAGCCCGACCGGGTTGTTCATCGTCGCCGCCCTCTGTCGATGCTGGGGCAACGCGGTGACCAGTTCGGGCAAGACGGTGTGGGCACTGATGGGGCCGGAGAACGCCCTCCCTGATCAAGCACTGCTCAGGGTGACGTGCGGGCTCTGTCCGTAGGTCTGGCGGTAGAGGACCGCGAACCGTCCGGTGTGGGCAAAGCCCCAGCGTGCCGCGATCTCAGTGACGGTCTGGCCGTTGATAGCCGCCAATAGTTCCTGGTGCGCGTGGTTCAACCGCATCCTGCGCAGATGCTGGAGCGGGGTCGTGGCGAGGTGGCGCCGGAACATGTACTGGACCGCTCTCGGTGTCACATGGACGGCTTCAGCGATATCGGCCAGCGCGATGTCGTTGTGCACGTTCGCCTCCATGAACTCGATCGCGCGCCGCAGTAGAACCGGCTGACTTTCGCCGCGGAGATGCAAACTCGGACACGCCGTCGCCGTGTTGGGGAAAGTTTCGAGCGTGACCGCTGCCATCAGTCGACTGGCCTGCTCGACAAGCACCGGCGTTGCGGGCGAATCGTCTGAGAGCACGCTGTCCTTCACGTAGCGGACCGTGTTTTTCCACAGCTGCGCGGCGGCGTCGTCCACCGGCGAGAAGCTGCTGAAGCGAATCGGCAGCGGCGCACACGAACCGGGGAGTCCTGCCGCCACGCCGGCAGCGACGCGGGCATCGATGAGCACCGCCGTGAAATGAGCATTCTCAAAGAGCGCCGTGTGCGGCAGATGCGGTTGAGCCAGCATCGCCACCTCGCCCGCCGCAACTTCGGTTCTGATGCCATCGCACGCGCTGGCGATCCGGCCCGCGGTTGGCCAGATAACGGCCACTCTGTTCAGAGGATCCGGACGTATTTCTGCCTGGCCGACGACAGTTATCTCGTCAAGGGTCAGCGGACCGACTGTGGCGCGGGCATGGGAGAGTATCGGCCCTTCACAGTGTGGCGGAGCCTTGTGCGACAGCCTCATCTTGACGCCGTAGATGTCCTCGAGGAACTCGGCGGCATCGGCTGGCTTGCTGATCTCGACCTGTGAGCGCTTGAGTCGGCACGTCTCGTCGATTGAAGTACTGATGTTGCTCACCTCATGAAGGGAGGCGCAGAGCGAAGCTGTTGTCTCAGCTCCAGTGGTTTGGAGCATACCCAGCGGAAGGGTCTCGAAACGAAAGAGAATCCGCTGCCCGCGCGTCGCCTCCGCCCCTTACCCCGCGGATAGAAATCCCTTCCCTCATTGGGCAGAAAGCTCACTCGCGGGCGATTTCGCGGCCTGTCGGTGCTCGCGAGCATTGACGCGTCCCTATAACTGATGACTCGAGGAACCGATGACCACGACAGCCACCGGTACGAACAAGTCCGCCCGCGACGAGACCGTGCGGCTGCGCCTCGGCGACCTGCCGGTCACGCGCAGCGACGCCAGGACCACGCGATTGCGCCCGATCGCCCCGCAGGCCAAGCCCCTGCCGAAGGCCACCAGCGCCTTCGACGGCAAGACGGTGCGGCTGCGCCCGATCGACCTCCCTGTCGTCGCCAAGGTGACCAACACAGTGAGGCAGCGCTACGTCAACTTGAGCGCGGTCAAGAAGGCGCCGACCAAGTGGGATATCGCGCGGCTCTCGCTGGTGATGCTGCTGGCGTCCATGCCGATCCTGGGCATCTCGGTCGACGTGTTCGGGCTGGTCCCCCAGAACGTCACGTCGATCATCGTCATCGCACTGTGCGCAGTGCTGGGTGCGCTGATCGCCTTTGCCCCGCACCGGATGGACATCTTTGTCGGACGCGGCCTGATCTCAGGCATGGTGGCGTGCATCGTTTACGACGCCGCTCGGCTGTTCGCGGTGCACGTGCTGGGCCTGATGGGCGACTTCATCCCGGTGATGGGATCGTTCGTCACCGGTGAGCCCGACACGGCAGGCAGCGCAGCGGTCGGTTATGTCTGGCGCTACATCGGCGACGGCGGCGGGCTGGGCGTCGCGTTCTTCGTCGTCGCGTTCGCGCTGGGCATCGACCGGTGGAAGAACGTCTACGCGGTGCTGGCGTCGGTCGCCTTCGCGGTGTTCCCGACGTGGGCCGGGCTGATGGCAACGGTCGCGCTGGCCCCGCGCGGCGAGGAGATGATGTTTCCGCTGAACGTCGCGACCGTGACGATCACCCTGGTCGGGCACTTGATCTTCGGGCTGGTGCTGGGTCTGGCGTTCCTCAAGGCGCCGCGTGGACGCGACCGCAACGAATGGCCCTGGCCGCCACTGTTCGAGACGGCACCGGCCAGGCGGGTCGTTCGCGCCTACAAGATGTTCACCAACCGGCCGTAGCGTTCGTCGACCAGAGACCTCCTGTCTGAGCCAGAATTGCCTGGATAGGAGGTCCCATGTCGTCGCACCTGGAAATCTCGAGACCGTCGGGGCGGGAGCTGGTTCCGCTCAGCGGTGACCGGGTGACCCTCGGTAAGGCCACGACCAACGCGGTGTCGCTGCAGCACGACGAGACCGTCTCACGGTTGCACGCCGTGCTGGAGAACCTCGGGTTCGCTTGGTCGATAAGGGATCTCGGGAGCCGCAACGGGACCTTTCTCAACGGTGAGCGGATCACCGCCGAACGTGTGCTGCGGTCCGGCGACGAGGTGCGCCTCGGCAAGTCACGGCTGATCTTCTGGGAGGTCAGGGACAGCGCGGACGGCAAGCTCGACGAGGAGACGGTCACGGCTCAGGGCGTCGAGCCCCCGCCGAGGCTGACCCACCGCGAACTCGACGTGCTCATCGTCCTGTGCCGGCCGCTGGTGTCCGACGACCCGTTCCCCGAACCCGCCTCGGTCCGCCGAATGGCAGGTGAACTGTTCGTCACCGAGGCCGCGGTCAAACAGCATCTGCAGAACCTCTACGACAAGTTCGCCATCCCCGCCGAAGGCGACCGGCGGGTCAGGCTGGCCAACGAGGCATTGCGGCGCGGCGCCGTGACGCTCGCGCAACTGCGCGCTACGTGAAGTCGAGAGCCTCGACAGTGGCGACCGGGCCCTCGTGGGTCGGGCGGTCGGCGCCTCCGATGCAATACACCGTCTCCCCGACCGCGGCCACCACTTGACCGTGCACCGGAGTTCCGATCGGCGCCACCGTCGTCCACCTGCCGTTGCCGATGTCGTACATCTCGACCGTCGCCAGCACGCGGGTCGGCTCCTCGCCGCCCACCGCGACGATCCGGCCGTCGATGAAGGCGGCGCCGTAGCTTCCGCGCGGAGTCGGCATGTCCGGCAGCTTCGTCCATTCACCGCTGGCCGGGTCGAAACGCTCGAATGCCGCAGTGTTCTCGTCGGCGACGCCGGATTTCGACAGTCCATCTTCGATGCCGTACGGCGACTTATGGGCGGCAAAGGGTCAGCGCATTGCCCAGCGGCACGCCGGTGCCGGCGCCGCGGGACGCGACCCCGCGCACCTGCGAGTTTGCTTTTTCCCCGGCTCGGGTAACACGGTGCCGCACCTTCATGAATTCAAGGAGCCGCGGCTGATGAGTGCCACCGATACCGAACGCTCGGATGACGCGCGAGCCAAGACACCGGGACAACTGACCGGAGCGGTTGTCATCGTCGCACTGGTGTCAGCGGTCTCCGGGATGCTCTACGGCTACGACACCGGCATCATCTCCGGGGCGCTGCTGCAGATCACGAAGGACTTCGGCATCGCCGAGGGGTGGAAGCAGCTGATCGCCGCCAGCATCCTGCTCGGGGCGGTTATCGGAGCCCTGGTCTGCAGCTACCTGTCCGACAAACGCGGCCGCAAGGGCACGCTGCTGATGCTCGGCGTCCTGTTCGTCGTCGGCGCGCTCTGGTGCGCGGTCTCCCCCAACCCGGAGTTGTTGTCGCTCGGAAGGCTGGTCCTGGGCTTCGCCGTCGGCGGGGCGACGCAGACCGCGCCCATGTACGTCGCGGAACTGGCGCCGCCGAAGTACCGGGGCCGGCTCGTGCTCTGCTTCCAGATCGCGATCGGGGTCGGCATCGTGATCGCGACCATCGTCGGTGCGACGGAATCGATCCCGTGGAGATGGTCGATCGGCATCGCCGCGGTTCCCGCCGCGATCATGTTCGGTCTGCTACTGCGGCTGCCGGAGAGCCCCCGGTGGTTGGTCAAGAACGACAATCGCGATACGGCACGTGACGTGCTGGACCGGGTTCGGCCGTCGGGCTACGACATCGAGGGCGAACTCGACGAGATGGCGGAGCTGGTACGCAAAGAGGAGACCGCCAAGACGCGGGGATGGCCGGGGCTGCGCGCGCGGTGGGTGCGCCCGGCGCTCATACTCGGTTGTGGCATAGCGATTTTCACTCAGCTCAGCGGTATCGAAATGATCATCTACTATTCGCCGACGATCCTGACCGACAACGGATTCTCGGAATCGGTCGCGCTGCAGGTCTCGGTGGGGCTCGGCGTGAGTTATCTGGTGGCTCAGCTCGTCGGGCTGTCCATCATCGACAGGGTCGGCCGCAGGCGGCTCACGTTGATCATGATTCCCGGTGCGGCGCTGAGCCTGTTCGTCCTGGGCACGTTGTTCGTCACCGGCAACAGCGGGCGGGACTCCGTGCCGTTCATCATCGTTTGCCTCATCGTGTTCATGCTCTTCAACGCGGGCGGGTTGCAGTTGATGGGATGGCTGACCGGATCCGAGACCTATCCGCTGGCCGTGCGACCGGCCGGCACCGCCGCGCAGTCCGCGGCGCTGTGGGGCACCAACCTGATCATCACGCTCACCCTGTTGTCTCTGATCAACGCGATCGAGGTGGGGCCGACCATGTGGCTCTACGGGTTGTTCAACGTCGCCGCATGGATTTTCGTCTACTTCCGGATGCCCGACCTGACGGGGAGAAGCCTCGAGGAGATCGAACGCAAGCTGAGCAACGGCCAGTTCCGCCCCGCCGATTTCGCCCGCTGAGCGCAGAGGCCATACTCGAGCGGTGTCATCGGCAGCCGTCAACATCGACGAGATCGTGGTCGCCGATCCGGCCGATGCCTGGAGTCGGGCCGGATTCACGGTTGACGCGGATGACACCTGCCGAGTGGGCGGTGTGCGCGTCCGGTTGGTCGGCTCGGATGGGGGCAGCGGAATGGCCGGGTGGTCGTTGAGCGGATTGCCCTCGGACGCCGCACTTTCCGAAGTCGACGGAATCCCGACGACGGCATCGAACGCGCCGCCCACCTCGGGCGCCGAACATGCCAACGGCGTCACCGCCATCGACCACGTCGTCGTGCTCTCCCCCGATTTGGACCGGACCGTCCAGGCGTTCACGGGCATCGGCGTCGCGCCGCGACGAGAACGCGACGGTGAATTGGGCGGCAATCCGATCCGCCAGGTCTTCTTCCGGTTCGGCGAGGTGATCGTCGAGGTCGTCGGCTCTCCGGGCACCACGAGCGAAGCACCGTCGACGCTCTGGGGGATCACCTACGTCGTCGCCGACATCGACGCGACCGCGGCGTTCCTCGGCGACCGGACCGCACCCGTCAAGGACGCCGTGCAGCCCGGACGACGGATCACCACACTGCGGCATCAGGCGTTCGGCATGTCGGTCCGCACGGCGATGATCTCGGCCCCCGCGCGTCGCTGAGCCGTCGACTCGACGCCGTTGCCTATTCTCTGGCCATGGCAGACGACGTCGTGGTGATCCATACGGACGGCGGGTGTCGGCCCAATCCCGGACCCGGCGGCTGGGGTGCGGTGCTGCGTCAACGCACGCATGTGCGCGAGATGTACGGCGGCGAGGCGCAGACCAGTAACAACCGCATGGAGTTGACCGCCCCGATCATGGCGCTGGAGGCGTTGACCCGTCCGGTGGTGGTGCACCTGTATACCGACAGCACGTACGTCCGCAACGGCATCACGAAGTGGGTGCTCGGCTGGGAGCGCAACGGCTGGATGACCGCGGCCAAGCAGCCCGTGAAAAACGTCGACCTGTGGCAACGGCTGCAGCTGGCGTGTAAGCCGCATCGAATCGAGTGGTTCTGGGTGAAGGGCCATTCGGGCGTCGCCGACAACGAGCTTGCCGACGTGCTCGCGACGCGCGGGATACAGGAAGCCCTGCTAGCGGCGCGCTGACCGCTGGTGGTTGCAAGAGGCGGGTCCTGCCTCAGCGTTGGGAATTATCCGCCCGGACGGTGTGGATGAAGGAAGCGATGGCCCTGCCGATCTCGTCCGCGCTGTCCTCTTGGAGGAAATGTGTTCCAGGAACGGTGATTTCGGTCTGATTGGGCCAGCTGCGCACGATGTCGAGGATGCGTTGCTTGCTCTGGATCACCCCGGGATCGGCGCGGACGAACAGCTTCGGGACATCGCTCGTGGCCAACCACGCATCGAACGCCTCGATGATCTCGACCACCTCGGCGGGCTCCCCGGCGAGCGGGACGTCGCGGGGCCACGACAGCGTGGGGCGTCGATCCTCGCCGGGGTTGACGAATGGCTGCCGGTAGTAGCTCATCTCTTCGTCAGTGAGGGCGCGCAACACGATCGACGGCAACACGCCCTCGATGAAGACGTTGTTGTTCAACACCATCTCCTCGCCCTCCGGCGAACGGAACACCCGGAACATCTTGGCGACCTCTTCGGGAAAGTCGTCCCACTCCATCGGGACCGAGACGGTTTCCATGTGCACCAGGGCCGCGACGCGGTCCCGGTGTTGGTTGGCCCAGTCGAACCCCAGGGCACCACCCCAGTCGTGGAGCACGAGCGTCACGCGATCGCCGAGTTCGAGTGCGTCCCACAGCGCGAACAGATAGTCGCGGTTCTCGCGGTAGTGGTAGCTGTCGGGGCCGGGATCATCCAGCTTGTCCGAGCCGCCCATCCCGATCAGATCGCAGGCGACGAGTCGGCCGAGCCCTTCCAGGTGAGGCATCACGTTGCGCCACAGATACGACGAGCTCGGGTTCCCGTGTTGGAACACGATGGCATCGCCCTGACCCTCGTCGATATAGGCCATGCGTTTACCGTTGATCTCTTTGTACTGCAGGTGGCCGTACGGTTTGACCCCAGGCATCAGGCGCTCCTGCCCGGATGTTGTGTGGCGAACCCTTGGCAGATGCTCATCAGCTCCGCGACGTACTCCTTGACGCTTTGAACTGCGTCTCGGGTCGCGGACCGTGGCGATCCTCCGTCGAACGGCGGGGCGGGGTCGTACTCCAGAAGGAGTTGCGCATAGCGCGCCGTTTCTTCGTCGAACAATTCGGCGAGAAGCGTCAACCCGAAGTCGATTCCTGCCGTGACGCCACCCCCGGTGATCCGATTGCGGTCGATCACGACGCGTTCTTCGGCCGGTATCGCCCCGAAGAAGGGCAATGCGTCCAACATCGACCAGTGCGTCGTAGCCCTGTACCCGGCCAACAGGCCGGCGGCGCCCAGCACCATCGATCCGGTGCAGACCGACGTGACGTAGCGTGCCCGTGGGCCACGGGTGGCGAGGAAGTCGATGATCTGCGGGTCCCGCATGGCATCGGCCGTTCCGCTGCCGCCCGGAACGAACACGACGTCGTAGTGATCGGCTGCCTCAGAGAGCAATTCGGTCGCGCGGAAGGGCGCACCACTGTCCGAGAGAAACTCCTCGGTGGTGGAGCCGAGGAGATGCACATCGGTGTGTTGGCGAAGCGTTTCGTATGGCCCGATGAGGTCCAGCATCGTCAGCCCTGGAAACGGAATCATCGCCACGCTGGGCTTCCAATTGGCCTGTGACGTAACGGCGGTCACGCTGCACATCCGGAAGGCCGCGCGTGCGTTGAACTTTCCTGACCGAACGTGTTGGGAATGTCTGGCATCGAAGTCCCTTCAACTGGAGGCGACTCGAACGTAGCGCCCGTGCTCAGTGAGGGACACCGGCCAGATGGCCAATGACCGCCGAGATGTTGCCGATTACGACGTTCGGCGGCACAGACTCGGTCGAGTCAGAGGTTCAGCGACCCGGCGATCCGATCTCGGCTACGCTCCGTTCGTCAGCTTGGCCGCCGGACTTGCGGAGATGGCGGGCTCCGTCTCGCGCTGATCTACTCCCACCTAACTGGCGGAGGTGCAGTATGCGAAGTGTGCGGTATTCCTGGACTATTGAGCTAGGTCGTACACCTCGGTGCCGCGATGTCTTGGGCCCATGAAGTGCTGTCTGACCCAGTCGGTGATCTAGGCGCCGGTGCCGGACTGAAATCCGTGTCCAGGTCCACCTTCGAAATCCGGGCCGGGCCTGCCAGGTCCGCCCGCTCCTTTGCCGACGACGAAGTAGCGAACCTGGCCCTCGGCGACGTAGCCCTGAAGCTGTTCCAAGGTGGGTTAGGGATCGCCACAGCCGAAGCCGCCGGTCGACATCACCGACGCACCGCTGGTCAGTTACAGGACGGTCGCGGTGTGGGAGTCGACAGTCGCTGCGCCACTTCGCTTTTGCTGCGTACCTCCAATACGACGGCGGTGATGATGAGCTGCGCCTTTGACGTGGCCGGTCTCCCACGACAACAGAGATGCCAACTATGTCGTGAAACCAGACACTGTCCCTGCTACTCGGTAGGAAGGCCCCGGAGAAATCTCCGGAGGCCTTTCGTCTCGCTTGGGAACGCTATTGGGAACATGAGCCTTGCTGCCGTCGAATGGTCACCCCGCCATGAGTGGCACCGGATGGGTTTCGTCCACGGCTGTCAGCCGGAAGCTATTCGGGACTGGTGTCCAAAGTGCCACACCGCACAGGGCGCCCTGATGTGCAATGCGGATACGACCTCGCCGGTCGCACCCGCTTTACATGTGGTCGTAGTCTGCGCTCAGAAGCGGGGAAGGCCGATCGGTAGGCCCGGCAGGCCGGGTCCTGGACCGGCGGGGCCGGGTCCCATCAGTGGCGCAAGCGGCGGCCCGCCGGGGCACGGCAGCAACGGCAGGCACAGCCCCGGCCCTGCACCGAACCCGGGACCGGGCGGTGGCGGTGGCTGGGCGCTGGCCGCGCCCGCTCCGAAGCCGATCGCAGCCAAGGCTAGCCCTCCGAAAACCGCTGCGGACGCAACGCTGATTCGAGTCTTCACTCTATTCACCGGAACCTCCATGATGTGGTTGTGCTGTCTGACATTCGCCGACGCTATGCGCCTCCCATGAGTAGTTCGTGTCTCCCAGCTATGAACTGGTTATGCGTAATAGCAGAGCCGTCAGGAGGCTTTCGATATATCGTCTTCGACGGCCCTGGATGTTTCTTCCGTGCGTCAAAATCGATGTGGGTCTTCGGTATTCTCGCCGCCGTACGTTCGCGGTGCCGGAAAGAGGAGGACGACAAGGTCTCGGCTCGTACCGATGAGACGACTCGGCGCACGCCTCTCGCCGGCCCGCCGTTCCGATTCGCTCGCACTGTGCAATCTCACAGGAAACGGATACGACACTGACAGCGGTTGCACACGGCTGCCAGCGAACATGGTTGGAGTGGACTCCGACCCCGCTATGGCGCGTTACTCGTCATCGATCACACGGGTCACGCGCCTCTGCTGGGACCAATCCGAAACCAGACGAGTAAAGATACTCATCATCGACGCCGAACCCGTCGTGGCCGAAATGCTGTTGATCGCGCTCGATTCTGAAGGCGCCCGCGCCATGACGGCATACGACGGCGCCGCGGCGATGTCGGCCGCGCGTCAGCTCGGGCCAGACGTCATCATCCTCGATCCTCGACTGCCGGACATGGATGGCAACCTGCCGCTGCAGCACCTGCGCGAGCGCCATCCGACAATGTCGGTCATTCTCCTGCAGGAAAAAGCCCATCGTCCCACGGCGAAGAATGTCCGCGGCGACGCCTGCATGTCGAAGCCCTTCAGCATCGAAGATGCACTGGCTCAGGTACGGCGTGTTCTCCGGGACAACGGTGCCACACATGCCAGCGTGCAATCGATGGCGTCCGTCGGCGACCTCGTCATCGATGAAGACACCCGTCACGTTTCGCGCGATGGTGACACCATCATCCTCACGCCCACTGAGTTCAAGTTGCTGCGATTGTTCGTTCGTAACGCTTTTCGGCCGCTGTCCACGCAAGAGATCCTCGGGCGGGTGTGGCACTACCAGTACACGGGCCGGCCGGCGCAGGTTCAGCTCTACGTGTCGTACCTCCGTCGGCGTATCGATTACGGGCGCGTTCCGACGATCCACACGCTACGGGGCACTGGTTACGTCCTACGCCCATCGATCACGTCTCACTCCGACGAGGCCGCCGGCCGACCCCTCCGTGACGAACGGATTGTCAGGTCCTAGGAGTCCGACGGTTGACCGCTGATCCAGCGCGGGGTGAGACCTCTGCCACCTGAACCGCGGTCGATGTCGTCGAGACCGCCTGCACCAGGATTTCGGACGGCGTCTCCGCCAGTCGAGCCCAGCATGCGACGTGCCCCGGGGCATCGCTGCCCCGGGGCACGTCCGGATCGATCTCCTACCGGCGCGGACAGGGCGCCAGAGGCGGGCACGGAGCCGGTCCGGGACCACCCGGGCCCAGGTTTGGCGGCGGCACACCGGGCCCGGGACCGACTGGTGCTAGTCCGGGGCCGACCGGTCCGGCTCCGCAGGGCGCTCCGGGCGGGCAGGGGGGCGGTGGCGCCGCGTTGGCGACGGCTGCGCCGAGGCCCATTGCTGCGCACGCCACGGTGAACGCGGTCAGCACCGAGCCGGCGGCGGCACGGCGGAACACATTGTTGTGCGACATGTGGTTCAGCTCCTTACATTTCGTCAGATATCTGGTTACCGGGCGGCGCAACGGCCGCCCGGTAAGAAACTGCAGGATGCCTGTCTCTTATACACATCTCCGAGCCCACGAGACTGCAG